>NZ_JABXKJ010000242.1 GCF_017115085.1 Nostoc sp. NMS7 | reverse complement strand
ACGTGTCAACTTAACGTAAAAGCCATGTCCCGCAAGGAACTGAAGTTCCTTGGCTAATAGCTCAAGTCAATCTTTAGATGACTAAATAATCCGAAAAGTCTTTAGTCTACTGAAGTAGACTTTAGCTAAAAGCCAAAGAAATTTATTTCTGGGCGGGACTGGAAGTCAACAAGCGATTTCTAGCTTAAGTTGACACCAATGAGCTTTTTCTGTGCCCTTACGACAGATGTGGTTCTAAATACATGAAAACGGCTGTAAGTAAGGCTATATAAGTTTGAGATACCAATGCCTTGATACCTCTATATAAAGTCATGAATCTCGGAGTTTTTTGCATTTTTCAACACCAGGTTTGCACAACACGACCTTTTAATTGTTGTCCTAACCAAGCTGTATTTTG
This sequence comes from Nostoc sp. NMS7, assembly GCF_017115085.1. Lineage (GTDB taxonomy): Bacteria > Cyanobacteriota > Cyanobacteriia > Cyanobacteriales > Nostocaceae > Nostoc. Next base: position 85,059 of record NZ_JABXKJ010000242.1, on the reverse strand, counting down.
TGAAAGTGTATAAAGACTTTTTCGTTCGACTTTCCAGGTTTGCTGGGGATCAAATAAAGTAAGTTCTGCTGGTTGATCAGGTACGATCGCACTGACTTTTTGCCCCAAACACTCGGCGGGACTGCTACTCAATGCCCGCCATAATTCTAAAGCTGTAAATTCTCCAGTTTCAACGAGATATTGCCACAGTAAAGGTAATGCTAACTCTAAACCAATTGCGCCGGCTGGTGCTTCGGCAAAAGCTTGGACTTTTTCTTCGTAGCTGTAGGGTGTGTGGTCAATAGCGATCGCATCGATCACACCCGCACGTACCCCCGCACGCAACGCCGCCACATCACCAGAATTACCTAAAGGCGGGTCTAAATGCAAGCTGGTGTGATAACTCTTAACTGCTTTTGTATCAAGTAAAAGGTGCATCCAGGTGGTGCTGGCGGTGATAGGTAAACCAGCAGCCTTGGCTGAGGCGATTAATTCCACGCTGCGAGATGTGGAAACACGCATGATATGGACTGGTGTGCCTATGGTTGCAACCAATTCTAACAAAGCTGCGATCGCAGTAGTTTCCGCGCTGGCGGGGATTGGGGGTAAACCAAAACGGAGAGCATCTGACCCTTCTCTCATTACACCATTTGCTGTTAATTGGCGATCGCTAGGCCAAAAAGCTACTGGTTTACCCAACGGCTGAAGATACTCTAACACTCCCCGCACCAGCGCCAAATTTTCTAAAGGCTTACCATCCGTAAAACCAACAACTCCAGCCGACGCTAAATCTGCCAATTCCGTCATTTGCTTCCCAGCAACATCTAGAGTGATAGCACCCCAGATATAAAGCAGGGAGAGAGGGGGAGATAAGGGAGAGGGGGGAGAGGGGGGAGACAAGGGAGAAAAATTGCCTCCTTGTCCTCCTTGTCTCCTATTTTGCAACTGTGCCACAAGGGCAGGGTTATCAATAACTGGGGATGTATCGGGTAAAATGTTAATTCTGGTAAAGCCGCCAGCAGCAGCAGCTTGTAAAAGAGACAAGAGGGTTTCCCGTTCTTCAAAGCCAGGTTCCCCAGAGTGGCTGTACAAATCTACTAACCCAGGGCCGAGAACTAATCCCTGACAATCTCTGATTTGAGTATCGGAACTGATATCAGAAATGCGCGAAGCCACTACTTCGATATAACCATCAGCAATCACGACATCAAAGAGTCCGTCAATTTCCGAAACTGGGTCAATCACCCGTACTTGTTGCAGCAGTTCAATCATAAAAGTTTTTAGTTATGAGTAAATCTAAAGTAGGGTGCGTTAGGGTAAAGCCGTAACGCACCATGTTGTACTAACTTTATTCCTAACTCCTAACTTTTAACTCCTGTACAGACGCGATTAATCGCGTCTCTCGTCACTCCTAACTCTATTACAATGCTCCTGCTGCTGTTTTATCTAGTACCCCTCCACCCAAGTGAGTGGTGATGTTCATCGCTTGCAATACTGGTAAACCATCGATTCCAGAAGGATAATCGATAACACTGACTGCGCCATTACCCTGGCGAAAATTCCAGAAATTTTCCAGCGATAAACCCAGAATGTGACAAAGCAATGTTTTGTTAGTAGCGTCATGAGCTACTACTAAAAGAGTTTTGAATTGATTCGTTGATGCTGATTGTACAATTGATTGCCAAGCTGCAACGCTGCGCTCCCAAACTTGTTGCAAATTTTCCCCTTCAGGCATTTGAACTTGGGCTGGTACTAGCCGCCAGCGCTGCAATTCTCCCGGAAACTCTTGCTCTATCTCTGTTTCTAATTTTCCTTCCCAGAGTCCGTGGCTGATTTCTCTTAAACCATCTTGCAATTCTAACTTTACATTAGGATGTTGTTTTAAGATAATCTCTGCTGTTTCTTTAGGGCGCAACATTGAGCTACTTACAGCAAAATCGATCGCTACCTGTTGAAGAAATTCGCCTGCTTTTTGCGACTGTTGTCTACCGTTGTCGTTGAGGGGAACATCAATTTGCCCTTGAAACCTAGTTTGGCGATTCCAGTCAGTTTCCCCATGACGCACCAGTAACAACCGTATTCCTTGATGATCAGGTCGCAATGAGGGTAGAATCTCTCCGGTGTGTTGCGTCTGATTTAAGGATTCTAGTTGGACTGATTCGCCCAATCCTCCAGCAAAATTTAGTACGGTGATGCCACAGTTAGATTGCTGTATTGAATGGTAGCGACTTGGAGGAATGGATAGCGCTGTGCTAATCAGGGCGCGATTAATTCCGTTATGTCCCACTATCAGAATAGTTTCGCCTTGATGGTAAGACAAAATTTCTTGCCAAAACTGCCGTGCTTGTTCGTATAAAGCAAGAACGGGAAAATGTTCTCTTGTTCCTTCTGCATCATTAAGCAACATCCGCAGTTCGTCGGGGCGTTCGTGCCAAGTGCGGTAGTCTTCGGCAAATTTTTGCTTAACTTGGGCAGTTAGCAGTGCTTCCCATAAAGGCAAGTCAATTTCCAGCAGCAAATCAGAAACTTGGACTACAGCAGACTGTCCAGGATGAGTAGCTAACTCACTATGGATAATATCTGCTGTGTGTTTGGCTCGTTGCAATGGACTGCTGTAAATCCCATTAAATAAAATATTGCTGAGGGCTTTGCCTACTTTACTAGCATCGTTACGACCTTTTTCGGTTAATGTTGACGCATCAGTGCGCCCTTGAATACGCCGCTCGGTGTTATAACCGCTTTGACCGTGGCGCACAATAATGACACGAGTCATCGCAAAGCCCTCCTCTATCTAGACGATTAATTCTACTGCAAAATGATTGCAGAATTATCGACTCAGGAATGCGGATTTAGTCAGGTGCGAAACTTTATTCTCGTAGGGGAGACAGGATGAGCCGCAAAAACAGCCGTTGTGTTGAGAATATTTCTTAACACAACGGCTGTTTTGATCAGCAGGCATCTACGGTCAGAACTACAGCCTTAACCTTTATACCTGATTATTGTCTCTCTATATCTAACTGCACTTGCAATCCATCATTCTCATTCCCCGACTCAGCCGGTGTTAAGAAAACAGAGGTGTCTGGCAGTGATAATGATTCGTTAAAGCGGATTTTGAGTGGAGTTTTATTGTTTCTTCTATTGTTGTTGGAGATGCTTGCGGGATTAGTTTGCTCAAAAAAGCTTCTAAAGTCATTTTGGGCTGTTCTATGATCAATTCCAATTAGAGAATCACCAGTTAATCTGTATTGTCCTCGATTTAAGCTTGATGCTGGTGACTGTCCATACACTTGACTTCCTAAGTTTGCAAAGGCTGCCATAATTCCCAAGAAAGCAATAATTTTGGTGTTCATTTGTTTTATCCAAATTATCTTTAATATTGCTTGTATTTATTCTATGGGCAAATTCTTTTAATTAACTCTATCGTTAGGTTCTATAAGAATAATTGTATTGCGTATATACTTAGCTTGTCAATGATTCCGGCTCTGTGTTGCCTAAAATAAACAGATAAAATATTAGCCAAGCTATATATAACTAGCGATCGCGGTTAAGTTCGTTGAGATATACCAGCATTTATTTAAGTTACGTTGTCTAAATTTTCAAAAGTCCTGAAAAAGACTGGGCTAGATGTAGCTTTAGCTGACCGCAGCGTGGGAGAGCCATAATTCCTAACTCCTGATTTCTGGGGGTACTAAAACAGCTATAGCTTTAGGTATAACCCGAAAATGAGCAGGTGTATAAGTGGTGATTTCACCATCTGTATTGATCGGACGCGGTTTGTGAGTATACACCTCTATTTCTTGACCTTGAAGAGAACGTACACTCTGCCAATGTATATGTCGCCCTTGTCGCATTGCCGGAAGTAATAGTAGAATTTGCCACCAGTGCTTAAGCTCCAAGCTATAAAGGTCTAGCCTTTGATCATCTATTGTGGCATCCTCAGCCACTGCCATACCACCGCCGTAATAGCGGCCGTTACCCACAGCAATTTGCACTGTTTTCACGCGAATTGATTCACTATTAATCACAATCTCCGCAGTAAAAGGTCTAGCTTCCCAAATCACTTGCAAGGCAGTGGCAGCATAAGCAAATATTCCCCAACGGCGTTTAACTTCTTTGGTAAGTCGTTCGGTAATTTTTACACTCAATCCCAGACTGGCAACGTTAAAAAAGTGCTTGCCGTTCACCCAACCCAAGTCGATGCGGTGTAAATTTCCATTGGCAATAATTTTGCAAGCTTCGCTGAGAGAATTTGGGATTTCCAAAGTTCTCACTAGGTCGTTGGCAGTTCCAAGAGGCAAGATTCCCAAAGGCAACTGAGTATCAACTAAAGCATCTACTGCGGCATTGAGAGTCCCATCTCCTCCACCAATGATTACCAACTCAACTTGATGTTGATAGCGAAATATAACTTCAGCAAGATGTTTGGGGTGTTCTGTAGACTCCTCAATTAAATCAAAGCCGAGTGTCTTCAGATATTGAATGTCAAACAAAGGAATATTTTTAATTGGGATAGATACATACTTGTAGGTTGAATTTGTATAAATACTATTAATAGTTACAATTATTTAACTTTTGACTGAGAAGACATTTATATATCAAGACGGTTCAGTTAAGACCTAACTCTTTGTCAAAGTCAATTTTTTTAACGAACCGCATTCGCGCAGCGTCTCGTAGAGAAGAACGCAAAGCAAGAGAAAAAAGAGAAGAAAGAAATGCTTAACTGAACTGTATTGATTTATATATAGCAATCATATCTGATTTGTGAAAATTCTCGGTATCCAGATTCACGAATGATTTAGGATTGCTATATAGTAATCCTAAATTGTTTTTGAAAAATTCTTAGGTATCGTACTTCCTCTGCCGTTTCACCGGATTCATCCACACTTCTAAGCGGCTAAAGGCTTGTGAAGAAAGTAGCGTCAAACACAAATAAACCACCGCCACAGCCGCGTAAATTTCAAAAGCGCGATAGTTATCGGCGACAATTAGCTGTCCTTTGCGAAACAATTCTTCAAAACCAATCACCGCAACTAAGCTTGTATCTTTCAACAAACTGATAAACTCATTACCTAAAGGTGGAATCATCCGCCGGAAAGCTTGGGGAAAAATTATATAACTCATTGTTTGCACAGAACTCAAACCTAATGACTGTGCTGCTTCTGCTTGTCCTGTTTCAATTGATTGAATGCCAGCACGAACAACTTCGGCAATGTATGCGGCACTATTCAAACTTAAAGCAATTACCCCAGCTACCCAACGATCAAAAGTAAATGTCAAACCAAGTTCTTGCAAAATTGCAGGTAATCCAAAGTAAATCATAAAAATTTGCACCAACAAAGGCGTTCCCCGGAAAAAATCTACATACGCCCTCGCTAGCCAGCGCACAGGTGCAATATGAGAAAGGCGAACAATACCAATCAAGGAACCGCCAATTAAACCAAACACTACAGAAAGTATCGTCAATTGCAACGTTACTAAAGCTCCCTGTAATAAAGTTGGAAAAGCCTGCAAAATCACGCCAATTGAGGTCAATATTTTAGGTGTGCCAGTGGTAGTCTGGTTCTCAAATGGTGATTTAACTGGTAATGATGGCGGCTCGACTTTTAACCATTTTCGATAAATTTGGGAATAAGTGCCATTTTTCAGTACCCTATCCAAACCATCGTTTATTAATGCCAAATTCGGCGAATTTTTAGCTGTAGCAATCCCGTAAAACTCCTCCGTCAGCAATTGCTGTACTATTTTAACTCCCTGAAGATTGCCGGTATTAATAGCATATAAAGTCACTGGTGCATCATTGATTACCGCATCCACATTACCATTGAGCAATTCTTCCAGGGCTAAAGGCGCTGAATCAAAACTGCGAATTTGCACTCCAGGAATACTCTTAGCCTTTGCAGCTCCAGTTGTGCCAATTTGTACCGCAATTTTTTTATTTTTGAGACTGTCAAAGCCAGTAATATTTTGATTATCTGCGCGAATTGCGATCGCTAACCCAGCCTTAAAATAAGGACGGGAAAAAGAAATCGTCTTCGCCCTCTCCTCGGTAATCGTGATCGAACTAATCGCCGCATCTACCGTTTTGCCTCGCAAAGCTGGGATAATACCATCAAAAGGCAGACTTTGAAAATCCACTTTAAAGTTAGCAGAGGAAGCGATCGCATTCATCAAATCAATCGAAAAACCCTGCAACTCACCACCTTTTCCCTGAAACTCAAAAGGTGGAAACGCCGGTTCAGTAGCAACCCGCATTTTACCCACACTAGGATTCACCCCACAGCCAGCCAGTAACAAACAGCTAAAACTTATAACCACCCACCAGCGCAGCCAACGCCCCAAATCAAATTTAGCCATATTATTTTCTCTTTCCCTCTGCGCCTCTGCGGTTCGTTCAAGTTATATCTTGCAACTGTCCAATCTCCCGCCAAGAAATAAATTTCTTGGCTAATAGCTAAAGTCTACTGAAGTAGACTAAAACCCTTACTAAGTCTTCTTTAGAAGGCTTTAGCTATTAGCCTTAGAATTCATTCTGAGGCGTTTTTTAGGACTGCTGCACGGCCTACATTAAAAACCTTACAATCAACTGTAGAACAGCTTGACATAAGTAATGAACAATACCATCCCCGCGATTATTTTTGACAATATCGAAAAAAACTTTGATTCCCTCAAAGTCCTCAAAGGAATCACAGGCGAAATCAACCGGGGAGAAGTCGTTGCAGTTATCGGTTCCTCCGGGTGTGGCAAAAGTACCCTACTACGCTGCTTTAATCGGCTAGAAGCCATTGACAACGGGCGTTTGATAGTCAACGGTATCAACGTATCCCGACCCAGTGTCAACTATAGCCAACTACGGCAACTACGAACACAAGTAGGCATGGTTTTCCAGCAATTCAACCTGTTTCCTCATCTCAGCGTCCTGGAAAATATGACACTCGCCCCTCAGAAAGTCTTGGGTAAAACAGCGAAAGAAAGCGCCCAACTAGCGAGATTATACTTAGATAAAGTTGGCTTATTTGACAAAGCCTCTGCTTATCCCGAACAACTTTCTGGTGGACAAAAGCAACGAGCAGCGATCGCTCGTAGCTTATGTATGAATCCCCAAATCATGCTATTTGACGAACCCACCAGCGCCCTAGATCCCGAACTCGTTGGCGAAGTTTTGCAAGTGATGCAACAATTGGCATCAGAAGGGATGACAATGGTGGTTGTCACCCATGAAATGCAATTTGCAAAAGAAGTAGCCCATCAGGTGATATTTTTAGACAAAGGTATTGTCACAGAACAAGGCCCAGCTTACGAAGTTCTGACCAATCCCCAAAGCGATCGCCTACGTATTTTCCTCAGTCGCCTTAACGTTAGATAGTTAGGAGTTAGGAGTTAGGAGTCTGCGACTCGACTAATTCCACTCCAAAGACTTCCGCAAAAGACTGTGCTACATAAAAGCGCACTTCTTGACAGGTAATAGCTGGAATCAATTCGGCTAAACTGCCTACAGGTTTATCAGAAATACCGCAGGGTACAATGCGCTCAAAGCCTGTCATGTCAGGACAAACATTTAATGCAAAGCCGTGCATGGTAATCCAACGGCTGACTTTAATACCAATAGCCGCAACTTTTCGCCCTTGTAACCAAACGCCAGTAAAACCCGGAATTCTTTCTCCCTGCAACCCATAAACTGCCAATACGCGAATTATTACTTCTTCGAGTTGCCGTAAGTACCAATGGAGGTCTTTACGATGACGTTGCAGATTTAAAATTGGATACCCCACCAGTTGACCGGGACAATGGTAAGTCACCTCGCCGCCTCGTTCAACTCTATGCACATCATATTGACTTTTTACCCTGAGCGTTCGCGTAGCGTCTCGTAGAGAAGCCGTTCGCGCAGCGCGATGCCCTGAGCTTGCCGTACCACTTCGTGGAAGCAAGCTACGCGCAGCGTCTCGTAGAGAAGGGTCTCGTAGAGAAGGGTTAATATCAAATTTGAGAAAATCTGAGTTGCTTCCTTGCCCCAGAGTGTAGACAGGTGGATGTTCTAGCAAAATTAATACATCATCTAGACTGGGGTCATGGATGCGCTCAGTGACGAGCGATCGCTGCCATCCATGAGCTTCTAAGTAAGGCATTAACCCTTGGTTATACAGCAAACAACGGTTTTTGTGTGGTTCTATACTATGAATCATGCCAAAAATCAACTCTATTGGGAACGAAATATATCTCAAGTTATATGATTGGAGTCAAAAAATCTTAAGTTTTGCAAAGGATTTTAAAGGAAAGTCAAGGGAAGCTGCATTAGAAAACACAAAGTGCTAGCTTGAAAAGATAACCTCAATAGGTTTTAGGAGGAATTCTCTGCAATAAGCATCATGCCAAGACAATAAAGACGTATGTACTGGCTGATGACTCTAATCATATTGTTTGCATTTCAAACACAATCAAACTTCCACAAAGATTTGTATTCTTGAACAACAGCAAGCAAACCTGAATCGAACACAGAAGGAGCAACTATCAACAGTTCTGTAAGCGTTGCTTTAAAAGAGAAGGTAGTCACGGGAGCTACCACTGAGATTTCCTCACCCAAGAGTTTTATCTGGATATCCAATTGGATATCAGCGCAGAGATGAGGAGGGAAATCAAGGGTGTTTTTGACAACAACTCAGATGCAGCAGGCTTAGAGACAGATTACCGACAGTACATACAATATAGTTCACAATTTGTTTTGGCGGGAGTAATATAGCTTACCGCAACTTCTTTTCATACAAAGCAAATTCACAAATTCAAATATTCAGCGGGAGAGTTTACATGAAGCTTGTCATCCATAGCAAAAATATTGAAATCACCGATGCAATTCGTGAGTATGTACATCAAAAGATTGAAAAATCAGTTAGTCACTTTCAGAGCATTACAAATGAAGTTGATGTGCATCTTAGCGTAGCCCGTAATCCCCGAATTAGTACTAGACAAGCGGCTGAAGTAACTATTTATGCTAATGGTAGTGTTATCCGTGCCGAGGAAAGCAGCGAAAGCCTGTATGCCAGCATTGACTTAGTTGCAGATAAAATTGCCCGTCAACTGCGGAAATACAAAGAACGGCGTCAAGACAAGAAAACTCAGTCCCCACCAACAGAAGTAGTTGTTGCATCGGTAGTCACAGATTTAATTGGCGATCGCACTCCCGAATTGCCCAACGAAGTCGTTCGCACAAAATATTTTTCCATGCCGCCAATGACCCTTGCAGAAGCCTTAGAACAACTGCAACTCGTGGGACACGACTTTTATATGTTCCGCAATTCGGAAACTGGAGAGATTAACGTGCTTTACGAACGCAACCACGGCGGTTATGGTCTTATCCATCCCCGCAATAGTAACGGTCATACCAACGGCAAAAATGGCAAATCAGCCCATCCTAACATTGTCATGCCGGAAAAGTCGCACTTGAATAAATAGGGAATGGGGCATAGGGAATGGGGGGATTAGGGAGATGAGGGAGAAATAACCAATGCCCAATGCCCAATGCCCATTCCCCTATTTCACAAGTTGTTGCAAAGTTTTCAGCGCTTCCTCAACATGACCTTTAAAGTTAAACATTGAATCAAACACGTATTGCACAACTCCCTGTTGGTCAATGACGTAAGTAACGCGACCAGGGAATAAGCCAAAAGCTGCTGTTGCGCCATATAGCTTCCTTACTTGGTCGCCTTTGTCAGTTAACAGAGTAAAAGGTAGATTGTATTTCGCAGCAAATCGCTGATGAGATTCGCTGGAGTCAGCACTTACGCCGACAACTTCAGCGCCAGCAGTTTTAAAAATTTCATATTGATCGCGAAAGGCGCAAGATTCGGTCGTACATCCGGGTGTGTCGTCCTTGGGATAAAAATATAGGACAACAGCTTTTTTGCCGCGAAAATCTTGGAGGCTAAGTGTTGAGCCGTTTTGGGCGGGTAGACTGAAATTAGGAGCGGTATCTCCAACTTTGATTGGCATAGCGAGTGGTGGTAATGACTGAACAAAATTTTACCTTGGATCGAAGTCTATAAATTTTGCTTGATTACCTGCATCAAGCGGAGTAGTTTAGATACTTATCTAACATAAAATTCCGTTTATGCGTCTGACTTCATTGGATGTTTTTCGCGGCATTACGATCGCTGGAATGATTCTCGTCAATATGGCGGGTGTCGCAGATGATGTATATCCTCCCTTAGCCCACGCCGATTGGCACGGCTGCACACCTACTGACTTGGTATTTCCCTTCTTTCTCTTCATTGTCGGTGTAGCAATGACTTTCTCGCTGTCAAAGTACACCGAAGGTAATAAACCAACCTCAGCTATTTACTCGCGCATCTTACGCCGCGCTGCCATTCTCTTTGCCTTGGGATTGCTACTAAATGGCTTTTGGAATCAGGGTGTTTGGACTTTTGATTTGAGTAGTATCCGCATTATGGGAGTGTTGCAGCGCATCAGCATTACCTATCTGCTGGCTTCTTTGGTAGTTCTCAATCTGCCGCGTAAAGGTCAATGGATACTGGCAGCAGTGCTACTCATTGGCTACTGGCTAACGATGATCTATCTACCAGTGCCGGATTATGGTGCGGGAGTTCTGACGCGGGAAGGTAACTTTGGCGCTTATATTGACCGCCTGATTATTCCCAAAGCACATTTATACAAAGGTGATGGTTTCAACTTTATGGGAGATCCAGAGGGACTTTTCAGTACTATTCCAACGATCGTAAGTGTTATGGCTGGCTACTTCACTGGACAATGGATACGCAGCCAACCTGTACAGTCACGCACAAGTATCGGGTTAGGATTATTTGGAGTTGGTTGTTTAATTATCGGTTGGGCGTGGGGGTGGACATTCCCCATCAACAAAAAGCTGTGGACAAGTTCCTATGTAGTTTTTACCACCGGTTGGGCGTTACTTTTGCTAGCAGCTTGTTATGAACTGATCGAAGTCCGGCTGAATCGTCGCTGGAGTAAACCTTTTGAAATTATGGGCTTAAATGCGATCGCTCTTTTCGTTCCATCCGTTTTGTTAATTAAAATCTTAGTTAAAACCACTATCGGCACAGGCAAAGACGCTCCTAGCACCTACAATTGGATTTACCAGAATTTTTTCGTATCTTGGGCGGGACTCCTGAATGGTTCCCTGTTGTTTGCCCTAGTTACCGTGTTATTGTGGTGGGCTGTTGGTGTTTTGATGTATCGCCAACGCTGGTTTCTCAAAGTGTAATACGAGAATATGTCATTGCGAGTCAAACGACGCGATCGCAATGACAGTTATTTAAGCGAACATGATATAAACTCTGCGTTTTTCTGTCAAATGCAAATATGCAAAGTTTTTATTTGTGTAATCTTTTTTCTCCTTTACGTTTGAGTCTTCGCTAGGTTACAACAGATATAAAGAAGCGTCTACAAACTTCTCTGTATGGAGAAAATTCTTATTTATTTTAATTCACTAAATTAATCCATATAAATAATTGTGAGGTAATGAATGCGTCGCATTAGATTTTGGGTATTTTTGCCACTTCTCCTGATATTTGGCTGCTCAAATCACCTGTTTCAATCTAGCCCAGCAGTAGTTCAACCAGCCAGTCCGATTTTATTAGCAAAGGCGAGTTACCTTTCCTCGCTGGAACAACAGGTAATAATTGAAACAAATAAAGTATGAACAAATCCCAAAGCATACCTCCCGATTCTAAAAAATTATAGAAAGCGCTTTCAGGGGAACCGAGTCAAAATTTCTAATAATACGTATTTGCGAACTCAAGAAGGAGTCAAAGCAGTCGATGAAGCGATCGCATTTCTGAAATCAGCACATCCTGTGGGAGGGTTGAGTGCATCTAAGGGTATGTCTTTAGGTGCAAAAGACCACGTTAAAGACCAAGGGCCAAAAGGTACTACAGGTCATGATGGTAGCGATGGTAGCAACCCCTTTTCTCGCATCAACCGCTATGGTAAATGGCAAACAACCGCAGGGGAAAATATCAGTTATGGCCCAAACACTGCCCAAGATATCATCATGCAGTTAATTATAGATGATGGTGTGCGCGATCGCGGTCATAGAAAAAACATTTTTAATGGTGCTTTTAAAGTGTCTGGTGTTGCTTATGGAACTCACAAATCATATAGAACAATTTGTGTAATTGATTACGCTGGAGGGTATAGGGAAAAATAAAAATTCAAACTTCAGGATATCAGAATTCATCGACTTTCTAGAACTTTAAAACATCTAATGATTCTTCTATTTCTAAATCTAATATTCTTTCTCGTGTATCTTTGAGTGCTTCTAGCTTGCCTTCTTGACGATAGATGTCTGCCGCTTTTTGAAAATCCTCAACTGCTCCCTGTTTATCTGCTATTTCTAAATGGATATTCCCACGATTGTAATAAGCATCTGCATAATTTGAATTAATCTTTATTGCTTGAGTATAATCTTGAATTGCTCCTTCCAAATCTCCTAAATCTGAACGAGCATTACCACGGTTGTAATAAGCATCAACATAATTAGGATTAATCTGTATTGCCTGAGTATAATCTTCAATTGCTCCTTCCAAATCTCCTAAATCTGAACGAGCATTACCACGTTTTTTATAAGCTATGGCATCTTGAGGATTAATCTTAATTGCTTGAGGAAATCCAGATTGAGAGCCTAATAAATAACGAGTAATCCCACGGTTTTTATAAGCATCAGCATAATGGGGGTTAATTTTAATAGCCTGGGTATAATCTTCAATTGCACCCTGATTATCTCCTAGGTGAGAACGAGCCTCAGCCCGATTTTTATAAGCTACAGCAACATGAGGATTAATTCTGATCGCCTGACTATAATCATTAATTGCTTCTTCTAATCGCCCTAGTTGACACAGAGCTAAACCTCGTTTATTGTAAGATTTAGCATCATGAATATTTATCTGGATTGCCTGAGAATAATCTGCGATCGCCGCTTCATAATCTCCTATTTGATAGTGAGCCAAACCTCGTTTATAATATAAATCAACATCGCTAGATTTAAGTTGTAAGGCTTGATTATAGTTAGTGATTGCATTCGTATATTCTCCTTTCTCAAAACATTCATCACCCAATTTTATATAAAGTATATTTAAATCTTGATCATGATATTCAGGTTTAAAGGAAGATTTGACCAACTGATTATTAGTTGGCTTAGATGGAATTTCCTGTTTTGGGAGATATTTGTAAATTGATGATTGTTGCCTAGAAGAATTATTTAGAGAAGATTGTAACTGTTCTAGATAGCACCATAAACCACCACCATACAGTAATTGTTCTATCCCAAATGAAATTTTCCCAGTCTTCAACTTAATCATCCGGGTTGGCAGAAAGCCAGCCAAGAAAAGGTGATACTCAGATTGTGCTTCACTCACATCTTCTTGAATCAAAATGCAAACTACAACTGCATTTTTTTCCACCTCTTCAGAACTAATTGACCATCTAACTTTATCAATACTACCGTGACGAGATTTAACCTCGATACCAATAGATGGGTCAGAAGTTAAGGTAAAATCTATATTACCATCGCCGCCGAATCGCTTTTCATAATCGACTTCAGTAATAAAATCAGCTAAACGTTCTTTGACAACTTCCTCACCCAACTTCCCTTTGAGATAACTGATAAAAACGTCACGCACTGGTGAAACACGCTTATATTTCTCAGCCATCAGCCAGCAAAATTCCCGTAGTGCCTTTAACCTCTCTCCAGAGATGATAGTTAATTCACTATATTGACCTTCTGTTTCACAATGAAGCAGACAACCAGATGTTAACCTTTTAATAAAATCAGACTGTTGCGATCGCAGTAGTGTAATCCAGTCCATTTATATTTCTGCGAATCTTTTGATGAGATTATTCTGATTATGCCAGAGTTTTAAGGAGTTGGGCGAAGAGTGCGATCGCTGGGAATAATACATGAGAACTCTTGCATAAATCAAAAATAAGAACCCCACCCCGCCAAAGCTACGCTTTCTCTCCCCTCCCCGCTTGCGGGGAGGGGTTGGGGGTGGAGTGTTAGGGACTTTTGCAAGAGGTCTATGAAATATTAATTAACTAACCACCAAGAGTGCAAATGACCCAAAATCACAACCCCAAGCCAAAGCCTCTCACCAACTCCAGTCCCCCCTCCTCGCTTGCGGGGAGGGGGTTAGGGGGTGGGGTTCCAGGATACCCTTGGCAAACCCCACACGAACTTTGGAAAAAACTTAAACCATTGGCGCGACAGATGCGGTGTGAACCAACTCCAGCAGAAAAGCTACTTTGGCAGAAGTTAAGACACAAGCAACTTTTGGGTTTCAAGTTCCGGCGTCAGCAAACAATTGACCGTTTTATCGTCGATTTTTACTGTAATGAAGCGCGGTTAGTGGTGGAAGTGGATGGCGAAATTCACGACTACACCCAAGACGAAGATGCGATACGTCAAGAATTTTTGGAGAGTTTGGGGTTGCAGGTTGGGCGATTTAGAAATGAGGATGTTCTGGAGAGGATGGAGGGGATGTTGCAGGATATCGCTGCTTGGTTGCAGAGATAGAACCCCACCCCCAACCCCCTAAGAGCAAGCGAGGAGGGGGCTAATTATGTGGTTTTTGGTAGTATGTGCGATCGCTTTGCGTCATAATTTGACCATCGTCTCACAAGACAACTACTGACTTCATTAACTCTATTGCGATATCAGTAGTGTAATCCAGTCCATTTATGTTTCTGCGAATCTTTTGATGAGATTATTCTATTAAAATATCCATTCGCCGTAAAGCTTTAAATCAGCCTGGGTGATATTCCCAAAAATTGGGTTACATTTTGTAATTAATCTTAAATTTAATAAATTCTGGATACCAGAACTTCATATTGAGTGGCAAATTGTACGAGTTCAGCCTATATTTAGTCTACCTTTACTAATCGAACCCATTTTGGGTCAATTATTTTTTGATTCGATTCATTGAAATTGATCGCTAAAGATAATCTATCTCCTGACCCAAAAACATGAGTTACTTGACCTATGCCAAAATCTTTGTGACTTACGCAATCACCCACTTTCCAGTTCGGCTTTTGATGATTCTGATACTTAGTTTCTTGCTGAAGTTGTCTAATTTTCTTTAGTGCTATGTTATAAAAATTTTGGTTGCCTTGTTTTTGAAACAAATCAGCAGCTTCTTTAAAATCTGCAATTGCTCCTTGCTTATTTCCTATCTTAATATGAGTAAAACCACGGTTATAGATATAGCCTGCTGCTAAAAAGTTACCCAGTTTAAAGGCTTGTGTGAAATCTTGGATAGCACCTCGATAATCTGCGAGTTTTCTATGAGCTAAACCTCGTTTATTATACGCTTCAGGAATATTAGGATGAAGACTAATAACGTCATCAAAATCTTCAATAGCTTTTTCATATTTCTGCTTGGCATAGCGATCAATACCTACACTTAAGTAGGCAAAAGCTTTGCTTTGAGCATCTAATGAGACAAGTGGGTTTTCGTTTTCATTACGCTCAATATCTTGTTTACTCTCTTTTTGCTCTTTATGTCTACCGAAGCTTAAGTCCTCAGATTCTAAAGAATCAAGATTTTCTAGATAACTTTGTAATCCACCACAGTATAATAATTCATCTATCTTTACTGAAGCTGTACCATTGTTTACTGTAATCATTACAGTTGGTAAAAAGCCAGCTTGGATTAGATGATATTCGGCTTGTGCTTCGCTCACCTCTTCTTGAATTAAAATACAAATTAAAACAGCATTTTTTTCAACTTCTTCTTGGGTAACTGACCATTGGACTGTTTCAATACTGCTATGACGTGCTTTAACTTGAATACCAACAGATGGAGTAGAAGTTAAGAAGAAATCAACTTTTCCATCACCACCAAGCCTTGTTTCATAGTCAATTTCAGTAACTAAATTAGCTAAACGGGCTTTAACAACTTCTTCACCCAATTTTCCTTTCATGTGGTTGATGAAGACAATCTCAACATCAGCATTCTGCTTATATTTATTTGCCATCCGCCAGCAAAATTTTCGCAACTGTTTTAACTTTTCTCCCAATATCACAGTTAATTCACTGTGCTGACCTTCTATTTCACAATTCAATAAACACCCAGCTTTTAACCTTTGAATAAAGTCAGCTTGTTGCGCTTTGAGTGTAGTTGTCCAGTCCATATTTATAGTAATTTTATTTTTAAATAAATCAGATAATTAGTACTACTCATTAAACAGCATAAATATCAAACCCTTATTAATTGTATTAACGTAACCCCTTCTTTTGCAAAAGCGCATCCGCCCAAGCTGCATCTGCTTCCCACAAAGCTGGTACTGGCTCTTTGCTGTAATCTACTACCAAATCATAACCATAGATATCATATACCTCATTTAAGAATGTCTGCAAATCTATAACTGGTTCCGTATCTCCAGCACGCAAAGGCAGTGGAAAGGGTGGAATTATATCTGGTAAATTAAAAGCATATAAGTCAGCATAAGGACGGCGATCGCCACGACAAACTAAAATTCGATAGTAACTCTGAATATCATTGCCCATCATCGGCATGGGTTCACCTTTACGCAGTAAATCAATTTCAACTAAATTACTATGACTTGACATCAGGAATACCAACCAAGAGTTTCGTATCGCCAGTAGTTTGATAAATTCGTTCTTCAATGACGACAAAATATTTAGGACGTAGTTGAGGAGAGAGATAATCTGCGATCGCTATTAGTCTCCCATGTACTCCTGGACATAATGCAGGATCTTCTAAATACGGGTTCATTCCTGGAAATGGATAAGCCATAACAAATATCTCAAAACCAAAATTTTAAACCTAATTCTCATAGCCCCCTCCTCGTAATTCTCATAGCCCCCTCTCGAAGAGCGGGGAGGGGGTTGGGGGTGCGGTTTTATCAGGTATTTCGTGAAATGGTATTACCTCATATCGTAACCAAATAAATTCGGGTCAACTTCTCCTAACTGCAACTCTGCCAAACCATACTCCGCCCATCGTCTCTCTACCATCGCCGCCACATCTGGGTCAGATTCCAACGGCAAACCCCATTCATGGTCTGTTTCCGGCGGAATCTTTGTAGTCGCATCAATTCCCATGCGTCCACCTAAGCTAATCTTTTCACTGGCAAAATCCAAGGTATCAAAAGGTGTATTCGGCAGAATAAAGACATCCCGCACTGGGTCAACTTTGGAACTAATCGCCCATACCACTTGACGCGGATCACGAATATTTATGTCTTTATCCACAACAATGACAAATTTGGTGTATGTAAATTGCGGCAAAGCACTCCAAAACGCTAAAGCCGCCCGTCGCGCTTGTCCTGGATATGCTTTATCAATGGAAATAATCGCCGCTTTGTAACTCAAAGCTTCCATTGGGAGGAAGAAATCGACAATTTCTGATACTTGTTGCCGCAGTATGGGCGTATAAATGCGATTGAGCGCGATCGCCATCATCGCTTCTTCTTTAGGTGGACGACCGCTAAATGTTGTTAAATAAATCGGATTTTTCCGGTGCGTCATACACTCAAAGCGGATCAATGGCGAATCTTCCACGCCGCCGTAATAACCCATGTGGTCGCCAAAAGGTCCATCTGGCAAAACTTCTCCTGGTGTAATCGTCCCTTCCAAGACAAATTCCGAATCTGCGGGAACTTCCAAATCTACAGTTTTACACTTGGCCAACTGCACACCAGAACCACCGTAAAGTCCAGCAAATAGCCATTCTGATAAATCTACAGGTATGGGTGTGGCAGCTGCCATGATAATTAGAGGATCTACACCAAGTGCGATCGCAACTTCTAATTTCTTCCCACGTTCGGCTGCTTTTCGCAAATGCCTCGCCCCACCCCGCACCGATAACCAGTGAACCGTCATCGTCTTCTGAGATTGTAGTTGCAAACGATACACACCTACATTTGGAGTACCCGTCTCACAATCTTTGGTAATTACCAGTCCCAGCGTGATAATCTTGCCAGCATCACCAATATAAGGACGTATCAAGGGCAACTTATGTAAATCTAAATCATCACCTTGAAGCACAACTTGTTGACAAGCAGGGAAAAAGTCCCACCCTGGTTTCGCTTTCAGCACATCAAACAGTACCTTACCAAAATCTATCGCTTGAGAAATCTTCTTCGGCGGTTTTGGCTGTTGCAGCATACTCAATTTTTTCCCCAGAGTTTCCAACTCCTCTGGATGCTGCATATTCATCGCCCAGCAAATCCTTTCCACAGTTCCCATCAAATTCACCGCCACCGGGAAGGAAGCGCCTTTGACGTTTTCAAACAACAACCCTGGCCCACCTTTTTGCAACATTCGGTTGGAAATCTCAGCAATTTCTAAATCTGGGTCAACTAAAGCTGAAATTCGCCGTAATTGTCCCTTTTCTTCTAAAATTTTAATGAATCCCCGCAAGTCTCTCGCCATTGTTCTAATAAAGCTGATTATTTAAGAAGTGTGAAGCGCTTTCTTATATTATGGGGCATGGGGCACTTGTACTGACTTTGCCTGCCCTGAGCCTACGTCGTTCGCGCAGCGTCTCGTAGAGAAGTATTGGGCACTGGGCATTGGGAAATATAACGTTTCCTAATCACATAAGTTACATCATAGCCCCCTCCTTGCTTGCGGGGAGGGGGTTGGGGGTGGGGTTCTTATACCTCACTCAACCGATAATTGCTATATTTTTCCGTGTCCTCGTCTCCCAATTGAGAAATTATTAGATTTAATTGTAAATTAACCTATTTAGTGACTTTTCTTAACTGTGTTTTGCAAAGTCCAAAGTTATTGTATCTAGGGATACGCAATTATTTATTACAAATAAGCGCTAACCTAATCAAACATGGCCAGAATATACTATACCTTCCTGGCAGGCGGCTTTGTTATATGGCCTCTGCTGGGTTTATTTGTTACAAACTTTGACTATGCCTTGCTTTGAGGTTTTTCTAAAATTATGTGAGTTTACCTTAGCGTAGACCAACCCAGGCGATCGGCAATACCATTTTGAAAAATCTTTGCAACAAATGCATCGGCTGTAGGGGCATACATCTCGTACGCTATTAGCAATGTATCTATAGGAATCATATTTGATTTCTGAAAAAATCTCGGTAGTCTTGTAGTAGCCCCTCTTGGCTAGTGCATTAGACGTAGGTTGGGTGGAGCGGAGCGCAACCCAACTGATTATCAGAATGTTGGGTTACGCAAAGCCTCCACCCAACCTACAATTTTTTTGCAACTTTGACTATGCTTTGCTTTGAGGTTTTTCTAAAATTATGTGAGTTTACCTTAGCGTAGACCAATCCAGGCGATCGGCAATACTAACCACTTTTAAAACATCCTCTAAGGAATATTTTTCTAAGTTGCTCATAAATTTGATTAATTTTCAAGATTATCAATAAAAAATATTTTATAAATAATAATTTTTAGCAACATTATTAAACTAAGAATCCTACGCCTAAAAGGTGTGAGATGTTCAAGTAATAACGTTGACTTTACCAGTGTCAATATCGTAACAAGCGCCAACAATTTTTAGTTTGCCTTCATGGAGCAATTTAGCCAAAATTGTTGAGCTTTCCTGCAATTTTTCAGCCTGATACTTAATGTTGGCTATAACTGCATCGTCCATATTATCACCCGTTCTGAACTTTACCCTTTCTAGAGATGGTTTAATGCCCTCAATAATCAAACCAATTCTGCCAGGAAGTGGTTGGTTTTTGATTGCTTCTACTACTGCACCGCATCTTCTATGACCCAAAACCACAATCAATTGCGAACCCAATACTACTGTAGAATATTCCAGACTACCTATAACCGTGTCACTGACGACATTACCAGCAACTCGCACGACAAACAAATCTCCAAGTCCTTGATCGAAGACGATTTCCGCAGGTACTCTAGAATCTGCACAGCCCAATATTGTGGCAAAGGGATATTGAGCTTTCGCAACTAATCGCAGATGTTCTAATGATTGATCGGGATATTTGCGTT
Source organism: Nostoc sp. NMS7 (assembly GCF_017115085.1). GTDB lineage: Bacteria > Cyanobacteriota > Cyanobacteriia > Cyanobacteriales > Nostocaceae > Nostoc. The sequence continues at coordinate 65,105 of NZ_JABXKJ010000242.1, read as the reverse complement.
TTTGATGGATAAATCTTTGATTACCATCTAGCAAGCGTCTGACGGCTTCATTCGGACTGATGGGATTAGGGTTAACTGGATGAATATCAGCAACAACAGTTTGCTGTGAATTCCAAAAGCTATCACCAAAAGTAGTAGCCGCAATACCTACCACACTGGCGAATTTTAAGAAATCACGTCGCCCGACAAACCCATTAATTCGACTCATCAATCTACCTGACAACAAAGCTGCTCTCAGGAAGATATCAGAGTTAAGCAAGATGCAAGAGTACCTGATTACACGATTTAAGAGTCATTTAATCTTCATATTGCATGGTAATTTAGAAAATATATAGTGTACAGATTAACTATTATATAAGTCACGGAAATTTGATATGATTTGTCAAATTTAAAGCCAGGATTAGCCATAACTAGGGGAGTTTTTTCTGAAATATTAATATTCTAATTACGAAAGAGTATAATTCGTGTCAAAAGCCAAAACGATCTATTGTTTGTATTTCCTGTATTTTTTGGGAATACTTAACACAGTACTGGCTATAAATATGACTTTTTTAAGCAAAATCAACTGGAATTTACTACGTAAAAATGCTCCAAATAGCTCTGGGATAGCTCCGTCTGCTCCCAGCCTTCAACCTGTAGTGCTGAAGCAACCTACAACACCATCAACACCCAAAAACCTGGCTGAATTAGAGCATGAAATGGAGTTAAAGGGGCGGGTTCTCAAAACATCCCCTCAGCAATTGCATAGCAAAGCCAAGCGGGGTATAGGTAGTAGACTTATTTGGATAGCAATACTTATAGGCATTCCCGGTGGTGTAATTTGGGTGGCGAACCAGCCTTATCCGGTGATTCGCCGTCCAATGATGCTCCATGCGCCTTTTTTGTTGCTACCCAGCTACATCAGCATGGATAATCATTATCGCCTGGCGTTGGTATCAGTCGAGCAAGCTGAACAATTGATTGAAAAAGCTACTAGTCCGGCTGATTTGGCTTTGGGAGAACAGAAGCTACAAGAAACACAAAAACATCTAGATAAGTTACCAACTTCCTTTGTCAACGATTGGTCAGAATACAGGTATTGGTGGTATGACTCGCGTTTTAGCATCTATGGTTTTAATGCATTTCGGAGTAAAGTTGGGCAGCTAGAAGCTCAGGTTTTTCAGGAAAAGAATGCTCAGTCTTTGCTTACCGATAATATGCAGAGCTTCTTAAATGCAAAACAGCAATATGAACGGGCTGCAACTGTAACTGATAAACAGACTGCAACAGCTGCTTGGCAAACGGCGCTGAATCAATTCGAGCAGATTCCTGGTCAAACTCTGGCAGGAAAAACTGTACAAAGTCAACTAGATAATTATAAGCGTGAGTTTCAGGAAGTTGTGGGATTGGCAGCTGAGAACGATCGCATCGGTGCTGAAAACGATCGCATCAGTGCCTTAATCACCGCAGCACGGCAATTTTCCTGGCAAGCCGCCAAAGCTGGTCAAAATCCGCCACACGCCGTAACCCAATGGCAACAGATAGAAAATTTGTGGATAGAGGCAATTGAGCGGCTCAAAGAGATTCCTTCAAAAGACGTAGCCGGTTATACCGAAGCACAGAAGTTATTAGCAATTTATGAGGCTAATTTAGGTCAAGTTAAGGTTAGGCGGCAAGCTGAGGCAGATGCTGGGGAGGCTTTGGAGTCGGCGCAAGGAGAAATAAAAAGCTTGCTGGCTTCAATTCCTGCGAATGCTTATAATGTCGAGCGCAATCGGATGTTGAGCCAATTGCAGAGTATTATTAATCAATTAGAAAAGGTGCAAAATGGCACAACAGCCTATCTGAAAGCTCAAGAGTTACTACTATCGGCAAATAATAAACTAAAGCAGCTACAGGTTAAATAAATGGTGGCGATCGCTTTGGTATGATCTCCTTGGCTAACTATGTGTTTTCTGTTTGATTTCTAGCCAGTTGTGGTGAAGCGGTGACGCTTGCGCTGCATCCACGTTAAGGTGGTTCGGAGAGCGTGGGCGTCAACAACTGGCCGTTGGGTGGGATTTTTGAGACGGGAATCCATCCCTGTAGAATTTTCTCAATGTCCCTGTAACCCTGCTGATATCTCAATTAAAACTGCAAGAGAAAAATTTTGGATGCCAAATTGCCAAAACCACTCAACATCATTACTAATTCGTAATTCGTCAGAACTTACGCCTTGACAAAGTAGACCAAAAATGCACTAAGGGGGGCAAGAGAAAAACAGGCTACGCCGGAGCTAATCACTAGGGACTTTAAAAGACTAAACTCTAGGTTGTAACACTACGAACTGAGTAGGGTTTTCAATTGTTAGTTGACAAGTGCCGTCTTCTAGTTCTATTGGCTTGACTCCAATAATATTGACTTGTTTTCTGTTAATAATTTCTGGTGAGCTACCATCCGTAATTTTGTTCAGTGTTTGTAAAGAAACAAAGACTTGGCAGGTTTTATGATTTTCTCGTTCCAATCGTAATCGAATTATTGCATTGCCCTGGTTGGTGAAACCAGCCACCCGTCCTAGAATCCCTTGAGATGTTGCGTTACAAAAAAATTGTACGGGATTTCTACTAAAATTAGCGCATGACAAAACTTGATCTACTCTTAATGCAATCGTTCTAAATTCTTTATAGTCTGGCTCTTTCTCAAAACCTTGAAGTTCAACTCCCTCTGGTAAAAGCACTTTCATAATACTTTTTGATAGATTAATTGTTGTATATGTCACACCGAGAGTTGCTGCAAACTGTTCTTGCGTCAGCCCAGCCAAAAGCTACAGATTAGGAATAATCTGCCCCACCTCTGGCTGGTTGATAGCCAAGGATTTTTTGATAGTCATTTAACGAAAGAAACTTTACCTTCTAGCTTAGGTAACTGAATCCTATATTATTTGGTACATATTAACTAGGCAAAATCGCGGAATACATCAGTGAATACCCTGAAAATGTGTTTTTATAGTAAATCTTTTTTGCTTTAATTAAAGGAATTTTTTAAGTAATGTTGAACTTGAATTCAAGCGATCGCCTTCAGCTCTCCTAGAGAGGAAAAGTTAGTGGCAAAACTTACCCATTGACAAAGTAGACCAAGAATGCAGTAAGGGTGCAAGAGAAAGACAGGCGATGCCTAAGCTAATCACTAGGGACTTTAACCTGTTCGTAATTAAGAATTAAGAATTGTTTATGGGGGGTTTTGGCAGATCCGAATAATTTATGTTTTGGTCATTTTTTCCGGAATGAATGTCCTGTTTTACCTTTCTAGTCGCTGTAGATGTGATTAAGAAACGCAAGGATTATTGGGGAGAATTCTTTGAGCATCGAAAACGACGGTCGCGGCAGTGGCAGGAAGTATAATGGCTTTTGTATTAGTTATAGATAGCGTCGGCGCAGCCGAACCTAGCGATCGCTATCGCCTGGTGAAGCTCCCATATTAAACTGGTGTTATGTTGAATGGGGCAAGAGCGATTAAAAAGGGTTAATGTCTCTTACCTGCTCCCAAATATAGCTCACCCACTTTCGGATCATTCAACAATTCTTCACCAAGGCCAGAGATCGCATCGCGTCCCGACTCCAGTACATATCCGCGATTAGCCATCTCTAAAGCCTTACGGGCATTTTGTTCTACTAATACGATCGCAGTACCCGCCTGATTAATTTGTTTAATCTGCTCAAACACTTGTGTCACCAAGATGGGAGATAAAGCAGCAGATGGTTCATCTAAAATCAGCAAACTAGGTTCCAACATCAAAGCTTTGCCCATCGCTAGCATCTGGCGTTCTCCTCCAGAGAGAGTACCAGCGCGTTGACGACGGCGATCGCTTAGTCTGGGGAACATAGTAAATATTTTATCTTTAATTGGTTTCAGGGGAACGTTTAGCACAAAAGCACCCATCTCCAAGTTCTCTTCAACACTCAGAGAAGGGAAGACATTGGCGATTTGCGGTACGTAGCACATTCCTCGTTGGACGATTTGATTGGACTTTAGCCCCACAATATTTTCACCTTTGAAAGTAATTGTACCTGTGTGGGGGATCAAAAGCCCAAAAATTGCTTTTGCCAAAGTAGATTTACCCGCACCATTGGGGCCAATCACTGTTACCAATTCCCTTGGTGCAATCCGAAAATTCACACCTTGCAGGATATCTACATCTTTGATGTATCCAGCGTGGACATTTTGAACATCTAGTAAATAGTCATTTGTCATTGGTCACTTGTCATTTGTCATTTGTCATTTGTCAACAGTCAAGTCAAACATAAGTATTGACTATTGACTGTTGACTATGGACTATTACGGAGTTTTTTGCAACTCCGGTCGTTCTTCTGGAAGAATCGCCCCTTCTACAGGGCAAACTTGGAGACATATCCCACAGTCTATGCAGGTAGCAAAGTCAATCCAATACCAATCGGTTCCTTTGGCATTTTTGCTTGGCCCTTCATGAATGCAAGCTACTGGACAAGCACCTACGCAGTCAGCGACACCTTCACAGACTTCTGTAACAATTGTGTGCGGCATATTCTCGATTCCCTCTTTTCTGTATCGGCTATTTCTAGCCTAGCAGGGGAGTAGGGAGTAGGCTTGCCGTGAGCTATAGCCGAATGGGAGTAGGGAGTGGGGAAGAAGGGGGGACAAGGGAGACAAGGGGGACAAGGGGGAATTATTGAACAAGTTTCTCCCTTGTCTCTTTCCCATGCCCCATGCCCCATGCCCACTAACGCAATGATTCAATGGTTGGTGAACCATCAGCTTTGATCCAAGCAATTTGGACTATGCTGCGATCGCGTGCATATTGGCGAATAGCGTCTGCATCCCTTCCCCCCAAATCAATTTCTACCCGCACCAGATCAGTGGAATCTCTGAGTTTTTGGGCGTAGGCAAAGGCAAAGGCGTCAGCATTCGGCGTCTCTGGTGCTACCAACCAGTTACTAGCTGGGGTTACTTGTGGTAATTGCTGAGTAGACAACAAAACTTGGTATAAATCTTCGATATTTAGTCCAAAACCAATTCCGGGTATGTTTTCTCCTTGGGGATGATATAGCCCCAAAAGCTGGTCATAGCGACCACCCCGCCCTAAAACTCTGGTTTGGGATTCGGTATTGTTGACAACTTCAAAGACGATACCAGTGTAGTAATCTATGGTCTGAATCAGGCTGAGATCAAGGATTAACGGAAATTTTTTCTCTGATTTAAGTAATTTTACTAGGCATTTGAGGTTATTTATTGCCTGTCGCTGTTCTTCATCTAGATCCAAATTACTAACTTTTTGTAACACGTCTGCACTAGAGCCACGCAAATCCATCATGATTCGGGCCCGATCGCGTAGTTTCTCACTTAGAGGTAAAGTATCTATAGTAATGCGGTCGAGATGAGCGATCGCACTGCGAACTTTATTCTGTAAATTAGCTGGAAAGGCACTCAGCAGCGATCGGGTAATTCCCGCCTCACCTAAAATTAAATGCCATTCCCGTAAACCCAGTGCTGCCAAACAATCTGCAACTAACAGCAGTACTTCCGCATTCGCCAGCAATCCCCCAGCGCCTAACAACTCCACCCCAGCTTGATAAAACTCTTGCTGGCGATTATGCCTGCTTTCCCAAGTGCGGCGAAACACATTGGCATTGTAGTACAATCGTTGCGGATAAGTTACACCTGCCATCCGAGTCACAACAGTACGAGCAATGGATGCTGTTAATTCTGGACGTAGGCCTAATTCATCATCTTCGCCATTTTGTAATTGAATCACCATCTGACGCTGGATTGCCTCCCCTGCCATCAGAGTATCCATGCGTTCTAAAGTCGAGGTGATAATCCGGTGATATCCCCAACGGTGAAACACCTGCTGTAACCGCTCTTCAATCCAGCGTTTTTTCTCCACATCCAAGGGCAATAAATCCCTGGCTCCCGATGCTGGTTGATACACCATTATTTTTTCTTCCCACCAAACAAACCACCGAACAAACCACCACTACCAGATTTATCTGGTTGCTTATCTTTATTATTGGGGGATGAAGTCACCTTATGATCACTAGGTTGTTGTCCTAGAGCTTTATCTAATTTAGGTTTCCATTGCAACGCTGTGACGTCATTGGGGTCTAATTTTAGAGCGTTGTCAAAGTGGATTTTTGCCATTTTTAGCTGATTTTGCTTCAAATACACCATTGCAATTAAGCTATGGCAGCGACTATTTTTAGGTTCTAGCTTTAGGGCATCTTGCAACTCTACTTTGGCTTGGGGAAATTGGTTTTTGTCAATCAAAGTTTGAGCGCGACGAACATACTGTTCTACAATCGAGTCTTCTTTTGGTGGCGCTGGCTCTGGTAGTGTATTTGGCTGAGGCGTACCTGATTGGACTTTGGGTTGAGCAGGTGGCGGCGACGCTGCGGATGATTTGCCCGCACTCCGCATTAGATACACTAAATTCAACTCACTAACTTGGGCAATGACTTGTAGTGCTTGCTCTAAAGAATCATATTGGGTTTGGGCTAGTTTAGCGATCGCACTTTTATAGAAATGATCGACATTAGGTGTCTGAGCTAACTGTCTAGCCAAGTCAGTGTTTAGAGTTACCGAAGTAGACTCTTGTGCCAAGCGCTTGCCAATTTGCGACAAAATTACAATATATTCCGCGTGAGTGCGATCGCCAGTAAGTTTTTCGTAAGCAGGGTTAACCAGCTTTGATAATAACTCATTCCCTAGCTGTTTTTGAGCAGCACTTTCAGTAAAACTACTGTCCGGGTGCAGACGGCGGGCGATTTGGAGATAGCGTTTGCGAATCTCTTTGACATCCGCATCAACTCGAACGCACAATATTGCGTGATAATCTATGAAATCATATTTAAATAATCCACGATCTATTTTGAAAGACATATAGAGCTCTTGCACCAAACGAGCAGTTAGATTCTTTCTAGTTTACTTCGGTTTATCAGTGATTCGTCAGTAGCAAATTGTCATTTGTCATTGGGCATTTGTCATTGGGCATTGGGAAAACACTTTGTTTCTTCATCCCCTTGTCTCCCTTGTCTCCCTCATCTCCCTCATCTCCCTCATCCCCCTCATCCCCCTCATCTCCCTCATCCCCACTCCCCTCACACCCAAGCTGACAGTGGCGGAACTTGTAAAAGTTCGCTACTGAGCGAGTCGTGAATATAACCATTTGTGGCGAGAATTCTACCTGACTCAATTTTGACGGGAGTACCATCATAGGCGGTGACTTTGCCCCCGGCTTCTTGTAACAAAATTATTCCGGCGGCAATATCCCAAGGAGAAAGCCCACGTTCCCAGTAACCATCGACACGTCCACAGGCAACATAGGCTAAATCTAGCGATGCGGAACCACTACGTCTGACTCCTTGGGTAAGATGAGTGAGGTGACTAAATTCTGCGTAGTTGTTATCAGAGGTTTCGCGGCGATCGTAGGCAAATCCTGTCACTAGTAGGCTCTTACTCAGTTCAGATGTTAGCGAAACCTTGATGGGATGACGGTTGCGGGTTGCTCCCAAGCCAGCAGCAGCACGAAATAGTTCATTGTGAAAAGGGTCATAAATTACACCAACTTGCGGAACGCCATTAATCAACAGCCCGATGGAAACTGCAAAAAATGGGTATTGATGAGCGTAATTGGTTGTGCCATCTAGAGGATCTATTGCCCAAAGGTATTGATTCTCTTGATTACCTAATTTTCCTGATTCTTCAGCGAGGATAGAGTGCTGAGGAAAGTGGCGGCGCAAAATTTCTAAAATCAACTCCTCTGAGGCTTTATCAGCAGCAGTGACTAAATCACCAGGACGTCCTTTTTCAATAATTCTGTCTTCTAACTTACCCAAGTAACCTTGCAAAATGGCACCAGCAGCTAAGGCCGCTTCCGTAGCAATATCTAGAAAAATTTGTAGATTTGTCATTAGTCACTTGTACTGAGCGAACGCGAACAGCGTCTCGTAGAGAAGCCGTTGGCGTGGTCACTGAGCCTTGCCGAAGTGCAGCCTCTCGTAGAGAAGTATTAGTCATTAGTCATTGGGCATTGATTATTTCCCCCATCTCCCCCATCTCCCCACTCCTCAAAGATTTTGGCGGCGAAACTCGGCGGGAGTGAGGCGCATGGGTTTTTCTGGGTTCCAGATTCCTTGCCCCATGAGTCTAGCCCATTGTTGGGCACGTTCTAAACGCTGATCATATTTGTGGTTAGGCGATCGCCCCACAAACATTGCATTCCCTTGTTTCACCAATTCTTCATTCAACAACACCTTATTTTTCCACACATAAGCTAGAGTTCGCCCGATTTTGTCTTTTGCTTCTAAATCAAACTCCAGCGTTACCGATTGTTCTGCACCACCAATTAGATCCTCTAACTGTTCTTTTGCTTGTTCCCCCCAAGGGCGCTGTCGCAAATCTGGTGCATCAATACCAACTAACCGCACTTGGGAAATCAAATTTGGTTGTTCAGCCATGCCTAACACTTCCAAACTTTGCCCACTAACTACCCGTGCCACTTTTACCTGGGCCTGATTGTTTGGCAGCTGGTTTTTACCTTGGCAACTCACCAAGAGCAATAAGCAAACCAAAATGGCTATTTTTCGCACCCAGTTACCAAGACGCACAGGCATGAGAACTTTAGTGATTTGGAATTGTTTATTCCTCATCTAAGGGTAAACCCGCTTTAACTCTTCCCCTAGCAAAATAGCGTCCAAACTGGAGTTCGTAGACTTCATCTTCGTCTTGTGTCTCCACCTCCAAGTCAGAACGGGGATAACTCACACACAATAAGGCATAACCTTGCCGACGTAAATTTGGCGATAATCCGATCGCCTCTGGTTGGTAAATTTCTCCTGACAACACCCTGACAGCACAAGTGGTGCAAGCCCCATTGCGGCAGGAAAACGGCAATTCCACCCCTTGTTTTTCGGCAGTGTGCAGGATGTAGCGGTCTTCTGGCACTTGTAGGGTGTATGTTTTGCCAGTGGCGCGATCGCGAACTCTAATTGTGTATGTATGGGACATCTGGATTTGCGTTTTCGGATTGGGACTTTCAAATTCAATCTAAAATATCTTTCTTTATCTTTGCATTTTCTGTAATTTTATAGTATTATTGTAAATTGTGGCACCTGGAGAGGTGGCCGAGTGGTTGAAGGCGCACGCCTGGAAAGTGTGTTTAGGGAAACTTAACGAGGGTTCGAATCCCTCCCTCTCCGTTATATGTATACAGGGTAAGCTTTACCCTGTATAGTTTAAGTCTAATTCAGAATGCTTATTGGTTGAATTGGCTGAATCTATAGATTTTCACTCAAACAATAAGATAAGCCTATTTCTCTGTAAACCTATCTCTATTTTAGATCGCTATGTTCTTGGACTAATACTCTAAGAAATTTGACATAGGCTCCCTAGAGAAGTAGACATAAAAAATCCCCAACTTTAAGAGATCGGGGACTTTGCGCGTTGCGGTCGAAAACTGATTTACTGATTTAACAGTCCGATAGCCATCTCAAGGTGCATCTTAGCCTTGTGCAAGTTCAGTAGGTTCTCTTGATCGGATAGCTCATCACTTTGCGCTCCATTGTTAGCTTAATTAGGGCTGCTTGCTCATCAGTGGGAGAATTCATCTCATCTACCACTCCTTCGAGGAATTGAATAACGCTAAAACCTGGTGACTTCAATCCTCTTCCTTGCCTTAATTGAGCGAGTGCTATCTGTGGGAATGCCATCAAGGTAACAATCCAACTAGTCTTGTATCCCCCGTTCCCAGTGGGCTTTAGTCCGTAACGCCTACACAAATCTCTCAACTGGGCGTAGTTTTGATTTCGAGTTCTGACCTTGTGAACATAAAATAGAGTTACCCATTTGTAAAAGTGGTATCGGTGGTGAACCAGTTTGTCAGACACGAACACCACCGATTTAAAAATTTATTCGCTCGTTTGCACGCAGTTCAAGCGTTATTTACATTTCTCAACAATGCCCAATCCCAAAGGTAATCCAGAGAATTTAAAAAATTTCACCACAGAAAGAGAAGAGCCGCTATCGACTACTATTAGTTTTCGGGCTACTGAAAAGATGAAGGAGGAGGTAAAGTCTAAAGAAGATCCTCCAGAATTTTGCCGTCGTGCTATTCAAGAAGCATTAGATAAGGACAACAACAAAGACTAATATCTATTCATAAAAGCCATAGATCCTCGACAACTTTTACGAAGTCGGGGATCTCGTTGTTCACAGATAATTAAGTAGGGCTATACTGAGATTACTAAGTGTTAAATCTGACTGCTAAATTCAATACACAATCTAACGGAAAGTAACATTTGTTTATTTATTACTCATAATTGAGGCATTTTGTCAAGTCGCCAAACTCCTACTTCACTATGGCGACAGCCTGATGAACGGATCGGGTAAATTAAGATAAGTAAAGAAAACCCTTTAAAATAAATGGCAACTCTAAGCTTACAAGAAATTTCTACTCAGTTAGAAAGTCCGAATTTACGCGATCGCATGGTAGCATTGGCGAATCTGCGTCATGTTGCTGCTGAGGATGCAGTCCCTTTGATTAAAAAGGTCTTAGACGACGAATCTTTGCAACTGCGATCGATGGCAATATTTGCTCTGGGAATCAAGCCGACGCCAGAATGTTATGCAATTTTGGTAAGAATTCTCGTAAATGACCCAGATTATGGTATACGTGCTGATGCCGCCGGTGCATTAGGATATTTGGGTGATGCTAGAGCCTTTGAAGTGCTTTCACGGGCGTTTTATGAAGATACTGATTGGCTAGTACGCTTTAGTGCAGCCGTTTCTCTAGGTAACATTAAAGATCCACGTGCGCGTCAAATTCTTCTTCAGGCATTGGATAGCAAAGAAGTAGTATTGCAACAAGCTGCAATCTCTGCGCTGGGAGAAATTCAAGACATTGAATCTGTCGATCAGATCCTGCGCTTCGCTCAATCAGATGATTGGTTAGTCAGGCAGCGTTTGGCTGAAGCCTTGGGAAATCTTCCTACTCCTAAGAGTGTCTCAGCTTTGAAATATTTGGAAAAAGACAATCATTTCAACGTTGCTGAGGCAGCCAGGATTGGACTGAAGAAGCTTGAGGAAATAGGCAATCAAGCTTAATATTAAAGTTTCCTGCTAGGTTTTAATCATAATTAAGTGGGAATTTTAGCATTTTGATGCAGGGTAATTTCATTCATGAATATTGAAGAGTTTTTTGAGTTAAGTGCTGGTAAATGGTTTTCTCATCGTACTAGTCAACATTTGGCTTTTAACCAATCTGAAAGTAGCAAGTCAGATATCATCATTGAGACGCTGGCAGTAGATGATCCAGAAGTGAGCAAACTGTGTCAACAGTACAAAATTAATCTTAGTTCCGCCTCTTGTGCTGCCAAAATTACCTGGAACGGCACAATGGAAAAGGATCAAGCAAAACACAGTGGTTCTACTTTGTTAGTTTCGGTACCTGATGCAGATAATCCGGCGCAAGGTAAGTTACTGCGAGAAATAGTTGATGCTGATAAAACTCCAGTTGCCGGACGCTATAAAATTGATAGTGATGGTGCTTTGATTCTAACTACAGAGGATGAAACCATGAGTTCTGAAGAGCGCCTGTGGTTTGCTAGCCCTAATTTGCGAATGCGGGCAAATGTCCTCAAGAGTTTTGGTGGATTTAGTATCGCTTCTTTTACTTCTGAGATTCGCATGGGTGGTTTTCCACCAGCCGCGAAGCCTTCCGAGGCGGCTAATTCAGTATCTAGTTAGTTGTAATACAACATATTCCCCCTGTTTCTAGGGGGAATTAAGTTTAATATTTTTTATAAACTAAAATCAGGCTATTGTTGAATACTGTTTATAATCTACTATAAAAAATCCCAACCAATAGTTAATTTCATAGTGGGAAAAAAGTGCATTAGACGTAGACGTAGGTTGGGTGGAGCGGAGCGTAACTCAACATATATCAGGATGTTGGGTTACGCAAAGCCTCCAACGCCACTCGCTACAACGCTCTTAACCCGCGCAACGCAGTGGCTCCCCAACCGACAATTTTTTTGCAACATTTTAGGCAAGAGGGTTCACTACAAGACTACCGATATTTTTTCAGAAATCAAATATGATTCCTATATATCTCTCTCTGGCGTTGATAGTTTTTAAATTTGCAAAAAGTTAGCGATCGCCTGCGGTAATGGTAGAACAATTATAATCAGTAAAGCGATCGCTAGTAATCCCCAAATGTCACGTCCATTATCCAATTCAGTCACATCATTTAGCGCTGGCTCATCAACCAACGGCATAAATAATAAGATAATCGCCCACACCAAAAATTCTTCCCGAACTAAAGACAGTAATAGCAACAACACGCGAGCAATTTGACCAATTACGAGCGCAGCTCGTTGTCCAAACATGGCATGGACAATGTGACCTCCATCTAGTTGTCCCACAGGCATTAAATTTAAGGCGGTGACAACTAGTCCCAGAAAACCAGCTACCGCAACTGGATGCAGGTCAAGGGCTGATTTTGCTGTTAACTGACTTCCCAAAGCTAACTTCGAGAGTAGCGCCAATAAAATTGAATACTTGGGATTTAGGGCATCAAGATTCAAAACTCGGGTTTTTTCATTCAGGGAAACCACGTCAGAATGAGCCAAGCCCCATATTAGTAATGGCAAGGTAACAACAAAACCTGCAAGTGGCCCAGCGATACTAATATCAAATAAAGCTTTGCGGTTGGGAATCGGACTACGCATCTGAATAAATGCCCCAAAAGTTCCCAAGAAGAAAGGCACGGGAATAAAGTAAGGCAATGTCGAGCGAATATTGTAAAATTTAGCTGTCAAATAATGCCCAAGTTCATGAATACCCAAAATAGTCATTAGTCCTAAAGCATAGGGCAATCCTTTGAATAGGACATCTGGGTTAGATAGAAGGTTGAACAAAGAGCCAAATTTCCAGATAGGCCCAAGAGAAACACCAGCATTTTCCACTCCCACTAAGGTAGTAGTTACCAAAGTAGCTACTAGTAGCAGAAGCGCTAATCCTGGTCGAGTTAACCGTTCTTGGTCGCGTTGTGGTGTATTTCTCTCTTTAGCAGCTTGAGTGTTGGGAACCAGCACAAAGAAAGGTTTGTCATTTAGACCTTCTTGAAAGATCAGCACGAAGCGATCGCCAAATTGTGCTTCAATATTAGTCTTAATCTGCTGGTAGGCATTGCTGGCTTTAGTTCGCAACTGACCACGGCAAATTACAGCTTGTGGTCGATATTCAATATTTTGAACGTAGTATACAGACCAAGGAAAACAATTTCGCAGTTGAGTTTCTTCCGTTAGCTCGATGGGACGCACTATTGGTTCTGCGGGAGGCTCGATAGTCGGCTGTGATTCAGAGGCTTGGGCTGGGGCTTCGGTCTGTGTATCTCTTGGCGCTTGACGCCCCCATTGAAACAACGTCCAGTACAACACTGTGGAGACAAATAACGACGAAATAATCAGCGCTGGTGGCGGAGCTTGTTTGGCCCCGTACATCAGCGTCCATCCACTCAACAAAAATGCTGGTGTCATTAAAACCAGCCATAACAACCATACTGGTGTCCGGGTGATTTGAGCGACGCTATGCTGCACCATTAGATAAGTAGCTAGCCCCAGTAGGAGGATAAACAAAAACCAAAATTCCATATTATCTTCAGTAATTTGGACAAAACGCCCCACCAGTAGCTTCAGCACCATAGCATTAACTACAAGGCAGACTTCAAACCCCAATTTTATTCACAACGGTTAACAGCGCTAGTTAACCCTGAAGTTGCAATTCTTCAGAATTTCCACACTGTAACAAAATTATCCACAACTCCTCAGTTTCGGTTCTTTTATAATGTGCCCTTTACCACAAGTGCCAAGTCATATAACTAAGCCACCACGGGCTGTCTTCCCTGACGAAGTTCCTAGCGGAGGTTCTCTGCAATCGGACTTCGCCCCAAAGAGCATTTTTGCCTTTTCACCCAATCGGGACACATTAGGAGGAACCTCTTATCTTATTGTAAGAAATGAAGGCAATATCCTCATAGATTGCCCTGCCTTAGACCAAACAAATCAAGATTTTTTAAGAGTGCATGGAGGCGTGCGTTGGTTATTTATCACCCATCGAGGCGCTATTGGCAAGACGGCTGAAATTCAGCAAATCTTTGGCTGCGAGGTGCTGATTCAAGAGCAAGAAGCTTATTTATTACCAGGCTTAACCGTAACTACCTTTAGGCAGGAATTTACTCTTGATGCCGCAATACAAGTGATTTGGACATCAGGACATTCTCCTGGTTCATCTTGCCTCTATTACACAGAGCTTGGAGGTATATTGTTTTCTGGTCGCCATTTAGTCCCTAACCAACAGGGTCAACCAGTACCATTACGGACAGCGAAAACCTTTCACTGGCCTAGGCAAATTCAGAGTCTTCGATTCTTGTTAGAAACTTTTACATCGGAAACTCTTTGCTACATATGTCCGGGAGCTAATACAGGCTTTCTCAGAGGCAAGCGATTCATAGATCAAGCTTATCAACACCTCGCCTCTCTGGATTTACCCGAAATCCTTGGTAGGCACAATTCATGAATTCTGCCTACGTAATTTTCACTCCTATGTCTAATGGTAAGAGAATGACTGAAGAGGTCAAACAAAAGGTATTTGACTATTTATTTACCACGAAAGCTGTCGGCAAAGGAACAGGATTAGGACTAGCGTAGACGCAAAGCGGCTTGTTGTCAGACATCGCTCGTCAAATTGTTGGAAAAAAACATGGCGGAGCAATCAATGTGAATTCTCAACTTGGCAAAGGAACTGAATTTGTGATTCAGCTACCGTTGTCCCCATCAGAAAATAAAATCACAGTTATTGTAGGATAAAAATAAATTGTCGCTGCCCTAATTATGCCTCGTTCCTCGCTTTGGCGTTTGACAGTTCCCCCCTTGGAAAACGGCGATCGCCTAACCCGCTTTGAATTTGAGCGGCGCTACAGTGCCATGCCCAAGCTGAAAAAAGCCGAATTGATTGAAGGAACTGTCTACATGGCTTCCCCTCTGCGTTTTGAACCCCATGCTGAACCTCATGGTGACTTGATGGGCTGGTTATGGACTTATAAGATTGCGACCCCAGGTGTGCGTCTTGGTGATAACCCAACCGTTCGCCTTGACTTGGACAATGAACCCCAACCTGACGCGGTGTTATTGATTGATGCTCAGGCGGGTGGACAATCACATCTGAGTCAGGATGGGTATCTGGAGGGAGCGCCAGAACTGGTTGCCGAAATTGCCGCCAGTAGTGCCACGGTTGATCTGGGTGACAAAAAGCGTGCTTATCGGCGGAATGGAATACAGGAGTATATCGTGTGGCAGGTGTTTGAGCAGCGCATCGATTGGTTCCACCTAGAAGCAGGAGAGTATACAAATTTGCACCCCGATACGGCAGGTGTGATTCAAAGTCAAATCTTTCCAGGATTGTGGTTAGATCAATCTGCCTTGCTGTCGGGTGATATGCAACAGGTATTAAGCGTATTACAGGCAGGGGTGAATTCTATCGAACATCAAGCCTTTGTGCAGCAGTTAGCCCAGGCAGTCGAATCGGATGGATAACGGCATAAACGATAAAATCACAGTTATTGTAGGATAAAAATAAATTGTCCCTGTGATAATTATGCCTCGTTCCTCACTTTGGCGTTTGACAGTTCCCCCATTGGAAAATGGCGATCGCTTAACCCGCTTTGAATTTGAGCGGCGCTACAGCGCCATGCCAAAGCTGAAAAAAGCCGAATTGATTGAAGGAACTGTCTACATGGCTTCACCTCTGCGTTTTGAACCCCATGCTGAACCTCATGCTAGAGTCATAACCTGGCTAGGAGTGTATCAGGCCATGACCCCAGGAGTGCGTGTTGGTGATAACCCAACCGTTCGCCTTGACTTGGACAATGAACCCCAACCCGACGCGGTGTTATTGATTGATGCTCAGGCGGGTGGGCAATCACATCTGAGCCAGGATGGTTATGTCGAGGGAGCGCCAGAACTGGTTGCCGAAATTGCCGCCAGTAGTGCCACGGTTGATTTGGGTGACAAAAAGCGTGCTTATCGGCGGAATGGCATACAGGAGTACCTCGTGTGGCAGGTGTTTGAGCAGCGCATCGATTGGTTCCACTTAGAAGCAGGAGAGTATACAAATTTGCATCCCGATACGGCAGGTGTGATTCAAAGTCGAGTCTTTCCGGGATTGTGGTTAGATCAATCTGCCTTGCTGTCGGGTGATATGCAACAGGTATTAAGCGTATTACAGGCAGGGGTGAATTCTATCGAACATCAAGCCTTTGTGCAGCAGTTAACCTAGGCAGTCCAATCGGATGGATAATTTGGCACATCTTAGATACATAATTGGCATTAGGTGTCGCTAACCCGATCAACGGAAGTTACCCACTTTGCAAGAAGCGCTTTGAAATTGCAGCAGGGGTGAAATTGCTAGGGTCTGGACTCGCTGATCAATACCATCTCCCTGAATAATTACCTGGGAACGTGACTGAATTAATTGCCGTATCTGCGGACAACCTAGAACAGGAGTCAGTTCTTTTAAAGCAAAGACAAATTCTGTGTTTAATTTATCTAACGATGGTCGCAATGTCTGGTTTAAGTCTGGCACGTTAGGAAAAGATTTAATGCCTTGCTTTTGCCAGTTTTGAAAATCAACTGTTTGGATGAGTTTTCCTGCTTCTATTTGTGCTTGAAAAAATGCTGCAACTGTATCGGGTTCTAGACTATGGGTTGTTGCTTGTTGCCTAACCTTTAATAGTAACTCTTGTTCCCGCTTTCGATCCTCAATAGGACGTTTGTGATTCCATTTCCACCGGGCTACATCATGTGCAATTAGTAATCGCTGCTGGATCAATTTTAGTAATTTATCTACAGGTAGTTGTTGATCTGCGATCGCAATAGCTTGAGGATTTGCTGATTTTACTGACCCAGAGTTCTGAGCAGCGAAATATAATTTTAAGTTGGCAGCAACTACTGTACTACTGGAAAAAAGCCCAAAGAAAGTTATGATGACAAACAACAGTGGATGCTTTCTGAAAAAACTTAAATTCATGTCAAAAAGTTTATACACCCTGCTACTTAGCAATAATTTTCAGTAATTCGATAGGAATACAGTATTTTCAATCTCAGACAAAATATCTCATAGTTACTGACAAAAAGCAAGTTCACCATAAAAAACTGTTGCATTCTGGTTATTCCCAGTCAGAGACTGGGAACAAGGCAAACTCCTAACTCCTGTACAGACGCGATTAATCGCGTCTCTTTTTACGCCTTTCCCGCCATCACGGAGTTTTTAAGCAAAAGTTCCACTGCTGCTTGATATTGCAAATCTGCTTGGGTGCCAATCTCTTCGCGGTTAATGGCCGCTTGGGAAATCACTTTATCCGGTTTAATACCTAATTTATTAATATCCCGGTGTTCAGGAGTTTCATACTTAGCAATTGTCACTGCCAAGCCCGAACCATCTGATAATTCAAATAAGGATTGAATTAAGCCCTTTCCAAAGGTGGTTTCGCCTACCAACTGGGCACGACCATTATCTTGGAGTGCGCCGGCGAGAATCTCGCTGGCACTGGCTGTTCCTTGATTGACTAAAATCACCAGAGGATCATTGGTCAGGGCTGGGCCAAAGGCTTCAAAACTACCCTGAATGCCTTGTCGGTTAACAGTGTAGACGATGGTACCGGAGTCTAACCACAAACGGGCGATTTCAATTCCTGATTGCAATAGCCCCCCAGGATTATTTCGCAAATCCAGAATGTAGGCAGCAGCGCCTTTTTTTTCTAGACTAGAAATAGCGTGTGCCAATTCCGTTGAAGCGTTGGCATTAAATTGAGTCAGGCGAAGGTAGCCAATGGGTGTACCCTCAGTGGAAACACGTAATTCGGAAACCACAGGGTTAAGAGCAATGCGATCGCGTGTGAGTCTAATTTCCCTTTCTGCCTCTCCGTCACGTTCGATCAAAAGAGTAACAAGGCTGCCACTAGTGCCGCGCATTTTGGTCGCAGCTTGATCAAGGGTGAGATTTTTTGTAGAAACGCCTTCAATTTTGAGAATGCGATCGCGTGGTCTAATCCCGGCTTTATCTGCTGGTGAACCGGCGATGGGAGCCACTACTTCCAACTTTCCAGTCTGAGGATTCAAGGCAATTTGCAATCCTACCCCAGTCAGTTCCCCAGAAGTATTGACCTGCAAGCTGTGGTACTGTTCTGGATCTAAAAAGCGGGTAAAAGGATCATCGAGGCTCTTAAGCATCGTCCCAATTGCCGTATAACTGGCATTTGAGTCCGTGAGCGGCTTCTCCAGAACCTTTTGCCGCACAGCCGCCCAGTTTTGATGATTAAACGTCTCATCTAGATAAGTGCGATTAACAATTCGCCAAACTTCCGAAACCAGCTTTTGTTCCGTTGTCAAAGCCACCGCCGGCTGGGTGAGCGTACCCAACGCCAACCAAAACGCCATTAACAATGAAAATCCAACCCGAAAGACTTGTTTATTCATGAACCCCATTATCAATTTCACCTCAACCCAAATTGCCTAGAAATGCCCACTTGCCCTGTTGTTGATGAAATCTATCTCTCGATTATGTTACTTTTTTTATAGAAGTGGTGCATTTTTCTCATCAAGTTGTTCAGTCAACTGAGGCATCGTATCCACTCACCAAAGGATAAAATCTACTTTGTGTCCACCATTTTGTGTGTAGGGGCGTAAAGAGATCGCAATATATTCCATCTTTACAGAGTGTAAAGTTTCTGAAGTCTCTTAGCACGCTAAAAGCTGACAAGCTTTCCAAAAAAAACTCACCTTTACGAAAATCCCAAAATTGCTAATTGGGAGAGAAGTCTGAGCGAAGGCTTCTGCCGATTCAGAACTTCGAGATTTATCAACCGCAACCGATTCTTAGGGACTTGAGATTGTATGGCCAACGTTTACGACTGGTTTGAGGAACGCCTAGAAATTGAGGCACTCGCTGAAGATGTCACTAGCAAGTACGTCCCTCCCCACGTCAATATTTTTTACTGCCTGGGTGGAATTACCCTGGTTTGCTTTCTCATCCAGTTTGCCACTGGATTTGCCATGACCTTCTACTACAGACCAACAGTAGCTGAAGCTTTCTCCTCAGTGGAGTACATCATGAATGAAGTCAGCTTCGGTTGGCTAATTCGCTCCATTCATCGCTGGTCTGCCAGCATGATGGTATTGATGATGATTTTGCACACCTTCCGGGTTTACCTGACTGGTGGTTTCAAAAAGCCCCGCGAATTGACCTGGATAAGTGGTGTCATCCTGGCTGTGATCACCGTTTCCTTTGGAGTCACCGGCTATTCCCTACCTTGGGATCAAATTGGCTACTGGGCTGTGAAAATCGTTAGCGGCGTACCAGAAGCAATTCCCGTGGTTGGCGTTCTCATCTCCGACCTGCTGCGTGGCGGTTCGAGTGTTGGTCAAGCAACACTAACTCGTTACTACAGCGCCCACACCTTTGTGTTGCCTTGGTTGATTGCGGTCTTCATGCTGTTTCACTTCTTGATGATCCGCAAGCA
The DNA here is from genome assembly GCF_017115085.1 of Nostoc sp. NMS7. GTDB lineage: Bacteria > Cyanobacteriota > Cyanobacteriia > Cyanobacteriales > Nostocaceae > Nostoc. The sequence continues at coordinate 45,541 of NZ_JABXKJ010000242.1, read as the reverse complement.
AGGTATTTCCGGTCCTTTGTAATATCAGCTATTAGCGAAAGACAACATTTGTCAGTTTTCAGATCAAGGCTAAGGTTGCCTAGTAGCTGATAGCTTTCACAAATGCTTTAATTTAACTTAAGCAGGAGAGCATATTTCAAAATGTCAACACAAAAAAAACCTAACCTGAGCGATCCTCAGTTAAGAGCCAAACTCGCTAAAGGCATGGGTCACAACTACTATGGTGAACCCGCTTGGCCTAATGATCTACTTTACGTGTTTCCCATCGTGATCATGGGTTCCTTCGCTGCGATTGTGGCTCTAGCTGTGCTAGACCCGGCGATGACCGGTGAACCAGCAAATCCTTTCGCCACACCATTGGAAATTTTGCCGGAGTGGTACTTGTATCCAGTCTTCCAACTTTTGCGATCACTCCCTAACAAACTTTTAGGAGTGGTAGCAATGGGTTCGGTTCCAGTCGGGCTAATTCTCATTCCCTTTATTGAGAACGTCAATAAATTTCAAAACCCTTTCCGTCGTCCAGTTGCAACCACAGTATTCCTCGTTGGTACTCTTGTCACCCTGTGGCTGGGTATTGGTGCTGCCTTACCATTGGATAAATCTTTGACCTTGGGACTATTCTAAATTAGTCACCAGGAAGTGCTTTGACGCCTGTGAGTTTCAAGAGCAGATGCAGATGTGCTTTTGAAACCAATCAACAGGCGTCAATTTTCATAGTTGAGATTGCATCTGGGATTTTAAGTTTTGGATGAAAAAGCTATTCTCAAGTCTGAAATCACCAAAAGTCAACGAAAATCGGCGGGAATCCCATCCCAACAAGAGGGGTGTCCGGAATAGCCGCCCGCCTTTCCATTGTCATTAGTCAAAAGTCATTGGTCATTGGTACTAATGACTAATAACTAATGACTTCGATTTCCCCCCGGCTTCAAGCCGGGGGATGAGTTAACAAATACAAACATTTTTCACTTACTTAACGTAAGTTGCTAGTTACAACCCTCGAAACGCCAAAATCGATGATCTTTTGTATTTTGGTAAACAGAATATCTCAATTAAGATTTTTCTATATCAGAGAAATTTTGCACTATTGGCAAAATTTAATAACTAGCAACTTGGGTTTACTTATATTTAAGTCACAGTTAATGTTTAGCATAGTGCAGCAAGACCATCTGACGGTTAAGAGCGAACTCAGTCTCCTAAACCAGGTGCAAGAATGGTTCGAGCAATTTTGTCTGCAACATTTGTCTCAACTTGGCTGGTCAAAAACCCAACTTGATCGCCTCAATTTAGCATTAGCAGAAGGCTTTACCAACGCTGTTCGTCATGCTCATCATGCTTTACCCCCGGAAACAACCATTGAAATTAACGTTTATCTCTGGATTGACCGACTAGAGATTAGAATTTGGGATTATGGAAAACCTTTCAATCCTGATGCGATCGCAGAGCCAGAGCCAGGTACACTGCAAGTAGGCGGGTATGGATGGTTTCTCCTGCGGCGGTTAGCTGACCGTGTTGTATACGAGCGTGGTGCAGATGGGAGAAATTGCCTGCTCATCGTCAAATACTCTGTAGAAGCACAAACGTAAAACTGAAGCAGTCAAGGGTTGGAAGCTGCTCGGTAATATTTCTGTAAATATCAGCAGATGTCTGGATTATTACCTAGATTTTGCCCAAACCATGCTTTTTTTAATATAAAATAAATCAACTATATAGTTATTTGATTGATAAAAGTATACTCTTTTTTCAATCTTATTTGGATTACAATGGCACACGGGAACCCCCAGTTTTAGCTGTAGGGTAGATGTGAAAAAGCGGTGCGTAGGCATAGCCCGTCGTAGACATCGCGCCCTAACCGCGAGTATAAATAATCTAATATGCATATCACTAGAGCGACAAAAAACCTAAAATTAGGTGATAAAGTTAACAAAAAAACTAACCATGTCTTCGTGTTTTTAGAAATTTTTGCCCAGGAAGGTGGTATTCAATCATATATAAAAGATATTTTTTGCGCCTATCTGGGATTGAGGCAAGGTTACAAAGCGGAAGTATTTTTGCTACGAGATAGTCCTGATAGCTTAAATCCGTTTGAACAGGAGAACTTAAAATTTCATTACTTTAAAAATCAGTCTCCCGATTTAGGAAGACTGCAAATGGCAGCCGCTTTAGTTAAGTGTTTGTTGCAAAGCCGTCCGCAGCAAGTTTTCTGCGGTCATATTAACTTAGCAGTATTAGTACAAATTCTTTGTCAGCCCTTAGGGATTCCTTACACAGTGCTAACTTACGGCAAAGAAGTCTGGGAACCGCTCAAAAATCAAGAACATCGCGCCCTGACATCAGCAGGTGGAATTTGGGCAATTAGTCGCTATAGCCGCGATCGCACTTGTATTGCTAATAGTCTAAACCCGAAAATGGTAGAGATGATGCCTTGTGCAATTGATGGGGATAAATTTACTCCTGGTTCCAAACAGCCAGAATTAGCAAAGAAGTATGGCTTAATTGGTGCTAAAGTGTTAATGACAGTAGCGCGGTTATGGTCAGGGGATATTTACAAGGGTGTAGATGTCACAATTCGGGCATTACCACAAATCGCTCAAGTTTTCCCAGAAGTGAAATATTTGGTAATTGGTCGCGGTGATGACCAACCGCGATTAGCGAAACTGGCAAAAAATTTAGGTGTTAGCGATCGCGTCGTATTTGCTGGTTACGTTGCCACAGAAGAATTAATCGAACATTACCGCCTTGCTGATGCCTATATTATGCCTTCGCAAGAAGGCTTTGGCATTGTTTATCTGGAAGCAATGGCTTGTGGAATACCTGTATTATCCGGTGACGACGATGGCTCTGCTGATCCCTTGCAGGATGGTAAACTGGGATGGCGAGTACCACACCGCAATCCTAATGCTGTAGCAGCAGCTTGTATAGAAATGCTTCAAGGGGATGACCAGCGATGTGATGGAGAGTGGCTGCGAGAACAGGCGATCGCACTGTTTGGCATAGATGCCTTCCAACAGCACTTGCAAAAAATACTTCTATCCTCAGTAATCAAGTCCAAATGACAAATACTTCTCTACGAGAGGCTGCGCCAACGGCTTCGCTCAGTATCAAGTGACCAATGACTAAAATCGCTATCCTAGAAGGAGAGCAGGACGACATTTAAAAAATGAGCTTTAAGTCATTTCAATTGAATCTTTTAAATCTCCGCCCTTGGCTCACCCTGCTGGCAGTTATTTGGTTACTGGCATCACTGGGCTTGGGTTGGTTGGTTAATTCGTTGCTAATTATTTTCGGGTTGCTGTTTTTGGCACCCATTGTGGCTTTTTTTGGCTTTCGTTGGTGGCTGCAACGCAACTTGGTTGCTGATCAGTGTCCCGTCTGTCGATATGAATTTACAGGTTTAAATAACAGTCAGTTGCAGTGTCCTAACTGTGGGGAGTCACTGTTAGTCCAAAATAGTCATTTTCAGCGCTTGACACCAGAAGGCACAATTGATGTGACTGCTGTCGAAGTTCCAGCCCAATCACTGGAAGATTAGTCATTAGTCATTGGTCATTGGTCATTGGTCATTGGTAAAGGACAAATACTTTCTCTACCAGAGGCTACGCCAAGGGCAACGTCTCACAGTTAGCCTGTCGAACAGCTCAGTACAAGTGACTTATAATTATTTATTTTTTTGCGAGATTGAGAGCGTGTAGCTATACTCTTGTTTGGATAGTTCGCCCACATGCAGCGAGTATGTTCCTGCCTGCCAGAAACCAGAAAGTTCTGACTTGCCTCCAGAGTAACTATCTGCTAGTACACAAAAGCGCCCCCCAGGTCCGTCAATCAACAGCGTTGGCTTCCCTTGACTCTCTACTGTTAATCGCAAATAAGGTAGTGACTCTGTAACCTGAATAACTTGATTGGGTTCAGCGCTAATATTGCCACAATTACTTTTGACAGTTCCGCCAGACTTTCCGTTCAAAACCAGTGGATCTGGTTGTAAATTTTGATGAATTTGGATTGTTGGTGTCTGTGCTAAATTAGCCTCAGTAAAAACCAAACTCATCGCCAAAGCTGTGGGAACAATTGCAAGTAGCCTAAGCTTCTTCATTTTAATTAATGCTCCAGATTTTTTTAGAGCAATATTGTTATGCAGTAGTGATTTAATAGACGACAGCAATCCGTCTTGGTTCCAAAAGCTGCTGTATAAAGCAATACCATTAACTTCAGGATTGGTTGTGAAGATTTAATGGGTTCTAGAAACCACCAATCGTGCAAATTATCTATATTAGGTGGCACTTCTGTACCAAAATATTTCACCCTACTAAGACTTATGCATTCAAAACCTGAAACCTCGATCCCCCTTAAAAAGCTATCCATTACCCCGATCTTTCTTAACATTTGCGAGAGCGAAGGCTCACGTTTTTTCTAAACCTTATTCCTTCGTTGTCCATTCTCAATAAAAACCTAATTTTAGCGAGAAGACTAAGAGCTAATTTGTCAAGTATGCCTGATACCTCAGTGCTCAAGATACTTATAAAACAAGCGTTTCAAGATTGTAAAGAAAGATGTGACTAATGGATAGCTTAAAAAGGGGGAGATATGAAAGAGCCAACTTTATTAATTAAAGGGGTTGGGGGATTTCTTATGCGTAAATCCTACCTAGATTCCGCACTTGAATCCGTAACAAGCTAGTAGGATTCTAAAAATCATCATAATAAATTTTATTTGTCCAGAAAGTTCTTGCACGCACAGACATTAGCTAAAATCACTAAGACAACCACCAAAAATAGAATTTGGTTGGTCTGTTGTTGAACAAGTGACTTAGCTGAGGGATAAAAAATTGATGAATCCTCAACCTGAAGAAGACTTACAGCGTCGCCTCAATAAGCTAGAGGCAGAGATTAATTCCCCACCGGGGGTAGTTCCACAACCACAAGAACAAAAACAAACGCCTCAGTCTGTTTTTGGGAACTTGAACTTGCAACTGGAGCGATTTCAGATTTGGTTTAAGAGCTTATCTGGGGCGAAAAAGCTGGTAGTTTCGGGTGTGACGGTGCTAGTGGGCTTGGCGATGCTGCAAACAGTGTTTAAACTGGTTGCATCTGTAATCACTCTGGCACTTTTGGCGGGGTTAGTGTATGTTGGATACAAATTTTTTGTCTCTAGTAGCTTTCAACGTAAGCAATAAGTTGATATGCATTTGCCTTGCATTCTGCCCGGAGTTATGAAAGTCAGGAGCCAGAATACAAACGGCTCCTGACTTATAACTCCATAAATTCTATTTCAATATGCTTTTCTTTTTGCCAATTAGCTTAGTCTATTTTAATTGTGCCGATCGCGGCGTAGAAATAATATCAAAGGGAATTATGCGATGACGACACCAACTGTCAGGAGAAGTAGGAATCAATCTGGTCAGTCAAAAGAACCGGAAAAAGCCAAGTCGCTGTTGCTAGCAGGTAGGCGTTTTGCTGCTTGGGCGGCTGAAATCACACTAGTAGTTGCCAGTGGGTTGATTCCCTTCGGCATTGGTGTCTATGCCAATTCTCGAAGCGATCTGAATCGAGTGCCGCTTAACCCCGTGCTGATAGTAACCCAAAGAGCGATCGCCAGACCCCTGGCTCTGCCTGTGAGCTATGGCATCCCTAACGTTGCATGGCCGACTAATATTTTATGGACAATCGCCCTGTTAGCGCCTGTAACTCTCTCGTGGTGGCAATTGTATTTACTAGCTAAGACTGGTAGCACAATTCCTAAACGTTGGTTAAAAGTGCGGGTTGTGAACCAGCAAGGGAAGCCGCCCGGATTGGGGGCAGTTGTGATTAGAGAAGGCGTTGGGCGTTGGACTGTACCCATTTCCATCGCTTATCTGCTGTGGCGCTACAGCTTTGCTTTTCCGAATTTAGGATTATTCACATTTTTGTCTTTGTTAATGATTGTGGGTGAAGGGATCGGCTTACCGTCGCGCCAGGGGCGTCGCGCACTGCATGATCAACTCGCAGGCACTTATACAATAGATGGACTCTTACCTAGGAACAAACAAATTCAGTCTGCTGGCGGTAATGATCAAGCAGAAGAATGGCAGGAGGGAGATGAAGAATTAGCGGCAGCCCAAACCAATCAGTCGCCGAATCTGTGGCGGCGGATACAGCAAAATCCTAATCTGATTTTGTTTGGGGTAGGGCTGACGAGCATGACTGCTGTGTTAGCAACTTTAATCGGCACTCAAGTTTATATCCAAATTCAACAATCCCAGCGAGCAACTAAGCAAATCAACAGCCAACAGTTCCTCGAACTTATCAAACCATTGAGTCCTAACTCTGGGGCGACTAATCAGCAACGCCAAAGTGCAATTCTGGCTATTGGTGGTCTTAATGACCCACAGTCTATTAAATTTCTGGCGGATCTCTTGGTTAGCGAAACCAACCCCAGCCTCCTGGATACAATTCAACAAGCTTTGACAACTGTCGGGCCTCAAGCCATCCCGGAACTAAAAAATAAGAATCAGTTTTTGGTTAGCGAACTGGAGTCTGTGGGTAGCGCTGCAACCGAAGAACGGGAATTGCGGCAAGGGCGACTACAAAGAAATCAGGGGACGATCAACAAGATTCTCTCTGTTTACAGTGGTAAAACCGAGGGCGTTGACCTTAGTAGCACCCAATTAGGTCAAAGCGGTACTCCAGGAAGTTCCTTTTTTAACTTGGTGCTAGACAATATTGATTTATCAGGAGTTAAGTTAAAATCTGCAAATCTTAACCAAGCCAGTTTGAAGGGTAGCCGCTTTCGGGGCGTGGGTGAAGATGGACGCTGGGATACTTATGACGATGCGATCGCTGATTTAAGCCAAGCTCAGTTGCAGCAAGCCAATCTGACTGATGCTAACCTCAGTCGCGTCTTGATGAACCGTACCGATTTGAGCCGCGCCACTCTCAACAAAGCCAACTTATCCAACGCGCGTTTATTTGAGGCTAAACTCAACAGCACCCAACTAGTAGGAGCCAATCTGCAAAACGCAGTTTTGGAAAAAGCCAGCTTAACTGGAGCAGATTTAGGCGATGCCAACTTGAACGAAGCCAATTTGTACGCGGCGCGTTTAGGTCGTGTCAGTGCTATAGGAACGCAATTATCCTTTGCCAACTTAACTAACACTGATTGGCAAGGGGCAGATTTATCAGGAGCCTATTTGGATCGTGCTAATCTCAGTAATGCTAACTTGAGCGCCACTCGTCTAACTGGTGCTGTTTTGCGTTCTGCCCAGATGGAAAACGTTAATTTGCAAAATGCCGATCTGAGTTTTGCCGATTTACGGGGGGCGAATGTCGCCGGAGCAGATTTTAAGGGGGCAATTCTCGCCCCTAGCAAACAAGATCCAGCAGATCAATTTGTCCAAACCCCAGATTTAGGCTCAGTATCTGCCGTAGTCCAAGGGGTTGATTTTTCTCAAGCCAAAAATTTAGATTCCAAGCAATTAGCATACATTTGTACTCAAGGAGGCATTCATCCGCGTTGCCCGTAGAATTGAGAGGAGGAGCTGGGGGAGCAGGGGGAGCAGGGAGACAAGGAGACAAGGAGACAAGGAGAATAACCAATGCCCAATTCCCAATGCCCCATGCCCAATGCCCAATGACAAATGCCCAATGCCCAATGACAAATGACAAATGACAAATTGGTGTGAGGAGTTCGGTTATGAAGTATATTCCATGTTTGGTTTCAGTTTTAGGGGCTGGTTTGGTCTTGAGTCTGGCGAGTACTAAACCGGTGCAAGCTCAAGTAGCCTATGGCAGTTATATCGGTATAGGCCCGGCTATTGGTATTACTGATGGTATCCAACTCGGAGGGGTGATAGCGGGACGCTACAAGCTTTTGGAAGCACCGATTTCACTCCGCGCCCAAGTGTTAATTGGTAATAATACGGCAGTTGTACCAACGGTTTCTTACGATTTCCCCCTCAACTGGCAAGCTGATGCCTACCTGGGTGCTGGGTTGGTCTTGGCTGGTGGTGGTGGATCTTCTCCTGTGGGTGACAAAATTAGTTTTGCTTTACAACCAGGTATTGACTATATGATCCCAAATAGCAATACTGTCCTTTTTGGCAACGCGATCATCGCTTTTGATGCCTATCGTGATAGTAGTGGTACAGCTGTCTCCGTACAAGGTGGTATTGGTTTGAGATTTTAATGGGCAGATGAAAACCCGATAGCGATCGCTATTCCGAAAAAGCGTTAAACTTCATTGCAAATTCCGAAGTTAGTCCAAACAACGTGATAATTTTGGTCATGAAGAGAGACAGCACAGGATTAACACAGGAGAACACAGTGGCAATGGAATCAAATTTATTAACGAATGCGGGCGCAGATCAACTGAATCAAGATTTCAGTGAATATGTCGCCAACCTGCAACTTCACATGACTCTGCAAGCTCGCAATCTTGTTCCAACCCTGAAACAAACAGTAGTAGATAGTCGCCATCAATTACTCCATCAAACCCAAGCCCACTTTGAAAAGCTAGTCTCTCGACAAGGGTTATAAATATATACAAATTTTAATCAAAATTCAAATAAAATAAAGGCAGATGTTGTTGGGTCAATGCCAATGGTGTTCTCACAAGGTCTGCTTTTTCTGCTTTTTTAAGTATTAAATTACTCAAATCACCCTTTTGGCGCAATAGTAAGGGGCAAAACACTGTTGCCCTAAAACATAGATTTATCTAGAAAACAAAATAGCTAATTCTGGTTATACAAGTATGCTTCTACTGTAGAATAAGATTACGCTTGATTAGTGCGGGATGTCAAAGCTTAGTTGGTGTGAAAACAAAACTTACACTTAACACGAACTAATCTTCAAAAAACATAATACCTAAAGTCCTTCATCTGAATTGATCATCTCTAACTGGGAATATCAGGTCAAGCTGACTATGGGCTTGGTCGTAGGACGCTTGATATAGGCAGAACATAAACCGCGATTCTCCCTTTATGCAGATTTTCTTCTATTGTGAAATTTGCAGAGATTATTAGAAGCGGCAGAAAGTAGTTAATATTATTGCATCAGTTCCTTTGAAGATCAGTTAGTGAAAGCTAAATGGCGGCTCGAATTAAAATGACTTCATTACTTCCCCGAAACCTCAGCGTTGTTATCCGACCAGTCCAATACCGGGATCTGGACGGGATTGAGCGCATAACTCAAGAGTCATTCGCAGCCCTGACTCCCCAAGGAGCAGGTGTTGCGATCAGCCAGATGCAAAGGCTGCGTCGCTGGTATGGATTACTCAAATTTTTGAGTTGGTTTCCTAACCCGCTCCAGTATCGCCTCTGTGCCTACATAGCAGAGCAAGGGCGGATGCTTCTAGGGATGATTCAAGTGTCACCCTTTAACCGGACACGCAGCACTTGGCGGATTGATCAAGTGTTGTTGGAGCGTGGTGTCGATAAACAAGGAATTGGTTCGCAACTTTTGCGTCATTGCTTTGAATCGATTTTAGAAGCTCGCACTTGGCTACTGGAAGTTAACATCAATGACATTGAGGCGCTGGCACTATATCGACAAAATGGATTTCAGCGTCTGGCAGAAATGACATACTGGGAAATTGGCCCAGAATTATTGGTTGAATTGGCACAAGCAGAGCCAGATTTGCCCAACCTCTTACCAGTAAGTAATGCTGATGCCCAGCTGCTATATCAACTAGATACGGCATCTATGCCACCTCTAGTACGTCAGGTTTTTGACCGCAATACCCGCGACTTTAAAACCAGTTTGTTCGGCGCTTTAACTGATGCAGTGACGCAATGGCTGACCAAAGCAGAAGTAGTCAGTGGTTACGTATTTGAACCCCAACGCAAAGCTGCGATCGGCTATTTTCAGGTACAACTTGACCGTAAGGGTGAAGTCCCCCACGCTGCAACACTGACAGTTCATCCTGCTTACACTTGGCTGTATCCAGAATTACTATCTCAATTGGCTCGGATTGCCCAAGATTTTCCCCAGCAAGGGTTGCAACTAGCTTCCTCAGACTATCAGGCAGAGCGAGAAGAGTATTTGGAAGGAATTGGAGCAAAACGCATAGAACATACATTAATCATGTCTCGTTCTGTGTGGCACAAGCTACGGGAGTCTAAATTCGTCTCCTTAGAAGGAATTCAGTGGACTGATATGCTGCAAGGTTTACAACCGGCACGTAAACCTATACCAGGTGGGATGTCATGGATACAACCAGGAAAGTTGCCATCGTCAGAGAAACCACTGCAAAGCTTGTCAGAACCGATTAACTTTCCGGTAAAAAACCCTAGCATGGAAGCATTGCCGATTTCGGAATCAGCAGATGCACAGCAGGAGAATTAGTGTGATATCCCCACAAGCAAAACCGTTTATTTCAGCGTTGGGACTGGATTTCGGTCGCAAGCGGATTGGTGTAGCTGGGTGCGATCGCACGGGTTTAATTGCCACGGGGATCACCACAATTGAGCGAACATCTTTTGAGCGGGATGTCGAGCAAATCCGACAAATAGTTAATGAACGCGAGGTGCAAATTCTAGTTATGGGCTTACCTTATTCAATGGATGGCTCACTAGGATTTCAGGCGCGTCAAGTTCAAAAATTTACTATAAGACTTGCTAAAGCACTGAAACTGCCTGTGGAATATATGGATGAGCGATTAACTTCATTTCAAGCAGAGCAACTGCTGATAGCTGAAAACCGCTCCCCGTCACGCCATAAAGGTTTGATTGACCGCAAGGCAGCCGCTTTGATTTTACAACAATGGCTGGATGTTAAGCGTGCCAATTCCCGCAGTTCAGTGGCGGTTATTGAATATTGATACCTTTTAACATGATATTCTGAAAACGATTAGCCAGCAGTTGGATCTACGTGTAAAGCTATTTAATTAACATAAGATGTGATTAAATAGTTAAGCGATTTTCAAACTTGCTGGTATTTATTAAATTTCTAGATTTCGGCTATGTTTCCCTCCCCATTTCCTGAAGAAAATGATAACGCTCATGCGGGTTCCATCACTTTAACCGATGACAAAGGGCGATCGCTCGAATGTTATATAGAGCATTCCCTGGAGGTAGATGGGCAAGAATATGTTTTACTTCTTCCTGTAGACTCACCTGTAGAAATTTTTTCTTGGGAAGGTGAGGGTGAGGAAGAAGAAGCGGTTCTGGTAGAAGACGATAGCACTATTGAGCAAATTTTTGCCACTGCTCAAGCGGTACTATCTGAGCAGAACCTGATATTGAAGAACACAGCCTATGCTTTGACAGTCGCAGGTGATTTACCGCCAGTTGAAGAATCAGAACTCTTTACCTTAGAAATTGAAGATGAAGAGGCAGATTTAGAGCCAGAGCAATTACAGCTACTCGCTAGCTTCTATGATGAAGATCAGGAGTATGCAATTTATACACCCCTCGATCCCCTGTTGTTTTTTGCACGGATAGCTAAAACAGGTCAACCGGAATTACTCTCTCCAGAGGAGTTTCGCAAAGTGCAACCTCTGTTAGAGGAACATCTTTTTAATGAGGTGGAATAAGATTAAAAATTCAAAATGTAACATTTTCATTTTGAATTTTTTAATTGGGAATTTTTCAATGTAATCACAATCTACTTAAACCTTTTGCCATGTCCCATTAAATGTGGAAGCAATGAAACATTGACACTAAATTGGGACTATTAATATTGTTTGAGATTCGGAAAAAAAGACTTTGGTAAAGATTTTCAATCTAAAATTCAAAATCCAAAATCGTTCGACTGAAAGTTCACGACAAATCTAAAATCCAAAATTACTATGAGGTGCTGAAAATGGCTTATAGTGACTTTACATTAAGTAAATTTAAAAAGTCATTCAGCATCCGCATTGATGAAGAAACTGATTTATGTGCCGACATAGAACCTTTACAGGCAAGTGAGAAACTCAAAAATTCTTTAGAAGAAACTACAGAACTGGCTTTAGCAATTAATACTGAAAAAGCTCGTTCGGAAATGATTATTACTCCGATATTGTTGGAGGTAAGACGCAGGGCTAATTATCCAATTAGTTTATTTTCGGGAACAGACTTTAATGTAGATGCAGAAAACGGACTGAATGGCTATTGTGACTTTATCATCAGTCGTTCTAAAGAGCAACTAACAATTAATGTGCCTGTGGTGGTTATTATTGAAGCCAAAAATGAAAATATTAAAGGTGGATTAGGTCAATGTGCAGCCGCAATGTTGGCAGCACAATTGTTTAATCAACAAGAAGGAAATGAAATTAGGATAATTTACGGCGCGGTAACAACGGGGGATATTTGGAAGTTTTTGAAGTTAGAAGAAAACGATATATTTATTGATTTAAGTAATTATTACATCAAAGAAATAGATAAGATTTTAGGAATTTTATCTCAAAGTGTTCAGGGAGATATCCCAGGATGGAGTTCGACTAACTAAACTATATTAGGTTATGCTCATTTGTTTGACCTATCTACATTTGACTGTTGACTATGACTTGGAACAATCTTTTACAGCCTGACTTGATTTTAGAGGGTTCAGTGTTGAACCTAACACCAGATATTATCCAAAAATACGGGCTTAAAGGGCTGGTATTGGATGTAGATGAAACTTTAGTACCTTTTACAGTCGGGATGGCTTCCCCAGAATTACGGCAGTGGGTGGAGCAAATTCGCACCTGTACTAGATTGTGCTTGGTGAGTAATAACCTGAGTGAAGTGCGAATTGGTGGAATTGCGCGATCGCTCAATCTACCTTACTATTTGGGTGCAGCCAAGCCTTCCCGACGCAAAATTAGGGCTGCACTTAGGGGAATGGATCTACCAGTGCATCAAGTGGGGATGGTAGGCGATCGCTTGTTTACCGATGTTTTAGCAGGTAATCGCCTGGGGATGTTTACGATTTTAGTTGAACCGATTGTTCATGCAGATGCAGCTCTGCGCTCTCATCCAGTACGCAACTTTGAAGTTTGGATATCAGAAATCTTAGGAGCCTCTATTACTCCCAAGAAAACTAAGATTCACAAAACTTGAGAAATCGTCAGGAAAGTAAATCTAAAGAAATGATTAAGGAATCTTATTGTCAGCCAAAAATCGGGGATCATAAGTATTAATAAGATGGGATCAGCCAAAAAAGACCCTAACCCATACTAAGTAAATATACACCCGTAAAGCGTCAGCCTTCACTATAGAAGGATTGGCGCTTTACAATTTGAGTTAGGAGTTAGAAGCGATGCCCTGAGCTTGTCGAAGGGTTATGAGTTATGAATTAAATTCAACTCCTAACTCCTAACTCCTAACTCCTCACTATTTAAATGCCACTAACAATTGTTGTCAAAATCGGCACTTCTAGCCTAACCCAACCAGAAACAGGACAATTAGCACTTTCTACGATCGCTACCTTGGCGGAAACACTCTGCCATTTAAGACGCCAAGGACATCGGGTGATTTTGGTTTCTTCTGGTGCTGTGGGGGTGGGTTGTGCGCGATTGGGCTTAACTGAACGTCCCAAGGCGATCGCACTGAAACAGGCTGTAGCAGCAGTTGGGCAAGGCAGGTTAATCCGTATATACGATGATTTATTTAGTACTCTTCAACAGGCGATCGCCCAAGTATTATTGACTCGCAGCGACTTAGTACAGCGCAGCCGCTATCTGAACGTCTACAACACTTTTCAGGAACTACTGAGACTGGGAGTGATCCCCATAGTTAATGAAAATGATACCGTAGCAATAGACGAACTAAAATTTGGTGATAATGATACCCTTTCGGCATTGGTTGCCAGCCTCGTAGAAGCAGATTGGCTATTTTTGCTTACCGATGTCGATCGGTTGTACTCAGCTGATCCGCGTTCCGTACCAGATGCGCGACCGATCGCTCTAGTTAGTAGCATTAAGGAATTAACAGAATTACAAATACAAACAGGTTCCCAAGGTTCTCAGTGGGGTACTGGTGGTATGGTGACAAAAATTTCGGCTGCGAGAATTGCGATCGCGGCTGGAGTGCGTACCGTAATTACTCAAGGGCGATTTCCCCGGAATATCGAAAAAATTATCCAAGGTGAACTTATTGGAACGCATTTTGAACCGCAACCTGAACCAACTTCGGCGCGTAAACGTTGGATAGCTTACGGACTTGTACCTGCGGGAAAATTGTATTTAGATGAAGGTGCGATCGCGGCAATTTCTCTAGCGGGAAAATCCTTATTAGCGGCTGGAATTAAGACATTAGAAGGAGAGTTTGATACCCAGGATGCCGTGCAATTGTGTGACACCAACGGGAACGAAATTGCTAGAGGACTTGTGAATTACAACAGCGATCAACTGCAAAAGATTCGCGGGTTCCATTCGCGGGAAATTCCGACAATTTTAGGTTATGCCGGTGCGGAAACCGTAATTCACCGAGATAATTTGGTTTTGACTTAAGATGGAAATGAGATAAATTTCGTGACTACTAACTGGGAGAGTAAAAAATATTATGACTCAAACGTTAGAAAATGCTGTTAACTTACCAGAAGAACAACGCTTCTTTCGACCTGGGTTAAGTTGGGAAAAGTTCAAAATAATTCCCTCAAAGCAAATATCAAACTAACATAGAAGCGATCGCCACCGCCCCCCACAACGGCGCATCATCACCCAGCACCGCCGGCACAATTTCAAAATCAACTTCCGGCAAAGCCGTGTCCCGCGCCACCTGACGCACAACCCGCCAAAAATCCTCCCCCGCCTTCATCACACCACCTCCTAATACAAAGCGCTGCGGATTCATCAAGTTCGCCACATTGCCAATACCCACACCCAGCGCCCAAGCAGCCTTGTGCAAAACTTCCTTAGCCAAATCATCACCAGCCGCCGCAGCTTCACTTACCAGCTGTCCCGTTAGCAACTCTAAATTATCCCCCACCAAATGCCTTAAAACCTCTCCATCTCTGAGTCCTCCGCGTCTTGGCGGTATCTTTTCCAAAATTTCCCTAAGATTTTGTGCCATATAAGGCCCCGACGCCAAACGTTCCACACATCCCCGCTTACCACATAAACAAACTGGTCCAGCAGGATCGACAACCATGTGTCCAATTTCGCCAGCCATCCCACCAGCACCCCGCCAAGGCTTACCGTTGAGTATCCAACCACCACCGACGCCAGTGCTAACAGTTATGTAAAACAGGCTATCGTATCCCTGACCGGCACCAAAACGATGTTCACCCAAAGCAGCAACGTTAGCATCATTATCTACACCAACAGGAACACCAAACTCCTTCTCCAACAAACCTTTGAGGGGAATATTTTCCCATCCGGCGACATGATGAGATAGTCGCACCGTCCCCGTGGAAGCGTCCACTGGTCCCCCAAAGCTGACACCGATCGCAGCAGGTTTTGTATCTTGCAGCAGCGAGTAAATAAGCGATCGCATAATTTCCAAATCAGTTTTAGCATCTGCACTCCCTGGCGAGAGACGACGTTCATAACCCAACCACTTTCTAGAACCAATATTTACAGTTGCCGCCGCCAGTTTAGTTCCGCCAAAATCGAGAGCTAGGATAAATGCCACAGTCTTTTATGCTCCTTTTATACCATCACAAGGCAAGGTTTCTCTCTCAGGAAAGATGTTTGCGATCAAGATACATTTAACACTAGAGAAAACTAGATGATTTAGCAACTTATGACTACCGAGCAACCAAAACCACTTATTGATTTATCTCACGCTAAAGAACCTCCTGAGTCTATTGATATCGATAAAGCTCAAGAGGCAGATCCCATTGAACCTGAAGAAGTTAGTGGACAGAGGAAGCAAAACCCCACTCCTGATGATTTCAATGGCGAAAATGAAGATCCAAAAATTGGGGATAGTCCAATAGTTAGCGCCAATCTTTCAGGTGGATAAATAATTATCATTACTAAGGAACGTAGATTAAATAAAATGGAAAACTTCATCCTGTCTCTAGCTTCCCTCTCCTTTATAAGGAGAGGGATTGAGGGTGAGGTAAATTGGATGTTATTTAATTCTTATTCCTAACTTACTCATCTGTTTGTGAGTTAACTACTCCATCAATAAACTGTTGTAATCGTTCATAATGCGAACCTTTCCAATAAATGCGATCGCAGTCTGGACAACGCTGGAATTGATCAATCTGCGTAGCTTGCCGCCGTAGGCATCGCACCTTTTCTGGCACTTGATCAATGATGGATTGCTTATCTACAGGTTCTAATAATCCATTGCAACGCAAACACCGTTTAAATGGTGAGATTAATTGAAATAAGTCAAATCGTTGCAGTACTTCTATGATTTGTTGTTGAGGGTTAGTGTTTCTAACGTAATACCCATGCGTTACCAAACTACGCATCAGTAGACCTTTATCACGAGTCAAGAGAATCCGCGCTTGATTGGAGGATATTTGGGCTAATTTCTCATCCTCGTAGTCATTGCGGTATAAAGTATCAAAACCTAAAAGTCGTAGAGATGTCGCTAGCTTGCCCAAATGAATATCTAAAACAAAGCGGATAATACTAAGCGGTTTTCGGAGAACAGAAACGCTTGGTATAATAACACTCCTAGCTGAAATTGGATAAACATTAATAGTATCTCCATCCGAAACAATGTAAGAAAAATTTACATATTCACCATTCACATTGAGCAAATCAACTTCTGGATGAGGCACACCCAACGACTGAATTATGTCCTTAATTGAGGCTTTCTCCTCAAAAAAATGAGAGATTCTTACCTGCTGATGATGTCGTGGTAAAAAATAATTCAATTCTGCATGGAAATAGAAATATGCGATCGCCATAGCCACAGATATTTGGATTAGTAGGCGCACACAGCTCTGCTACCCTACTGACAACAATTTGTCACAATTACAAAACTTTATCTATTATATTCAAAGTATCAATGCTTGTTAGAGTCAGTTGTCTCCATTATAAAATGCGGTTAACCTTGATTTAACCAACCTCCTGAAAGTTATAAATTGTAAAGGATTAATAAAGATTATCAAATACTTGCATTTATTATTGACTTCAGCTACAGTCAAGGCAGATGCCTATGATCAAACTCTGACATGAGGTTCAGAAAGTTAGATTAGGTAAAAAGCTAAATATCAGGTTTGTTAATGTTGATGTCAGTGACGCTGTTAATAATTAGTCACTAGTTTTGATCATTAACTTATCCCGCATGGACTAAGGGGCAGTAAAGCATTTACCCCTGATTTAATTATTTTTATTTATTCTTAGATAATTGAGAATAATTTGCAATATGATTTAGATATCCATAGATACATTAAAAGCAAATAGTGTGGAATAAGTCTTAAAACAGTATAGGCTTTGGCAAGCTTATACTGTTGGTTAAATGTTGACGCATCTACCTTGAGGAATATATTCCTCAGAATAACGACACAGGATTATATCTTTATCTATAAAAATAGGATTTGTAACTAGTTATGTAGATAATTTTAGGAAAACTTTAAATAAGTATCTTGCTGCTAGTAATATTTTTAATTGTAATATCAGCGACATCGACATTGCCAGCAAGTTAATCGCCTGTTACTCTCCAAGCGATGTCTGACAACAAGCTGCTTCTCTACCAGACCCTTCGGCAAGCTCAGGGCAACGCGCTGGGTGTAGCTAGCTTCGACCTAGTAGTATGCATCTACGCACAAAGTTTAATATATTTGATTTTGCCAAAAAAAACAACTTCAGAAAATCCGAGTTTCAGCAAGTGAAAATTTATGAAATACTAGATAACAATAAAACTCGATACAAAATTAATTCCACTACTAGGAAAAAATATCTCTTGACACTATTTATCTCTATTGGGGAGAATTTATTAACGAGGAAGAGGTTGATCAAAAACGATGTTCTAAAATGGCTAGTTAGTTTGAACTGCGAAATACATATTGTTCTTTTTTATCTCCTTGAATTAAGGATATTGTAGTTAAAAACACAATTGTAGTTTCTAATACCTTTCGTCCATAAAATACGCTAATGAGTATAGCTAGATGAATACTGTTTTTTGTTCTGACTATTCGCGGCAAGCAGGAGAAGATGTTATTGGTAGTGCCACCAATTACCAAACCTATATTTTAGTTGAGTGTCCTCTACCTTGGACATCAGAAGCCTTTAGTTCCAAGTGGGTGCCAGAGAATTTGAGGATTTTAGTACAAGAAGTCAAGCGTGCTAAACTACCAATTATATTCCTGTTAATTGCTAATGATCTATCACACAAAGTCAACCAGACTACGCTTTTAATTTATCAAAGAAAAGAAGGACTAAGTAATGGTTTCTGCAAGCAAGAGTTTAAACTAGGAAATATTGAGCAAGTAGCAGCAGTTGTCCAAAAATGTTTATCGGGTATCAGTGCTAATTTTGAGGTGGAAACTAGTACAACTAGAGATATTTTAGTGTGTACCCACGGTAGCCATGATAAGTGTTGTGCCAGATATGGCGCTCCCTTTTACTTCAAAGTAACAGCGACTACTGCTGATTTATGCTTGGATAATGTGCGAATTTGGAAATCATCACACTTTGGAGGACATCGGTTTGCACCAACAGTTATAGACTTGCCAGAAGGAAGATATTATGGTGTTCTCGATCAAGATTCATTCAGATCAATTCTGAACCGTACTGGTGATATTCAATGCTTAAATAAAGTCTATCGAGGCTGGGGAATTCTGCCTGCTGCACTTCAGATTTTGGAAAGAGAACTAATCCTCCAGAACGGATGGGATTGGTTTAACTACAAAGTTGCAGGCAAAATTTTGGAGCAAAGTTTAGACAATAATACTATTCTCGCTGAACTAAGTTTTGAAAAGCCTTCTGGTTCTCTCTACACTTATCAGGCTAAACTTGTGAAAGATGAAACAAAGACTCAACAATTGAAGAGTTCATGCAATGCTACACAAGAGTTAGTAGTTACTAAATATGCTGTAGGTAGTCTCTGGCCTACCTCTAGTAAGGTAATGAGTTATAGTACATAAAAGTGGAGATTTTTTAAACGCAGAGGGGAGGCAGCGCGTTGCGGGGGTTCCCACGCCACTTGCTTTATGCCGGGGAACCCGTCCACCGCAGTGGCTCCCCGTTGTAGCGACTGCCATCACGCAAAGGGAAGCGCAAAGTATTGCCAAATTTAGCTATGAATTAATGAAATGCTATATTTAGTACAACATTGCATAAATTCGTAATAAAATCTCTGCGCCCCTCTGCGCTTCCCTTTGCGCCCTTTTGCGTTAAAGTTCTAAATTCCAAATCCAAAATTAAGATGAAGCCATATTTAAGACTTTCCGTAACAGTATTTGGTCTTCTAATTTGGCTTTTAAACGACCATTTTCGATATCTCGAATCCAGCTTTGACTTTTACCTGTGAGTTTTGCCAACTCTCTTTGAGAAAGATTCAAATTTTTTCGCGCTTGCAAAATCTGTTCACCTAGTAAATCGTTTGTAGTTTTAGGCTTTCTTTTGGCTTTAGCAGTTCTTGTTTTCTTTTTTTCCGATTCTGAGATTTGCTGTTCCCATTCTGGTGGGAGTTCAAAAGCCAAAATTCGCGCATTCATTAGCAGATTCCACTTCCCACGGGGACCTGTGTCTGTGAGGCGAGTTTCAGCACCACCGTCATTAGTCCAAAATTCTAATGCTTCATCTGGATCTTCGGGAAGATCAACTAATTTCGCCCACAAAGGTTGAATTTCTAATGGATAGGTAACTGGATCGAAAAGTGGTTTCATTCCATAATGATGGAGAATTTCCAAATCGCTTTCAAAAGTTCGCAGCAGACGTTTGCGTTCTTCCCGTTGTCTGGATGCAAGGGCAACTTTTTCTTCACCGTAAGCAATACGCAGCAAGGTAGGAATGGTGATGCGTTGTTCTTTGCCCATTTTGGTTTTAAACAGCAACCACAGCATTAGTCGGACTGCGCCTTCATGTTGCTGCCAAATACTCATGACTGTGGTTAACAGCGTTTTAGGAAGACTGCCGTATTGATAGAATGCGGTTCGCTCTTTACATGCTTGTTTGTTTAAGAAATATTTTGCCCATAAGCCTGCTTTTACTTTAAAAGTTAACCCAATAAGATATTTGCATCCAAGATTGTCTTCTTGAAAGTGGTGTTGAATATCTACTAAGTGCCATAAGCGGCTGCCTGTAATAGAGAATCCGTTAATTCGACCTTGTTGAGGCCAATCAATGGAGATAATCAGTGAGCAAGCTTGCTGAACGATATTTTTCATTAAAGCTAGCTTGGCAGCTTTGCTCAAATCTTTGCGTTTTTCCATCCCCAAATATTTCTCGATTTGTCGTTCATCGATCGCAAATTCTTGTTCGCAAGGTTGATCTAAGGCTGTGGCATAAGCTGCAAAAATCAGATGTATGCAAGCAGCTCTGATGTCAAGCCCCTCAATTGCTGCCAAATCTGTCGCCTTGTCGTTAACTTTGAATGGATCTTGGATGTGAAAGGCGATCGCACCTCGACCTTGGTTGACTTGTCGGCTGTAACATAAATAGCCGTCTTCATCAGTTTCCCAATGTAGGGATGTGCGTTGCGCCAATACATTACAAGCTTCCCAAATTGCGATCGCTGAAGCAAATGGGTTATTCTTGCCGTTAGAAAACAAGTCTAAGCTAGTAGCATCTCTCGGTTCAACTTTGCATCTCCCCTTTTTCGCCTGCCAAGGAATCGGAGAATTAGTTGGACAAGCGATTACACATTGCGGCTCTGGATAATAGCCCTCACAATTATTACAAAGACCAGGATCAACCCAGTATTCATTGTCCTCTATTTTGATTGCACCCGTAGGACATTGGGGGCGGCAGTTGTCACATCCAACGCAACTGTTGTTAGGAATTGTATAAGGCATAAGGCTCTTTTCCCACTCTAATCGTTGAGATGTCTGTCTCAGGTCTCCCCTGGATGAGTCCTGTTTATTCATGACTCGCTACCACATTATCTTTCTGGCGAGAATCATCTTTTCTCACCACACTCACTCCCCACATCCATATTTTGATTTCGCATCCAATTGGAAGATATTTAAGGCTTTAAAACTGAGCCTAAGAAAACTTCTTATTAACTATACATTTCATGAAAAAAATGATTAATTTGTTCGTACTGAGCTTAGAAAAAAATCTTAACATTTATTTTATTAGGTAATTAATGAACATTTTAGATTTGACCATAAAACCTTACCCAAACTCTTTTTATGAAAAATTTAAGCCGATTGTAATTAGACTTAATCTGATTTGTTAATAATTTTAATATTTAATGCATGATAATATTCTGCCACAAACTTTACAGTTACTTCATAAATTCATTATGTTTCTTTATTTGACAAGATAATATTTATTTTGTCAAGATTTCTCTAAATACTTTAATCACAGCTAAATTGAAAATTGTTGCTTGATAAAATACATATTGCATATATGAAATTGTAACTAATGAACATCTAATTTTGTATATATATACTATTCGTCTATATTTATTTGCCTAAACCTAATTATATTTGAAAAAGAATATCATCACTGTTATAGATATAGTTGCATTTGCGGGAAATAATAAAACTGCATCTACACGAGGCTTTATCCCCAATTTTTCCTTCTCTCTTTCTATGCTCTGCATGGGAATGGCTGATTAGGGGCTGCTGCCTTGAGTTAGATTTGAGTCAGAGACTCAATGAATGCATTCCCGTGCAGAGCATGGGAACAAGCAAAACATATTATTAGTAATAATTTTCATCTATAAATTGAAATAAAAATAATTTTGCATTGTGTTCAAAGTCATCGAAATTTGATGAGATAAAAGTAATTTTTGAATACCAATAAAATAAAATATTAGGATAATATGATGATTAATGCACAAACAGATTGACAGGCAAAATTGCTGAGGATTTATTCATGGCACAACTAACAGGCTTGACATTTGGCGGTAAGACTTGGACACCAAAATTTGCTCAGGAAATCGACAAGGATAAATGTATCGGCTGTGGCAGATGCGTTAAAGTATGCGGATACAATGTGCTAGGTTTGAAGGCGCTCAATGAAGAAGGCGAATTTGTAGAAGATGAAGATGATGAAGAAGTTGAACGGAAAGTAATGGCAGTTACTTCTCCTGATAACTGCATTGGTTGTGAAGCGTGTTCACGGATTTGTCCCAAGAACTGCTACACCCATGTTGCATTAAACAATTAAGGTTTTTGGAGTTAGTCAAAATTGTTGTTCATTCAAGGGGCACTGTTTGTAGAAAGTGCAAATGCGCTAGGCAAGGTAACTTGAGGGGAAGACTAAATATTTACTAGAACTAATAAAAAGTTCACAGTAAACAAATCCGTAAATCGCAAATTGTTAGCTATTAACAAATTTAAACTTGCTGCTAATATAGCCTAATCAATATTAGGTCTAACAACAGTGCTATTTTATTCTCATCTAGCCTGCCTCAGAATTTATTCTGAGTCTAATAGTACTTATTCGTCTTTAGACGAATGAGAAAAGATTATAGTCCGTTTTAACGGACTTTAGCTATAAGAGAGGAACTTTAGTTCTGGGCGGTTTATGTCTAGAACAAAATAGCCCTGAGTCTAACAGTGCCCTCTTGGAACAACTAGCTTTTCTGAAAGCAGGGGGCTAACTTTGTCATAGGAGTTGAAATATAATTTGTAATTTTATGGGGGAAAGATATGGAAAAAATCTGGAAGTTTCCCCCATTTTTTATGGCTGCACGTTAGAAAGTTAATAAGTGAAAAGGGAATGGGGAATGGAGAGTAGGGAATAGATAACAATGCTCAATTCCCAATTGCTAGAAAATCACACGTTTAAAGACGGTTTACAAAGCAGGTAGCATGTATGCAACAAGTTCCTGTTTCACTATGGACTCTGGTTGCTGGGATAGTAGTTACAGCAATCAGCATTTGGATTGGTCAAAACCACACTCTCATGCCGGTGCAAGCATCGTTACAAGCGCCTTTGGTAGACGGTTTTTTTAACGTCATGTTTACCATTGCGATCGCACTCTTCTTAGTGGTAGAAGGAACAATTGTAGTTTTTTTGATTCAGTTTCGTCGCCGTCCGGGTGACGATACCGATGGCGTGAGAGTGGAAGGCAACGTTCCCTTAGAAGTCTTTTGGACAGCAATCCCAACAGTGATTGTCCTCCTCTTGGGCATCTACAGTGTAGATGTTTTTAACCGAATGGGAGGCTTTGATCCTGCGGGTCATCCTCATTCAGCAGCACATGTTGCTCAGATGCCGGGAACCGCTATCGCGGCTACATTAAGCAATACCTCCCAAGCAACAACTGCCCCAACAATTGCCCCGACAATTGGCATCGGTGCATCTCCTCAAACCCTAAACAAACCAGCCGATTTAGTTGTTGATGTCAAAGGCATACAGTACGCCTGGATATTTAATTATCCCGATAGTGGCATTACCTCTGGGGAATTGCACATACCCGTCGGTGCTGATGTCCAACTCAACCTTTCAGCACAAGATGTAATTCACTCATTCTGGGTGCCAAATTTCCGCCTGAAACAAGATGCACTTCCCGGTATCCCTACCGAACTACGATTTGTCGCCACCAAACCAGGTACATATCCCGTAGTTTGTGCTGAGTTATGCGGTGGTTATCACGGTTCAATGCGGACACAGGTAATTGTCCACACACCAGAAGAATATAATAGCTGGCGGACAGAAAATCAAATTGCTCAACAGCAAAACCTAAATCAAGTCGTTGCAATTAATCCAGCCGACTTATCAACATCAGAGTTTCTCGCGCCCCATACCCATGATCTGGGAATTAGTGCAGCAACTCTAAAGTCATTGGTCATTAGTCATTAGTCATTGGTCATTGGTCATTAGTCATTAGTCAAGAGTCACATTTACAGGGATTTTTAGTTGAGTAGACTACAAAAAAAAGACCTAAACCCCTACCCTCTTCCCTAATAGGGAAGGGGAAAATTCAAAGCCTCTCTCCTTCAAGGAGAGAGGTTTGGAGAGAGGTCTATTCATTTGAAAACTGCTGTAATTACTTTGGACGTTTGACCCTGGACTCCGCATAGTGGTAAAAAATATGACGCAGGTAGAATTTCCCCGGAATACTCCACCAGAAGAAAATAAACCGAAAATGGTGGCTGGCCACACCTCCCATCCGCAGGCGTGGAAATGGCAGGACTATTTTACATTTAATGTTGACCACAAGGTTATTGGTATTCAATACCTAGTGACAGCGTTTGTATTCTATCTCATCGGTGGACTGATGGCTGTTGCTCTGCGTGTCGAATTAGCAACACCAGATGCAGACTTCCTCGACCCCAATCTGTATAACGCTTTCATGACCAATCACGGGACGATCATGATCTTCCTGTGGATTGTCCCTAGCGCTATTGGGGGATTTGGTAACTATTTGGTGCCATTGATGGTTGGTGCTAGGGATATGGCTTTCCCGAAGCTGAACGCGATCGCTTTTTGGTTAAATCCACCAGCAGGAGCGCTGATATTAGGTAGTTTCATTTTTGGCGGTTCGCAATCTGGTTGGACAGCTTACCCACCATTGAGTTTGGTGACAGCACCCATCGCTCAAACTATGTGGATACTGGCGATCGTTTTGGTGGGAACTTCTTCAATTTTGGGTTCGCTGAACTTTGTGATCACCATTTTGATGATGAAGGTTCCCAGCATGAAATGGGATCAAGTACCCCTGTTTTGCTGGGCAATCTTGGCAACCTCCCTGTTGGCGCTTCTC
The DNA here is from genome assembly GCF_017115085.1 of Nostoc sp. NMS7. GTDB lineage: Bacteria > Cyanobacteriota > Cyanobacteriia > Cyanobacteriales > Nostocaceae > Nostoc. The sequence continues at coordinate 20,880 of NZ_JABXKJ010000242.1, read as the reverse complement.
TCTACACCTGTATTAGCAGCCGGTTTAGTTCTGCTGTTGTTTGACCTCAACTTTGGCACCTCCTTCTTTAAACCAGATGCAGGCGGTAACGTTGTAATTTATCAACACTTATTCTGGTTTTATTCCCACCCTGCAGTATATTTAATGATTCTGCCCATCTTCGGCATCATGTCGGAGGTAATTCCAGTTCACTCCCGCAAGCCCATCTTTGGTTATAAAGCGATCGCTTATTCTAGTGTAGCAATCTGCGTTGTGGGTTTGTTCGTCTGGGTACACCACATGTTTACCAGTGGTACACCCGGTTGGATGCGGATGTTCTTCACTATCTCTACGCTCATAGTTGCAGTTCCGACTGGCGTGAAGATTTTCGCCTGGGTTGCGACCCTCTGGGGTGGTAAAATCCGCTTCACCAGTGCGATGCTTTTTGCCATTGGTTTGTTGTCGATGTTTGTCATGGGCGGCTTAAGCGGTGTGACGATGGGAACAGCCCCCTTTGATGTTCACGTCCACGACACATATTATGTTGTCGGACATTTTCACTACGTTCTGTTTGGCGGTTCCGTGTTTGGCATCTACGCCGGTATTTATCACTGGTTCCCCAAAATGACCGGAAGAATGCTAAATGAAACCTGGGGACGCGTTCATTTTGCCCTTACTTTCATCGGCACTAATCTGACCTTTTTACCCATGCACGAGTTGGGTTTAAAAGGAATGCCCCGACGAGTGGCAATGTATGACCCCCAATTTATCGACCTCAATCAGATTTGTACCTTTGGTTCATTTGTTTTGGGGATATCAGTAATTCCTTTTGCCATCAACATGATTTACAGTTGGCTGAAGGGGCCTTTGGCTGGTGATAATCCTTGGCAAGCTTTGACTTTAGAATGGACAACTAGTTCACCACCCGCAATTGAAAACTGGGAAGTGTTGCCGGTTGTCACTCATGGGCCTTATGACTACGGTCATGGTCATAGCACTGAAATACAGCCATCTGCAACGCCGGAAGTTAGTGCTTAGTAGACAGTTTCGTAAATTCGTGGCGAATTGAGGGTTTAAGTTTAAACGCAAAGGAGCGCAGAGGTAAGCGCAGAGGAGCGCAAAGTTTGTTTGAGTCCATTCGCTACGAACTGAGGTAAAACTCTGCGTACCTTTGCGTTTACTTTGCGTTCCTTTGCGTTTAAAAAAGACTTCATTCATTCTCCACAACAGACGCAGCAGATAATATTGTCAAAAAATCTATGACTATAGCTACAACGACAAGCGAAGATCACAGTGCAGAACACGAAGAACATCCAGATTTAAGAGTTTGGGGACTGTTGACGTTTCTCGCCTCTGAATCCCTGATGTTTGGAGGATTTTTTGCCACTTATTTGTTTTTCCGAGGTACTACAGCCGTTTGGCCTCCAGAAGGAAGTGAAGTAGAATTACTTGTGCCGACGATTAACACCATTATTTTGGTGTCTAGTAGTTTCGTGATTCACTTCGGAGATACGGCGATTAAAAAGAATAACGTCAAGGGAATGCAACTGTGGTATGCAATTACTGCAATCATGGGAGCAATTTTCTTAGGTGGTCAGGTTTATGAGTATTCAACCTTAGGATACGGACTGACTAGCAACGTCTTCGCCAACTGCTTTTATCTCATGACAGGGTTCCACGGTTTGCACGTTTTTGTGGGACTGTTATTGATATTACGTGTATTGTGGCGATCGCGTCATCCCGATGAATATTCTGCAACAAATCATACTTTCATCGAAATGACAGAAATTTACTGGCACTTCGTAGACATTATCTGGATTGTTTTATTTACCTTAGTGTACGTTCTGACTTTGTTTTAAAAGTGAGTGGGGAGTGGTCAATATTCCTACCCCCTACTCCCCATTGCCCACTCCCCAATAAATTTATTATGCAACTTGATCCCCACAAATTCTCATGGTTCCAGGTTCCAGATGACATCAAAAGTTTATTAATTTTAGCTGCACAAACCTGGGAAAATACATCAGAATCGGAAAAATATATTCAACAGGCTTTAGACCAAACTGGTGAAAATACAGATGTCTTGGTAGCAGCATATAGATTTTTCTATTATAAAAATAATTATTCTCTTGCTTGGCAAACAACAGTCAAATTATTAGATAAAATTAAAGAAGCAGAAAAATTTCCTGATGACTGGGAGCAACTGAAGCCTATATTAGTCAATCGCAAAGAAGACCCACAAATTCGATTGTACTTGAATGCTTATGCCGCTTCTGGATTGGTACTAGCAAAGTTAGGAGCGATAGAGCAAGCAAAAGAAATCAGCACCAAAGTCAAAGAGATAGACGAAAAGAATGATTTTGGTGCCGGGATTCTCCTGGATATTTTGACACGTCCAGCAGAAGAAGATGATTAATTACTCAAGAATCAAGGTGAACATCATGAACAATTTGTTATCTACTAGATCATATTCCTCTAACTCTCTCTGGGGAGCGGCTACTAATAGTAACCCGATCTTCCCTGCTGTCACCGTACCTAATCAAGTTCATCTGAGCAGTATTCCTAATATCTCTCAGTTGATTGTGCTCCAATCTTATTCCCTATCAATTTAAAAGGTATGAAAGGTAGGGATTTGCTCGTAACAGGGGATGGTCAGTATCAAGCCTGTAAATCTGTGAGAGCATGGGATTTATTGAGAGAGAATTATCGTCTTTATCGGTTTTTAACTGAACTAGAAGATGTTCTTAATAATGGGGATGATCAAGCCAGTCGTCTGCCAGAAATCCGAATGTTAGTAAGGCGATTGATTGTAAATTCCTACTGGGTGGGAAGTCAATATTTAGAGCCTTCGCCTAAAACCGGAACCTCTGTTTTACTCCTATACGAAGAATTGGGTTTTCCGTTGACGGTGCAAACAGTAACATTTGCACCGGGAACCCGATCAACTATTCATAATCATGGGACGTGGGGAATAGTGGCGGTGTTAAAAGGTCAAGAAAAAAATACTTTTTGGCAACGCACCCATAGCCCAGATTTTCAGGAAAAAATTGAACCGACGGGAGAGGTAACTCTATTTCCAGGGGATATTATTAGCTTCACTCCCGATGCAATTCACAGTGTAGAAGCAGTGGGTGATGAACCAACTGTGACTTTTAATGTCTACGGCGAAACTGATCCAAAACAGAGATTTGAGTTTGACTCAGTTACCCATAAGTCTAGGAATTTTTAATTGGGAATCCTCAGGATTAATTTCATCGGCTCGTAGTTGGTGCTTTAGCGTTAAAGCACCAATTACAAACAATTGAGTAATTAGGAGATAGTTAAATGGCAAGAGTAATTTTTTATAGCAAACCAGGCTGTAAAGGTGGTACTAAGCAAAAAGTTTTGCTCACAGCTGCTGGTCATGAGGTGATACCATACGACCTGCTAACAGAACCTTGGACAGTTGAGCGGTTGCGTTCATTTTTTGGCGATCGCCCCGTAGCCGAATGGTTTAATCCTTCCTCCCCCAAGATAAAATCTGGTGAGGTGGTTCCTGAAAAAATTGATGCAGATACCGCTTTGGGGCTAATGCTAAGAGAACCACTGTTAATTCGCCGTCCTTTGTTAGAAATAGGCGAACGCCGCGAGGTAGGATTTGATGCAAAAAAGATTGATGCTTGGATTGGCTTAAAGCCTGTGGACGAATCCTTGCAAGAAATCAGCGAAAATCTGATGAAGCAAGATTTGCAAAACTGCTCTCACGGTCATGTTAAGAGTCATGAACATCACCATAAGGAAGGTGGCTGTAAACATTAGTGGGCTATAGGGGGATGAGGAGAGGTAATATTTCAAAAAGCTCCCTCATCTCTCCCTATTCTCCTTAACGGACGCCAGCAGTTTCTAAAGACAAATCTTGAAACATGGGTGTGCTGAGGTAACGTTCACCAAAGGAAGGCTGAATCATCACAATTAAACGTCCAGCATTTTCTGGACGTTTACCTACTTGAATTGCGGCGCACAAAGCTGCACCAGAGGATATCCCAGACAATAAGCCTTCTTCTTTTGCCAAACGGCGTCCATAAGCGATCGCTTGTTCATCGCTGACTCTAATTACTTCGTCAACCAATTCCAAACGGAGAACATCGGGGATAAATCCGGCGCCAATACCTTGAATTTTATGTGGACCGGCTTCACCACCTGAGAGAACTGGGCTGTTGCTGGGTTCAACTGCGATCGCTTTAAAAGTCGGCTTGCGTTGTTTGAGTACTTCTGCAATCCCAGTAATCGTCCCACCAGTACCTACCCCAGCAATCACAATATCCACTTCCCCGTCTGTATCAGCCCAAATTTCTTCTGCGGTGGTTTCCTGGTGAACTTTGGGATTGGCAGGGTTGCGGAACTGTTGCAGCATGAAAGCATTGGGAGTATTAGCCACAATTTCTTCAGCTTTGCGAATTGCTCCCCGCATTCCCTCAGTGCCTGGTGTCAACTCTAAAGACGCACCATAAGCTCTAAGCATAGCGCGTCGTTCTTGGCTCATTGTCTCTGGCATTGTCAAAATCAAACGGTAGCCACGCGCTGCTGCTACCATCGCTAGAGCAATTCCTGTATTACCGGAAGTCGGCTCAACTAAAATCGTCTTTCCAGGGAAAATTGAGCCAGCAGCTTCTGCTGAGAGTACCATACTTAACCCAATCCGGTCTTTCACCGAAGCTGCTGGGTTCATGCCTTCTAATTTGACAACTATCCTTGCTACTACTCCCTCAGCTTGAGGAATTTTGTTCAGTTGAACTAAAGGAGTTCGTCCGATAAGTTCTGTTACGTCTTGAGCAATCCGCATTATTTAACTCCTAAAATCCTAAAACTTAGTACAGAGTATTTACTTCTAACAATAAGCTTTTGTGTATTTAATTTGTAGTTTAGTATCAATGAGTGCATATACTATGTATTCTAACTAAACCACAAAATATGAAAGTTTAGGAAGAACTTTTATCAGATATTCCCATTGATTATCACTTCAGCAGAGGTTTAGCTTGCCATACTTATATTTTACCATCGGAAATTGTTGATTATTGTCTCTTGGGCTGAGATTCGTTAGTTCAATTCTGTATATATGCATAATTTTTACCAAATCAAGGCAGAGGGCAATATCTGCTATTTGTGATGGAAATGCAATTTAGTTTCAAAAAATTTAATTGTTTTTCCTAATTTATTAGTCTATCTTGATCAAAAGACATTGATATTTGATTTTGAGTGCAGTTTTTGTTTGCCAAAATTGCTTCAAAAACAGTCCTTAACCATTGCCTAGATTGCTTTGAGGTTGAGTACAGAAATACCAGAACCCCATCTCAGAAATACTAGAACCCCGTCCCAAAAACACTAGCACCCATACCCCAATAAATTTTTATAAGACTTATCAGGTGAGGATTACAAGCTTTGAGTACTATTCTAATGAATTTAATAATCTTAACGGGGCTGAGGTAAACTGTTTTGTGGAGAGGGGCTGATATAAATCGTATAGGATTTACGCAGAGATTCCCCTCTACCCCCCAACATTCCTGAGCGAAAGCTTAGTGAACTAGGGGGGACTTCTTAATCTCTCTTTTGAAAGTAGGATGAAACGACATTCTTTGAATCTGAATGCGTTATTTCTGACTGAATAATCCTATGTTTTACGAAAAGGTTGGTAACTTTTCAGTGGTTAGTGGTCAGTAGTAATTAGGAAAATAACTGACAACCAACGATTTTAAAAATTACCAATTACACATATTTTAATATCAAAACTGTTTGAGAGGTAGAAATATATATCTACTTTAGATAAACAGCAAAAGATATTTTCTTTCTGGGTGCATACTACCTAGCAAGGGAGAGCCACGATGAAAGCCAAACTTTTAAATGTTCTCACAGTTTGCGTAGTTACCTTAGTAATGCTTTCTCCAGGACTAGTAGTATTTGGGATAATTTGGGAGCGACATCTGGAGTTAGTAAAATCCCAGAATTTAGCTTCGGAAGTTAACAATATTAGTACAAATTCTCCGGCCTTGGCTCCCCAGACAGAGGGTACACATTCCTCTCAGACTAGCATCCAATCCTCTGACCGTAATGTGGTTGATCAAATGCTGACTGTTACTGAACAATATAAATTTGCCACTATCCTACAATGGTTCTTCTTGTTAACCCCTATTTGTATTGGGTTAGGGATTCTCTTTTATGACAGATATCTTGTTCATCGTGCGGCTGTTTTAAAAGAACAAGTTGAAATGTTGGAAAGACTGTGGCGGCAAAGTATCGAACAGTAACGAATTCACAATTTACTTACTCAAATCACCAAAAGTACCATGACAGAACAACGCGAACAGCTATATTTTAATCTGATTGATGAGTTACTTAAATGTCCCAATGGTCATGAACCAGAAATTTTAGAATCTAAGCCAGAATTGATTGATTCTGGTTTAGTACAAACAATGTTACAAGTAGCAACTATGTTTGCCCATGAAGGCAATCAAGATGGTGCCAAATTTTTATTTTTTGTGGCGCGTGAGCTAGCTAAAGAACTGGGTTTATACCCGGAAGTTCCCAATACTGAAGTTGCAAATCCTGAAGTTGCAAATAAGGAGTAAAAATGCTGTTGACTTCAACGGATGCGGGACAAATAGCTTTAGAACTGCTGATGGCAGACTGGAATATTTCAGAAGAAAACAGAGAGTGGTTTACAATCTTTAACTCGCGTCTGATTGGCGATAGTTGGTACACTGTGGAATTAGGTATAGAAGGATTTCCAGATAGGTGGTTTCTTCAAGTATATGACAATGGAGTCTGTGACCCAAACTATACATTTATTTCACCGATGGGTGGTTCGGAAGGATTTACGGATTTAATAAATGTGCCGGATATCGTAGCAGAGGTCTTAGTTTGTGAACGCAATGCTCGATAATAATAATTAAAAATTCCAAAGCAAATATACTTGGCAATTAGAAATCGCGGCGGCGCGGACTCCAGAAATTTGAAACCCACGGAGGTGGGTTTTGTATTTCGACTCCGCTCAATACAAGTCTGTATAGCTACAAATTCTATTCGCCATAGGGGTATTCTAAGCTTTGATATTTCATTCAAAATAAAGATGCTTTAGGCAAATCTGAGGTAATACCAGATAAGGTACACCTCTTTTTTTATTTAATATTTTATTTAAGTTTTATAGTCTATTTTGTCATATTTAACTGACAAATTTATGTTATATTAAATAGCGTGATGGACGCTACAGAAATATCAGTTCCAATGATTGCTGAAGATATCTTAGCCAAAGAATTCACAAGAGTCGTCAACCATTACTACCCGCAAGTTGGGGAATTGCTGGATGGGTGTTATGTGAAAGTCATCACCTGTTTTTGGGGACGACCTGCCAGACGCTTGCAATATATAGGAATTTATTGCTCTGACGAAATGATTTCCTGTGTGCAAGCTCAAAAAGAAATACTCCGAGAAGTAGCAGACAACATGGGTCTAATGCAGGTAGTCTGCATGAATGCCAAGCGATTGTTACGCGATCCGATGTCGAAGGTGAAACAGAACAACCCACGCCTATGGTTGGAGTTGCAGTGGGTTGCAAGTTAATGATTCATCGGATTAATTGAGTTTGTAGTAAGCACTTTAGTGCTTAAATATTTGAGGACTAAAGTCCTCACTACAAACCTATCAAATGCGATAGACCACTAGAATAGCCAGCACCTACGGTGAGTACAAAGTATCAACGCAAGTAATGAAAACTGGAATTTTCTGCAATTACGATAATTATCACCAAGATGCTCGTCGTGCCATCTTTGAGCAAGTCGCGCTGGTAAAACAGGCGGAAAGCTTAGGTTTTGAAGAAGCCTGGGTAAGTGAACATCATTTTAGTGAATCCAATCTCAGCCCGTCCATGTTGGTGTTAATGGCACACTTGGCGGGATTGACTTCAACTATCCAATTAGGCACGGCGGCGGTGCTACTGCCATTCCATAACCCGATTCGGGTGGCGGAAGATGTTGCCACTTTGGATAACTTGTGCAATGGACGATTATTATTTGGAGTTGCTAAAGGCGGCCCCTTTCCCGAACAAAATAAGCATTTTGGGACATTACCAAGTGAATCCCGTCCCAAGATGCTAGAGGCGATCGCATTGATTCAAAAGCTTTTATATGAAACTGATGTATCATTTAATGGGCAATATTATCAATGCGATCGCCTGACAATTTACCCAAAACCATTGCAGAGTAAAATACCAGTGTATGTTGCTACTGGCGGTGATGACGGCATCGAGTTGGCCGCTAAACATTCCTTCAGCTTGATGGGTGGCCCGCCATTTTCCCTAGAGAGATTGAAGGATACTGTTGCCAAATATCGAGCTTTAAATTCTAGTGATGCGGAAAACTTTGTGCTGGCACGCTTCTTTTTTGTTGGCAAAACATCTGATGAGGCAGTGAGTGAGGCGTTACCTTTCATTCGCAAATTTAGCCAGAAAATGAAAGCTAATTCGGCTGAAATATTGCAGAATAGTGCGAATCCCAACCAAAAACCATTTGATCGCACAAACATTTGTTTTGACGAAGACTATTTGATTGAGAACTCAATTATCGGTGATGTGGAGACTTGTCGAGACAGAATCAAGAAATTTCAAGACGAATTAAATTTAGGTACGCTAGCACTCAAACCCTCGTCTTCTGATATGCAAAAAAACCTGGAGAGTTTGACGCGCTACAACCAAGAGGTGCGAAATTATGTCTTCTAAACTATATCTGCTTCCTCCCGATGATTTACCTCCAACTGAGGTAACGAAACAGGATGGAATGTTGCAGATGGAGCTAGAACAGTCTACTGGCAGATGCTTTTATCTAGCCTGCGATCGCATTACGCGAGTACTGTTATCTAATTGTCAGTGGTATCTCACAACAAATGCTAGCATCCTAACATTAATTATTGACTGCCCTGACATATTATCTTACTGGCATATCGTCAGCAATATTCCCCAGTTGGGTAATAGGTTGGAGCGGTTTGCTAAGAATGGCAAAATTCGCGTTTATCCGCCATTTGGCAAAGGGATGCCGTTTGAAATCAGCGTAAATGAAATATCAGCTTATCGAGATTGGCTTTGAGGTAAATAGAAATTGGGAATCACGCAAAATATAGCTTATTTATCCTTATCGCTGTCTTTCACCCTGTACTTTTAAAGTGCGGGGTGTTGAAATATTCAGTGACTTTAATTTAAACGCAGAGGAAAGCGCAGAGGGGCGCAGAGTTTTTGTTATAACGATGCAGTTAGCCACGCATACCAATTTTCTAAGCCAGCACTCGTGGTTGCAGAAATTTGAAAAATCTGAATTTGGGGATTTACTTGTTTAGCATATTCTATGCACTTTTGAACATCAAAATCTACATAAGGTAGCAAATCAGTTTTAGTGAGAATCATTATGTCACTAGCACGGAATATATGCGGGTATTTTAGCGGCTTATCTTCTCCCTCTGTAACCGAGAGAATCACGACTTTTGCCTGTTCTCCTAAATCAAATAAGGCTGGACAAACCAAATTTCCCACATTTTCAATCATCACAATTGAGTTGAGCGGCGGATTCAGTTGTTGTAAACCCCTATCTATCATTGATGCATCTAAATGACAGCCTGTTCCAGTGTTAATTTGGATGACTTTAGAGCCTGTTTCTTTAATTTTTTTGGCATCGTTAGCAGTTTCTTGGTCGCCTTCAATTACACTTATAGATAATTGATGCTTTAAATCATTAATTGTGCGAGTTAAAAGAGTTGTTTTCCCTGCACCGGGAGAACTCATTAAATTTAAGGCGAGAATATTTCGACCTTTAAACCATACCCGATTTTGGGCAGCTATCAAGTTATTCTTGGCCAATATATTTTGTTCTAAGGATATCGTTGTGCTGTGTATTTTGGCATGAATTTGAGACGCTTCTATCTGAGTGTCGTGACTGTGGGAATGAGTGATGAGAGTACCATCTGGTAAAGTGTGAGTATGATGATGATGGTTATGTTCAGCTTCACCTGTTTCTAGATTGGTAATTTTAGTTTCGCCATCATCAGAACAACCGCAGGTTACACACATAATTCCTCTATTTCGATTTCTTTAATTTTCAGTTCTTCACCAGTGATTAAATCTAATTGCACGCTACCGCAGTTACAGATACCATAAGGTTTATCTAAAGCAATTTCTGCACCGCATTGGCGACATTTTGCTAAACCTGGGATTTCTAAAATTTCTAATGTCGCCCCTGCTAAAACTGTATCTTGAGTGCAAATATCAAAACAAAATCGGATAGCGTCGGGCATAATGGCTGAAAGTTTGCCAATTTCTAATAAAACTCGCTGGACTTTTGCGCCTTTGGCCTGTTCAGCTACAATTGCTACAATATTTTTGGTAATTCCAAGTTCGTGCATACTATAAAATCTATTAACAAATTCTTGGTAATTGTTCGCCTACTAACATATCAACAATCCTTTCAGCACCAAAAACTGTTTTTAACAATACTATACCTGGGGGTGAGGTAATAACTTCGCCGATAATACAAGCATCTTTACCTGCTGGGTGAGATTTCATAGCTGATAAAATATTGTCAGCATTCTCTTTTGGAACCACCACAACTAACTTACCTTCATTAGCTAAATACAATGGGTCTAAACCGAGAATTTCACAAACTCCGTTGACTTCTTCACGCACTGGAATAGATTCTTCGTAGAGACGAATTCCCACATTGGAACTGAGGGCAAATTCATTTAATACTGTAGCTAAACCACCGCGTGTAGCATCTCGCATGGCATGAACTTGGGGACACACATGGAGAATAGTTTCTACTAAACTATGCAATGGCTGACAGTCGCTTTCAATATTAGTCTCTAAGACTAATTCTCCACGGGCAATTAAAATCGCTGCCCCATGATTGCCTAATTCTCCATTAATTATTACGGCATCCCCAGGTTTAATATTATGGGCGGAAATACTAATTCCTACGGGAATAATACCAATACCAGCAGTATTAATAAAGAGTTTATCGGCAGCACCGCGATGTACAACTTTTGTGTCGCCAGTGACAATTTGAACACCAGCTTTTTTCGCGGCTTCTTTCATGCTGGCTGCGACACGCCGCAAGGTTTCTACAGGTAATCCTTCTTCTAAAATTACACTACAAGTTAGATATAAGGGTTTAGCACCGCTTACAGCTAAATCATTAACTGTACCGTTGACGGCTAATTCTCCTATATCACTACCGGGAAAAAATAACGGGTCTACAACATAGGAATCTGTAGTAAATGCGAGTCTGTCTCCTTGTTGTAGGAGAGGGAGTAAGTTAAAGCTGGCTTGGTCTTCTAATTGGGAGAGAATTGGGTTATCAAAATTGCTGACGAAGATATCATCTATTAAATAACGCATGGCTTTACCACCACTGCCATGTGCAAGAGTTATATGAGTATCTTGCACTTTTCGTTGGTGACGGCGGACTTGTTCCATTTTTTTAAATAGAGGATTTTGTATTGAGTTTGTAGGAGAAATATTCATAACTTTTTTTAAACGCAAAGGCACGCAGAGGGAAGCGCAGAGGTACGGAAAGTATTTGTAAGATGTATTAGTCTGAGGAGAAGCCGCAGGCGGGGAGAGGTTCTTGAGTTAGAGTTAATTTTGGTTTTTGGGCGATTGTTCTTTTGGCAATCGTTGAGAGTCGCCCATATTTGTAATAGGCTGCACAAGCACCTTCGGATGATACCATACAAGTACCAATGGGTGTTTCTGGTGTGCAAGCTGTACCGAATACTTTGCATTCCCAAGGCTTTAAGACTCCTTTGAGAATTTCTCCACATTTACAAGCTTTATGGTCGGCTACTTTAAGATTAGGAATGGTAAATTTAAGTTCGGCATCAAATTGGGCATATTCAGGTTGAATTTTTAATCCTGAATAGGGGATATCACCTAAGCCGCGCCAATCAAAACTATCTCGCACGGCGAAAACTTTGTTTATGGCTTGTAGCGCTACTGTGTTTCCGCTTTTTTGGACAATTCGGTTATATTGGTTTTCAACTTCACAACGATTTTCTACTAGCTGTTGCAATACCATCCAAATTGATTGGAGAATATCTAAGGGTTCAAATCCTGAGACGACAATTGGCTTATTATATTGTTGGGAAATAAATTCATAAGGGTCAGTGCCAATTACCATGCTGACATGACCCGGCCCAACAAATCCATCCAGTTGCAAGTCGGGATTATCTAGCAGTGCTTTGAGGGCGGGAATCACGAGGACGTGATTGCAAAACATACTAAAGTTATGAATTTCTTCGGCTGCGGCTTGCAGAATGGTGAAGGCGGTGCTGGGGGCTGTGGTTTCAAAGCCTAAGGCGAAGAATACTACTTGTTTGTCGGGGTTATCTCTGGCAATTTGCAGGCTATCTAGGGGAGAGTACACCATACGGATGTCTGCACCTTGTGCCCTAGCTTGCAATAAACTGGTTTTAGAACCGGGAACTCGCATTGCGTCGCCAAAGGTGGCAAAAATGACGTTATGATTTTGGGAGATTGCGATCGCATCATCTAATCTCCCCTTTGGCATAACGCATACTGGACAACCAGGACCATGAATTAGTTCAATAGCTTCGGGTAAAATTTCTTCAATACCATATTTAAAAATTGAATGGGTATGTCCGCCGCATACTTCCATGATTTTGATGGGTTTTTCTAGCTGGTGGCATAATTTGGCGATTTCCCGGCGTATGGCTTCGGCTTTTTCCGGTTCGCGGAATTCGTCAACATATTTCATAGGATGTGAGGAGTAATGAGTTTTATGTATTACTTAATTTCGCTTTTGTAGGAGAAAGTTTTTTTTAACAAACCGCGTACTCCTGCGGAGAACAAGCTACGCGCAGCGTCTCGCAGAGAAGGAAGAAAGAAGAAGAAAGAAAGATGTGAGTTTTAAACTCTCGTGAGACAAAAAAAGTCTATTATTCAAGTACTAATCCCTGCTTGTGCTGCTGCTAATTCTTGGAAGAGTTGTAAAGTTTCTGCTGCTTCTTGTTCGTTAATTCTATTCATGGCAAAGCCAACATGCACTAGCACCCAATCCCCAATACAAGCTTCGGGAGGATGTTGTTCATCTAGGATACAAGCAATATTTACTTGACGTTTAACTCCACCAATGTTAACTATGGCTAATTTATGGTCAACGTTGGTAATTTCTATAATTTGTCCGGGAATTCCTAAGCACATTTTTTTATTTGTCAAGATAAACGTAGACGCGAAAGTGACTTGCCGCAGGCTACCGCAGAGGCGCAGAGAACGCAGAGAGAATGATACTGAGGAGAATTTTGTTATCAATAACAATTGATTAATTGTGCGGCTGCAATAACTGCTTGTCCTAAAGATAAGCCGCCGTCATTAGCTGGAACTAAACTGTGAGTGAGTACTTTTATTTCTAATGTTTGTAATCCTTTGGTAACTTGCTCTAACAATATACAATTTTGAAATACTCCTCCTGTTAGAACAACCTGATTAATCAGATTTTCTTGACAAAGACGCTTAACCATTTCCACAATCGCATTAGCTAACCCTTTGTGAAATTTGGCAGCCATAACTGTTTGTGGAATCTGCTGCTGTATGTCATCGAGCAAGGCTTGCCACATTGGGCGCGGGTCTATACAATAAATACTATCTGAAAATATAAAATTAAAAGGATATATTAGGGTTTCTTTATAATTATTTAAGCTGCTAACATCTATTATAGCTTCCATTGCGATCGCAGCTTGTCCTTCATAGCTACATTCTTCAAGGCAAATACCGATAGCCGCCGCCACCGCATCGAACAACCGCCCCACTGAGGAAGCTGTAGGTGAGTTAATTCCTTTCTCCATAAGTTGATTGAGTAATTTTAATGGTTTTTTATTCAGAAATTTTACGATTTCTAAATCAGCATATTGCTGTTGGCAATTATCCCAAAGTTTAGCAGCTATTAATTGAGCATAGGTATTACGCCAAGGCTGATAAATTGCTTGTTCACCACCAATCATTGCTACTGGTTTAAATGTTGCTAGTCGCTGAAATTTACGGTAATCTGCTAAAAGAAATTCTCCGCCCCAGAGTGTACCATCATCACCGTAACCTAAACCATCTAAAGCAATGCCTAATACCGGCGGCGAATCTAAAGGAATACCATTTTCTGTCATGCAAGCGGCGATATGCGCGTGATGATGTTGGATTTGATGAATTTTGATTTGATTTGTATCTGCGAGTTCTTTACCAAGTTTGCTTGAGAGATATTCAGGATGTTTATCAATTGCGATTACTTCTGGTTGATGTTGAAATAAATTAAAGTATAAATTTAAAGTGTCTTGGTAAGCATTGAAAGCCGCAGCTTTTTCTAAATCTCCTATGTGTTGAGAGAGAATTGCTTCTCCTTCACGCAATAGGCAAAAGGCATTTTTTAACTCACTGCCCATTGCTAAAATTTGCGGCAGATTGTGAAATCCCGGTGGTAAACTAATAGCTGCTGGTGCATATCCTCTGGCACGGCGAATTGTTTGAACTTTATCGCCGACAACCCGTACAACTGAATCATCTACGCGATTAATAATCTCTCGATTGTGAAGGAGAAAATAATCAGCGATTGCGCCTAATTTTTCTCTTGCCTCGTCATTATCAATACATTGTGGTTCATCGGCAAGATTGCCACTTGTTAAAATAATTGGGCGATTCATCCGCCGAAGAATTAAGTGATGTAAGGGCGTATAAGGTAGCATGAAACCGAGTGTATTTTGCCCTGGTGCAACTGATGATGCAATATGAAGAGTAGAGACGCGATTAATCGCGTCTCTACAGTAGTTAGGAGTGAATAAATTTTTCCCATCTCCCTCTCTTCCTTTTACCTGTAGTAAAACAATTGGTGCAGCAGAACTTGTCAATAATTCTTTTTCTTTAGCGTTGACAGTACAATATTGTTCAATTACTTCAATATCTCGCGCCATTAAAGCAAAGGGTTTATGATAGCGTCTTTTGCGCTGACGCAGTTTTTCTACAGCAGTTTCTTGTGTTGCATCGCAAGCTAGATGAATACCACCTAACCCTTTAATTGCCACAATCTCACCCTTTTGCAACAGGGTACAAACGGCATCAACATCATCTAGCATGGAGAACATAGAAGCAGTAACCGATTTACCATCGGCGCGTTCTAACCAAGCTGTGGGACCGCAAGCATGACAAGCGACAGGTTGGGCGTGAAAACGGCGGTTTTCGACATCGTGGTATTCCTTTGCACATTCTGAACATATCGCAAACGCAGACATACTGGTATTGCATCTGTCGTAAGGAATGGCACGAATAATACTTAGGCGAGGACCGCAATGAGTACAGTTAGTAAAGGGATAGCGATAATAGCGCCTAAAGGGGTTGAATATTTCTTGTTGACATTGCGGACAAGTGGCTGCATCAGAGGTAATTTCTGTTTTAATGACATTACTGACACTAGGAAGAATTACAAAATTATCAAAGTTAAATTCACTTTCATAAATAATTCTTGTTAGTTGATTAATTCTTGCCAACGGTGGACATTCTGTTTGCAATCTGGCAACAAATTCGGTTATTGCTTCCTCACTACCAGATACCCTAATTAAAATACCTTGACCATCATTACAAACATCTCCATGCAAATTGCAGGCTTTAGCAAGACGATATACAGTAGGACGAAATCCTACTCCTTGAACAGTACCACGAACTCTAATTTCTTCAGTCGCCATAAAAATTTAACTTTCCAAAATTATGAATTACGAATTACGAATTACGAATTAATTAAACTGCCACAGCAAAACTCGGTTATTTCCAGAATCAGCGATTATCGCCGTATTACCACAAATTTTTATACCATAACACCAATTTAAGCTATCTCGTTTTGGCAGTCCAAAATTACGATTTTCACCTTTACTTTCAAAATTTATTTGTCCTGCAAGCGCATTCGCCGCCGCACCTTGCAGTGATAAAATTAATTCTGGCTTTATCCATCCTAACAAACGGGAATTAGCAGTATCTGCAACTACTAACCAATCTCCAGCCACTCCTACGCCATAAGGCATACTCAAACTACCAGCAGTAGGATAATAAACTCCTTGATTCATTTCCACACAATCAAAGTTTTTTTGTCCTAAAACTACTGCACAAGGGGCATTATTTTCTGTTGGCATTCCCTGCCAAATCATTACTCGGTGATTACCTGCATCGGTGACAACCAAATTCTCTCCCCAAAAGGTGATATCGTGACACCAACGCATACTCGCTGCGGTTGGAGAATCACCGCCGTTTTCATTGCGAGATATCATATCTGGTTGTCCCAAAACTAAATCAGCCGGTTGACCATTTTCTGTTGGTAATTGATGCCAAATTAATACCCTTCGATTACCAGTGTCAGCAATAAATAGCCGTCCTTGATGATAGAAAACACCATAAGGCCAGTGCATTGTATTAGCAGATGCTGCATGATTGCCTCGATTTGGTTGATTATCTGTAAAATTAACTTGCCCTAACACCAAATCTGCTGGAACATTGTTATCTTCTGGTAAGTTTTTCCAAATCAAAACCCGATGATTCCAAGAATCTGCTACAGCTAATCCTTCGCCGCAAGCGCAAATTCCTGTTGGTACACTTAAGGTTGCCCTTCCTGGTGTACTTTTAGCATTTTGTCCCTCATGATAAAAGTCAGGTTGTCCAATTACCCAATCAGCCGGTTGACTATCTCTAGTGGGTAAATTTCGCCATCCTAATAATCGATGATGCCCCGTATCTGATACCCATAATCGGCCTATTTCTGATAACAAACAAGCAGCACGAGGCCCAAACATTGTTGTGGGACTGGGTGCTACAGGTATGACTAATTGTTGTGGTTCGATAATATTACCTAAAATTACCTCTGCACCTTGAGGTGATAGAGGTAAAGATTGAGAAATTTCTGTTGCTTCTGGCGGTAATTGTAATATAGGATTAGTTGTGATTGGGATATCCATGAACCGCAGATAGACGCTCATAATAATTTAAAAACATTAATGTTGATCAGTATGTAACAACATTAACAATTTTGTATTATGTTTAGATTTCAAATTAAATTAAAATTTTTTAAAAGTTTCGGTATTAATCAATCTTAAAAGATTCTGGCTAACCTTTACTAGCTTTTGCTACAGACCGATATTGATCATAAGTGCGTGATGTACCGAAATGAGCAAGTCAAATGGCATTTTGAGAAAGCAATATACCTTTTTGCTTGCTGAATCTACTGAAATGAGAAAGTCAAATGGCATTTTGAAAAAGCAATATGCCTTTTTGCTTGCGGAAGACACCCAAATGAGAAAGTCAAATGGCATTTTGAGAAAGTAATATGCCTTTTTGCTTTCTCAAAACACTAAAATAAATAACTGAATTACACAAATGATAAACAATTTCGGCATTTTGCTTGCACAAAATACTAAAATGAATGCGCGAACTACTGAAATTAAAAAGCAAAATAGCCGTGATTTCTTAATCGCCAAGTATATTTGCTGAGATGTTACCTTGGTATCATCATTTTTGCAGTTTCACAAAAACCTTATCGTCTTTAATCTTTAGTGGATATGAATGAAGTGAAACATCAGGTGCAGTTAAGCATTCACCTGTCTTTAACTTGTACTGAAATCCGTGGGAAGGACAGGTAATAATACCATTTTCAACCTTACCTTCTTCTAAGGAAGATCCTAAATGACTGCAAGCATTATGGTAACATGTTACTGTAACACCTTGACGATGTAAAATCAGGGAATTACCAGCAATTTGTACTGCCAATACACTAAATTCAGGAACTTGATCAATAGTCGCCACTTTTATCCAAGTAGAAGTTATTTTTGAAGAAAAGGGACTGATTAAACTGGAATTCGTGTTGTTAACAGTAGGGCTGTTATTGACCGCAACTACTTTGGTAATTTCAGGACAATGGTTTTTGATTACCTGTTCTACTCCCTGAGATAAAGTCAAAGTAGAAGCCGGACAACTGCTGCAAGTTCCGATTAATCTGATTTCTACTATATCTGGTGGCTTAATTGCTACTAGTTCTACATCTCCATTATGGCTTTTTAAACCTGGCCGAATTTCTTCAAGGGCTGTCTGAATGCGTTCTGCTAATGGTAGTTTTGGTGGTTTGACTAGTTCGTGATACAGTAGCACTCCATACACGACTTCATCAGCAACTGCATGGCGCAAAGCTGACATTGATTCTTGCTTTAGGCTTTTAATCAAACTAGTCAATGCAGCTTTATGCAAAGCTTCAATTGCTCTTTTTAAACCTACTGCTACACACCGTTGGCTTTCATCCCACTCGGATATAATTGCCTCAAAGCGGTTAATTTCCTGAACTAATTCTTCAAGGTTGGACATTGGTCATTGAGCATTGGAAAAACAAATAACAAAGGACTAATGACTAATGACAATTCACTTCATTTTAAAATCTTTAAGGAGAAATGGCATAATCATGCCCGTCACTAAACTAGATAATGTTATTGGTAAGTAGAAGGGAATTGGGGCTTGTGCGAGTAACACTAGTAGTAAGAAACCTACGGCAATACCAATAGTAGTTTGCTTGACAAAATACATCGGGTCACGTAGTAGCTTTCCTTTAAAAAATAACTTGACAGAAAACCACCCTATCTCTAACATATTTTCTCCTAATAGTTTGTCAGCCAATTTAAAACAGCCAGCCCTAAGATGATGGCGGGAATTGCACCAGCAGGGGCAAATAATGCACCAAGCATTGCTGAAAACTGATAGCCTATATCTTTTCCAGCTAACAGCATTCCACCAATTGCACCGCCGACCATAGACAAGGCTGTTGCTATGATTACCCACACGAATTCTGTTGCTATGTTCAAGTCGCCATCTGCTAAACTGGTGAGAAAATTTATCACACTTGAGTTTGTTAAAATATCTCTCATGCTGTTTTGTTCTCCTGATTAGTAGATTAGGGATGAGCAAGAATAATTAATGCCCAATGCCCTATTTTATATTGCCTATTTCTGCTTCCACATCTTGTAGCGCTTGGGCTACTACTTCTACTTGTCCAATTTGTTGGTATTTTGTAAATATTTCTAAGGCGTCTTGATAGTAGATACGCGCTTGCAAAAGATTTTTAGGATTACCAGCTTCTGGTTTTTCCTGATCGTCTGGTAAGTTGAATAGGGCGTTAGCCTTGTTAGAAATTGTGTTAGCGTACTCTAGAGGTGTATCTTTTGAATTACGCACTTTTAGCGCCTCATCGTAAGCTGCGATCGCACGCAAATTATTATCCACAGGATGGGAACTCACTAAATATTGCAAAGCGTTACCCAAGTTATTTTGCAACATCGCATATTCTCTGGGATGATCAATCAAATTAATATGCTTTAATGCCACCTCAAATGATTGCACTGCTAACCCTTGACGCAAGTATTCCCGTTCTGATGCTAGGGGCATAGAAAGGTAAGCGATCGCAATATTGTTATATAAAATCGCGTATTCCTGGGGGTAATTTTCCCAAGTAAACACCCGCAAAGCCTCATGATAAGCTTGGATGCTGTCGGTTATTCGTGCCAAATTGAATGGTACAAGCGACTGCAACACCAGCCCAAAATTCATTTGCGTCTCTGCCACTTCCTCTGGCGAAGCTAATTGTTGTAAAATTGGTAGGGCTTCTTCATAACCTGTTTTCGCTTGCAGCAGCAGTTGGTAGTCAGCATCCGGTATTGCTTGTAATGTCCCTGCCATCCCCACTTGAGACCTGGCTTTCAGTAGCGGATACTCCTCACCACACATCTCATAAGCCCGGTAATATAAACCAACTGCATTCCGCAAATCTTGGGCAGCTTTGGGCTTTTTTTGAAAACCCTGTGCTATCTCAATCAGCATTTGGATTTTTTCCTCTGCTGTGGCTGACTCCGATGCAACAGCTGCTAACGCAGCTTTCACCGCTGAATCTGTAATGCTGGGGGTCATAACTCTGCCGTACTCTAGCCAATTGGGAATTGAGTCTGCCAACGCCCACGAATGATCAAGACACGCTGAGAGCATCTAATCACGGGCCATACTGATTTACGCAGGCTTCGAGTCCTTTAGGCGGAATTTCCCCTTTTTGTCTGAGACTAGGGCTAAGGATTAGGGACTAGAGAAAAAGTTAACCCCATGCCCAATGCCCAATCAATTGTTTTACTATAAAACACCCTATTTCTAAAATTCTAGGGGGGAATTGCCAATATTAATGTCAGCTTTAAACACCTTGTGATTCGATGGCAAAGTTGGGTGTGTCATCTGCGTAGGCATAGCCCGTACTTCGACCCTTCTCTACGAGACGCTACGCGTAGCTTGCTTCCACGAAGTGGTACGGCAAAGCTCAGGGCAGGCAAGCTCAGTAACCATCGTAGACATCGCATACCGAAGTGTAAAATATATTCATCAACTGTAAAACAAGCTCCCTTGAAAACAGACAGTATCTTTTATCGCATCTTTCAAAGTATCCCCAGCACTTTCTTTGAACTGATTAACCAACCGCCGCAACTAGCTAGTGCTTATCAATTTTCTTCAGTCGAAGTCAATAGGGTGCCCGAAGGCTTAACAGTGCGTTTAATAAAGACGATATTAATCTACAAGTTGCCGCGATTGAGCCAAGAGGAGATCGGAAAAATGTTTGAATTAAATGACTTGAGGCAAACTAGATTTTTCCAAGATGTTTTTGAAGAAGGTAAAAAACAAGGTAAGCAAGAAGTTTTTGAAGAAGCTAAACAAGAAGCTAAGTTAGAAGCAATACCTCAGTTATTAGCGTTTGGGTTGAGTATTGAGCAGATAGCTCAAGGCTTAGGGCGTGTTTTCAAACTCGTTATATCCTAGAAAAAAGGCGATCGCTATATAGT
>NZ_JABXKJ010000173.1 GCF_017115085.1 Nostoc sp. NMS7 | reverse complement strand
CAGACATCGCGCTTCCTTGCTTGGCAATGTTAAGAAATATTTCGCCAACAGCATCCGCAGTGGAACTAAGCGTGGTTCATTCGTTTTGGTGTCTGGTAAAAATAGTAGCTTGCCATCAAATGAGCCAACATTTAGCTGCACAACTTCTCCAGCACGCAGCCCATGACTGAGAATGTGAACCAGTGCTGTATCCCGTTGCTTTGCTTCTCCCAGCAATTCCAACGCTGACCAAACCTGTTCCATCTCTTCTGGGGTTAAACTCTGGGCTGGTGGCAGAGGTACTTTTTCCAGTTTAATCCCCAGTGTGGGATTAGTAGAAATTATGTCAGGATACGTGTAAGACATCCATTTGAAAAAGCTTTTGAGTGCAGCAACTCCGGCATTGATGCTGCTTTTTGAAAGGGGATTACCTGCATCTGTACGTACAAAATCACGCAAATACTCTTTGTACTGACCTAAATGACGTGGACGGAATTCATGATAGTGCAGCTCTGTCCATCCTAAAAACCGCTTCAGTTCGCGTTCATAAAGCTTACGACTGTTCGGTGCAAGGTTATTGCTGCGTAAAAATTCCAGCACCTTTACCCACCGAATATCGGTTGGTGGTCTTGTAACTCTAGTACGCCCAGAGAGCGATGCAGTTTCAGCGTCCAGAGGAATAAGTTTAATCGGAGGTAAGTTATTGAGTTCAGGGTTATTCACTAGATTATGCGATCGCACTCGGTAGTTCTGAATTAGATAATTCAGTATACAGGAATTAGGGATAACACAAAATAATAATTATTTTTGTGGAGAGGATCATAATCAATCAAACTATTTTGAAAGTAAGCTTCAAAATAAATAGCGTCTGATGAGCGATTGTAGACTCTTCCCTTCTCCTGGATAGGAGATACTTTAAAACGTAGCCAAGGGAAATGCGCTTGAGCTATTTTTATTGCCGCGAGTTCAAATTCGATGGGAATAATAACGTTATTCATTTTCTCCTTTTTGCTTTAATAACAATTTTGAAAATTTCGATTTATTCCTAACGTTTATTTTAGGGTAATATAGTCTAAAAATAAGATAACTTTGCTAAAATCTAACTGATTTTTAAGTATCCTAATAATTGAAAACATCTAATTAAATAATGCCTAAAATTCAGGAGAAAGATTGTTGGTTATTTCTAGACTGCAAAGTGATGACGGGTGAACTACCAGAGAACTGCCCTAATCACGAAGTATGTAAAGCGTTAGGTTTGCCACCTCAAAATAGAATGTGTGGCATTCCTTATCAAATGTGGCTTCTTAAACGCGTCTACGTTAAAAAATTTGACTTTGATAAAGACTTTTAGCCTTAACTGAACCGTATTGGCCTATAACAAGCGGAGATATCACACTAGACGCTACTCATTCCAAAAGTGAATTCCGTACCTTCTTTAAGGTGGGCTGTACTAAGGTTAAGATAAAAATACTACAATACAGTTACGTGCAGAATCAAAAGAAATTTTCAATTAGTCTGCGAATTTGGTAGGAAATTTTCAATTAGTCTGCGACAAATTTTCACTTAGTCTGCGACAATACAAGCCAGAAACCCTATTCTTCCGTTGAGAATTTTTCACTTAGTCTGCGAACCGACATTGATTCATTAGAAGATTTACGGGAGGAGCTAAATACGGATAATGTTGATTTAAGTAAGATTGGTATTAATGATTATGTTTATGACTTCATGATTAGTTTAAAATTATTAAAAAAAGATTTATCTAATGATATTAAAACAATTAAAAGTTGTCTTGATTGATAATAATCTAAAAGGGTATTATGTCTAAACGAAAAAAAATAACTCAGCAAACCAGTAAAGAAGGTTGCTGGCTATTTCTGGATTGTGAGATGTTGTCTGGTATTCCTGCGGGTGTTTGCCCTAATGCTAAATCTTGCAAGCAAAACGCGCTAGAAAGCCAAAATAGATGGTGCTTTCTTCCTTATCAAATGTGGCTTCCAGAATACGACCAATTATACAAAATACCCACATTAGAAGTTGATTGCTGGGTAGCCCCTGAAGCAAGAGAAGCTGGTTATAGTCCCCCAGTCAGTCTTTTCTATGCTTATGAAGATTCATTTTTAGGAATTGGGGAGGATAAACAGGGTAAAAGGATTTGTGATCCTCCCCCAGAGGCAAAAGAATTAGGCTTTGCGATGGCGAGATACTTACCATACAAATTTTTAAAAGGTGTATTAACGGTGGAAATTATTAACGACAAGCGTTTATTAAGAGACATGGGATGGGGAGAAGCTGTAGAGATGCCCTATCGCTTGCACCATGACATGGATACTGGGAAAAAATTTATCAAAGTGCAATTTGATATAAATCACACAAAAAATCAAGAAGCGATCGCTGCTGGCTGGCATCCAGGGTATAGGCTTTGCAAAATATGAAATGGCAAAATGGGTAAAAAATAGTGCTTGAAGAAGCTAGTTTAGGATGAAAACGGAATTATACAAAGATGGAATCATTGAAGTAACAGAAGCAGAAGAACCAGATTATGAAGAAGATTTATTTGACATTGCGGTGCATTTTGACGGCGATATTTTTCTTCCCAACGTCGTTTTTGCAGGCAAAGACCACGCATTGCGGCAAGCTAAAAAGCTTTATGATTGGCTAGAAGCTAATCATAAAGAAATCAAGGGAGAGCAACTGCGTTGGCAATCATACACAGTTAATCGTGAATCTCTAAGAGAGTACCCATCCTGCTATTTACCTTACTACTATTCAAGATACGAGCAAAGTTTAGAAATTTTAGTTTTTGAGCGAGACAAAGAAGCGATCGCTTCTGGTTGGTTGAGTCCTAACCCTTTGCCTTACTGGATGAATAAAGAAGATGGTTTGGTAGTTCTTGGAGACATTTCAGATGATGCTGTGCTTGCTGGTTGGTATAAAGCTATTGATATACGCATTCACATTTACTCTTCTATCTACCAGTCAAAATGAATAAATCAAAATGGGAAAAAGAAGATTAAAATCCGGCGATCGAGTTACTTTTGAATCGCACGATGAGAATTGTAATCCCTGTCAGCAATTTGGCATTGTAAAACAATATATTTATCCAGATTTTCACCCAGATGGGTACATTGAAATTGTGGATGAAGCCGGTGATACAATTCTTTACGGCAATGCGGATAAAGGGATTCAGAAGGCGAAATGACAAAATGGAGATTTTGAAATTTTGTACAATCATCTCATCAAAGCATGGATTTATATAATGAAAATTACTGAGATTTACGTAAGGAATAATTGTTTAGTATTTTGCATCGATGATGGATGTAAATCAATTTATCATTTATCAACTATTGTTGTAGACACAGGCTTATCAATAGATTCCCTCTCTGCCGAAAAACTACCAGAATCAAGAGTACAAGAAATTATTGAAGCTGAAAGCGAACAAATATCAATAATTGAAATCAAAGGCTCAATTGGTAGATTAGAAAATGCGGAAAATTGCCTTGATGCTAATTATAATGAAGCTGATCACAGCTGCTCTTATTGGTTTTCCGGGCAAATAAACAATATTTTAAATCAACTTTTTAGTTGACTTTGTGAGTTGAAAAGGGAATTATGCTTCTGGATCTCAATGTCAGGTTGCCAATTGAGACAGGGTAAATGTGTCTAAAAATACTAGTATTAGTCTTTTTGAGAATTTTATAGCCTGAAAGTGATTCATAGCAGTACTTTCAGCCTATCTTGCCTCTGCTGAAAGCTTCGCTGTATCTACGCCAAATTACACCTATCTCGGCTCAATCTCACTTACGGGTATTATTGAAAAATGGGTGGCTAAGATGCTTATGGAGGAAGGCTTTTAGCCTTAGCGTACAATTTTCCCCTTTTGGCACGGTGATGCCTACTTGTACCCACTCGCAAGCGCGATAAAGGGTGTTTTGTCCATCTTTGTGCGTCAGATTACTAAATGTACATAGCAAAGTAATCATTGTAGATTTCGGTATTAGTCATAACTGTGAGTTCTATTTGTTTTTGTTCTGCATCTGTAGCCGGACTTGTGGCGGAATCTAAGCTTTCTTGAGGAATAAAATCACCACAGTATTCATTTGCAGGTAGTGCAGCATTCATCTTTTGGGGATAACTCAATTTGAGATTATTCATGATAGTAATGAATTGACTGCGGCTGCGATCGTTAAATCTGGGATTAAGGCGTTTTTCTTCGCCAATGGTAGAAACTGTACGTCCTTTGTAGTCATGAGCCGGATACACCAAAGTCTCATCTGGCAAAATAAATAAGTGTTGCGTCACTGCATCATATAGAGTTCCTGCATCGCCTCCTTGAAAATCTGTGCGTCCACAACCACGAATCAATAAAGCATCACCAGTTAATAAGCAGGTATTATCCACTAAATATGCGATGTGGCTAGCAGTATGGCCTGGTGTGGAAATTGCTTCGATGCTTACCGAGCCGACTTCGAGGATTTCGCCACCAACAAGAGAGCGATCGGCTTTTGTTACAGCAGGATTTTGTGGCACAATCACCTGGCAACCTGTTTTGCGTCTGAGTTGGCCTGCGCCTGTGATGTGATCTGCATGCAGGTGCGTTTCAAGACAGTAGCATAGTTTTAATCCTAGTTCATCTAATGCTTGCAAATCGCGATCGACTTGCTCTAATACAGGATCGACTAAAACAGCATCTCCAGTTTGCCGATCGGCAATTAAATATGTATAGCTACTGCTTTCTGGGTCAAAAAATTGCCGAAATAGTAAGGTTGAGTGAGAAATTTCCCAGTTGCGAGTGCTTGCGTCACTATCTAACAAAGGCATCACCGGAATAGAACTTACACGCACTGGCAATGACTGCAACAACGTCTGAGATAATTTTTGTGCTTGTACGCGTAATTCTGGAACAGCGATAGTTTCCCACAAGTCGCCCTTGCGAAGAGTTCCCAAGGTATAAAGCAAAGTTGAAACTTGATCGTCTGCTGTATATAAAGCACCGTGAATATCTGCATCTAATCCTAAACCAATGGCATTAGGACGGATTAATCGCTGCGATCGCAAATTAGCAATTAGCGGATGAGGCGATCGGCGATAATCTGCGGCTACCCCTGTACAATTCACTACTCCCTGAACTTGTAAGACAGTATTTGTCTGGGTTTTGCGCCCAGATATAGTCACTGCTACGCCATCTGACAAGGGTTGATATGCTTGAATTCGCCCTGCGGAAATAGTCAGTTGACCAGAGTCCACCATTTCTTGCACCACATCTGCTACTTTTTGAGCAATACGGTGTCGATGAATATCCCAATAGGATGTTAGATGACGCAAAAAACGCTGCTTTTCTACAGTTGGTAGTTTTTGCCACATTTTTTGAGTAATTGGGCGTAACGAATCAATCACGGCTCGCCAATCGTAACCTTGAACATTCGCAACTTTTACTTCGTCACGCAACCGACTTAACCAACCGCGCGCTGTGTTGGGTGAAGTTTCCAGAGAGACGAAAGTAGGATAAGGCTGAGATGCTTGATGTTTTAGCGGAAACAACCCTCTTCGAGACACTGCATAAATTTTGCCCCGATGTTGGCGATCATGAAGAGATAAAACCATATCCACCATCGTCAGTCCTGTACCAATGAGCAATACCGAAGCATCAGGATCAATCTCTGCTAGGGCATCGGCTGACCAAGCATTCCGCCGATAACTTTCATTGTTAGTATCTGCACGATCAATTGCGGGAGGTGCAAAGGGCGAATTTCCTAATGCCAACACAACTCTGTCTGCGTTAAAACAACGACCACTACGCAAAGAGATGATTGCACCGTTTTCTGCTGGCTCTATTCCTACTGCTTCATCGTTCAATCTTTCTAGTCGGACATCAGTAGGTGCTGTAGCTTCGGCTTCTGCCAAAATCGACTGAATGTATAAACCATAAACTTTACGTGGTATGAAGCTACTAGCATTAACTTCTTCAGAAAAAAATGCAGCTAACTCGTTATGGTTGTACTGAAGCCACCGCATTAGATGTCCCGGATCGTGAGCAAATGCACTCATGTTACCTGCTGAGACATTTAGCAAGTGACAGTTAGTATCTGTGCTGTACGCAATGCCTTTACCAATTTGAGGACTACGCTCAATCAGTTTAATAATGAGGGGTTGGCTGGCTGTTTTTAATAGGTGTGTAGCGACTAGAGAACCACTAAAGCCTCCGCCAACAATAACTATCGTGGTTGGAGTATGAGTAGTGAAAGAATTAGCCTTCATAGTAGTCTCGTATCAAGAGTTACAGAGAATTTATCAAGTCTGTTTACTAGGAATAAATTTATTTCCAATCCAGCCAATAGAATTTAGATTTAATATTATTTAAATTTTTATAATACTCTGATTTACCACATAAAGTACACCTAATCGCTAGAAAAACCGTATTTTTGATTAGATAGCTGTATCATTAGAGTCACTCCCGATTCCACAGTTTTTGCCACAACAACCCAACGGTAAAGATAACAGCGAGAACAAACACCAAAATCTGAGATTCTTCAAGAAAAGCTTGACTTGCTTTATCTAGCCTTGTAAAGTGTTTCCTAGTTTATAATTTAACATCTTTAAGTCGATAGACTTACCGTAGTTTATGAAACTAGTTCAAGTTTGCCAAATTCACTTATGACTGTTGACTGTTAACAAAAATT
The DNA here is from genome assembly GCF_017115085.1 of Nostoc sp. NMS7. Taxonomy (GTDB): domain Bacteria; phylum Cyanobacteriota; class Cyanobacteriia; order Cyanobacteriales; family Nostocaceae; genus Nostoc. Next base: position 1,846 of record NZ_JABXKJ010000173.1, on the reverse strand, counting down.
AAATTGAAAACGTATTGCGATCGCTGTCTACTCTACCTAACTAATATTATTGCTGGGTAGATGAGTAGTCAGCAGGATATTAAAGTAATTCTATGAAGGATTAAGCCGTGGTCAAACTAATTCTACCTACAGAGCTTGCCGCCGAGATTGAGCCACATCTACCATCGGATACACGATTTGTGCGGGTAGATAGTGATGGTAATTTTGATAGCGATCCTAGTGATGCTGAAGTTTATCTCAATGGGTTTAAATTGAAACCGACCACTCTACATAAGGTGCTGGCAGCTGCTCCTGGAATACGTTGGCAACAGACTCCTAGTGCTGGTGTAAATCACATTTTGACACCGATTTTTCTCGAACACGATATCATTCTGACTAATGGCGCGGGAGTTCATGCGATTCCGATTTCGGAATTTGTCTTAAGTTTGATCCTCTATCACGCCAAACAGTTACGGCAATTGCAAGCTGCTCATGACCAACGTACTTGGCGAAAAAGCTGGTTAGTACTGCCAGAGTTGGCAAATTCAACTGTATTAATTCTTGGGACTGGAAATATAGGCCAAGCGATCGCAGCTCGTATTAAACCATTTGGAGCGAGAGTTTGGGGTGGTCGTCGTCGTCCTGAACCTCTAACAAATTTTGATAAAATCGTCGTTGGCAATGAATGGCACGCATTATTACCAGAAGTTGACTATCTAGTTGTAGCCACACCTCTGACACCACAAACCAAAGCCTTAATTGATGAAACAGTACTGCGATCCCTACCCAGTCATGCTTATTTAATTAATGTCGGTCGCGGTTCAGTTGTAGATGAATCAGCATTAACAAACGCTCTCACTGAAGGCTGGATTGCAGGTGCAGGATTAGACACAGTTTCTATTGAACCCTTACCGCCAAAAAGTCCTTTATGGTCATTACCTAACCTCTTTATTACACCTCATACTTCCGCAATTTCCCCAGCATTGAAAGGACGCATTACAGACTTGTTCCTTGATAACTTAGAGCGTTACCGAGGCAATAAGCTTTTACGGAATGTAGTCAATAAGGAAGCAGGATACTAAACAAATTTATACAGCGATGATATGAATACAAAAACTTTTCAAGTCTCGACAGCACAGAGTGTAATTACCACTGATGTCTTAGTTTTGGGTGGCGGGCCGGCTGGCAGTTGGGCAGCACTTTCAGCAGCAAAGCAAGGTGCCCGTGTCGTCCTAGGGTCTGTCATCAGTTGATGTAAAGGAAGGTAAAGTAAACAGAGAAAAGATTTTAGAAGGATTATAGAGCTATGACTTGCCGCCGTTATACCCTCCGGGAAGACCAGTGGGAGCGCCTCAAAGACCTATTGCCGGGACGAGAAGGTTATGTCGGTGGGACAGCCTTCATACAATCGGTCGTTCGTGGAAGCCGTGTTATATCGCTACCGAGCAGGTATCCCGTGGCGAGACTTACCGGAACGGTTTGGGGACTTCCGAGTGGTACACACGCGGTTTAGTCGCTGGGCAAAAAGTGGGGTGTGGCAACGAGTCTTTGAGGTATTAGCCGATGATGCAGACAACGAATATGCCATGATTGACTCGAGCATAGTCCGCGCCCATCAGCACAGTGCGGGTGCAAAGGGGGGGATGCAGACAGGGAAGCGATTGGACGAAGTAAAGGGGGACAGCTTGTAAAAAAATGGGCAGAACATATACTGAACAAGTATGAACCGCCAGATATAGTAATTAATAATGCGGCAATTACCAATTAAGTAGAACGAGGTGAAAAAACCAAACTATGTAAAGATAAGTAAATACGTAGAATTTTTCTATAAAGGTAACAGGGATATGGGCAGCCGTTTAAGGGTATT
>NZ_JABXKJ010000043.1 GCF_017115085.1 Nostoc sp. NMS7 | reverse complement strand
CCAATCTCTTTGTGAAAAAATAATCAAGATATAATCTACTACACCAACTCTTTCACAATTCATCTCTTCAGGTTCTATCTTCGAGGAAGAAATTGCTTATTCTAGAGCAGTTGTTGATGGATAACAAATAAAGATAGAATCGAGGGCAATGTTGCCACTAAGCCTTTTATACAGCAGTGTTCATGATGACAAACAAAATTGTTGATCAACTCTTAGCTGACTGGAAAAATAAAATTCAAGTAGTTAGCCAAAACCTGTTTGATCTACAAGAACTCCCAGTATATCAACGCCTTTGTGGGAGTCCTGGTTTTCCTAAAGTTCATTTGACAGGCATTACTGCTCAAAAAGTGACTCCAGCGTTGGAGGCAATGAACGATTTATTTCAGTACTTTGACCTATTGGTGCAAACAATAGATCAAGCCAGTAGATTGCGGCAGCAACTACCACGATTTTTGGCAACAGAGGAAAAAATTGATGAAATTAAACAACTATTAACAGGCACTTCGATTCATCTGTCTGTTGTGCAAACGCCATTGGCACAGAGAGAATTACTGACTGTGACCCAACAAGCAAACGCGATCGCTCCTGCACAATTATTAGAAGTAATGACTCAGGCTTTTTCTGTAGCCAGAGATGCAGTTCTAGCGGTTGATGCCGCTTGGATAAATCTAGAATTTATACTCCAAGATGCAGAATCGCAAATTATCTTAGGGCAAAACTTAGCTGCATCACTCAATCCAGCCTCTTGTCGTGAACTGGTACAAGCTCATGAGGCGATCGCTTCTCTACGAGAAAGGATTGAGCAAGACCCTTTAGGAGTGAGCAAAGAGATAGATCGGCAACTCAAACCTTTATTGGCACAAGTTAAATTAGTCTTAGAGCAAGCCCAGAAACAACAGGCTCAGATACAAGAGAAACTGGCGATCGCTCACAATTTATTAGCACAATTAATTAGACTTCACTCACAATCTATTACCGCTTTTACGGAAAGCCAAGAAAAAGTTTTGTATCTAACAAAGCACACTCCATTACCCCAAGAGCAGATAGATGCCCTTAGCCAATGGCTCACACGCTTACAAAACAAGCTAGAGGAGGGTTTAGTTAGTCCAGTTATGCTCGGTTTAGATAATTGGATAGCCAAAGCTAAAGAATACATAACTGTAGAGCAACAGACATACACAGGTAATAATACTTTATTACAAACTCGTCGGGAGTTACGTGGAAGATTGGATGCCCTCAAAGCGAAAGCCTTGGCGCGGGGATTGATTGAAGATATTACCTTGGTTGATTTAGCCCAAAAAGCAACCCAACTCCTTTATGTGCGCCCAACTCCATTAGATAAGGCATCGGAATTAGTTTCCCAATATGAAAAACGTTTAAACAGCCAATTTTCGGGGAACAATAAAAAATGAAGTCGGAAGTCGGAAGTCGGAAGTATGAACAAGTCCCACACAATTACACTCGGTTTTCAACCTTCACTTTTTGGATAAAGTAGATATCTGGTGAAAAAGATCAGGGGAAGAATAACCAATGATTTATGATTATAAACTTAGGAGACTTCAATGAACAGTCTTCGCTGTCTGCGGAATGGATGTACTGGCACTATTGAAGATGACTACTGTAATGTCTGTGGGTTAGCAGCATTAAAATCTCTTGATGTCAGCCAGAAACAAAATGCGTCACAAACACTCAGAAGTTCACCAATTACCACAGCCACAGGTTCCTCTCCATTAACCAATCGTTCCAAGGGTTCGCGGCGTACCAGTAGCACTTCTGCCCGTAGTAGCCGCAGACAACTAGGAGCAGGATTAACTTCTGTACCAGAACTACCTTCAACAGAACCAGAAAACGCGATTATTCCTAACCCAATGGTGCCGGAGAATAAACGCTTTTGTAGTAATTGCAATCATTCTTTGCGACGAGAAAACGGATTTTGCAGTAAGTGTGGACAAAAGTATTCTTTTATCCCAACTCTCAAGCCTGGTGATGTAGTTATCGGGCAATACGAAGTTAAAGGAGCGATCGCCTATGGTGGTTTAGGATGGATTTATTTAGGCTTCGATAAAACTTTATCTCGCTATGTAGTACTGAAAGGATTGCTCAACAGCGAAGACGCATCCAGTGCAGCCGTCGCCGTGGCAGAAAAACAATTCCTAGCAGTAGTAAAACACTCTAATATCGTGGGAATTTATAATTTCGTCAACCACGGTAATGAAGGTTTTATCATCATGGAGTATGTGGGCGGTAAAACCCTCAAAGAAATCCGCAAAACTCGCAGGGCGTTACCCGTAGCAGAAGCGATCGCATATATTCACCGCATCTTGGGAGCTTTTGCCTATCTACATTCCTTGGGGTTAGTATACTGCGACTTCAAGCCGGATAACATCATGATCGAAGACAACGACGTGAAATTAATCGACTTGGGTGGTGTCCGTCGCGTTGACGATCCTAATGGTGATATTTACGGTACAGTCGGCTATAGCGCTCCCGAAGCTGGCGAAGGCCCCACAATCGTTTCCGATTTATTTACCATTGGCAGAACTTTGGCGGTGTTGCTCACCGAGATTAAAGGTTTTAGTAAGGAACATTTATACACACTTCCCAGTCCCCAAGAAGAACCTTTATTTGCCCAACAAGAATCACTGTATCGCTTTCTGATTAAAGCCACCGCCGAAAATCCTGATGACCGATTTCAGTCAGCCGATGAAATGGCAGATCAGTTATTGGGTGTACTGCGGGAAGTTGTTGCCATTTCTACCAATATTCCCCGTCCCACCACCAGTAACCTGTTTGGCGGCGATATGTTGGCCATTACCCACAGTGGAAGTTTTGAACCAATTAAGCCAGAATATCAGCAATTACCGATACCAATATTAGATGCTAGCGATCCGGGCTTTAATGCAGTCCTAAATGCCAGCGCGATCGCCGATCCACTCCAGCGAACCGTCGGTTTAGATGTTGTTGTCAAGCAATTCCCGAAATCAACTGAAGCCTTGTTGCGCTGGGCAAATACCTTAATTGATACCAATGATTACCAAGAAGCAGAACAAGCTATAGCCCAAGTCGTAGCTAAAGATCCTTGGGATTGGCGGAGCTTTTGGTATCGTGGGCGATCGCTGATGGCGCAAAATCAACCCGCAGAGGCGCAGAAAGCATTTGACCAAGTTTATTTTGATTTACCAGGAGAATTAGCTCCGAAACTGGCGCTGGGGTTAGCCGCAGAACTTGCCGAAAATTACCAATTAGCAATTAAGATGTATAGTTTGGTGTCCCGCACCGATCCGAGTTATGTATCAGCAGCTCTTGGGTTAGCACGTTGCTTTTGTGCCACTGGAAATCGCAATGGTGCTGTGACAGCTTTGGAAAATATTCCGCAAACTTCTAATTTATATACACGAGCGCGAGTAGAGATTGCCCGAACTTTAATCAATGGCGATCGCTCGGCTCCAGGTACTCAAGAACTCAAAGCCGCTTCTGTCGCCATTGAAGCACTGACTTTAGTTGGTAGCGATCGCTATCGCCTGACTAAACAAGTATTAGAAACTGCTCTCAATTTAATCACCTCGCGCCAACTCCAAGCTGCTGCCGATTTAACAATTTTGGGGCAGCCATTACAAGCAGTGCATCTGAGAAAGGGATTGGAAAAAGCCTTACGCGACATGGCGCACCTCGCAACTGAAGACGAAAAAATCTCTTTAGTTGATGAAGCTAATCGGGTACGTCCCAGAACCCTAATTTAAACCTAGTAGTCTGTCAATAACTAATTGACGGGTAAGTAAATCTTTCAATTTTTCTTCTTCCTTAGCGCTCTTTGCGTCCTTTGCGGTTCGTTCCTTTATTCATCTGTATTTGACAGACTACTAGTGAGGGGATAATTATGCAGTGTATATGTGGTGCATCCATTTTAGCTGATGATAAATTTTGTGAAGAATGCGGTACACCCTTAACGGCTAGTAAACCGCCAACTGCGATCGATAAATGTGAAAAATGTGGTGCAGGAATTGATCCTGAAGGCTACTGTTGCCAATGTGGATTTCGCCAAGAACCACCAGTGCATGATTGGTTAGAAGTAATAATTAATTCACAGCTAGCCGGAGTTAGCGATCGCGGACTCAAACACAGCCGCAATGAAGATTTCCTCGCTTTACAACAACTCAACAGCAGTCAGCCAAATATTCTCGTAGTTTGTGATGGAGTTTCTAGTTCCGAAAAACCTGATTTAGCTGCTAAAACTGCTGCTGAAAGTACTTGTCTGGCTCTAGCTAATGCGTGGGAAACAGGGGAAAATTCCGCTTCGGCAATTAAATCAGCTTTTGCTACTGCTTTAGCTAATGTATGTAATATTTCTTATAGAAATAGTGGAGATTTGGAACCACCATCTACAACTATTGTGGCTGTAATTGTTCAAGAAGGTATCGCTACTATTGGCTGGTTAGGTGATAGTCGTGCTTACTGGATTTCTGCTCACAGTTACCAACAATTGACTCAGGATGATTCCTGGTTAACTGAAGTAGTCGCAGCCGGAAAAATCAGCGAAGCAGAAGCTAGACAATCTCCCAAAGCTCATGCAATTACGCGCTGGCTGGGAGCAGATGCCGTTGAGGATGGTGTTCCCTCAATTGTGAAGTTTACTATTCCTGGTTCTGGATATCTGATTTTGTGTAGTGATGGACTGTGGAACTATACCTTAGATGCAGCACATTTGGCTAACCTAGTGCAGCGATCGCCCGATCGAGATGCGATCGGCATATCTCGCACCCTTGTAGAATTTGCCCGTAATCGTGGTGGACATGACAACATTACTGTTGCTGTTCTCCATTTATGAATTAAACTCTCATACTCATAAAACAATACAGTTCGTTAAGTATTTCTTCCTCCTCTTCCTTCTCTCTCTGTGTCCTCTGCGCCTCTGCGGTTCGTTAAAAAAACCCTATTCAAACAAACAAAACACTATGTCTCATCAATTTAAAGCCGAAGTTTTTCAAAACCAATATCTACCCCAAGGAGCCAGAGAAGTTGATGCCATTATGACTATTACCGTCGAAAAAGGTGATAGTGGAGTCGCAACTGGACAAAATGGCAGACTTTTTGGCATCATTTGCGACACATCCGGTTCAATGGGAGGTGACAAGATACATGCAGCCAAAGATGCAATGACCAAAATTGTGAAATTGCTCCCAGAGGATGCCCATTTCTTCATCGTCACCGGTGCTGGTAAAGCCACTGTAGTTTTTCCTGTTTCTCCAGCCACGATAGAAAAAAAGCAAGAAGCGATCGCAGCTATTAAGAGTACTTTAGCTAATGGCGGTACTCTCATGTCTACTTGGTTGGCTCAAGCCTTAACACAATTCAAAAAGATGCCTAGCGCAGTTCGTCAAGCACTACTACTCACCGATGGGCAAAATGATGACTCTGATGAGAAATCCTTGAAGCAAGTTTTACTTGAATGTGAAGGTGTCTTTCAGTGTGACTGTCGTGGTGTCGGAACTGATTGGCGAGTTGCTCAACTTCAAGAAATTGCCAGCAAACTTTTAGGGACAACCGATATTATTCCCAACGCCGCAATGATTGAAAGTGACTTTCGTGCCATTTTAGAAAAAGCCATGAGTAAAAATGTCAGCGATGTCGCTTTACGTTTATGGACACCACAAGGAGCCAAAGTCTTGTTTTGTAAACAAGTTAGTCCCGATATTGTTGACCTTACCCACCGCCATAAACCTGTCAAGCCTCAGATGGTTGATTATCCTACTGGAGCTTGGGGAAGTAACGAGTCTCGTGATTACCACTTCTGTATCGAAGTCAATCCAGGTAATATCGGCGATGAAATGTTAGCAGGTCGAGCCAGTTTAGTATACACCCTCAACGGCACAGAAACTAAAGTTGCAGAAGCACGCATTTTGGCAACCTGGACTAATGATGAAGCCAAATCTACCAAAATCGATCGGCGAGTTGCCCACTATACTGGACAAGCAGAACTGGCTCAGTCAATTCAAGAAGGATTGGAAGCTCGTGCTAGGAATGATATTGAGCTTGCTACTGCCAAATTAGGCAAGGCAGTAAAACTAGCCCATGAATCAGGGAATGAAGCCACAGCCAAACTGCTGAAAACCGTAGTTGAGGTGGAAGATGCACCGACAGGGACAGTCCGGTTGAAGCGAGAAGTCGCCAAAGAAGATGCAATGGCATTGGAAACACGTTCCACAAAAACTACTCGAATTCCTAAATCTCCGAATTAATTGTTATTGGTAAATACAAACGACTTATACCGATTTTAAAAATTACTTCAGTAACTATGTCAATCTATAAATGTCCTAAAGGACATGAATCAACTGAATTAGATTTTTGTTCAGAGTGCGGTACTAAGATTCTGGGTGTACCTGAACTTCCATTCGTCCAAAAAACAATTGACTCAACAGTAACGCCAACTAAGTCCACAGAAATTTGCCCAGATTGTAGCACCGTCCATGAATCAAATAGTGGCAATTTTTGTGAAATTTGTGGTTACAACTTCGTTACTGGGGCGCATGGTGAAGTACCCATTGCCAAACGTACCCAAGAAGAAGAAATGGGAACAATGCGACAGACGAATACCAATAGTTCTGGGTCTGGATTAATAGATTCTCAATTATTAGTTATTGGTTGGGATGTCGTTGTCTATATTGACCCATCTTTACGCCATCCCGAAAGTCCAGAACCACCTATAAATCAGCCACCGATTACATTTCATCTCGATCAGGTAATTAACTTAATTGGTCGCAATAGCGAAGTCAGAGCAATTCATCCAGAAATTGCTTTAGATTTTGATGATGCTGTCTCACACCGCCATGCCTTGCTTACTCTGGAAACAGACAATACATTAACTCTCCGTGATATTGGTTCTGCTAATGGTACACAATTAAAAGCTGTGGAATTGAAGCCGATGGTAGATATAAAACTTCAGGATGGAGATGAATTTACCCTTGGACATTGGACTCGGATCGCGGTGAAAGCTGTTCGGAAATTAGGATAAACCTGCAAATAAAATATATGAGTAAAATCATCGCTCTTTTCAGTCAGAAAAACTATAAATTGACCACTCCAAAACGACTCCAGATAGGATTATACTTAACCGGAGCAACCAGTTTACTATTACTGATTGCGATTATTAGCGCAGTTCAAGGGCAAAGACACGCGATCAAAACCGTTGGTCAAGATTCCACACCCAGCATCGTCACTGCTCAACGCCTCAAGGACGCATTTGCCGATATGGATGCTAATGTCGCTAATGAACTTTTAGTACCAGCAGGACAAAACCAAGATGCAGTCAAAGGTTACGAAGAGCAATACCAAAAAGCTGCTGAAAGATTAGTTGCTGCTGCTGAGAATATCACCTACGCAGATAAAGAGCGAAAACCCATTCAGACGATGCAACTCGGCTTAGGTAACTACATAGCCCAAATTCAGCAGGCACGGGATTTTCACGCACGCGGTGATACTAACGCTATGCTGATTGCTTACCGTGCAGCTGCGGAACTTATGGATAAAACCTTACTGCCAGCAGCCGACGAGTTAGATAAAGTAAATATACAAGCTTTAGAAGAAACTTATACCGAACAAAAGGTTGCTGCTAATAATTCTTTGATCTTAATTTTTGTTTCTGGTGCAGCACTGATGATTGTGCTAGTAGGGATTCAGATATTTCTGAGTCAAAGGATGCGCCGCACCCTCAATCCTATGCTGTTGGTTGCCACAGCGATCACCTTGGCTTTATTAACTTATACAACAGTCACGTTGCAGGCTGCTGGGGATAATCTCCGAACGGCTAAAGAAGATGCGTTTAATTCTATGCACGCCTTGCGACAAGCTAGTGCTAATGCCTACATCGCTAATGCTGCTGAAAGCCGCTATTTACTTGACCCAGCTTTTGCTACGAACTACGAACGAGCTTTTTTCAGCAATATAGTGCAAATTGCCCAAATTCCTCAAGGACAAACTGCTGAAACTATAGCATCTGCCTATAATTCTCAGGGTAAAAAGATAGATGGTTTTAAAGGTTACATCGCTGAGGAACTGAATAATATCACCTTCCCAGGTGAAAAAGAAGCCACCCTCGCCAGTCTCGTGAGTTTGGGTCAATACCTTGCCATTGACCAACAAATTCGCCAGTTAGAGCGCAGTGGCAAGCATCAAGAGGCGATCGCTCTATGCCTAGGAAATAAGTCTGGACAGTCCAACTGGCTGTTTGAAGAGTTTAAAACAGCTAATCAAAAGACATTTGATATCAACCAAGCAGTTTTCGATCGGTCAATTCACCAAGGTTTCAGCAATATAGATGGTTTTGAGATTAAAATGGTGATTGCAGCAACTACAGTTGTACTTCTGAGTTTCTTTGGATTGTTACCGCGTCTCAAAGAATACTCAAATTGAGATGATAATAAACGAAATCAATAACAGGCAAAGTCTTTCAATATTAGATAAGCTCTTGAATCAGGGTGAGTTAGTCATTAAGTGGCATCGAAAGATAAAAAACAAGGGTAATGGTAGCTATGTTGTAATTTGAATGCCAATTAGCTTAATCGAATTATCCTTCAAATTAATAAAGCGAATTCGTTAAACGACAGAATCCATTGTATCTCTGTACAATTAACGGTTTTTTACCTTGATTAAACTACTCAAACTATGGCGTTGAAAAAAGCTCCAAATTGCCCTACTTGCATTCAAACCAAGCTGAATAT
>NZ_JABXKJ010000039.1 GCF_017115085.1 Nostoc sp. NMS7 | reverse complement strand
TGTACTGAGCGAAGTCGTTGGCGCAGCCTCTCGTAGAGAAGTATTGGGCATTGGGAGTAATAACAAATGACATAGGCGCTTCGCCTTCCCGCAGGGTATGACAAATGACAAATGGCAAATGACCAATGACAAAACCAATAGAAGTCCGCAATCCCCGAACTGGCAAATTTGACTACGTAATTATCCCGCCGCCCTCAAAGCTGCTGGTACAACAATGTAAGCGCACGCGCCGGGCGCAAGTTCGCTGGCAGCAGTTGGGTTTAGAGGGGAGAATTGAAGCTTTACAGCAGTGGAAACAAGCGATATTATCTGGACGCGATCGCTTAACGGAGGCTTTGGTAAATGATACAGGAAGATTGTCAATCTCAGTATTAGAAATAGATTCCTTCCTCTCTAGCATCGATCGCTGGTGTCGGTTAGCGCCGGAGTTGCTGCAAGAATCTGCAAAAAATACAGCTATTCCGTTTATCGCCTTGCAACAAACATCCGTTCCTTATCCCCTAGTTGGGATCATTAGCCCCTGGAATTTTCCCCTGTTGCTGTCTACCATTGATACCATTCCGGCATTGCTGGCGGGTTGTGCCGTGATTGTCAAACCCAGTGAAATTGCTCCCCGCTTCGTAGCACCAATGATTACAGCCCTCAACGCTGTTCCTAAACTGCACGATGTATTAACTTTTGTTGAAGGAGAAGGCGCAACCGGATCTCTTTTGATTGAAAATGTAGATTTGGTATGTTTTACAGGCAGTGTAGCCACGGGGCGAAAAGTAGCAGAAGCGGCTGCTAAACGGTTTATTCCAGCTTTTTTGGAATTAGGAGGAAAAGATCCGGCGATCGTCTTAGAATCAGCCAATTTAGAATTAGCAACCTCAGCAATATTGTGGGGTTCCGTCGTCAACACCGGACAGTCATGCCTCTCAATTGAGCGAATTTACGTTGCAGAATCCATATTTGAAAAGTTTTATCATCAATTAGTAGCCAAAGCACATCGCCTTCAACTAGCCTACCCGACAATTGAAAGTGGAGAAATTGGCCCGATCATCGCCGAAAGACAAGCAGCAATTATTAGCGACCATCTCCAAGATGCAGTTGAAAAGGGAGCAGTAATTCACTGCGGCGGTGTAATTGAAGACTTAGGTGGCGGTTGGTGGTGTCGCCCCACAGTGCTTACCCAGGTTAATCATTCCATGAAAGTGATGACCGAAGAAACTTTTGGGCCAATTATGCCAGTCATGCCTTTTTCCAGAGTAGAGGAGGCAGTATCTTTAGCGAATGACTCAATTTATGGATTGAGTGCTGCTGTGTTTGCCTCGGAAGCCGAAGCCTTAGAAGTTGCGTACCAGATAGATGCAGGTGCTATCAGTATCAACGATGCTGGACTCACCGCTATGATACATGAGGGAGAAAAAAACTCCTTTAAATTCTCTGGTCTGGGAGGGTCACGCATGGGTGCGGCGGCGCTGAAACGGTTCATGCGAAAAAAAGCTATTTTGATGAAAACTAACGCTACCAATGACCCTTGGTGGTTTGAGAATGGGGAGTGATGCCTAGATCAGCCTTAATTGAATCCGAGCAAAATAACTACATTTGCTTGTCTGGTTTTGCTAACTAATTCCAATCCTGTTCTTCTTTCTTGCCGCGACTTTTGTAAATTCCCCCCAAATCGTGAATTTTGCGAGTTTTCTCAAAAAGCTCGGCTTCGGTCAAACCCCACTGTTGCAAGGCTTTATCGAGGTCTTTTTGGATGTCTCTCGCCCCTGGAAACCTTTGATAACGCATTCGCAGTCTAGCCATTTCTGCTAAATTATAGTCTGTCGCCTCTTGAAGGAGTAAAATATCAATAACGGGGCGATCGCGGTTATAAAGAGGATGTTGTTGGTCTTTCCCTGCGGGTGCATCAGTCATCGTCATGTCCTGTTAGCGGATTAGCTAGGGTTTAACCCGTGTTGAGTCCTAAGTTTTTAGTTTAGCTGAGAGAGGGAGGCAGGAGAGGCACAAGAAAATTGTTAAATACTGAAAAATTAACTGTCAACCTTGCAATTCTTTACTTACCCCATTCGGCTACGCTCAGGGCAAGCCCACTCCCTCACTCATCGTAGACGGCAACTACACCTGAGGTCTTACGGCTCTCACCACTGCCACCTAACTTTAAATAAAGTTACATTAGTCCTTAAGAAAATACAAAAAACTTTAGATGAGGGTGAATTTTATCTCACCCAAAGTCCAAGCAGCGAGGGAGCAAGAACCCATTATGTTTGAACACTTCACTTCCGAAGCCATTAGAGTAATTATGTTAGCTCAGGAGGAAGCACGTCGCCTGGGACACAACTTCGTAGGAACTGAGCAAATTCTCCTGGGTTTGATGGGAGAAGGAACTGGAGTTGCTGCTAAAGTGCTGGCCGAATTAGGCGTTACCCTCAAAGATGCCCGCCGTGAGGTAGAAAAAATTATTGGTAGGGGTTCTGGCTTTGTACCACCAGAAATTCCTTTTACCCCCAAGGTGAAAAGCCTCTTCGAGCAATCCTTTAAAGAAGCTCACAGTCTGGGACAGAATTACATTAACACTGAACACTTACTCTTGGGATTGACCGAGGCTGGTGAAGGTGTTGCCGCCAAAGTACTCCAAAATTTAGGAGTTGATTTCAAGAGTGTCCGCAGTGCCATAGTTCGCCGTTTGGGTGAAAATTCACCGGCTTTTGCTGGTAGTGGTAGTCAAAAGCGCACCCAACCGCTAGTTATGGAAGAGTTTGGCAGAAATTTGACCAAATTAGCACAAGAAGGCAGACTCGACCCTGTAGTTGGTCGCCAGAAGGAAATTGAGCGGGCGATCCAAATTCTCGGTCGCCGGACTAAGAATAACCCAGTGTTGATTGGAGAACCAGGAGTTGGTAAAACTGCGATCGCTGAAGGTCTAGCTCAACGTATTATCAATCAGGATGTTCCCGAAAGCTTACAGGGCAAACAAGTTATCAGCCTCGATATGGGGTCATTGGTAGCTGGAACTCGCTTCCGTGGCGATTTTGAAGAACGTATCAAAAAAGTTGTGGAAGAAGTCCGCACTGTCGGCAATATCATCTTGGTGATTGACGAAATTCACACCTTGGTTGGCGCTGGTGGTACAGAAGGTGGCTTGGATGCAGCCAACATCCTCAAACCTGCCTTAGCACGAGGTGAACTCCAGTGCATCGGCGCAACTACCCTTGATGAATATCGTAAGCATATCGAGCGCGATGCCGCCCTAGAGCGTCGTTTCCAACCGATTAAGGTCGGGGAACCCTCAGTAGAGGAAACCGTACAAATTCTCTACGGTTTGCGCGGTGCTTATGAACAACACCACAAAGTCACAATTTCCGATGCGGCACTTGTCGCAGCAGCAGAATTATCAGACCGCTATATTAGCGATCGCTTCTTGCCCGATAAGGCTATAGACTTGATTGATGAAGCAGGTTCTCGCGTTCATCTAAGGAACTCTCAGAGTTCTGCGAATAAAGAACTTAAGCGTGAACTCGCTGGCGTTACCAAATCTAAAGAAGCAGCAGTCAGAGTCCAAGATTTTGACAAAGCTGGAAGCCTACGCGACCAAGAGTTAGAACTCGCAGAACAACTGCAAGCAACATTTACACAAAATGGTCAACCTGTCAACTCTAATGTAGTTGACGAAGAAGACATCGCCCAAATCGTTGCCTCTTGGACTGGCGTACCAGTCAACAAGCTAACTGAATCTGAGTCAGAGTTGCTCCTGCACCTAGAAGACACTTTGCATCAACGTCTGATTGGTCAAGAGCAAGCAGTCTCGGCTGTATCTCGCGGTATCCGTCGCGCCCGCGTCGGCCTAAAAAATCCCAATCGCCCCATTGCTAGCTTTATCTTCTCTGGCCCCACTGGAGTCGGTAAAACAGAATTGGCGAAGGCACTAGCTGGTTACTTCTTCGGTTCAGAAGACTCGATGATTCGCCTAGATATGTCCGAATACATGGAAAGCCACACTGTCGCCAAGCTGATTGGTTCGCCTCCTGGTTATGTGGGATACGACGAAGGCGGACAACTTACAGAAGCTGTGCGGCGGAAACCATACTCAGTGCTGCTATTCGACGAAATCGAAAAAGCACACCCTGATGTATTTAATATGCTGCTGCAACTCTTGGATGACGGTCATCTTACCGATGCTAAAGGTCGGAAAGTGGACTTCAAGAACACGCTGATCATTTTGACTTCCAACATTGGTTCCAAGGTGATTGAAAAAGGTGGTAGTGGTTTAGGCTTTGACTTCGACACTCAAGCCGACGCTAGTTATAACCGCATCCGCACCTTGGTAAATGAGGAATTGAAAGCTTACTTCCGTCCTGAGTTCCTCAACCGTCTTGATGAGATTATCGTCTTCACCCAGCTTTCCAAGGATGAAGTTAAGCAAATCGCGGAAATTATGCTGCGCGATGTTGCTAGCCGCTTGACGGAAAGAGGAATTATCCTAGAAGTTAGCGATCGCTTCAAAGAGCGTGTAATTCAAGAAGGCTACAATCCTAGCTATGGTGCTAGGCCATTACGTCGGGCAATTATGCGCCTCCTAGAAGATTCTCTCGCCGAAGCAATGCTGTCTGGTGAAATTACAGATGGAGACACAGCGATTATCGATGTTGATGATGACTCTCAGATCAGAGTCAAAAAATCAGAAAAACGAGAATTACTGTTGGCAAATGTTAGCTAATAGCTCACCTCTTATCTAAGTAGAGGCACTAACAGGGAAACATCAAGTTAAATGGTATTATATCTTACCCTTAGTAGAAATACTAGGGGCTTTTTTTGTTCAGACTTTTCACGGTATATGGGAAAGGTCAGACTACTGTACACATGAGGTTGTAAATAACTCTTCAAACATAATTTAGATGATGTTATGGAAGTTAGTTTATGGCAATATTGATTCTTCGGTTAATATGTCTGGTGATTTTTGATTCTCAGAATCACCAGATTTAGAAAAACCATCTGCTACATCTTTGATCAAACCAGCTACAGGTACTGCAACTACTAAACCCAAGACTCCAGCAACATTGGTTCCTACAAGCAAAGCAACTAATACCCATATTGGTCTAAGTCCAGTAAATTTACCTAATAATCGGGGTGCGATCGCCTGATCAATGAACTGATCAATCACAACAGCTACTGCAAAAACCTTCGCTGCTAGCCAAAAGTCATGTGTAGCTATGATGAAAGTGATGACAATCAGACTGACGACATCACCAAAGGGAATTAAGCTCAAAAGTCCAACTCCCAAACCAAAGAGTAAACCAAACTGGACTTGAAAAGCTAAAAACAATAATGTTACTGAAAAACCCATCAGCAAAGCCAAACTTCCCTGACCAATCAAGTAATTTTGGAAGTTTTGCTGAATAGACTGGCTAATCTCCTGGGCAACATTTCCAGGTAACTTCTTAAATATCGCCTCCCAAATTCTTGGCCCATCTAACAACAGATAAAAAGTCAATACTACTGTGATTAATGACTCAGAAATACTATCAAGAGTATCTATGATAATGCTTAAAAGTTTATCGGAAAGAAACTCTAATTCATTGGGGAATTTGTTGGTTATTTGTGTTAATAACTGACTGAGATTCACATTTAATTTGTGCCTCAAAAACCAATCATTTACAATCTGAAGTTTTTCTTCACTAGAATCAATCCATTGGGGAAGGACTTTAACCATCTCATTAAATTGCTCTAAAACAATGGGCAATAAAGTGATACCCAAAGCAACAACAATTACCAATGCTAATATAAAAACTAATGCTACTGCATAGCCTCGTTTAACTCCCCTCTGTTGGAGAATCGAAACAGGATAGTTTAAAACGAATGCAAGCAAAGTAGCCAACACAAGAATTGTGACGACAGGTTGAAGATTTTTAACAAGCAAAAATGCTAGCCAACCATTGAGAAAGACTAGAGGAAATAGCAGCGTAAAAATTAACCATCTAAGTAGTTGATTCAGTGAAAAATTCATCATTAATTTAGAAATCAAAATTATTCTAGTTACTAGATTGAACCTGGAAATTAAATATGCCTAATGGGAAGTAGATAACAAAAATCTTCCCCCATTCCCTAGTACAGACGCGATTAATCGCGTCTCTTCCCACTCCCCATTATTCCGATTATAGGACTTACGCATTGACAAGAAAGAGTAAATTATAACGCAAAAAACCATATTTTTCGTAGAGGTTTAGCATTGCTAAACCCCTACAGCATGGTCTATTTACGATCCAACGATAATTAAGAAAAGCCTGAAACAACCTATTTTGATTGATGCACATCATGATGAATTTGTACAGTGCCTAAGTTCTAGATTACTAACTTTCAGCAAAAGCCAAAAATTGCTCCTCATTTATTCGCCCAGCTTGATACAGAGTATTAGTAATTTCCGAAATAGTTAAAACTGCATGACCGCGATATCCATTTTGCTGTAACCTATCTTTCACTCCTTGTTCATGGTCTATTAATACCACAATATCATTAACATTTAATCCTGCTGATTTTAACTTTTCTGCCCCTTCCATAACACTTTTGCCACTGATGAGAATATCATCAACTACCACAACCGTTTCACCAGGATGAAAGTTACCCTCGATTACTTTCCGAGTTCCGTGCGCCTTCACCTCTTTACGAGGGAAAATCATTGGACAATGAAGGCGTAAAGCTAAACCAGTCGCAGTCGGTAAAGAACCATAGGGAATACCTGCTAATCTATCAAAACTAAGATTTTTCAAAATATCCTGATATGCAGTGAGAACTTGATTAAAAACTTGAGGATTGGAAATAATTTTGCGTAAGTCGATGTAGTAAGGAAATATCGCTCCTGACGCTTGGATAAAGCTGCCAAACATAATACAGTCAACGTCATAAAGTTGTAAAATCAAATCTTGTTGGGGGTGCTGATTTAGCAAACAAACATCAGAAAACCACACAGAACAAGTAGAATTGTCATGAATAATTTCAGTTCTGATTTTATTAATTTCTGCGCGTAAAGATTGGACTTCCTGAGATAGTTTTGTCTTTCCCAACATATCTTGAGGAACAGGAATTAGCAAGCCATCACCGTTAGCATTCAACCCTGCTTCTAAAATTTGTTTGAGGTTTTGACCTTCTGCCCAGATGCTACGCGCCATAATGATTCGTTCAGGTGCGATCGCTCGAATAAGTGCTAAGATTTCAGGATTTGTAGTTCCTACTTCCAAACCCAATTGTTCTGGAGTTCCCCAGGTTTTTGATTCTTTGACCACCTGTAAATAAAGGGGTGATTCGTTCGTAGGATATTGTTGTAAAGCTTCTGCACTTGGATTAGAAGTACAGCATAAAATAAATACCGCTTTCTCAGGATATACCAAAAAAGGTGCTACATGATCTTGTCCTGTATAAGGACTGAGAGTGATTGCATCTACTTGCCATTCTGTAAACACAGTTCGGGCAAAGATGGTACTAGTATTTAAGTCACTGTGTTTGGCATCTAAAATAACTGGGATGTGGGCTGGAATAGCTGCTAAAGTTTTGTATAGCAGTTCTAAACCGGGAATACCTAGCGCTTCATAAAAGCCAAGTGTGGGTTTATAGGCACAAACGTAATCGGCAGTTTCTGCAATGATGAATTGTAACCACTTCTCCAAACCAGCGATGAGTTCTTCAGATTCATAACGCACAGGCATCATCTCTGGATTTGGATCAAGTCCTACAAATAGTAAGCTTTGATTTTGCAAGATATTACGATTCAATTTATCAAAAAAGTTCATATTTTTCGGTTTTAAAAAAGGCTTATTAGTTATTGGTGTTTGCGTCTTTGATAGTTCCTTTACCAAAACATCGATTCTGTTAGTTGAGTCCCTCCAGCTTTTTGCCCTAATCGAGAGTGAATAACTGCAAATAAGATAACCATCGGCACTGAGGCAAAGTGAACGATTCGCAATGCTTGCCAACTGCCAAATAGATCCACAATCCAGGGAAATTGAGCAGGTTTATACATTCCTATTCCTGTAAATAATGCCAGCAGCAAAATAGGAATAATTGCTGTATAGGCAATCCGATGCCAAGCATAAATTAGGCGCTGGGAATTTTGAGTTTTTTGTAATGCTTTAAAGTCATTGCCACCTACAAACCGATGTCGCCAGCGCCGAGTAATTAAAACGTAAATTCCATACCACAAAAGATTTAGCGAGAATAGCCACATTGCGGCAAAATGCCAGTTTCTACCTCCTGCGAGCCAACCTCCTAATGTAAATATCGGCGGAATGTGCAAACCTGCACGTCCACCAAAAACAGGGTTGGCGTTGTAAATTTGTAGTCCACTGGTGAGCATGATAAACAGACTAATGATGTTACAGGAGTGGAAAATTTTGGCTCCTATTGCTTGAGTGGGCGGCTTCCGAATTTGAGGGGGAACGGCTGAAGTCATAGATTTGACTGATAAAAGTTGCTGATTATCTGTTTTGGGTAAATAGGCCAGCAAGTTTGGGAATTATTACTTACCCTTATTTTCTCATCCTATGATTCAACAGAACAAGTTTTGAGATGAGGGGATAGCCTTTAAAGTTTGCTAACTCTACCAGTAATTGATCTAGTTTAGTGAAGTTTAGGTGTGCGATCGCTTCTAGATTTACACTTCTTTTCTAGAGCGATGTCTCCGACGGGCTACGCCTACGCCAGCTTTCGGCTCAATGATATACCAAAATGAATGCGTAAATTACTTAAATGAGTAAGCAAACTGGGGTTTGAGAAAGTAAAAGCTGCTTTTGCTTGCGGAAAACACTAAAATGCGAAATTAAAAGCTGCTTTTGAAGAAGTAAAAGCTACTTTTGTTTGTGGAAAACACTAA
>NZ_JABXKJ010000132.1 GCF_017115085.1 Nostoc sp. NMS7 | reverse complement strand
CACAGATTAAAAACTCCTGCCATTTCCCATCCAGTTCTAGCTTCAGTTCTAGCTCCTGGGTGTTTATCTGAAAAATCATCGATTAAGGCAATAACATCTTTGGCAATCCCCTCAGCCCCTTCAATGTAAAGTGCAATTTTGTCTTTTAAATGATTCAGCGCCCGGTTTGGGTCTTTGGCATAGAGACGATGCTCTGTGCGAATAATACTTTCTAAAACCCTTGGTTCTTCTCGCTTGAGTCTGTCTAAAAACAAGCGCTGAAGAGAGATTGCTAGCACATTCCAACCTTGTCCCTTCAGGTCATCTGTTAGTACCCGGATTTGAGCGCGAAGTTTAAATTCTTCACGGGGATCATAAAGTAGAATGGCAAATCGGTAGTTCCGCATTGTGCTAATTTTGGGGCCACCTTCATCGAGCAAGTCGCTGCGTAGTGCCTGCACCGCAGACATTTGAAGGTCAAGCAAAGATCCAATCATGCTTGTTCCTCCCACTTCGCTTCATTGGCGTAGTCTCTTGCAGAGAGGATTTGCATCGCCCAAGATTTCAGGTCAACATAATGCCAGCCAAAATCATAAAGATCACCCATGCGGGTAAATGATAACCCTGGTAGACGGCTCAACCTCTGTTCTAAAAAGCTGTCAAATAGGCCAACAGAGTTGAAATAAGGATTACTGAGAAGTGAACCTTCAAAATATAAATCACGTAAAAAATACAGCCAGTAAGCTAGAGCTTCATCAGTCACCTTGGGATATTTGAGGCTACGCATCCCTGAGTTTTCCGAGCAAAGTCCCGCAGCAGCAGAAGCGGCTATCAAGCCAGTCGCCATGCGAAAGGTTGTTGCAGCAGACCACTCACTTTCCAGCTGCTGAGTTACCCAACGTGCCACTATGTCTCGGTCAATGCCAGAATTGGGTTGTAGACGGCGCTGTTCTAAAAAAACACCAGTAAAATTGCGATAAATGGGATCGCTCAGTTGCATATGCCAGTGGCAGATATTTTGGCGAGTTGTGGGATCGTTAGGTCGCCAATGTTTAAGAACTGCTAACGACATTGGATAGGCTTCAAAGCGATGGCTGAATTCTAATAGCAGGCTGCGAACACGCGCCATGCTTTTACTACCAAACCAACGTTCTTCAAAAGCAACAACTGCCCGTTGTTCTCTAGGTATATCTATCCTGAAGTGTTCCCAGTAGGCGCGGCTTTCTTCTAGCACTAAAGATGTACGTAGCAATCTGGTATGGAATTGACTGACTTCTTTGCCATGAAACAACATAGATTGGACTGCTACCGGATGGAGGAGTTGCCGCTGAATTACTTTAGTAGCCATCGAATTTAGCGCTCCTCCAAACGGTAAAACGGCATGGGGTAGCTCTCTACAATTGGCAAAAGTGCAAACGCTAGCTTCCTAGCACATTCGTCTAATGCCTTGAGCATTTCACTAAAAATTTCCCGTCCACTAGGAACCACTTTAAAATCCACCTTTTGGTGCGGAATACTGATGGCTTCCTCGAAGTCAGCCGCAGAAAAAGGCTGATAGATATCCAGAGATAAAGGTAAAACATCTACCGATTTGACCCCGTTCTGCTTGTGGAAAGCCAGTCGTTCTGTCAACTGCTCATCAACGGTAAACCCCCAAAAAAACAGCGTTCTTACAGCATCAGGCTTCGCCATATCTAAGCGCTTACGCCGATCTTGCTGGATTGCTGCCTGTCGTACTGCTTGCAAGGATGCCCACTGATGCGTCTTGGGAAAGAGCCGCCCAAATAAGTCACCACCACCATTTTCATCAATTAAGTCTGTACGCCACCAGTCGAGACGCTTGGGGTCACAAACTCCTTCTCCAGCCCAAGCGACTATTATTTGAAGTGCCAAAATATAGGCCCTAAACCTAAACTGTATGCCTGTAAAGACGAGACAGAAGTTAAGTCCCACGTTAAAGCACTGATCAAGACTTTTCATGAGGGAGGGCTAAAACCCCATGAAATTGCAATTCTGTCGATGGAAACTATAGAAAAGTCTGTACTTCAAAATATTGAACAGCTTAAGCTTGGTCAACTATCAGAAGACTTTGAAGAAGGCAAAATTACCTTTACTACTGTTCGTAAATTCAAAGGTTTAGAAGCTAAAGCCTTAATTCTTGTGGATGTTTATCCACAACAGTTTGCAAAAGCTGAGTGGAGACGAAGAATTTATGTCGGATGCTCAAGAGCAGTACACGAGCTTCATATCCTACTAGAAAACTCAACGCCCGTAGCTTTAGGTATCGCTACTCAATACCTGAGTAAATCCGAAAAAGCTTTATCTGGCGATAAAGCACTAGCAATGTTATTAAATGCAGATTGGAACAAAGGAGCGACCCATGCTTATATCTAATTTAGAAAAGTCTAACAATGATTTGTCACATATTGGAGAAGATAAACATATAGCATCAGTATTTCAAGATATTGAAACTAATTTTTATAAATATTTTCAAACAATGAGGGACGATACAGCTAGTTATGCGGAGCAGTTAGGAAGTGTTTTCTCAGTAAAGATTTCAGCAACATCTCGCAATAAACAGCAAGTTAGCGGTGTTAAAAGCCTTTTTGTAAATGCAATAGCAGAGTTTGATAGAGAAAGAGTTAAATACTGTAATTTTTTTGATTATGAATCATTAGAAGAATTTTATGATGATCCAAATTCATTCAAACCATCTCTAAAAAAAGAATGTCCTATCATCAATCGTTGTGTTAACTCTAGACGCTCAGAAATGGTTAATTGGCAATATCTCTTCACAGAAACAGCATCTTCCGATCTATTAAATATATTTTACAATTTAATTGGGTTTGCTGATGAGTATAAGCAAAACTGTGATTTGAAAGAATATGCAAACTTTAATTCATTGGAAGATTTTAACTTCAATTACGTACAAGGTGAAGAATGCACTATTTTCGGTGTAATAAGTATGGGAATTAACTCAAATATATTATATTATACGAATCCAGGAATTTTTCCTATTAGAAGCCGCCGTGATATATATGGTTTGTATTTTTTAACTGATTGCAAACCTTATGACTAATCTTTTTGATTGGTACACTCGAGGAGCATTAAAATTAGTTAATGCACCTAGTAAAACTATTTTTTATTCCATAAAGCAAGATATATCTGAGGAAACAGTTGACTTTATTCTATCAGAACTGGAAGCTAGGAGAAGCTTTAGAGAAAGTAATTTAGAAAAACTTGCTGCTTTAATTAAGTCAGATAAAAAGCCAGAGTACGGTATATGTGAGCATTTGAATATACCTATTTAGCCAGACCTAGAAGTGTTATCCAGTTAAATACCATGTTTCAACTCATTTAGAAATTTGGAGATCAAGCAGGGAGATATGCGAGCCTCTCTTTGGCAGGAGCATCTCCTAATGGAGATGCTGCGCTAACGCTAACGCTAACGCAGAGATTATTGAACCTCCCAAGATTATCACTAGTCTGTCTGAAATTTGCTACTAGATTGATACCAGCCGTGTTGGTGTTAAACTTTGTGCCAAGATTCGATTTACTGCCAAGTTGTTAGAAAAGCCTCTGCTGAGGGAAAACTTAAAACAAGACCCTATACTACAGCATTTAATAGTTCGTGTACCAAACGGCCCTAACTACAAGGTTTCACTGGAAGAATGACAGCGTGTTCATGAATTGAGGACTTAGCAACCGATTCTTGGAGGAAATCAAGTAATGGTGGAATCGAGTGATGGGCTTTGGTATACCGTAGGCGATCGCCACATCTAAATTTAGATTTTTAATTTATCAATTAAGTTTAGGAGCATGGCTTAGTTTTATGACGATAGAATTCGGTAATATTAAAAACTACAATGCTGATAGAGGATTTGGGTTTGTCGGTCGTACTTTTTCTAATCCTAATGGAAAAGTTTTCTTCCATATAAAAAAAATTAAGAAAATACATCTTGAATTAGCCCAAAGATTGGACAATAGCGAAGTTGCTTTTGAAGCAGCCAATTTCTGGTATGAAATTGAAACAAATGAAAAAGGAGAACAAGTTAGTCAGCTTTGGTTAGGCACAGAAAATATTCCTCAAAGCTACACACATGAATTATGTGGTTTCATCCAAAAAGTAGAGAGTATTTGGAAAAATGTAGACTCTCCAAAACAGAGTTGGCTTGACCTTGTAACGATAGAGTTGGTTGGAGTTGATCGCAGGCATGAACTAAGTGTTGAGCGACATAACTTAGAGACTCAACTTAGAGAGGCAGAGGAGGAGCTACGCAGGGAGGTAGAAGCTCTACGACAAAATGAAATTGGAAGAATAGCCAAGGACTATGGTTTAAAAAAACCGGAAGCTGATGAGTTGCATCAACTATTAACAGAGATGCGTCCTTTAAATTTTACACGTAGTAATCAACTCTCGGTATATATTGTAAAACATCAACTTGGTTACAAGTATCAATATATTTCAGGTATTTTGAGAATGCGAAACGCAGATAGAGAATGGGATTTTCATGGGGGATTCCCTCCACGAATTTATAAAATCATTTGTGAGGAACTCAGGTTGGGTAACCAGGGGAGTTATGCAGAGCCAGGAGTATTTATACCATTTAAAGATGTTTATTAAAAAATGTAAAAGCGATCGCCTACGGTGGGCGAGTACGCCAGGAGCAGATTTACTATTTATTTTCTAGTGGATTTCTAGCCAGTTGTGGTGTTCGCGCAGCGTCTCGTAGAGAAGCGATGACCGAATACTGTGAATTGGCTGCTGAGTTATTCTATAGCATTGGGTCAACAACTGGCGACTTGTGTCTGTTTTGTTGATATCTCATTTAAACAGTAATTCAAAAGATTTGTTATGCCAAATTGCCAAAACCTCTGAACGTGGTTCGTAACTTCAACTTTTTCAAGCGAACGCGAGTAGGGTTTCGTACAGAGGAAAACCCAAGAGCGATCGCTCTCCCTTCACCCCTCAAATTCCTAACCCTGCTAAAATCCCCATATCCAATCGCACAAACCTACTACCATTCCTGGCAAAGGATTTGAGCAACGCCAAACTACAAAAATCGATAAACTTAGTCCATCGCCTCCCCAATCGATTCTTACGAGTATTGCCAAAAGTCCTGTTAATGTGTGGCATTGGTAGGAAATCTAGCGTGAAGATTCGGTTTGGGAGCTTTTGTGTTAGAAAAGCTACTGCTCAGGGAAAACTGAAAGCAAGACCCTGTTTTGAAGACTTTGATTGTAATTCATCAGCCAAACGCTACAAATTACACAATAGAAGTTGCAACGCATACATGAGTTGAATAAATAGTATTCTTGTACTATTTATTGACAAATAAGTACTTGTTGCTATAAATCTTTGAACAAAGTCAGGGTAAGTTGAGTTAGTAATTTTTTAGAAATGAGATAGCGATCAAGCAATCTAATCAGGGATTCTCATGCAAGATTTATCAGATATTGACTTATTTTATGCTTATTTAGACTTAGAAATTAATAGTGAAAATAATATATACCGCATAGGATTGGTATCTCTGAATTTAACAAAAGATTTTTATCAAGAGAATCTAAATCAAGCTTACGAAGAAATTAGGAAGCTGAAGAATAGTAATTTAGCAGTATGCGGTCACAACTTCCGCCGCTTTGATTACCCTTATCTGATTGAGCAAGAACCGCAATTATCTTCTTGGCATATAATTGACACTTTAGAACTATCAATACTCGCTTTTCCCCTACAGCATTCGCATAAGCTAAATAAAGACTATAAGCAAAGTGAATATTCAAGTAATAATCCTCTAGAAGACGCACAGGCAACTCGATTATTACTTGGTCAACAATTAGAAGCATTATTTAAAAAGCCTGCTGAAGTACAACAGGTATATATTTGGCTCCTTACTTGTAGTTGCGAAGATGCAGACCTTGCATATCAACAATTTTTCAGTGATAACCTTGGTTTGAAGATTGAACAACCCGCTATAGAAATGCTGCCAGAGACAATGCTGAAGGGAATAAATCAATTCTATTTGCAGCAGGTATGGTCTAGTCCACAAACTTATGATTTTGATACAAGATTATGCCTAGCGGGATTACTGGCTTGGAACTATGAGTGCAATGTCAATGAATCGAAGCAGGTTTTTTGTGATTGGCTCAGACATTTAAATGGTTTTCAAGCTGTACTTGAGAATTTGCGCCCTTTAAGTACAGATGAATTCGCTATCAGCTCTTACTTGGAATATTTTGAAATCCCCAGTTTTCGACCTTTACAGTCAGAAGCTGTGCAAGCAATTATTAATAATGAGCGTCCGCTTGTTCTCATGCCTACTGGCGGTGGCAAGTCCTTATGCTATCAACTGCCAGCTTTCATGTTCCACGAAAGGCACAAAGCGCTGACTGTTGTCATTTCACCGCTACAAGCACTAATGGCAGATCAGGTGGCAGATTTAGAACAAGCTGGGTTTTTCTTTGCCACTTTTATTAACGGCAATCTCTCACCCGCAGAACGTCGTCAGCGATTATCAGAACTGCGTTCTGGTTCCAAAGGTTTGCTATACATCAGTCCTGAGCAATTACGGTCAATGAGTATTCGGGCATTGTTAGAACAGCGCCCTCCGGTTCTTTGGGTGATTGATGAGGCTCACTGTGTTAGCCAATGGGGCCACGATTTTCGTCCAGATTACCGTTACATCCCGAAATTTATTAGTGAATTATATCAAGAGCGGCAGCTTGCAATGCCTTTGCTAGCTTTGATGACAGCAACAGCAACAGTTGCTGTTGTTAAAGATATTAAAGAGCTATTTGCCCAACACGAACTAAATATTAATCGTACAATTGATGGGGTAACAACAAGAGATAATCTAACTTTTAATGTGATTCCAGTAGCAGGGAATAAAGAGCAAGTTTTGTTGAATCAAGTAAAAGAAGCTCTTAAACTAGGTGGTAGTACCCTGATTTATACTACTACACGCAAAAATGCCCAAAAGCTAGCAGAAATTCTTAAACAAAGTCACATTGAAGCGAAATATTATCATGGGAAACTTGCAAAAGAAGAAAAACAACAAGTTTTGCAAGACTTCAAATCAGGTAAATTGAATGTAATTACTGCAACTTGTGCTTTTGGTATGGGCATCAACCGTAAAGATGTACGCTCTGTTATTCACCATTGCATGAGCGCTAATTTAGAAGGTTACATCCAAGAGGCTGGACGGGCAGGACGTGATGGAGAGCCAGCAGTTTGTACTCTATTGTTTGACCCAAAGGATGCTGATACAGTTTTTCGCTTGCAAAGTTTGAACCAACTGAGCGAACAAGATTTAAAAAATGTCTTGATCTCGACCAGACATATCCGCGATCGCACTTTTGGCAGTGCTAGAGATGATTGGTTTTGGGTGACAACCAATGAAATTTTTGAAGAAGGTGACTTTGATGAAGAGTTTGGTGAAGAATCAGAGCAGCAAAATACTAAAATAAAAGCAGGATTGAATTACTTAGAAAAATTTGGTTTATTAGAACGAGCCGAGAATTTTTCAAGCTTTATCGAATTTGAACTAAGCCATAATACCTTTGCTGAGTCTATAGAGCAGTTTGAGGAATACAGCCGGATGAAGGATTTATCCCGGTTTGAAGCAGACAACTTTGAGCGGCTGATTCAAGCAATGCACATTGCGAAAGCTTATTGTAATAGCAATGATCAACCGTTTCCCCTCGACCGTCTCAGTGATGAAGCTGGAATTAGCTTACATGACCTGACTCCCAGAATCCGTGAACTGCAAAAGGCTGAAGTCTGTTCTTTTGAAATACCCATTACACTTGTGATTACAAAGGGTGTAAAAGGAGATGCCCGTAATAATCACGAACGCATTCGCCAGTTAGAAGACCAATTGCTCAAAGTGCTTAATGAGTTGTTTGGTAATGAAAATGAAATACAAATAAATTTGCGTGGGCTTGCTTCTCGACTAGACCCAGACAACAGTAAAAAAATTAAAGCATCCAATATCATAGATATTTTAGAAGGATGGGTTGCTCAAAAGTGGGTAAAGTTAAACCGTATCGCTTCTGATGTGGTTAGATTGCGAGATATGGAAGTTGCAGAACACTTACCTGAGCATAAAGTTTTAACAACTACTGTATTAGAAGTTTTATATCAAGCTTTAGAAGATAAAACCGGGGCAAGGTTGCCTCTGAAGTACGAATTAGGAAAACTTGCTCATAAAGTTATCCAAAAAGCTCAACTTGATTGGGATAATAAAGAGTTAGAAGTTATTCTTTTGTGGCTGCACCAGAGAAAAATCATTCGATTAAGTGATGGGCTGAATCTCTTTCAACAGTCGCTGAAAGTCCGTGTAATAAAAAACGCAAGTGTTTCCACAGTAAAACGTCGTTACCCTGAAGTTGAAGCTCACTATGATGAACAAACTCGTCGCACTCATTACATGGTGAAGTATGGTCAGTTAAAGTTAGATGAACAGCGTCAGCAATTTGTTCGTGATTACTTTGGCACAAATCAAGAAGAATTCGTTTCAAAGTACCAATTTTTGGCACAAGAGATTACCAGACCGATTCTTCCAGAAGATTACAACCGTATTCTAGAACCGCTTAACCCTGCTCAAAAAGAAATTGTTTTAGCTTCAGACCCAGCAATAGCAGTAATAGCAGGCCCTGGTTCTGGTAAAACAAGAACTATTGTTCACCGGATTGCTTATCTTGTAAAGGTTAAGCGAGTTGACCCAAAGCGTATTCTTGTTTTAGCTTACAACCGTAATGCAGTTAGAGAATTACGGTTGCGGTTGCGTAATCTGATTGGCGAACAAGCATCACGAATTCGGGTCTTTACTTTCCACGGTTTAGCCTTATCACTTTTGGGACGGACGGTAGGTGAATACAGAGGAACCCAGACAATAAATTTGGTTCTTCAGTACTTGCTATGCTTAACTAATAGTTGATATACCAATTTAAC
>NZ_JABXKJ010000029.1 GCF_017115085.1 Nostoc sp. NMS7 | reverse complement strand
ACCCTTTGTATCCTCTTATTTTTCTTCCTATCCCCTATTTATTCAGCGGATACGAGTTATTGATAATTATAAAAATGCTATTGGTGAAAATCTCATCTATCCAGTATTGAAAGAAGTATGGAAAACTTACCGAAGTAAATTAACACTTTGAAGTTATGAAAGATTAGCTTACGATGAAGATTTATCAGGGGTTCCAGATTATACGGTGACACAGCGAAACCCTCTGGGTACGATTGTTTTTGATAAACCTTATTTTTTGAATGTTGAAGCTAAACAGGACAAATTTGAAGAAGGTTGGGGTCAGTGTTTAGCTGAAATGATCGCAGTGCAGCGAATTAATGATGATTTTGCCAGCCCTGTTTTTGGGATTGTTTCTAACGGCAAAATATGGGAATTTGGAAAGTTGATTGCTGATGTGTTTACTCGAAATAAAAATTTGTATGTAATTCAAGATTTAGATAAATTATTTGCGGCGGTGAATTATATTTTTCAACAATGTGAATTAAAAATACAAAAACAATAACATCATGTATTCTCCCGATGAAATTAGAGTGATTTTTTGGTTCGATAACGACCATCTCAACCCAAAACGAGTTTGACAGCCTACCAAGAATTCCACTTGGATGACGATGCGACAATCAAAGCGTTGAAGCGATAGGCTTGATAAATAGTGAGGCAAAATTTAACATCTTGCCCTATAAAATCGATATCCAGTTAGCTGCTATTTGGGATGATCGCAGAGCCATTATTTCAGTTAGTAGGCAATCTCAGTTAAATAATATGAAATACTAAATACAAATATTGCTAAGAGAACAGGAATCATTTTACTAAAGTCTATTCGTTTTTTTTGAACTATTTCTAAACAAGACATCGGAATCATCAGAGGCCAGAAGATAGTTGTTACCAAAAACATCACAACTGATAAAAATTTATCTTCTGGAGTGGAAGCAGGATGACGTAGCAAAAATATTAACCAATTGCTTAAAAAATAGCATGTCATTAACAGATAACCAATAGTTAAAGTCAGTTGTATCTGATTCACCGTGACTACTCCTGAAGTTATGCGAGCTTCACTAAACATCATTCGTACAAAGTTATAACATATACAGTTGTCATGTCATCCCGTATTTAAAATAAGCACTCCCCTCTCCCATATTGGGCTATCCATTAGTCACATCTTTCTTAACATTGCTGTAAGGCAGACAGGAAGAAACCTACAGTAAACTTTTAAAATCTCTAGCAGATGAGCAGGTAGATTGGCATGAGTGAAGCTACAGAAACGATTTTCAGCAAAATCATTAGTCGGGAAATTCCCGCTGATATTGTTTATGAGGATAATTTAGCCCTGGCATTCAAAGATATCCACGCCCAAGCGCCCGTTCACATCCTCGTCATTCCCAAAAAACCCATTCCCTCACTAGCTGATGCTGAATCTCACGATCATGCTCTGTTGGGGCATCTTTTGTTAACCGCCAAACGTGTTGCAGAAGAAGCTGGACTGAAAAATGGTTATCGAGTTGTCATCAATACTGGTGATGACGGTGGTCAAACAGTCCATCACTTACATCTGCATATTTTGGGAGGACGGCAGTTAAACTGGCCTCCTGGTTGATAAAACCCGATGAATTGTGTCTCTAGACGCAATTCATCACTAAAAAAAATCACTGTTTGCAACTTAGTACAGAAAACGACAAAAAGAGTATGGAATTTAATCATTCGTAGGTTGGGTAGAACGAACGCGAACAGCGTCCCGTAAGGAAGTGAAACCCAACATCAAGTCTGAATATTTCTGAACCCCTTTTAGGGTGACGTGTATTTAGCAGACGGGGGTGTAGAATCTCATTGACTTCTGATAAATTAAATGACCAATCCAAAAACCAGTAAGAATGTCATCATAGTAAAAGTAAAAACATTCAGGAGATAAGACAACGGTTTACGCACGCCCTTTAGCACGGTTAATTGAGCAATTGCAACGCTTGCCGGGAGTTGGCCCTAAATCTGCCCAGCGACTGGCTTTGCATATTTTGAAGCGCCCAGAAGCAGAAGTAGAAGCTTTGGCACAAGCTCTGATTGAGGCAAAAAAACAAATAGGCTTGTGTTCTGTTTGCTTTCACTTATCTGCTGAACCAGTTTGTGAAATCTGCCGCAATTCCAACCGTGACAACAGCACTATCTGTGTTGTAGCAGATCCCCGCGATGTGATTGCGCTGGAAAAAACGCGCGAGTATAAAGGTAAATATCACGTTTTGGGTGGGGTGATTTCGCCAATTGATGGAATTGGCCCAGAACAGTTGACTATAGTGGCTTTGCAGCGCCGGGTGAATCAGCAAAAACCTCAAGAAGTAATTCTCGCAATTAGTCCGAGTGTAGAAGGGGAAACAACAACACTATATATCGGTCAGCTACTAAAACCATTTACCAAAGTGACGCGGATTGCCTTTGGTTTGCCTGTAGGTGGTGATTTGGAGTACGCCGACGAAGTGACCCTAGCAAGGGCATTGGAAGGACGTCGGGAGTTAGATTAGGCTTAAATAAACTTCCTTATTTAAAGCTAGCTTTCGCTTCTGCTCATCGCCTGACTAATTATGTTAAAATCACGTTTGCCAGCACGTAAATTTTGAGTCAGTGCCATGTGTGCAAAGGGATTTGGGCAATCTCATAACCCAAAAATCAACAAGCTAGTCTTAAAGAGAGTGACCTATTGCTATCAACCCAGTCCAGAAGCGTTAATTAAAAGCATTTGCCTCTAGTGTCGCTTGAATAAGGAAAATGATAGAGTTAAGAGCGATCGCTACGCAAAAAATCTAAATAAGATATGGCTGACCAAAAAGATAAAGCTCAAGAAAAAAACCGTCTTGAACAGCTTCAAGAAGAACAAGGCAACACGGATTCTAAACACTCAGGGGGTGCTGGCGCTTCTGGCGGCAACTCAGGTGCAGGTAAATCTGGCGCATCAAAAATTTCTGCCACTGGTACACCTGATGATATCGAAAAAGTTGACCAGGAGCAAAGTTGACTCCGACAACGAGTCAAGGTTTAACTGCGTCGGCTCTCATTTGTAACTAAACTCAACAATGATGGATTAGACCTCTTGCAAAAGTCCCTAACACCCCACCCCCAGCCCTTTCCCGCAAGCGGGGTGGGGTTCTTTTTTTGATTTATGCAAGAAGTATATTGAATACCTGATTATTGAGTCCACCATAGCGATCGCACAAGCAGCATAATACTAATGTTATTTACAGTGCTGATGCTAAGTACTTGTGGTCAAGAATCGGCGAGGAATAAAATAGCAGTTTTAGCAGCAGCACAAAAGATTAATTCGGCTTACCCGTAATCGTGAATGCTGCCCAGTAGTAAGGATGATTATAAAGATTTTTATCTGATGCCATTTTACTATTTCTATATAGTTGTGTCGCTAAATAAGTTTGAATTCGTAATTCATCGGGATGCAGATTATTCAAGATATCTTCATACCATTTTGTCAGTTCTCCAGCAGTTAGTTCTTTCAGCCATTGTGTTGCTTCCGCTAAGGCAGTAACTGCTGATTTATTGGGCTGCAATCGCCGGTAAAACTCGATCATTACCAAGGCACTAGCTGAAGATTCTACACTCCAGAGAGTACTCACTACATGAGGAACGCCCTGACTCACAAAACCACTAACTAAACTCACATATTCGCTGCTGATAGTCTGGTTGCTAGTACTTAAATTTTCACAGGCAGAGAGAGTAATAAGATTGTAACTTGCTAGATTCTGTTGGCATTCATCTAGAGTAAGTTTGTCTTCACCTGCTAATGCTAATTCTGACTTTTTAGGTTCAGCTAAATTATTAGTAACACGACCCGTAAAATGAAAAATGTTGTAATTAGCAAATAAGGTGTTTTTGACAAGAGTTTTCGTAGCTTCTGACCCCTGAATTCGTTTGATATTATTAAACATCTGGCTCACAACTTCCGATTCAAGTTTGGCAAATTTTAGTGTGGGATAAGCTGCACTTTCAGGATGTTCAACACTGAGCAATAACTGATTTTGCCACTGCCAAATCTCTTCAGTTTTTATTGATAAACCTATTTGGGCACTAGGCAGATAGGTAACGCTGAAATTTGACTCCACATTCGGCAACTCTTCCGGCGATGGGTTAGAGAGATGGAAAAGGGTATGAATGGGCAATCTGGACAAGTCACGGTGAGGAATTAAAACCAGTTGGGTGATGCCTTCGAGTTCCTGTGCAATTGTGGAAATATTCAGAATTTCATACAGTTGCAACAGTTTTTGTTCCATATCAACTCGCCAAGAATGCTGGCTTTTACTTTCTTTGTCTTGACCCGTGCTGCGATAATCTTGATATTGTTGATGCCAATCTTCTAGCCAACTTTCAAATTCAATTAGGCGTTGCACTGCTTCGGGTAAGGGCAATTCATTTAGACGGATAGCGTCTTCTCCTAAAAGTATTGCCCCAGGATCTTGCATGGGTGTAAACAGGAGGATTGGTGATGGTGCTTGGTCTTTGAGAATGAAAGTATGTAGGGCAACTGGACTAATATGCCAGTAAATAATTGCTGTTGTGGGATTGAATAGTTGTTGAATTCTGCCATAATCAGGTGAGTAAATCTGATCATTCCAGCCAGATAGCAGCCAGTTTAAACAAGCATTTTTACCTTGTTCGGCAATTTGCCAAGCTTCAACTAAATCACCGGACTCTACGGCTAAATCAACTGCTAATTGCTCAAAGCCGGCAAATTTTAAAGCTAGCTGTTTTTTACTTTCGTCTGAGCGAGTTTCTTCACTCAGCAATTGTTGCAATAAATCTGTGCCGCGTTGCAGCAATTCTTGAACTTGTGTTGTTTGTCCCAAACCCATCAGCACTTTGCTTAGAGATTGCAAAACTTCTAGGTGCAACTGGGGAAAATATTCTAGTGTGAGAGTTAATAGCGCCTGATGGTACTCAGATGCGGCTTTGCGCCAATAATCGCGGCTATTGGGATGTTTTTTGCCTCGGTCGTAGTAAGTATTACCGATCGCAACATGCAATCTACCCCAACCTTCTGGATGGGTATCTGTCCGCAGATGCTTTAACCCTTCCTCATAGCTGGCTAATTTTCCTTCATAGCCGCCCTGTTGTAAGGCGGGATTTGTCGCTGTTATCCGACTCGACAAATTCAGCAATGCCTCAGAATCTACTAAATTACCGATCGCATTTCCCCGACCAATCCAAGCTTCCCAATAATCTTGTTTAATTTGCAAAGCGTTGTCATAACAGGCGATCGCTTCGGCAAATTGTTCTAAAGAAAACAGTGCTACTGCCTGATTATACCAAGCTAAATGGAAGTCGGGTTTAATGGCGATCGTTTGCTGATAGGAGGCGATCGCTTCTTGGTGGCGTCCTAAGTTGTCTAATGCTATACCCCGGTTGTACCAAGCTAAGTAGAAATCGCCTTGAACTGAGAGGGCTTTGTCCCACGAGGCGATCGCTTCTGACCACCTTCCTAAATTAAACAGCACTACACCCCGGTCTATCCAGACTTCGTGATACTCTGGGTGAATTTCTAGCGCTTTGTCGTAAGATATAATCGCTTCGGCAAATTGTTCGCCTACAGCTAGTACTATGCCTCGGTAATACCAGTTTTCCTGGTCTTCTGGTTCCAGATGTAGCGCATGGTCATAACTAGAAATAGCTTCTGGTAGCCAACCTAACTTTAACAGCGCCAAACCCCGGCTAGACCAAGCTTCTTGGTAGTCTGATTTGATTTCTATGGCTTTGTCAAAAGAAGCGATCGCTTCTTCAAAATATCCTAATTCTCCCAGAGTTCGACCTCTGTTGTACCAAGCTTTGTAGAAGTCAGGTTTCAGTTCTGTGGCGGTTTGGTAAGATGCGATCGCTTCATCAAAACGTTCTAAATGAAACAGCGTCAAGCCTCGGTTAAACCAATATTCGGGGAATTTGGGTTGTAGTTTGATCGCTTGGTCATAAGAGGCGATCGCGCCTAACAAATCACCCGTTTTCGCTTGGCTTAGACCTTGGTAAAACCACGTTTTAGCCTGGGTAACAGGATTATCGCTACGTCGCTCAATAATACCAGAGGGATTATTGCTTTGATCTGCCAAATTAGCAGCAAGTTGCTGGACTAAATTGGTACTTTGATCCAAGCTTACCCACAACTCATCTAGGGTATAAGCCACGTTTGGCTCTAAATTCGTCAAAGTCTTATCCCAGGTTGACTCCAAGTCAGACGTTGTTAATTCAGTTTTTTCTCTAGTCGAAAGGACATTTGTTGGTGTTTTAGTTGGAGTAACTTTCTCTTCATAGCCGAACCTCAGTTGGGCTAATGAGGTGATTGAATCTTCGGCTGCGGGGAGAGGGAGATTTTCTCTGATTGTGCTTTGGGTGTCTTCTGGTTCATATTCCAATACCAGTTCCTCTAAATTCTCAGTCAATTCTTCCTCAGAAGAGACATTTTCGGGTGCTAAGGTTATTGGTTCAACATCTTGCAGATCATATTCCCATAACTGCTCACCTAAGCTACGGATTAGCTCTTGACCAGGGGAAGTTGGGAGAATTTCTTCATCGGTTGTAGATTCTCCGACATTTCCCTCGTCATACTCCCATAACTGTTCGCCTAAATTGCGGATTAACTCTTGCCCAGGAGTCGCTTCTATTGCATTTCCCTCGTCATACTCCCATAACTGTTCGCCTAAGTCGCGGATCAGCGCTTGCCCAGGAGTCATTTCTACCCCATCTTGCGCCTGATTGTCCTCATACTCTATAGGTATGGGTGAGTTTTGCATCAGGCGGATGCCAATGTTGTATGCAACGTCTCCAATTCTGCCAATCCCAAGTTCTCCCAGCTGCACCATCTGGGATGCTAACAGAGGATTCGGTGCAGGTGAAGCTAACAAGGTTTCGCCAAACATCACCAACCAATCTATCCAGCGTTCAGCCGGAATCCGATTTTCGAGCCGTTGCAGATACCTTAATGCCCACTGTTGTCCTCGTGCTTGATGCACGCCTTCTAACAATTGGATAAACAATTGTTCCAGATCCGCATTGGTTAGTTCTGGTATTACCCCCACCACATTGCGTCCTCTCCCACCCTTGAGAGAACGACGAGTCTGCTTACTTTCAATGAGGCGCTTTAAAAACCTTTTAAGCGACTGCGATATCCGCCTGAGCATCTGCCACACTCTTGGATTTTGTTTTTCTAGATTGTAGCCATCGTTGTGTTCAAAAAATCATCAATTACGTAAAAACCCATTAGATCCTGACAGCGCTTGCGTAGCAGATTAGCAAAAAATATCCAAAACTTCAAGAGCATAGCATTAGAACGTTACAATTACCAGATTCAACTCTTGAATTTTGAGTTTGCCAAGCTCTTAATTTTCTGTTTGCTCTGTAGTCGATTGACCAGCCGGATATAATTGGCTAATCAATGCCTGGACAAGCAGTTGGGGATCGTCTGTCTCAACCGCAAGCTGTTCAGCAATCTGCTGGCGTAAGTTTTGATCCTGCTGCAACATCACAAACAACTCTTCTAGGGTGACAGTTTGGGATTCTCCCTCTGGGAGGTTCTCTGGCTGATCTGCTGATTCTAATATTAGGGCGGTTGGCTCAGAGAGCAAACTTGTGCTAAGAGCATCCGGGCCTTCATATTCCCAAATTGGTTCGCCTTGATTGCGTGTCAATAATTGCATCCCGATACTATAGGCAACATCTCCGACTTCTCCGATGCCCAACTCACCCAGTTCCACTAACCGCGCAGCTATTTCATTATTGGGTGTAGGTGATGCCAGCAATCTGTCGCCAAAGCGCCCTAACCACTCAACCCAGCGTTCAGTTGGGATGCGATGTTCAATATTATGCAGCCACTTCCGTGCCCATGCTTCCCCTCGTGCTTGATGTACTCCTTGCAACAGTTCGTTGAAGAGAAATTCCAGATCCGTATCGCTTAAGGGTGGTGCTGGTTCTTTTTGCACATTCCCCCGATATTTTGAGGCAGTCTGTTTTCCACCAAACAAGCTCTGAAAAAGCTTTTTGAGCCATTGAAATAGCCGCTTGAGCATCTGCTACACCATCGAGTATTGCTTATCCTAAAATTGTAGCGATCGCACTGGACTATGGCGTTAGTTCCGTCAATAAAATCTATAGACTGGAAATCTCTTTTTTCCTCTAGGGCATGGGGCACTTGTACTGAGCGTTGTCGTTGGCGTAGCCTCTCGTAGAGAAGTATTGGGCATCGCGCATGGGGTAAAGACTTACTGCAACTTTCCCTGTGCTCCCCGGCTCCAGCCCTGAGAATAGGGCTAGAGCCGCTTACTACAAACCTTTAATTATTCACACTCGCTTACTTACAGGACTTACACAAACAATAGCTGAAACCCTAATTTTACGGTTGGGGCAATTCATGAATTGCCCCTACAGGTATAGTTTTGCGTCAGTCCTAACTTAAACCAATGGTGCTTAAGAACATTGCTCAACATTGGCTCGACTGAGTATAGGCAATGTTTAATATAGGAATTACGCACTTTACAAATTCATCGTAATGTGCATTAAGCAAAATAGGTTGTTTCAGGCTTTGATTAATTATCCTTTGATCGTAAATAGACGATGCTGTAGGGGAAAAGCCATGCTCATACGTGTCAACTTAACCTAAAAGCCATGTCCCGCAAGGAACTGAAGTTCCTTGCTAATAGCGAAAGTCAATCTTTAGATGACTAAATAATCTGAAAAATCTTTAGTCTACTTGAGTAGACTTTAGCTAAAAGCCAAAGAACTTTAGTTCTAGGCGGGTGATGAAGCCAACAGTTAAGCTATAGCAGTAGCCATATACGTTAGGACATATAATATGATTAGCAGTGTTAAATATGTAGCTGAAATCTTTGATCGATATTATGGCTAAATCCTATAGTTATGATTTACGTCAAAAAGTGATTCAAGCAATTGAACTA
>NZ_JABXKJ010000141.1 GCF_017115085.1 Nostoc sp. NMS7 | reverse complement strand
AAGAAGTATATATGTCTAATACACTGAGCAATCAGATGGTGGAATGGAATACGATGGCGTGAATATCTCTGCACACAAATTCGCAGCACCATCATAATTGACCGGTAGCTTGGTTCGTCAAAGGTTAAATAGACCGCTAAAATTCTTCTACTGTAAGCATCCATCAGCAAAGTAGCCCAAGGTCTGCCCAGATTACGCCCTGTACGGGAGCAGACTAATTCCACATCTACCTGTGTATGGTCAATGTGAGCAATTTCCCAGGGACGATCTCCATGAGGCGGAGTGGTTAAGTCTAATTCCCAGTAGAAGGCTGATTGCTGATAAGCTGCACGAGAACCAAGTCGTTTTTTAGTTTGTTCATAACCGGAACGTTGCTTGATTCTGTTGCAGAAAGTCACATAGCTTGGTAGTTCCTCTGGATTTTTGGTTTTTTCCCATTCGTGTTTCAAGACTCCGTAAACTGCCATTTTCCCTTTTTGTTTGAGCGTTTCGTAGTGGTCAGCAATAATTTTGTCAATGAAGTCCTGCGTCTGTTGTGATATTTTTAGTTTTCTATTACCTTTGCTTGCATGATTATCGAGCAGCCCAATATATCCCCAGTTATATTTCTTTTGAGCCAGGATAAATTTAGCTTTCCAATAACGAATAGTACGCTCAGATATAGTAGCTTTATCTGTTGGTTTACCTGCTGCTTGTTGAGTAATAATTTGATAGCGATGGTTTGCTTGTGCTAAATCACATGGGCTGGCTTTTAAATAGCGTTCTATTGCTTCTGGGTGGATAGAAGATGTAAAAGTTGTGGATATTTGGTTACTAATCGCTGCAAAAAGCGAGTTCTCTTCGGTTCTTTTTTGCTCTAATAACCAGCGATTGTAAGCATCATCTGCTGCTTGATCAACAAATAAATGTACTCTCTCTGGTTCAGTTAAAGAAGCAACACTCAAGTCAGTATAAATTTCCCCATTAGCTATTAAGGCATTCACCTCATCTGATGTCGCTGTTAGGGTTTGAATCAGGTCAGAGTAGGTTATTCCTGGTGTCAGGGCAATCTGCTCTCTAATGCGGTTCGCAACTTCCACATTTATTTGATAAGTTTTGATGGTGTAGGCTTTGAGAAATTGACGATTTCTGTACTTGACCCAATTGATTTCTTTATCAGTACGGAGGCGGTAATACAGACCTAATTGTTCAACGACTTCCGTTACTGGTGGACTTAGCCATCCCATATCTATTGAAAAAACATAGCGTTCTGGTTGCTTGGTCGCTAGTTTTTCTAATCGAACAGAGGACTTCCATTCTTCAAAACCTGCACTCGATTTTCGGATGAAAAAAAAATCTGGAACATGAGTCACTGTTACCATTCTGCCATTTTTGGCTTTGACTTTTAGGCACAGACGGTAGGGTTGATCATAGTATTCCAAAACATCATTGTCTTGCTCATATTCTTCGCTTGCTGGTAATTCCACTTTATGGGACTCGAACTGAATTGTTCTGCCCATTTTCATACTGGAGTAACTGCCAACAACGTTGATTCCATTGCTTCTGACTCGCCGCACAGGTTCTGATGACCGAATTTGTTCAATCACAGAACGCGCTTGTCCTGATATCTTGAGGCGGTGACACCAATTATCAAACTCTTGTGCGTTGAGCATTTTTACTTAAAAAAGTGGCTTGGACTCACGGCAGGCTTTGACTTAAATTGTTTGGACTCGTGGCAACTTTATCATTTAACTGGAGTCCAACACCTACTTGGCACAAATCGTAATAATCAGGCTTTCAGGCTTTGATGCGGCAAGCTTATCCTTTAATTTCCGGCAATCTTTTCCTTTAAGTCACACAAACCACACTACAATGCTCTCTACACCCAGGCGCTTGGCTACTTCAATGCCCTGAAGGCACCAGCAGTCTTCACACCGGGCGACAACGATTGGACTGACTGCGATCGCCCCTCAAACGGTGGATTCAACTCACGGGAGCGCCTCGACTACGAGCGTCAGGTATTCTTCAGCACGAATTTTTCCCTCGGGCAGCGTCGGCTAGTTCAGGAGGTGCAGACGACCCCGATGTGCCTTGGTGCAAACGGCACCAATGTACCCTGTGTTGAGAACCGCCGCTGGACGGTCGGTAAGGTGACTTATGCCACACTCAATATCCAGGGGTCGTGCAACAACCTATGTGACACTGCGCCTGACCCGCAGGAGTACGCGGCGCGAAACGCGGCTAATATTGCATGGATTCAGAGAGACCTTTCAAGTGGCAAAGGCACACAATTCGGTGGCGGTTATCTTTATCTCCCAAGGCGATCCGGGGTGGGATCTGACCGACGGAACCAGAGCGCCTTTGCGTGATCCGAAGACGCTCGCGGAAACTGATGGGCAGCCTGATGGCTTCCAGAGCTTTTTATTAGCGTTGCGCGATCAGGTGATTGCTTTCCGTAAACCGGTTGCCTACGTACACCGTGACTCGCACTACTACCGCGTTGACAAGCCTTTTCTAGATGCTCAAGGCAGACGCCTTGATAACTTCACTCGTGTCGAGACATTTGGCGACAATGCGGCGAACGGCACCAACGATGTGAATTGGGTCAAGGCGACCGTAAATCCCCGTAGCCGAGAGGTGTTTTCGTATCAGCCACAGATTGTTCCCGGCAATCGAGTAGCGGTTCCGTCTCCGTAACGCCACGCAGTTTCTAATTGTTGAGAACTGCAATCATGGTAATTTTCTGGAGTTTTGATTGCCTTGCGAATATGTTAGTTCAAATGTACTACGAGTTTCCTGCTGAAGTTTTGGGTGGGTGCGCTTATATTTGATGTACATCAATTGCCGTAAAGGTTTGGAGTTTCGCACTCCTGACTAATCTAACATGATCTGAAATGACAGTGTTAATTTTGACTAGTCAATCAGGAGGCAAGATGGAGAGTAACACCAGAATGTGGTGGATATATGCATTATTTTCGGCTGGCTTTGCAGCATTGACAACTATCTTTGCCAAAATTGGGATAGAAAATGTGAACGCTAATTTAGCAACAGCAATCCGAACTGTAGTCATCTTAGTAGTTGCTTGGGGGATTGTATTTTTTCAGGGAAACGTAGTTAATATCTTAGCTATACCCCAAAAAACCATGATTTTCTTATTATTATCTGGAGTGTCTACAGGGTTATCATGGATTTTTTACTTCCAAGCCTTACAAGCAGGAAAAGCTTCCCTTGTCGCACCAATTGATAAATCAAGCTTGGTATTAGTTTTATTGTTTTCAGTCATTTTTTTGGGAGAACCATTAAACTGGAAGATGATTTTAGGAACTGGGTTAGTAGTCATAGGTACTTTAGTTTTAATCATTTAAAGTCTTAACTAAAACTGGAAATTTTCTCTTCTGGCCGTGACTCTACCCGTTAGTTTGGATTAGGCATTTGCTTTTTGAGTCACCCTTCTTTATTGTCGCTTCTGGCTGACACCTACTTGTATTTGAAAAGGAGCGTACAAGAGGGTTACGCTCCATTCATGTCGCAGCAGTTTTTGCTAAAACCAGAATCACAAAAGTACCAGGGATAATAGTTGGTCGAGATCGCACTTGCCCTGAGACGGGGGTAGACGTTGCTTGAAACTTAGCTGTGTCCAAATATAGCTTATGCGTCTTCAAATCTAACGCCATTGTCCGCGCTCCTGGCTGGGTTACAACGTTATTCACAATACTAAATTTATCGGCAGAGTCTTCATGTACCACTGTCAGTGAACCTTCACCGTTTGAACTGAAAGCTAATCTAGTCACTGGGTCATAAGCAATCGCATCCGTCCTCTTGCCAATTGGCAGTGTAGCTTTAATACTTCCTGTATTTGCATCCACTACACTCATCAGTTGGTTTCCGCAACCGATGAACAACCGCCGATGCTGTCTATCTATTGCTATGCCAGTTGGTTGGGAGCAAGGTTTGAGCGCCCAATGTCCCTTAACTTTAAGATTACTGGTATTTATTGCGACGACTTCGCTTTTGTCCTCTAGGTTCACGAAAATCTGCCCTAAGCCATCGGCAGCTGCAAATTCTGGTTTGCCACCTAAAGCGATTGTCCCCAGGACTTTAGTAGTTTTGGCATCAAAGACAGTTGCCGAGTTGCTGTTGCCGTTAAAAGTGAAGACTTTCTTGGACATAGGCTCATAGACAATTGCATCTGGGTTAGAACCAGTTTTAACTTCTCCTATAACTTGTAGTGTCTTTAAATCGAAAACAGTAGCTGTTGCCGCCTTACCATTACTAATAAAGCCACGACTTAATTCTGGGGCAATGGCGACCCCATGTACTCCAGCAGTATGAGGAATTTCACCCACAACTAACCCCGTGTCAACATTTAATACTGTTACCCTTGTGGAGCGCGTAATGTATAGGCGACGGGCTGCACTATCCAATGTCAGGTAATCCCATCCTCCTTCTCCACCCAGAGGTATTTTTTTAATTATGTGGTAGTTGTGACTTGGTAATGTGCCACTAATTACTACATTTTGAAAGCAAAAGCTCAAACCAGAGATGAACATAGAGGCAATAGCTGTGCCAATCCTACGAGAAATTATAGTGTTCAAAAATATATCCCTTTCCTTTTACAATTATTTTTCGGATATTACCAGACTTCGATTGTATTGGGAGCAGTGCCCCAAAGTTAGCTGCTAAAAATTAGTGGGATAAATCGAATGGCACGCTTGTTTTCACCAAACCCAGAAGGCTTATACCTTATGGGTGTGAGGGGGTAGGGGATATTGGTCAAAAACTAAGAACTTAAATAGGAGGTTGTTGAATCATCTCTTTTCAACAACCTCCTTTGTTTTTACTAAGTAAGTCGGCACGATCAAATCAAGGTATGTTGACTTTTGTAAAAAT
Source organism: Nostoc sp. NMS7 (assembly GCF_017115085.1). Classification (GTDB taxonomy): domain Bacteria; phylum Cyanobacteriota; class Cyanobacteriia; order Cyanobacteriales; family Nostocaceae; genus Nostoc. The sequence continues at coordinate 4,089 of NZ_JABXKJ010000141.1, read as the reverse complement.
CCTGGAACTATTCATTTATAAACTCTTTGCTGACTTTACACTTCGTTACATAGCTTGATTTTTTAACGCCGACTTACTTAGATCACCGACGGCGGGGCTTCTCTCAAGCAATACAACACTACCTTCCTGCTGAATTTTTTCCCAATATTCACTAGCAACCCAACTTATCGTGTGCGATCGCATGAATTGACAGATGCGACAGGTGTAGAATTTCATAACCCGCAACTTAGGTTACTAGCTGCTACTATCACTTTCGCAGGATTTTTCATTGTATTCACTCCTTTAATTAGAGTTAAACAACCTGTATGAGTAAGATGATCAGATTGGATTATAGAGAACAAAAGTCAAGAACTCGGAAAGATTTGCTCCAATTTTAAAAAATCTGCTGTGTGTGATCGCTTTAGCAATAAAGTCATAAAAAAATAAGTTATTCATCTGAATCTTTCCAAGTTCTTGACTTTTTATCTTTAAATTCAGATCGCAAACACCGAGATACATTATATGACTACAGACCTGCAACTTCCTTTGGTGAAAGTAGATACTGAACAATACTTCTCGGTTAAAAAACTTGGAGCGATTTTCACTCACGAAGCTTCAAGGTTTTCAACCATGTCACCTCCCCTAATTTTGGAAGCAGGGCTGTTTCATTCGATAAGGTCATGATTTTGTCAACAGTATGAGCGATAAATTTAGGGAAGTGGGAAAAAGAAAAATTACCAGTTCAACGGATAAATTTAAGTACAAATGCCATTTCCTTGTCTAATCAGATTTTCTAGTTACCTGATTTTTTTGCTTGAAACGCTTGTAAACCACCGCTTTTTAGGGGATGAAACAGCCCTGCTAATTTTGGAAGGAGATGAGCTTAACCGAGAGGTATTGAGATACTGATGGTCTGTAATCAATATTTATCAAGGAAATCAGGAGATTAATGCTTGAAGTCAATGGAAATTTCTGCATCTGCTTTTTTGCCAAATATCAACCTGACAGTTATCGACGTTTTAATATTAATTCTTTGCTTGTCAGCTACCCTATTTTATTGTTACTCAATCTATTCGGCAGTTGTCACCTTTGGGGAATCCCATATATATGCTCCCAATTTTTCTCCACCCATTACTATCCTGAAGCCAATTTGCGGACTAGACAGAGATATCTACGAAAATTTGGCAACATTTTGCCGACAGGAATATTCAACTTACCAGATTATCTTCAACGTCCGCAGCCCGCAAGACCCTGGAATAAATGTGGTCAAACGAATTATCCAAGACTTTCCCAGACTGGATATTCAGTTAATAGTCTGCAATCGCATTATTGGGACAAACCTAAAAGTGAGTAATCTGGCAAATGCTTTATCTTTCGCAAAATACGAAATCCTAGTTATTGCTGATAGCGACATCCGAGTTGGGAAAGACTACTTGCAGCGAGTTGTGAGACCACTACATAATAAGAATGTTGGTGTTGTCACCTGTTTATATCGTTCTGTAGCACAGGGATGGGTAGAAAAGTTAGAAGCGGTTGGGACTGCTTGCGATTTTAACGCAGGTGCTATTACCAGCAAACAGTTAGAGGGTATGAAGTTCGCACTCGGTTCAACAATTGTAATTCGTCGAGAAGTGCTAAAAGCAATCGGGGGATTTGAAGCGATCGCCGATTATCTCGCAGACGATTTCCAACTTGGCTATCTAACTGCCCAAGTGGGTTACAAGGTCATGCTTTCTGATTATATAGTGGAACACGTATTATTTGCTAACACCTTGATTGATTCTATTCAGCATCAGGTTCGCTGGTTACGTGGTATTCGAGTTTCTCGTCCTTGGGGTTATTTGGGAATAGTTTTTACTTATGGGAACATCACTAGCTTAATACTAACAATGACTATAAAAGGGTCTGTTTTGTGTTGGTTTGGATTAGCTATTACCTGGATAGTACGTTTAATAATGGGCTGGATTGTTGGTGTCAAATATCTTCAAGATTCGAGCGCTAAAAAATATTTCTGGCTTGTAATCTTACGAGACTTGATGAGTTTTGCAATCTGGTGCTATTGTTTTTTTGGCACTACAATTGAGTGGCGGGGGCTACAATTTAAGTTAACTAAAGATGGTAAAATCATACCTAAAGTAAAAGATTTAACAGAACAGTTGTCAGATACATGATAAGTTGCATAGCATTTTAATGCTGAAATCGAGAAACGATCCGAAACACAACTGGGACAAATACTAGGGTAAAAATAGTAGAAAGTGAAAGCCCACCGATAACGGCGATCGCTAGTGGCTTTTGCAATTCTGCCCCCGCACCTAAACCCAAAGCTAAAGGCAGTAAACCCAGAATAGTACAGAGTGTGGTCATCAAAATTGGTCGCAGCCGGACACGACCAGCTTCAAGTAAAGCAGATTCTACAGAATGACCTTCTAAACGTAAACGGTTAGTATATTCCAACAAAATAATTCCATTTTTTACCACTAAACCCACCAGCAAAATAATCCCCATAAACGAGGAAACATTCAGTGGTGTCTGAGTAACCCACAAACTCAGCACTACTCCTAAAAGCGCTAAGGGAATTGTCGTAAAAATTACTAGTGGTTGTAATAAGTCACGGAACTGTATAACCAGCACCAGATAGACTAGCAATACTCCTAAACCCATGACCATCAGTAATTGTGAAAAAGACTGCTGCTGAGAAGCAATTAATCCACCGACTGAGAGGATGTAGCCTTGAGGTAGCTTAAATCCGGCTAATTTTTTATTGATATCTTGGACAACCGAACCAAGATCGCGTTTTTCCACACCACCGTTAAAAGAAATGTAACGCTGCTGGTTCTCACGCAGAATCGCTTCTTCGCCTGTTGTTGATTTGATCTTAGCTACGGCAGAAAGCGGTAATATGATGCCATTCGTACCGACAATTGGGATTTGGTCTAATTGTTGCGGATCTCGACGCACACTGTCTAAAAGGTGAACCCGCACATCTACTAACTTGTCACCCTGACGAATCTGAGTTGCTACCCGTCCAAACAAGCCATCCTGTACTTGCTGTGCAACGTCTGATTCTGCTAATCCTAACTGTCCGGCTTGTATGGAATCAACGCGCATATCTAATTGCGGTAAGATCACTCCTCCACTAGACACCAAGTCTACCAAACCAGGAATATTATCAATACGGGCTTGAACTTGCTCTCCTAATTTACGCAGAATACCTGGTTCTTCGCCAAAGATTCGCACTTCTACAGGACTAGCCGCACCAGAAAGGTCGTTAAGTTCATCTTGGAGGATTTGGTGAAAGTCAATATCTACCTGGGGTAACTTTTTAGTAATATCTTGCCGTTGAGCTTCGATGATATCAAAGACTTGGCGTTGACGCTGCCCCGGTGGTTTGAGGACGACAATAATATCACCTTTATTCGGCTGAGTCGCAAATAAACCATTTTCTGCACCTGTACGTCGTGTCCAATTTGTTACTTCAGGAGTTTTACCGATAATTTCTTCCAATTGGCGTGCGAGAAAGTCCGTTTCAGTTAAGGATGTTCCTGGCGGTGTGAGGTAATCAATGATGTAGCTGCCTTCATCAAAGGTTGGTAAAAAATCCGAACCTAGCTGAGTAAATAATACTGCCCCAACTGCTAGTAGAGACAGTGCGATCGCACCAACCCAACGTGCTTTTCCAAACACAACACGCAGTAGCCACGTATAAGCATTGTCCAGCTTAACTAACAATTTGGGTTCTGAGTGATTTGACTGACGCCGCAGCCAGCTTGCTGCTAGTAGAGGAGTGAGAGTCAGCGCCAACAGTAGAGAGAAACCAACCGCAGCAGTTAAGGTAGTGGTCAAACTAGTAAAAAACTGTCCGGCAACACCTGATAACAGTCCCAAAGGCAGAAACACTGCTACTGTGGTGATCGTGGAACTAATTACGGGTTCAGTTAATTCAGCCATTGCTGCGGCGACAGCTGCGGTTGAGTTCAAGTCTTTTTGCAGTTGGCGGTCGATGTTTTCAATTACCACAATCGCATCATCAATTACCAAGCCAATCGCTACCGCTAGGGCGTGTTTTCAAACTATAACCATAACAGAATGGAGGCGATGGTAATCATAGCT
>NZ_JABXKJ010000215.1 GCF_017115085.1 Nostoc sp. NMS7 | reverse complement strand
ATTGATTCAACAATCGCTAATAATTTTTGCTTACCGCAACTTATTGAGCGGATACACTTTTAATTTATCAAGTAACTGCAATTTCCCGACAGAAGCAGAGGTTATTTGGAAGCATCTGACTTTGGCAAATTGTCCTTAGATTGGAAATCACTGGCTCACATACAAAGCCTTAACCACGGGATCTATACGTAAGTCCACCTACGCGAACTTCCCTGCGAAAAGGCTATGCATACGTTTGTGTAGCCGTTATGTATTTCTACCAGAACCTCGAACTTAACCAAAATTAGCGTACCTAAAGGCTTGCCATAGGCCCATTTGGTGGTTTTATGAGGCTTTTGTTAGATATTCAACAATAATGGGCATACTGTAAATATCAAGTAAGTAAGCATCGAAACAGGGTAAACAGTATGTTGACGATAACGTGGCAAGAAGAGATTGCATCCTTGAAACAAGATTTGAGCAAGGAAATAAATAAAATTTCAGGTCATTCTGAGATTAATATACGTAATCATGTTTCTAATCATATTTGCATCAATAACCTGAAATCCAAGCTAGAACGATTAGATGAAATAGAGAAAATTCTTAGTATAGATAAATATAAAATTGCTTTTATAGGTACTATTGGTCAAGGAAAAACGACAGCTATTTGCCATCTTTTTAACTTAATAACTGATTTGAAGGTTTCCAAGACTAGTGGTGGTAAAACTGAAGATGTAACCGAAACCAAAGAGCTACTATCAACGGGGGCAGGCAGAACTACTATATGTGAAGTAATTATCAAAGCATCTGAAAAAACTTACATAGAGATAGAGCCTTATACAGTTGATGAAATGGAAAATCTTATTATTTAATTCTGCGAATATATTGCGAATAAAGATAATCCTCAACCAGATCAAAGAATAATTATTTCTAAAGAAATTGAAAGGGCTATTCAGAATATAAAGGATTTACGGGATTTGAGTAAAAGAGCACAAAGCTTTCTTTATCATGACAAAGGTCAAGATAAAGGTTTTGTTGCTAAATATGTTGAACACTATCGTACTCATTACAAGGCATGGAATACTAAACACGCTATCCATAGAAACTTCGGTTACTATGAGCCAAGAAATATAGACATATATTACGATATGAGGGTTTTTGCTGAAGGAAGAAATGAAGATGAAATGTTGAGGAAGTTTACCAACCAACCAAAACAGGAATTAGAAAATATCCTTAATGAGCTTACATCTGCGAATGAATCTTTAAAAACATTTATTCCTGAATTAGTCATACAACTTAACTCATTTTATGACAATTTTATAAGTGAAGTAGGTGTCAAAGTTCAATATGAAGCTATAAGAAAATTATCACCTCAAAGCGCAGATTCTGAATTCTGGACGGCTTTAATTAAAGAGAAAGGCAAGGTACAGCTTCCAGGTGAGAACTATACAAAGAATGTATGTAGGACATTGAAGAACGAACTTGAAAGTGAGCAAAGCCTCAATACATTTTTAGAGATTAAAGCAGGTGAGTATTGGGCAGAATTAGTTACTAAAATATTAAGCTTTTTCGGAGAAAAATAGACAGATAGCAATTTAAAATCGCATGGTAAATACTAAGAGATGCAATATTATTGCATCCCTATAACCAGTTTATAAACCAACCTAACTATCTATGACTAGCTTAAGTGAAGAAATATCCAGAAAACTAAATATATATAAGATAGACTATGCAGAATATACAAAGTGTTTGATTAGAAGGAGGGAAATTGTTCTTGATGGACGACCAGAAGAAAAAATTAGGCAATTGTTTCTCTACTTTTTAGTAAATCAAAGTGGACTATTCCCAAATAAAATTGATATAAGGGTGGAATCTGATAATCATGATATAGAATTATATAAAACTGCGGAAAATGAATATTTTAAACCATATTTACCTCCTCTAATGATTGTGGAAGTCAAGCGAGAAGAAGAAAACTTACGGAATCATGAGAAGCAGATTGAAAGATACCTAAAACAATCTTGTTCAGAAATTGGTATTTTATACAATTATCACCAAATTATTGCTTATATAAAAAAAGATGGAGTATTTATGAGTAATACTCTCAATAATCTTGAAGATATACCAGCTTTAATCTTGCAAAGTTCTAATAAATTAGATAAAAATATACTCGAATTTGAAAAAGCTGTAAATGGAAGTTTTGATAGCTTTGTTTATCTTGTTAATAAATACGGAAAATATAAACTTAACAGAATAGTTTTCAGACTTAAAGGTGAGCAGTTACCCATAGTAGGCTCTTTCTTCAAATTTCAAGAAAATAAGCTGTACTACAATATATATGTTCAAGATGTTCAAAAACAGCAAAGCTGTGATTTACAAGATTTTGAAAAACTAGTTTCTATTATTTATTAACAAATATAACGTGTATCCATATAAAAAATGAGCGTCAAAAAAATGGCAGGAATTATCCTTCCCAGTCTTGACGAGTATCGCACAGAAAATTGTCTGCGATCGCATCATCAAATAAATAGGGGCAATGCTCTGGAAAAGTTCGTAATGGTAAGTTAGTTTCTCGTAGCGCCAAATCCACTCCCGCTTCAAAGCCATCTAACAAGGCTTCTTCAATTCGAGACTTTAAGCTGGGGTTCTGTCGCAAATGTCTGTGGATGGCGCGACGCTGTTCTCGAATTGTTAAAAACCAACTGCGAGAGCGTTGTTCGGGTTGATACTCCCACATCAAGAGATGACCGAGTAATACACTCAGACGACTCACGAGTTCCCGATACTCCTGTCTACCCAAAGCTTGAATTTCCTCTTGCAGGTATTGCCAGTCTAGTTCCATAACTAGCCTCTGCTCTAACGCTTTAGCCTGCTGCTGTGTCCAGCCATAGAAGTCTTCGTCATACAAAAAAGGTTTGTCTATATCCATAGAGTTGAATCTTCACAGCAAAATACCACGAGCTAGTTTGATGATTTAAATTCAATCCTGAACAAATATTCAACTTGCTTTTGCTTCATCCCCGGATGCTTCAGCCACAGCCGCCAATCTATCTGCCGCAGCTTGGACGATTTGAGCCACTTGGGACAGAGGCATGTGCTGGATTTGTCTGAGAATTAGACTCAAATCTGAGGTTTCTTGTATTGGCTTACCATCCAGGCAACTGAGTAACTCTTGGAGTGTGTAACCCGCTCTCGCTGCGATTTTTGCTAAATATTCGGTATCTGGCACATTCACACCCTTTTCCCACAACTGAACAGCAGTAGCAGAAACTCCCAAAAGCTTGCCAAACCCTCGCTGGCTCATTGAACCACGAGCTAGTTTGATGATTTCAATCAGTTTTTCTCTGCTTTCGATGTTCACTGCTTATATAGCTAGCCAACTGTATTTACAAGTTTAGTGAACAAACCCTCAAACTTTACTTTTATATTGACAAGGTTCATTGTTAATGATAATCTAAAATGATTGTTGCAATGCTGCAATTAAACTTGCAGTATTGATATAGCAATTTTAATCAGGTTATCGGTAGTAATGCCGATAAGATAAAAGGTGCATCATGTTTCACAAGCCAGGCAAAAGTAATCAATATCGCCGCAAAGGTAAAAACCTAATAGCCACTAATAAAATTAAACCAGAACAGTGGCACATTTCAGAGGCTGAAGCGAAAGAAGCTTTAAAACTTAAAGGCTACGATGTTAAGCAAATCAAAAAAATCCATTGCCTGAAGCATCAAGTGTGTATTTCCTACTGGGATGCAAAAGGTAATGTGTGCAGCAGCTTTTTTAGCTACCGGATTTTTGCGCGTTGGCAAGAAGAAGCAGAAAAGCTAATTTATACCTGTCAAACCCTCAAGGGATGGGCGAAGATAAATTACCTTATGAAGTATGAATTTGCCTATTACAATTATCCTAGTGAAATGGAAGATGCACTCCACGCAATATTAGAAAACCACCTGTCTGTGTTAAAAGTAACGGCGCAACAAGTGGTTTTACAGTATTTTTAACAGCAAAAATTAGTTAGCGGCAGAAGTCGCTAACTCCGCGAGACGTTCTTGCTGGTCTAGAGATATACAAGATTGGATAAGCGTCTCTAAATCACCTTCCAAAACAGGGTTAAGGGAATAATTCTGACCTAACCGATGATCAGTAGCGCGGTTATCTTTATAATTGTAAGTGCGAATTTTTTCCGATCGCGATCCTGTACCAACTTGCGATCGCCGCATGGAAGTTACAGCTTCTTGTTGTTCGCGTAACTTCATCTCATACAATTTCGCCCGCAGAATTTGCATCGCCCGTTCTTTGTTTTGCAACTGGCTGCGTTCTTCTGTACAGAAAATCCGAATTCCCGTCGGTTTGTGCATCAAGTCGGCGGCTGTTTCCACCTTGTTGACGTTTTGACCACCAGCACCACCAGAACGGGCTGTAGTCATTTCAATATCTTTCGGGTCAATGTGAATTTCCACATCATCCACCTCTGGCATAATCGCCACGGTAGCTGTGGAAGTATGAACCCGTCCCCCAGATTCAGTTGCCGGCACGCGCTGCACACGATGCACTCCAGCTTCAAACTTTAACTGGCTGTAAACGTCATTACCTTTAATTTCGAGAATGACCTCTTTCCAGCCACCCATTTCTCCTCGAGATTCGCTCACTAGAGAAACTTTCCAACCTTGAGTCTGGGCATAGCGGGTGTACATCTGCATCAAATCGCCAGCCCAAATACTTGCTTCATCGCCACCAGTACCAGCGCGAATTTCCAACATGATATTCTTTTCATCATTGGGGTCGCGTGGAAGCAGTAAGACTTTCAAGCGAGTCTCTAAATATTCTATTTTTTGTTCAAGTTCCTTTACTTCCAGTGCTGCCATTTCTTGCAACTCTGGGTCACTCGCAGATTCTTTGTAAACCTGACGTGCTCCGATCAAGTCTTCTTGGGCTGCTTTCCAAATTTCATAGGTATTAACTACCTCTTCCAAAGAAGAACGAGACTTAGCAATTTCTTGATATTCATCAGGGTTGCTAGCGGTATCGGGGTCGCCAAGACGCCGTGTTAATTCATTAAAGGTTTGTTCAACGGATTTGAGTTTATCCAGTAAGTATGATTCAGCCATGACGAGTGCGATCGCTCCTTAAAAAATAACAAATTGGCTCGAGCATATAAATGAAAATCGACCCAGCTGATGCAGGGCCGTCGTTAACAGCAGAGCCAACTCGCTACTTTTTATTTTCTTCGTCGCCAGATGTTTGAGTGCTGCTCATACCGTACTTGCGGAGGAAGCGCTCTACTCGACCCTCAGTGTCAATAATCTTCTGAGTGCCGGTGTAAAATGGGTGATTTCCAGACCAAACATCTACGTGCAATTCTGGCTTAGTAGAGCCAATGGTCATAACAACTTGACCGTTGCAGTAAACTTTAGCGTCTGGATACCACTTGGGGTGAATATCAGATTTAGCCATTGTTCTTTTGTGATGAATCTATATAAATTATAACTTTTAGCGTTCAATTGAAGCTAGGGAGTGGGGAGATGAGGGAGATGCCCCATGCCCCATGTCCTAACGCTTAGAATACTGAGGTGCTTTCCGAGCTTTATGTAAACCATATTTTTTCCGCTCTTTTGCTCTCGGATCACGAGTCAAATAACCTTCGGTTTTCAAAGGTGGGCGGTTGTCTGGGTCTAGTTGGCACAAAGCACGAGCAACTCCCAAACGAACAGAATCAGCCTGTCCGGTCAAGCCGCCGCCTTCTGCTTTCACCAAAATGTCATATTCGTTTTCTAGTCCCAGAGTTTCTAGGGGTGCTTTGATCACTCCCAGGTAGTTGGGGTTAAATTGGAAATACAAGTTTCCATCTTTACCGTTTACAGTCAGTTGACCAGTGCCTGGAACCAAGCGTACCCTTGCTACTGCGTTCTTACGACGACCAGTACCCCAGTATACGGCGCGACCGCTATTGGCATCTGCTACTACCATTAATTTTCTTCTCCAGGAATTGTACTAATTTGTAGTTCTTTAGGTTGTTGAGCATCATGGGGATGCGTGGGACCAGCGTAGACTTTCAGCTTGGTGAACAACTGCTTGCCCAGGCTATTTTTAGGTAGCATACCTTTAACAGCCTGTTCTAAAATCCGCTCTGGTATGCGCTGTTGCAGTTTAGCGAAAGTTTCCGTTTTCATCCCACCGGGACGACCAGAATGGCGACGGTAAAGCTTTTGAGTGCGCTTTTTGCCTGTAACTGCGACTTTCTCGGCATTGATGACGATTACGAAGTCACCTGTATCTAGGTGGGGTGTATATTCGGGTTTCTTTTTGCCTCTCAAAATCTGGGCGATTTCGCTGGCGAGGCGACCGAGGCGTTGATCGGTGGCATCTACTATGTACCACTCATGCTCAAGGGATGCTTGAGAAGGAAGGTATGTTTTACTCGTTGTCATTTTTCATTTGTCCTTTGTCATTTTTAATTTGTCATTTGTCATTTGTCATTTGTCATTTGTCCTTTGTTATTCACTAATGACCATTGTAGAGACGCGATTAATCGCGTCTCTACGGACCAATGACTAATGACTCTTGACTAGTGACGAACTTTGGCAAGGTGTCGTACCAAATCTCTTTGGGAAAAGGAAAATCTGGATAGCCGACTCGCAACAAGCACAAACCTTGGGGCGGTGCGGCGTATTTTACTTCTTCCCGACGTTGTTCTTTCCAGAGTTCGGTGAAGCTAGAAAGTGTCCGTTGTCCAGAACCTACTTGTACCAGCATCCCTACCAATAGCCGTACCATGCCATACAAAAATCCATCTGCCTGTATTTCAATATGGATAAATGGCCCACTGCGACGACACTCTGCTACTTGCACCTCTACCCAGGAATGCGATCGCTTTGAGCCTGCACGGTGAAAAGCAGCTAAGTGATGCTTTCCCAACAGAGGTTCCAGGGCAGCTTGAATTAAGGATTCATCCAGGGGTGCATAATAATAATGCCAACTGAAGGGTCTTACAAACAAGTTAAGTCGATCTTCAGTATATATTGTGTAGCGATACCGTCGATAGGCTGCACTAAAGCGAGCGTGCCAACGGTTATCTACACTAGCTGAAGCCCTGATTAATATATCTGACGGCAGATAGCTATTGAGGATTGTTGCCCACTTGTGAGGCGGAATTAAACCTGTTGCTTCAAAATGGGCGACTTGAGCAGCAGCGTGAACTCCAGAATCGGTTCGTCCGGCACCGTGTAGTGTCACATGATGCCCAACAATAGTAGCGATCGCTATTTCGATCTCTTCTTGGACAGTCCGTTGGTTTTTTTGCCGTTGCCAGCCATGAAAATGAGTGCCCAGGTATTGGATAACCAGGGCTACTCGATGAGTTTGTGTAGGCTGGTGGCTTTCTAACATACAGATTTTGTCCTTTGTCATTTGTCCTTTGTTATTCACTAATGACTAATGACCAATGACCAATGACTTAAACCAATTCAATTATGGCCATTTTGGCATTATCACCCCGACGCGGTACGGTACGCAGGATGCGGGTATAACCACCCTGGCGATCGCCATATCGAGTTGGAGCTTGCTCAAATAGAGCGTGAACCAGTTGTTTGTCGAAGATATAGCCAAGGGCTTCCCGACGTGCTGACAAGGAGCCATTTTTGGCTAGGGTAATCATTTTTTCCACTTCACTTCGCAGAACTTTCGCTCTAATTAAAGTGGTGGTGATTTTACCATGACGGATCAGCTCGGTGGCGAGCGATCGCAGTAAAGCACGGCGTTGATCGGCTGGTTTACTGAGTTTTTTGACGCGACAACGGTGACGCATAATTATGCACTATGAATTATGAACGGTTTTTCTTAAGGGTGTTTAGAGCCTCTTTCCATTGGCAGGGTGATGCCCAAGCGTCGCTGCAAAGCTTCCACAACTTCTTCTGCTGACTTCTGCCCAAAGTTCTTAATTTCTAAGAGGTCTTCTTGGGTATAATCCAACAAATCTGCCACAGAGTTAACTTGTGCCCGTTTGAGACAGTTATATGCCCGTACAGAAAGTTGCAACTCTTCGATGGGTATCTGGGCAGTTGGATCGTCTGGAATATCGGAACCTGTGTCTGTTGGTTCGAGGGAGATGTCTTTCAACGGGTTGAATAAATCTACCAAGATCGCAGCGGCCGAAGATAGTGCTTCTTGAGGGGAAATACTGCCATTTGTCCAAACTTCCAACAGTAGTCGGTCTTTTGGAATCAAGTCTTCCCCACGAGATTCTTCAACACTGTAGTTGACTTTTCGCACCGGCATAAATATTGAGTCGATTTGGAGAAAATCCAACGATGTGGCTTCCTCACGTCCTCGCTCGACGGTGCGATAGCCTTTGCCTTTCTCGATCCGAAATTCCATTTCCAGCTTTCCACCCTCAGCGATGGTGGCTACATACTGGGTCGGATCGATCACTTCTACTTCACTGGGCAAATCAAAATGCGCCGCAGTGATTGTTGTTGGACCGCTAACAAGTAATCTACCAATCTGGGGCTGCGAAGAATAGTTTTTTAGGATAACTTCCTTCATTCTCATGAGGATTTCCAGCACATCTTCCCGCACGCCCGGAACTGTGGCGAACTCATGTGAAACGCCTGCAATCCGCACTGCTGTAACTGCTGTACCTTCTAAATTAGACAGTAAAACCCGCCGCAGTGCGTTGCCAACAGTTGTTCCTTGACCGCGTTCTAGAGGTTCCAGAACAAATTTACTGTAATGGTTCCGACTTTCTTCGGTATTCGACTCTACACATTCAATTTGAAACTGCGCCACGGATGAGCCTCCCTTTTTCTAAGGTGCTGCTAGCAGACAAATCAATTGCCTCCCGAATTGATTGCCAATTTTAGATTTTGGATTTTGGATTTTAGATAGTGCTTCTTTGGTCTACGCTCCGCCTCTTGTCGGCGGAACAAATCTTAAATCATCAACTTAAAACCCACCAAGCCCAGCACCCTTATAGTCGGGATCAATCTAAAATCGCAAATCTAAAATCCAAAATTGATTAATAATATTTTGGATAGCCGGAAGTTTAACAGCTTTCCCAGAAGGAAAATCTGACACGCTTCTGCTCGCCCAAGCTTTCACCCAATGACACTTTGCACGTTAGACGCCCAAGCGGTCATTGCTGGTTGTAACCTTTCGTCCTCACTGCCCAAGTCTTGGTGTTTAAACTCGACGGCGCTTGGGTGGACGACAACCATTGTGAGGAATCGGAGTAATATCCCGAATGAGTGTAATTTCCAGTCCTGCTCCTTGAAGTGCCCGGATAGCGGTTTCTCTACCTGCTCCTGGACCACTGACCATTACCTCAATTTGGCGCATTCCTTGATCAATAGCTCGACGGGCTGCACTTTCAGCAGCAGTTTGCGCTGCAAAGGGAGTTCCCTTTTTTGCTCCCTTAAAACCGCTAGAACCAGCACTAGCCCAGGAGATGACATCTCCATTTTGATCGGTAATGGTGACAATGCTATTGTTGAAAGTAGACTGGATGTAGGCCATCCCACTGGGTACATTCCGTTTCTGCTTCTTGCTCCCGGATTTTTTAGTTGGTTGTCTCGCCATACTTGTTTAGTTGATTTAAGGTAAAACTTGCTCGGATTAGCAAGCATTGCAAAATTATTTCCCTGGAGCCTTCTTCTTCCCAGCCACTGTCTGCCTTCTCCCTCGACGGGTTCTGGCATTTGTGCGAGTTCTTTGGCCTCTGACTGGTAAGCCCATACGATGACGACGCCCTCTGTAGGTACCAATGTCAACTAAGCGCTTGATGTTCAAAGACTCCAAGCGCCGCAAGTCGCCTTCAACTTGATAGTTGCTTTCTATTTCCCCTCGCAGGGCTGTCACATCGGCATCACTTAAGTCCTTAACGCGGGTGTCTGGGTTCACACCAGTAGCCGCTATAATTTCTTGAGACCGTGATAATCCAATTCCGTAGATGTAAGTCAGACCGATCTCGACGCGCTTATCGCGTGGAAGGTCTACTCCGGCAATACGTGCCACAATGAACTCTCCCTATTGTTCTCGCAATTACTGTTGGTTGGAAAAACGTGATTAATCGCGTCTTTTCGTTTTAATGATCATCTGCGTGTTACAACTGGCTCTGTTGGTAAGAGCGTTATCCTTGACGTTGTTTGTGCTTGGGGTTCACGCAGATCACCATGACGCGACCACGACGTTTGATCACGTTGCACTTTTCACAGATTTTCTTGACTGAGGCTCTAACTTTCATGCCTTTTATTCTTTGACTCCAAATATAAAATTATAGCATTTCTAGGGAAATTAATCAACTTAATTGACTGGGAAACAGTCAAAAAGATGGTTTTATGGTAAGATTCTCTACATATAGTTACTTCTTACGCAAGCGATAGGTAATTCTGCCTTTTGTCAAGTCGTAAGGAGTTAACTCCACCTTGACGCGATCGCCGGGCAAAATCTTGATATAATTTCGGCGAATCTTACCGGAAATGTGTGCCAGCACGTTAAAGCCATTATCCAAGTCAACGCGAAACATCGCATTAGGCAAGGACTCTGTAACCGTGCCTTCCATTTCAATCAAATCTTGTTTAGACAATTTGTTTTTTCCTCAACTCAACAATCTCCTGTTCAGTTGCAGCGCTTCATCTGCAAAGAAACACATTTTAAGAAAAATATCAACAGTTTATTAATATATCTTAGCTAAAATTGATCTTTTTCTTGGGAGGGGCATGGGGCATGGGGCAGTTGTACTGAGCGAACGCGAACAGCGTCTCGTAGAGAAGTCGTTAGCGTAGCCTCTCGTAGAGAAGTCTTGGGCATTGTGAAAAAACTAAACTTACTCTAGCTCCTCCCCTACTCCCCACTTCCCTTTCACGAAGCGATTACCTTTTGGAGTTCACCAGTGACATCTTCTTGGGACTGATTGCCATTTACTGTTAAAAGTTTTTGGCGGTCGCCGTAATAATCAATTAAAGGTGCAGTTTCAGCGCGGTACACTTCTAACCGACGACGAATTACCTCTTCGGCATCATCTTTTCGTCCTCTAGCTAGCAAACGTGCGATCACAACTTCATCTGGTGCATCTAGATTGACTACCTTTTCGCCACTCTGATGTATTGTTTCCAGCAATTCTTCTAAAAAAGCCGCTTGCGTCACTTTGCGGGGAAAACCATCCAGAATCCAACCATTTTCTGCATCTGGTTGGCTGAGGCGCTCCTGTACCAAGTCCTGCACTAGCTGGTCGGGTACTAACTCACCGCTATTTACATAGTTTTGAGCCTTGATTCCCAAAAGAGTTTGCTCTTTCATGGCTTGCCTTAATATTTCACCAGTAGAAATATGGGGAATATTCAAGTGTTCAGCCAAGGTTTGAGCTTGTGTTCCTTTACCAGCTCCAGGTGGTCCCAAGAAGATTAGTCGCGTCACTATTGTTTCACCATTCCTTCATAGCGCTGAGATATCACGTAAGTTTGGATTTGTCTTGCCGTATCAATCGCCACACCAACTAGAATTAACAAAGAGGTAGCACCCAGTCCCTTAAAGGTAGGTACTCCTAAAGCACTTTCCACTCCGGTTGGGATAATCGCAACCAAGCCTAAAAACATCGCCCCCAAAAAGGTGAGTCGGTTCGACACGCGTTCGATGTACTCACTAGTCGCCTTACCCGGACGAATGCCAGGAATACTAGAACCCATTTTTTTCAAGTTCTGCGCCACATCTACCGGGTTGAGAATCAACGAAGAATAGAAGTAGCTGAAGAAAATGATCGAAATCATGTAGACCAAGGCATAAACCCAGGAACTAGAACCGCTTGGACTGAGATAAGTGTTAACTATATTCGCCAATTCGGTATTTTTAGTAAAATTTGCGATCAGCAGTGGCAAACTGAGGATGGCGGCGGCAAAAATAATTGGCATTACGCCGCCTTGATTTAGCCGCAAGGGTAAAAAGCTACGTTGCTCTGCCAAAACTCGACGACCGACTTGGCGACGCGCCGAAATAATCGGGATGCGGCGCATTCCTTCCTGCACAACCACAATCCCAACAATGGTTGCCAGGAAAACTAAGATCAGTACGATCACCCGACCCACTGTTTCCCGACCGCCGACTTGCACCAAGTCGATAGTATCGCCTAAAGCTTTTGGTAATGAGGCGACAATGTTGACAAAAATCAACAATGATGCTCCATTTCCAATCCCCCGTTCTGTAATTAGTTCTGATGCCCACATTACGAACATCGAACCAGCTGTCAGAGCGATCGCAGTTTCAGCTACGAAGATTGGGCCTGGGTTTAAGGCAAATTGCTGGAGGAATAATGCCGAGAAAGCTGTACTTTGAATAATTGCCCAACATACAGTTACATAGCGGGTAATTTGCGATATTTTTCGCCGACCCGCTTCACCTTCATTTTTCTGTAAATTTTCTAAAGATGGAATCGCGGCGGTGAGCAATTGGATAATAATAGAGGCATTAATGAAGGGCAAAATCCCTAAAGCAAAAACGCCCAAAGTTGAAAGTCCGCGTCCTGAAAATATATCCAATAAACCGAATACGGAATTATTTCCCGATATGGCTTCATGAAACCGTTCTCGATTAATTCCTGGTATGGGCAAAAAGATGCCCAAGCGAACCAAAATTAAAATACCGACGGTGACAAGCAGCCTACCTCTAAGCCCGGCTGCTTGTGCCATCTGCATAAAAGTTTCTTGAGCCGTTGGGGCTTTATCTCGACTGATCATAGAGTGCTACCTTTATAGTGAACTCGGCGCTGACAGCGAGTTGGCTTGCATTTAAGTGCGCTGTTCCGGCTCACTCATAAGACTTCACAACTCCCCCCAGCTGCCTCAATTTTGCTACGAGCTGTACCTGTGAAAGCTGCCGCTTGTACCTTGAGCGGAGTGCTCAATTCCCCGTTACCTAAAATTTTCAATGGCCCCTTGACAGCAGTCAGGATACCTGCTGCTTTCAAAGAAATCAAAGTTACTTCTGTATTAGCGGGAAGGGAGGCTAGCTTCTCTACATTAATCGTAGTGTAAATCTTCTGATTCACAATCGGAAAGCCCTTGAGCTTAGGCAAGCGGCGGTACAATGGCTGTTGACCACCTTCAAAACCTGGTCGAGTCCCACTACCAGAGCGAGCTTTTTGACCTCGCATACCTAGACCAGCACTAGCACCTTGACCGGCAGAAATACCTCTACCTACACGCTTCTTACGTTTCTTTGAGCCTTTTTGCGGCTTAATATCATGGAGTCTCATAAGTTATCAACTTCTCATTTGTCGTTTGTGAGCCACTGCGGTCTTGGGGTCTCCCCAAGTGAAGCAGGTGGCATCATTTGTCGTCTCTTACAAAGTTCCGTTCAGACTTTGCGCTTTGTCATTTGTCATTTGTCCTTTGTTATTCACTAATGACTAATGACCAATGACTAATGACTAAATTAGATGTAGAGATTTTGAATAGGAATACCGCGATCTTCGGCGACCTCAGAAAGGGTACGCAGTGTAGATAAGGCATTGACTGCCGCTCTAGCATTATTGAGCGGATTGTTGGAGCCAAGTTGCTTGGCTAAGACGTTACGAACTCCTGCCAATTCCAACACAGTTCGTACAGCACCACCCGCAATTACCCCAGTACCAGGTGAGGCTGGACGCATAATTACCTTCGCACCGCCACCGACACCATCAATGGGATGGGGGATGGAGTTGGATTTGGTGATTGGAATATCAATGAGGTGTTTTTTGCCGTCGGCTACGCCTTTTTTGACAGCACCAATTACATCGGAAGCTTTGCCTACTCCAACTCCAACCTGACCGCGTTCGTTACCCACGACAACGATCGCTCGGAAGCTGAGTTTTTTACCACCTTTGACCACTTTACTCACGCGGCGGATTTGGATAACCCGTTCTTGCCAAGTGGTTTCTTCTTTTTTGGCACGCTTTGTTCTACTTTTACGCTCTGTTGCCATAATTTATGCTCTTTTAACTTCATTTGTCAGTTGTCATTTGTCAGTTGTCATTTGTCTTTTGTCATTTGTCCAATAACTAATGACCAATGACTAATGACCAATGACTTTAGAAATCTAAACCAGCTTCGCGTGCTGCATCAGCTAATGCTTTGACACGACCATGATATAAGTTACCACCGCGATCAAAGACTACTTTGGTGATGCCTTTTTCTAGCGATCGCACTGCGATCAACTTACCAACTTGCACCGATGCGTCGCGGTTTGCACATGACGCTAAACTAGATTTCAACTCTGGTTCTACAGTCGATGCTGCCACTATGGTTTGATGCTGAGTATCATCAATTATCTGGGCATAAATATGCTCATTAGAACGAAACACCGCTAAACGCGGACGTTCTGGGGAGCCAATAACTTTGCCCCGAACGCGTCGATGACGACGGTTTTTTGATTCTCTACGAGTAAGTTTCATATCTACTTCTTACCACCCTTACCAGTCTTACCAGCTTTCCGCCTGACCACTTCACCGGCATAGCGAATGCCTTTACCCTTGTAAGGTTCTGGTGGACGAACGGCACGAATTTTTGCGGCTGTATTACCTACGATTTCTTTGTCATAGCCGCTCACAATGACATTAGTAGTACCTTCGACTGCAAACTGAATTCCATCTGGGGGAACAATTTGCACTTGATGGCTGTAACCCATATTTAAAACTAGGTTCTGCCCTTGAAGTTGCGCCCTGTAACCAACACCTTGAATTTCCAACCGACGTTGAAAACCTTGGGAAACTCCCTCGACCATGTTGGCAACTAAAGTCCGGCTCAAGCCGTGCAGCTGCTTTGAGGTACGAGTTTCATCCCGACGGGTTACGTGTAATATTTCTCCCTCTTGGGAAACTGAGACATTAGCTGTGAGAGTGCGAGAAAGTTCTCCTTTCGGCCCTTTCACCACAACATTCGTACCATCGATCGCCACTTGAACTTTGGCGGGAATAGTAATTGGACGTTTACCAATACGAGACATGACTTTTGTCCTTTGTTATTTGTCGTTTGTCCTTTGCCTTTTGTGTTTCACTAATGACAAATGACTAATGACCAATGACTACCAAACGTAACAAAGCACTTCTCCACCCAAGTTCTGACGCCGCGCTTCGCGGTCAGTCATAATTCCACTGGATGTAGAAATAATGGCAATGCCAATGCCGCCTAGTACCCTTGGTAATTCTTTTCTATTGGAGTAAACACGCAAGCCGGGCTTACTCACTCGCTTTAAGGCGGTGATCAGAGGCTGACGGTTTTTACCCTTATATTTCAGGGAAATCACCAGGTTGTGTTTTACCCCTTCTTCTGCTTCTTCAATTTCAGCAATAAAGCCTTCCTCCCGTAGTACTTTGGCAATACTCCGGGTCATTTTTGTAGCTGGCACTTGTGTAGTTTGATGCCGCGCCAGGTTGGCATTGCGGATGCGCGTCAGCATATCTGCAATTGTGTCGTTAGCCGCCATCGTTCCCTCTATTGATGAACTTATTGATCGCGAAAGGGCATTCCTAATTCTTTAAGTAAGGCGCGACCCTCTTCGTCGTTTTTTGCTGTGGTGATGATGGAAATATCCATCCCACGCACTTGATCGATGCTGTCGTATTCGACTTCTGGAAAAATTAGCTGTTCTCTCACACCCAGAGTGTAGTTACCGCGTCCGTCAAAGCTTTTAGGGCTAACGCCGCGAAAATCTCGAATTCTGGGCAGTGACAGGCTAACCAGTCGGTCAAAAAAGGCATACATCCGTTCGGCTCTGAGAGTAACCATGATTCCTACAGGCATACCCTGACGAATCTTAAAGCCAGCGATCGCCTTTTTCGCCCGTGTCACCACTGGCTTTTGACCTGTTACCACGGCAATTTCGTTAATGGATGCCTCTAGTGACTTCGCATTTTGAGCCGCTTCACCCAAACCTCGGTTAATCGTAACTTTTACCAACTTCGGTACTTGATGAACGTTGGTATATTGAAACTGATTGACCAGTTTGGGGACGATTGTCTCTTGATATAAGGTTTTTAGTCTTGTTGTCGCCATAGTTTTTTTGTCCTGATATCCCTGGGCTTGGTCAGGGAACTTTTATTGTCCTTTGTCCTTTGTCTTTTTACTAATGACTAATGACTATTTATCCAGAATTTCGCCAGTTTTCTTGAGTTTTCTGACTTTTTTACCTTCTGAGGTAAAGGTATAACAGACACGACTGGCAACGTTTTGCTTGGTGGAATAAAGCATCACGTTGGAGCTATGAATCGGGAATTCTTGGGTGACAATCCGCCCTGATTCCCCTTCTTGCTGCGGTTTGACGTGCTTGGTTTTAATGTTGACACCTTTGACGATAACTTTACTCAGTTGGGGAAGTGCCTGAGTAATTTCGCCAACTTTTCCTTTGTCTTTGCCAGCAATCACTTGTACGGTGTCGCCAGTTTTGACGTGCATTTTGTGGAATACTTTGGGCGTACCTTGTTTGGTTGCCATTAAAGCACCTCCGGAGCCAGAGAAACAATTTTGGTAAAGTTTTTATCGCGCAGTTCCCGTGCAACTGGGCCAAAAACCCGTGTGCCTCTGGGATTACCGTCTTTGTTGATGATCACAGCAGCGTTATCATCAAAGCGAATGCTCATGCCACTGTCACGAGATACAGCTTTCCGAGTTCTGACAATTACTGCTTCCACGACATCAGACTTTTTTACAGCCATGTTGGGTGTAGCATCTTTGACAACGGCGATAATTTTATCGCCGATAAAACCATAACGGCGGTTGCCTCCACCTAAGATGCGGATGCACATTAGTTTACGGGCGCCGCTATTATCTGCGACATTCAGGTAAGTCTGGGGTTGAATCACAATTATTCTCCCTTGTAATGTTGTTAGTTTCTAACAACGATGAGGTTTAAGTAGGTTTGACGTTTAGGACTTCTGTGATTTTCCAGCGCTTGGTTTTACTCAGGGGTCTAGTTTCCTGAATGCGAACGCGATCGCCTACTTTACACTGATTTTCTTCGTCGTGAACTTTATATCGTTGAGTGTTAACTACAATCTTGCCGTACTTGGGGTGAGGAGCGCGGTTTTCTATGGCAACTACAACAGTTTTTTGCATTTTATCGCTCACTACCAAGCCAACTCGTTCTTTAACTGTCATAATCTCCTACTTTTCTTCTTTAGCCGATTCACTTGCAGCCCGTTTGCGTTCTGTTTCTAGCGTCAGCAATTGGGCTAACCGGTGTCGGATTTGTCGGAACTGGTGGGGCTTTTCTAGTTGTCTGGTGGCTTTTTGCAAACGCAACTGAAATAGTTGTCTTTTGATGGCGACAATTTCATCAGAGAGTTTCTCGTCACTTAATTCTCTAGCTTCTGACATTTTGGGAAGAGGCATAAGCTACTCCTGCTCCTGTGGTTGAGAGCGCACAATAAACTTGGTTTTGATGGGCAGCTTAAATGAAGCCAAGCGCATCGCTTCACGGGCGATTTCTTCACTAACTCCACCGATTTCAAACAAAATTCGCCCTGGCTTGACTACAGCTACCCAAAACTCTGGCGAACCTTTACCAGAACCCATCCGGGTTTCAGCAGGACGCATGGTTACAGGTTTATCAGGGAAAATCCGAATCCAGATTTGTCCACCCCGACGAATATAACGGGTCATTGCCCGACGGGAAGCCTCGATTTGCCGAGCGGTAATCCAAGCAGGTTCTTGCGCTTGGAGTGCAAAATCACCGAAGTTGAGGGTGCTACCACGGGTGGCTAGTCCCTCCATCCGTCCGCGCTGTTGTTTGCGGAATTTAGTTCTTCTAGGGCTTAACATGGTTTGTCACTTGTCATTTGTCATTTATCATTTGTCATTTGTCATCTGCCATTTCCTAATGACTAATGACTAATAACTAATGACGATTTATCCTTCATTTGAGCGGTCTTCAAATTGCTGGCGACGACGTTGTTGTTGACGACGACGGGGTTCACGATCGCGATCGCCGCGATCGCGTGGATCACGAGTTGCGGGTGGTAACGGAATTTCTTCCTGTCCAGGGATAATTTCTCCCTTAAACACCCATACTTTGATACCCAAAATGCCGTAAACAGTTTTTGCCGTGCAATAAGAGTAGTCAATATCAGCCCGTAAGGTATGTAAAGGTACTCTCCCTTCACGAGTCCACTCTGTCCGGGCAATTTCTGCACCGTTGAGCCGACCGCTGACTTGGATTTTAATACCTTGAACACCAGCGCGTTGGGCACGCTGAATCGATTGCCGCACTACCCGCCGAAAGGAAACCCGACGTTCCAATTGTTGAGCAATGTATTCCGCAATCAGGTAGGCATCAGCATCAACTCGTTGGATTTCAACTACGTTAATGCGAATTTGGCGATTACTACCTAACAGTCCTTGGAGTCCGGTACGTAAGGATTCGATACCTTGCCCACCACGTCCAACTACTACACCTGGTCTAGCTGTGCGTACTTCTAAGTCGATTTGGTCGGCTTTCCGCTCAATTCGTACCTCAGAAATTCCGGCGTTGTTTTGAGCCAGTCTACCCAGCTTTTGTTCGATGTATTGACGGAGTTTGTAGTCTTCTTGTAGAAGTTCTGGATAGCGATCAGGAACAGCAAACCAACGGGATTGATGTTCATGTGTAATACCCAGGCGAAAACCAACTGGATGAATCTTCTGTCCCACGAATGCTTCCTCTAAAATTTCTGACTTGACGCAATTTATTCGTGTAAAAAAAGCTTATTTTACTGGGGCAGATCCAACAGCCACAGTAATATGACACGTCGGCTTGCGAATTTGGTAAGCTCGACCTTGCGCCCTTGGCTGGAACCGCTTCAACGGCGGTCCTTGATCGGCATAAGCCTGAGTAATCACGAGTTGAGTCCGATCTAACCCAGCGTTGTGTTCGGCATTGGCAGCAGCGCTTCTGAGAACCTTCAATATGGGTTCAGTGGCGCGATAGGGCATGAATTCCAGAATGATTAGCGCTTCTCGGTACGATCGCCCCCGGATTTGATCGAGTACCCGACGCACTTTGTAGGCCGAGATGCGGATAAAACGAGCGATCGCCTTTACTTCAGTAGTATCATTAGCCATAATTTTCTCCAATTTTTTCATTTTTCATTTTTCATCTGTCATTTGTCTTTTGTCGAAAGCTAATGACAAATGACCAATGACTAATGACCAATGACTACCTACCTGCTTTTTTGTCGCTTTTTCCATGACCCCTGTAGGTGCGTGTCGGGGCAAATTCCCCCAACTTGTGTCCCACCATCTGTTCATTTACAAAAACTGGAACGTGTTGGCGTCCGTTGTGAACAGCTATGGTATGACCTACCATTAGGGGCAAAATCGTCGAAGCTCGTGACCAAGTTTTAATAACTTCTTTTCTATTGTTGTCGTTGAGCTTTTCAATTTTCTTTAGGAGATGGTCCGCAACGAAAGGACCTTTTTTTAGAGAACGACCCATAGTTCTATTTTGGATTTAGGATTTAGGAATTAGGAGTGAGGAGTGAGGAATTAGTAAGTTAGATTCAACTCATAACTCATAACTTCTAACTCTTTAAGATTCACGACCACCGCGACCGCGTTTAGAAGACTTACGGCGACGACGTACAATCAATTTGCTGCTGAGTTTCTTGCGATTGCGTGTCTTCGCACCCAATGTAGGTTTACCCCAAGGTGTTACAGGTCCCGATCTACCGATAGGTGCCCTACCTTCACCACCTCCATGTGGGTGATCAACGGGGTTCATGACGCTACCTCTAACCTTAGGACGGCGACCTTTCCAGCGATTTCGTCCGGCTTTACCTGCACTCAGGTTTCTAGCGTCGGTGTTGCCGACTTGCCCAATGGTGGCGTAGGACTCGCGTCGAATCAGGCGGACTTCTCCTGAAGGCAACTTCAGAGTTACATAATTACCTTCTTTTGCCACAACTTGGGCGCTAGCACCAGCAGCACGCACCATTTGACCACCTTTACCAGGAGTCAGTTCTACGTTGTGAACACTAGTACCCAAGGGAATCTTCCAGAGCGGTAAAGCATTACCATCTTCAAAGGGAGCCTCAGGCCCAGCAATAATTATTGTTCCAACTTTCAATCCGTTGGGGTGGAGAATGTACCGTTTTTCGCCATCTTGGTAATACAAAAGGGCAATTCGGGCATTGCGGTTAGGATCGTATTCAATCGCTGCGACTTTGGCAGGAATATTAAGTTTATCCCTTTTAAAATCGATGATCCGATAAAGCTGTTTGTGTCCGCCACCCCGACGACGACTAGTAATCCGCCCGTGATGATTCCGACCTTTGGCGCGATGCTTCGAGGTTGTTAGGGATTTCTCTGGCTCGGTTTTGGTAATTTCCGCAAAGTCAGAGATTGTAACTTGGCGAGTGCTGGGGGTATAAGGGCGATAAGAACGAGTACCCATAATCTATTTTGGATTTTGGATTTTTAATTTTGGATTTACTTAATTTTGGATTTTGGATTTTGGATTTAATGAGTGTTTAAATAATTGCGACCATTTTTGGTACTTATCTACTAAACTCTTCAATCTAAAATCTCAAACCGTTCGACTGAGCGTAGTCGAAGTCTAAAATCTAAAATTCCTAGACGTCTGGGAATAGAACTTGTCTAATCTTGTCTTCATCTCCAGGTGCGACGGTGACAATAGCTCGCTTATATTGGGGTTTATAACCAATAAATTTACCAACGCGCCGCTTTTTACGCGGTGGTAGGATGGTGTTGACTTTTACAACCTTGACCTGAAACAAGTCTTCGATCGCAGCCTTTATTTCTGGCTTAGATGCCTTTGGAATTACTTCAAAGGTATACTTATTCTGCTCCATCAAGATAGTCGCCTTTTCGGTGACAATTGGGCGACGCACTAAGTCGGCAAGGTCGCGGGGGTCAAAGCTAGGCACTGTAGACCTCCTGAATTTTTTCTAGGGCTGATGCCGTAACTACGATTTTGTCAGCGTGCAGTAAATCAAAAACATTTAGCTGGTCGGCTGCAATTAGTTTTAAATTTTCAATGTTGCGGGCTGACAAATAAATGTTATCTGTATCCGCAATCTCAGACAAAATTAACAGTGACTTGCTTTCTGGTACTACTCCCCAACGGGCAAGGGCTGCCACTAATTCTTTAGTCTTAGGGCGAGATAGCTCGGTGCTAAATTCTTCTACTACAATCAAGTCGTCAATGCGCCCTACAAATGCTGTCCGCAATGCTAAACGCCGCTCTTTGCGGTTCAACTTGAGGTTGAAGTCTCTGGGCTTTGGCCCAAAGATCACACCACCACCACGCCATAGTGGTGAACGAATAGAGCCTGCACGAGCGCGACCAGTACCTTTTTGTCGCCAAGGTTTACGGCCGCCACCTCTGACTTCAGCACGAGTTTTTGTACTAGCATTTCCTTGACGAGCATTGGTCAATTGCCGTACTAAGGCGCGGTGTACTATATGAGACGCTGTTTCTTCCTTGGCAACGCGCAACTCGAAGGTCGTCTCACCGACCTGTTCTCCTTGCCAATTTTTAACTACGCTTTCAACCATCTTTGTTATCTGTCCTTTGTCATTTGTGAGCCACTGCGGCCTTCTCCCAAGTGAAGCACATGGCATCATTTGTCATTGGTCTTTTGCCATTTGTCCTTAGCCAATGACTACTGACTAATGACTACTGACTAATAACTTTTGACTATCCCACTATTTTTGCAGGCACAACACTTACTAAAGCACCGGGTTTACCAGGAATGGCTCCCTTAATTAGCAATAGGTTGCGTTCGGGGTCAACTCGCACTATGGTCAGCTTGCGGATTGTGATGCGTTTCCCACCTAAACGGCCTGCCATCCGCTTACCTGGATAGACACGACCTGGTGTTGTACCAGCACCAATAGAACCGGGCGCTCTGTGGTTTTTGGAACCGTGTGACATCGGTCCGCGAGCAAAGTTGTTGCGCTTCTGGTTTCCCGCAAAGCCGCGACCAATGCTTGTGCCGACTACATCGACAATTTGACCTGCACTAAAAATATCTGCTTTAATCTGTTGACCTAAAGCATAATCACTAGAGGTATCGGTGTGATACTCATTTAGGTGACGCAATGCTGGGGCAGATGATTTCGCCAAATGACCCAGTAGTGGTCTGTTTAGTGCTTTTGGTTTGACTTCGCCATAACCAACTTGAATGGCAAAGTAACCGTCGGTTTGTTTCGTTTTAACTTGTGTAACGGTGCATGGACCTGCTTGAATGACAGTCACAGGAATGGCTACTCCTGCTTCGTCAAATATTTGGGTCATGCCCAGCTTGGTGCCAAGAATACCTACAGACACAGTAACTGGTTCTCCTTTATACTTGCTGACCTTGGAATTGGACTCTAGAAGACACGTTTTGTCCGCATCAGTTTAGGCTGAGTTAGCCTGCGAATTTTGGAATGGTTTAAAATAAACCGCTCCAAATGCTTTGGGGCACAAAAAGTCGTGTCCCTACTGCTAGGTGAATCTGTTTAGCTTCACTGCTATATAAAAACTAGACAAGTCTAGAGATTTATTTCTCTACTTCATCGGGGGCATGGAAGCGGTTAACCCTCAGTAAGCTTTCACGCTTTAGCAAAACGTGATTAATTAATTGCTCACTAAGTCACCAGAACAACCACAAGTTCCTTGCCAATGGGAAGGAATAACTTCTGGAATTAACGCAATTGTCTACAGCTTAAAGCTGTGTGCAGCAATGCTGCGCTGTCGGTGGGTTTTCTGATTTGTATAAGCCCAAAGGCTGGCTTCCCGGAGGTTGGCTACTGCCCTGTTGCAGTTGGACTTAAGCGGTTCTTACCGCCCAGTATCCCTTAACTGAGACTGACGTCATGCCATGAAACCAACATTGCTGCTCAGTTTTTACTTCCTTAAATACATTAAACTATTGTTTAATATTTTGCCTGCTTTTTCAGAGACATAGGAGTAAATGTACTTTGGAGCTTGGGATTAGCTTTGGTTCTTCTTCCATCAGATCCAATATTGACCTGAAAGCTTTCTTAGTTTACCAGTCTATGAGCAATCTGAGTTAGATTCAGCTTTTGATGCTAACACTACCTCAGAATGACAGTAAAAAGGCCACCTAATTTGCGTCTTTGGTCACAATCTAATAATATAAATTATTTATTTATTTTTGTCCAGTTATTTATAGAGTTATTTTTGGGGTGTAGGGAGTAAGGACTAAAGAAATGGGCATTCTTTCCAAAATGCTTTAACTTAATCTATCGGTTCAGGGTAAATAATAGAGATATCTAAGTGGGATAAGACGAAAATCTATGGCACTAATTACCACTGGCAACGGTTTAATCCGCGATCTGGAAAAATTTGGCGCTCTTGGAGTGTATATACCTCTGGAAGGGGGTTATGAAGGTCGATATCAACGCCGACTACGTGCAGCTGGCTATACCACCCTTCACATTACCGCTAAGGGACTAGGCGATGTAGCTGCGTATCTCACAAGAGTTCATGGAGTCAGACCTCCTCACCTTGGTAAAAAAAGTACTGGTAGTGGTGCAGCAGTAGGGTATATATACTATATGCCACCAATTATCGGTTATCACTTAGAACAGCTATCACCAAAGTCAAAGGGGCTGGTCTTGTGGATTATTGAAGGGCATATTCTTTCTAATGAGGAACTTGAGTATTTAGCGAATTTGCCTCAGCTAGAACCACGAGTCAGAGTAATCATTGAGAGAGGTGGCGATCGCGCTTTCCGTTGGACTTCTCTAGAAAAAACTCTGTTAGCTAGTTAGTCATTAGTCATTAGGAGCCACTGCGTTGCGGTGAGGCAGTCCGGTCTTGGGGGTTTCCCCGATGAGGAACTGCCGAACCCGAAGGGGGGTTCCCCCCGTTAAAGCAAGTGGCGTTCATTAGTCATTTGCTCATAACTAATGACTAATGATTTAATTCAATCAGCATTTCAATAATGCTGAGTCGAAAACCACAAGATGCAAATAACCGGCGTGAAGCCTCGTTAACAACTGCTGTATCTAGACGAATTTGCTTGATGCCCATCTGATGAAAGCGTTCAACACTTAGCATCACCATCTGCCGCGCAATTCCGTTTTGACGATATTCTGGCTCAACCCAAATATCATGAATAAAAGCAAATTCCTGTAAGTGGTAAATTGGTATTTCTCGCTCAACTGTTGCCACCAGAAAACCTACAAGTTGCCCTTCGTTTTCGGATACTAGAAATACACTGCGATCGCTGGAAGCGTCGGCAAAGCCCTCGCTATTTGCCAAACGCATCAACCATTTTTCATAACGCTGTTCTGGATTCGGTAGAAAACCATATTTGGCGGAATCCCAAGACTCATGCAAAGCACAAATTTTGGCAACCATTGGTAAAACTGCGGGTACGTCAGTTGTTGTGGCGGGGCGGATCAGCATAAGCTCTCAAGCACAAAAAGTACAAAGAAGAAAGAATGCCTTGCAGTAAGGTATTGGTTTTTATCCACTTACCTATAGGACTTACGCAAAAATCGCCAAAAAGCTTAGTTTATCGAACTGCTTTCTGTTCTTAGTCTGCGCCAACGAGACGCTGCGCGTTATTGGTGTCTGGCAAAGAAGAATTCGGAGAGCGTGTATAAGTCTTAACTAAAAACAAAAAGCTAGATAGGCTATCTGAGAAAAATCAAAAATATCGTATAATTATAGAACACAATCCATAAGTGATTAGCAAGTCAAGGAAAATAAAACAAATAACTAATAAGAATTCTTTAATCAGCAAAAAAATAAAAATACCTACCAATTTTTTCCAGAGAGAAACAAGAACCAAAAAGGTTAAAATTCTGTCCAAATATCTAGATAAGTTCCTATTTTTCTTATTTAACAAGAATATTGCCCAAAAACTCACAGGCAATTAGAGTCAAGACTAGGCATACTG
This sequence comes from Nostoc sp. NMS7, assembly GCF_017115085.1. Lineage (GTDB taxonomy): Bacteria > Cyanobacteriota > Cyanobacteriia > Cyanobacteriales > Nostocaceae > Nostoc. Next base: position 64,243 of record NZ_JABXKJ010000215.1, on the reverse strand, counting down.
AAAAAAGGGAGAAAACTTTAGACGACTCCCTCCCAAGTCGGCGTGAAGGTGATTAAGCAAGAATGAAACGTAAACCCCCTGGTAAATCGGCTACTACTTCTAAACCCTCTATTTTCCAATCCCCGATGTTTAACCTCTTCACCATCGCAATTATGGGAGGGGTGTTGATTTTGGGTATTGGGATTGGTATTGCTTTTAGTTCTACAACCACGTTAGCCCCATCAAATGTGGCTTCCCGTGAATTCATTGACACAAAAGCACCAAACCCGGAAATTTGTGTGCAGTACGGAGCCAGCGCGATGGTGATGGACGCTAGACTGTTCGTCACTCTCAACCCCTTCAATGTTTATGTTGCCCAGCCCAGTATGCGTCCTGGATGCGTAATCCGACAAAATAACTGGGCGCTTTTAGAGCAACGTAAGTTGGTGACATCTGATCAGGTAAATGAGTGCAAAAATCGCCTCAACACCTTTGGCTTTACAGGTAATTTGGACAGTGACAAACCTGATATTAGGTGTATATATCAGAATGAAGCGGCTCAAAACTTATTTACGGCTCAACCAGGAGCAGTTGGAACACCTCAGGAAACGGATAGATTTTAGATTTGGGCATTGGGCATGGGGCATTAGTTATTCTTTCTTTCCCTGCTTCCTGCTTCCTGCTCCTTATTCGTACTCGTCACGTATAATGGTCAAGCCTAAAGCTTTGTAGGCACTCAGCATATTATTAGATACTGTAGGTGCAGTTACTAAATAAGTCAGGGCACGAATAGACTCGACTACATAAGGAGCAGCCGTGTCTAATTTTTCTGCTGTCACTAATCCCACTACTTCAGCCGATCCAGCAATCATGGCTCGTTTGACGTGGGCTTCGTCTAGGTTAGGTACACTAATTCCAATTTCTGGATGTAAACTGCAAACTCCCAACATGCACAAATCTGCACGAATCATCCCTAATGTTTCAATCGTAACAGTGCCTACGTTGACCAAGGCTTTTTTGTAGAGCTGTCCACCTAACATCACAACCTCTATGTGGGGATGTTCTGCTAATGCAATGGCAATTGGCGGACTATTTGTGATGACTGTCGCTCGCAAATCTAGGGGCAAATGACGGGTTATCTGGAGAGTTGTTGTACCTCCATCTAAAATCACTACCTGTCCTGTACAAACTAATTTTGCTGCTGTACGAGCGATCGCTTCCTTTTCTTTTGGGGCTTGCTTTTGGCGATCACTATAACTGGCGATCGCTGGAGATTTTTGCAGCGCTCCCCCATGAACGCGTTGCAATAGTCCAACTTCTGCCAGTTCTCGCAAGTCCCGCCGAATCGTATCCTCGGAAACCTTGAGAACAGCACTGAGTTCTGTTGAAAGTACCTTTTTATCACGACGAAGAATTTCCAAGATGAATTGTCGTCGTTCAGCAGTTAGCATAATTAATTTTCCTGAAATTGCGTTTTTGGTCTTGAAGTTGCCCGTTTGTGAGTTTATACTTATTTGTATGCAGGTCTTTGTACGGTAATCCGTACTTCAATTGAATTTAAGCACATTCAACACTGCATGAATCAAAAAAAGAACCCCACCCCGCAGGCGGGGAGGGGCTGGGGGTGGGGTGTTAGAGGACTTTTGCAAGAAGTCTATTCATCAAGTGTTGAATGTGTTGATTTTGTCCACTGAAGCTAAATGGTTCCACAATGGTTCCTAGCAGTTGACTTTAGATTAGGAAAGGGTTGGATAATTGTTGCCCAATCTGGGTTTTAACAATTTTTTTGTAGTGCGCTCATGTGTCCCGTCTGTTCAAATTGCTTTTTATTCAATAAATAAGCCATGACTATTATTAATTCCCAATTTCCAATTGATCTCGGTGCTTACAAACCTTTAGCGCTCAATCCAGCAAATTCGAGCCTCACAGCTGAACAGCGAGAGACTCTAAAAGCGAATATTCAACTCTGCCGAGATGCGATCGTCTTTTTTACCGCGACTGGCGCTGCTAGAGGAGTGGGTGGCCATACTGGTGGACCTTATGATACAGTGCCAGAGGTGATGATCCTTGATGCCTTCTTCCGAGGAGCATCGGAGCAATTTGTGCCGATTTTCTTTGATGAGGCAGGACATCGAGTCGCCACCCAATATCTGATGGCAACGTTGCATGGTGACTTACCTGCCGAGCAACTTCTACGTTATCGCCAAGCAGATTCTCATTTGCCGGGACACCCTGAACTAGGACTAACTCCTGGTGTGAAATTTAGTTCTGGAAGGCTGGGGCATCTTTGGCCTTACATCAATGGTGTGGCGATCGCAAATCCAGGCAAGGTTGTTTTCTGTCTCGGTTCTGATGGCTCGCAGCAAGAAGGTAACGATGCTGAAGCTGCTCGCTTGGCTGTTGCTCAACATCTCAACGTCAAGCTGATCATTGATGACAATGATGTAACGATCGCTGGACATCCTTCTAAATATTTACCTGGTTTCAGTGTCGCCAAAACCTTAGAAGGCCACGGGTTGAAAGTACTTCAGGGAGATGGGGAAGACTTAGACGATTTATACCGTCGGATGAGCGAAGCTGTGAATACTCCCGGAGCGATCGCTCTGATCAACAAACGCCCGATGTGTCCTGGTATTGAAGGTTTAGAAGGCTCGACTCACGGTCATGATGTAATTTCTGTAGATTTAGCAGTTAAGTATCTAGAATCTCGTGGACAAACTGCGGCGATCGAATACCTTCAAAGTATTGAGAAACCCAAGCAAACCTATACATTTCTGGGTTCTAGTGACAAATGGGGCGCTAACCGCAATGTGTTTGGTGAAGCCGTGGTGGCTGTTCTCAGTCGGATGAGTGAGGCGGAGCGTAAAGAAAAAGTTAAAGTCATAGATAGTGACCTAGAAGGCTCCTGCGGTTTAAAGAAAATCCACGATGCATACCCGGAAATATTTATTTCTTCTGGGATCATGGAACGGAGTAACTTCTCTGCTGCTGCTGGATTCGGGATGGAGAAGGGCAAGCAAGGTATTTTTGCGACTTTCAGCGCCTTCTTAGAAATGTGTATTTCAGAAATCACGATGGCACGGCTGAACTATTCTAATGTGCTGTGCCACTTTTCCCATGCGGGTGTGGATGAGATGGCAGATAATACCTGCCACTTCGGTTTGAACAATATGTTTGCCGACAATGGCTTGGATGATGGCTATGAAACCCGGTTGTACTTCCCGGCAGATGTCAATCAAATGACAGCCTGTGTAGAAACTATATTCTTTGAGCCGGGACTGCGGTTTATTTTTTCTACCCGTTCCAAGGTGCCCAATATTAAGGACAGCAACGGCAATGACTTCTTTGGAAGTGGCTACAAATTTGTTCCCGGTAAAGATGAGGTTGTACGAGAGGGGACGCAAGGCTACATCGTCAGCTTTGGTGATGCTCTCTACCGTGCCGTTGATGCCGTAGAGCGTCTTCAGCAAGAGGGGCTAGACGTTGGTTTGATTAACAAGCCAACCCTAAATGTTATTGATGAAGAAATAATCACCAAAATTGGTAATGCTCCCTTTGTCCTTGTAGTAGAAGCCTTCAACCGTCGGACTGGCTTAGGTAGCCGTTTTGGTTCCTGGTTGCTTGAGCGGGGGTTGACTCCCAAATATGCTCATCTTGGAACTCATAAAGAAGGTTGCGGTGGTTTGTGGGAACAGTACCCATATCAAGGTATCGATCCAGTCAGCATCATCAAGAAGGTGAAGGAGTTAGTTGGAGGAAAGTAATATCATTTTGCTTTCATTAAGCTACACCCATAGTAATCCTATTTGATTTGCTCTCCACCGAGAGGCTCAGATCCCTGACTTCTTGAAGAAGTCAGGGATCTTTTTGTAGGTATTATTGGGGCATGGCGCATAGCGGATGGGGCATTGATTCAATTATTCCATGCCCAATCCCCAATGCCCCATGCCCTATTTGAATTGTCTACTATTTGGTTTTGGGTAAAGGTTGACCAAACTCTATCACCTGGGGATTGGCAACATTGGGGATTGTTGGGATTGGAAATTCCGACATTCCGAAAGAGGGAATGCTATTCAAGTTACTAGGTTGATTTGGGAAAGAAGGAGGGGGAAGAATTAAAGCAGGTTGTTGTTGAGAGGAGGTATTCGGAGTTAGGGGAGGTACGGTGACAAAAGGCTGCCCTGAGTTAGTAGTAATTGCTGAGGGCAGTTCACTCGATGGAGGCGGAACTGTGAGTAAGGGCGCTTGTGGATTAGTAGGAGTTACGGGTAGGTTATTAGACGGCTGTGAGTACTTATACGGTGTTTGAGGTTGTTTCTGGGGTGAAGGTGGGGAATTTCCTGGTTTCACGGCAGTAGTTTTACCAGAAATAACCGGACGTAATACCCAGCGAGTGGAGTTTTTTCGGGAAACCGGTTGCAGTTGTACCTGTTTGGGATTTAAAACAGTCCCTGCTGCTAAATCTAGGACAATGCGGGTGGCGTTTGCGTTCAGTTGAGAAACGCGAATGCTTTTGATTACTCCCGAATAATTTTGTTGGGTGGTAATCTTGCCCAACTTAGTATTCGGTAAATCTACAACCAGACGAGGGGGTTGGGTAAGGTAGAAATAACGGGGGGTTGTGCCTACTGAAAGGGTGATTTCGAGTTGCTGTGTCTTGGGGGAAAAACGCCAATTATTCAGCTTTGCCACTGGTGTAGCGGCAAAGCTGCAAGTTTCGAGGGCGATCGCGGCATAAAAGCCGAATATACTGATGCTAAATACCTGCTTGCGCCATTGGCAAAATTGCCTAGTCTTTAGTCCCTGATGCATTCTTTTTATTTGCTCCATAAAACCCGTACAATGCGCTCACATTGCCGTTTACTTCGCACTTGCAATTCTCCAGTACGCGATTAATCGCGTCTCTCCCCACCTCTAATTCAATTAGCTTTTTGGGGCACAGCGGTAAATTTCAGAGTTTGGGGGATGCCATTTATGTTTAATTGACCTGTCATACTACCTTTGTCCACAAGTTGCATTTGAATTGTGACTGAGTTTAGAGGATCATTTTGGGGGCGAGGAATATTACAAAGGATTGATCTGCCAACTTTTCCAGATAAATTTAACTGTTGATTTCTGAAGATGCCTGTGAGCGAGTGCTTTTCGTCAGTATCGGCGTTGGCTGTTGCTGGTAATACAGAGGCATTCAAGTAAATACCTGATTGCTCAATGTTTAAGGTTAGGGTATCTGATTTTTCACAGTTCGGCAAATTCTCCGCTAGTGTTAGACGATACCGACCGTTAACTGGAGGAGGAGCCTTGAGTTTGTTTTCCCCATAAACGCTGACAGTTCTAAACAACAGTAGCACTGAAATTATTGCTACTCCGTAAAAAGCTAAAGATTTGAAGTTGAAATGATTCATAATCTCAACTCCTTAATGTTGGCTCTTGATTAATAATCTCAGGAAGTACGGAAGCTAGATGAGCGGTGACTTGACTATAGCGGCGGGTAATCAGTAGGGAAGAGCAACATTGGGTGGCTAGTTGATCTGTATATCTTCCCAAGGTTTGACGCTCGATCCCCCAAGTGCGACTGGTGCCAGCAATTGTCAGGTCTACACTTTTTGAGGCTTCGACTACAGCTGGGATTGCTTCTGAAGTTTGGACAGTTTTGATTTCTATGCGATCGCGTACACTACTCGGTAATTGCTCCATCATTTTATTTAACTCGTAGCTCAATTCATCCTTAAGGTGATTTTCGGGTACAACCTGTAAAATCTGTAACATACAAGTTTGATGATTGATTAGCAGTCTGAGCGCCAGTATCAAGGCCAAATCATCATGAATATTTGCCGAATAAGGCACCAACAAGCTTTCTAAGCGATCGCCTCCTCTGTCCACAAACACTGCAACATCCACTGGTGCAGTGGTGAGCATTTGACCGACTCTTCCACCTAAGCGATTGCTACTAAAAGCTGGGCGATGCCATCCCACAAGAATTAAATCAACTTGTTTGAGTGCGGCAATCTGTGCTGTTTCTCGTGCGACATTGCTGGATATGCGAATGATGGGATGTACATGAGAGCGTATTTCTAACGGTTCGAGAGTATTAATCAGTTCTTCTAGCTGCTGGCGGCGCTGGGCAATTAATCGGTCTGCTTCAACTGGGGTACTTTCAAAGGCATAATCTTCTTCAAATTCAATCAGGCTAAGAGGGTTAACAATGGCGGGATGTCGGAAGTTGAGAGCGATGCTGACTGCCAACTGTACCAAACCTTTCTGTGTAGTCGGATTAGCCACTGGTACCAAAATTCGGTAGGGACGAACGTAAGCTTGTCCACCAGTAGCGCTTGTAGCTGTTTCTGCTTCCGACTCCGATTCCACGACATCTAATCTGATCAGCTTCTTCGGATATGTCCATTCCAGCAGTGGCGAGGTCATGAATGTAGTTACCAATGCCATAATTACCAGCATGGTAAATATTAAGGGGGAAATTACCTTTAACTCTAGACCAATGTTTAGCACTATCAGTTCAGTCAAGCCGCGAGTATTCATTAACCAACCGAGTGCCGAAGCTTCCCGTTTATTAATGCCACTAACACGAGCCGCTACATAGGTGCCAACATATTTACCTGTGATCGCCACTCCTAAAACCAACGCACACAAAAGCCACAATTCTGGACGGTTGAGCAAGCCAATCTGCGTCCGTAAACCACTGTAGGCGAAAAATATTGGCAGCAGGAAAATCAGGACAAAATCTTCGGTTTTTACTGCCAATTCCCGCACTAAATCTTCATTTTTGGGCATGGCTGCACCCAGTAAAAATGCCCCAAAAATTAAGTGAATACCAATTAGTTCGGTGATTAATGCTGAGGCCACCACGCCCATATAAATCCCAGCTAGCAGCAATTGGCTGAGGCGTCCGGCACGGAGGTAGTGTCTGGTAAGGCGTTGGAGAAACCAACGACCTGCTGTCAACATCAAGCCAATGTAAACTATGCTGGCAATAATTGTGGGTACGGCATCAGCAAAGTCACCAGTTCGAGCGACTGCGATCGCAACTGCTAAGAGACACCAAGCTGTGACATCATCCACTGCTGCACAAGTTAACGCTAAGGTTCCTAAACGCGTTCCTTGTAAATTGTTTTCAGTAATGATTCGCGCCAACACTGGAAAGGCAGTAATCGACATCGCCGCCCCCAAAAACAAGGCGAAGGCGGTAAAGGATACACTTGCATTGGAAACTAGGGGATAAAGTAGCACCGCTAGCAATGTTCCTAAGGAAAACGGCACCAAAATACTTACGTGAGAAGTTAAAACTGCTACTTCTAATTGTCCGCTGAGATATTTTGGATTTAGTTCTAGCCCAATCAGAAACATGAAAAATATTAGTCCCACTTGAGACAAAACATTTAGAAAAGGAAAAGTTTCTGGTGGAAATAAGGTAACTGCTAGATGGGGAGCAACTAAACCAAATAAAGATGGACCGAGCATAATCCCGGCGACAATCTCACCAATTACTAGAGGTTGCTTAATGGAACGGAATCCTAGCCCTACTAGCCTGGAAAGTCCAATAACAATCAGCACCTCAACCAGAACGAGAACAACTATGTGCATGGTTTCCTCACAATTAACTATCTGGTTTCTCTAAGATGATTCTTTAAAACACTAGAAAATGTCAAGCTTGTTAGATACACCCCAGGTTAATTTGCGCTTTTTTGTGATGTCAATTGCGTGACGATCCAGTTGTAGCCGTGAAACATAATTTTTAGCGCTAAATCTCGAAAAACTTCCGAATTAAACCACGTCTATCTTGAAACCTGTAGTTCTTCGGTGATCAAAAGGATTTGCCCTCATCCCCCAACCCCGAATCCCAGATTTGGGATTCGGGGAGCCAGAATTTCAAAGTCCCTCTCCCAGATATGGGAGAGGGATTTAGGGTGAGGGCAAAAACTACGCTTATAAACTTAGATGAGGTTCAACGATATCAAACTCCCCACCCCCGATCGCAGTTGGAAATACTAAATATTAAGTACAGTTTTACGCCAGTCCGCCATTCCGCCAGGGAATAAATTCCTGTGGCTATTAGATAAATATTGCTTACGCTAGTAGATAAAACCTCAGACAAAACAGGGAGGCTCTGGTGTCTGGTATGCAGTTTGTAAAATACTGTAAAAAATATTCACGATACAGCAAGATGACATTGAAGATTTGGGCATCCTAAACATCAGGAGCCAAGTTTTTCAGTTTCCCAACCATGCCCACTTCGATGTTTGTTGCCCTATCCTCCGGGATAAAGACTAAAAAGGCATTTCAGGAAGTGCCAGTAAGTAATCCTCAAATACTACCATTATTGGTGGTCACTTCTGGAGGACTAGCTTTAGCGGTGATTGCTTTAATTGTGTATGGTAAGCTCCAGATGAATAAGCTGGAGAAAAAACTTAAGTTTGAACAATTCCGCGCGCGAGAACTAGAGAAAAAGTTTAAGCTAGCGCTAGAAACAATTCGCAAAATGGAAACTAATCCCGATTTGGTCAACTCACGGGACTTTAACCTGGATTATCTACGAATGCGGATGGCAGAGGAGGTGTTTCATTTTGCAATTCTTAATCAAATTAAGATTCAGATCAAAGAGAAAATTTCTCAAGCCCTGCGTCCAAATCAAGCACAACTTGGATCAGTTGGAATTGCTAATAGCGTTGGACGGCAAGTAGATGAAATTTTTGATGTAGAGTATGCGACTGGTACTCCGCCGAACTCTGCCAAGCGAGTCCTATTTCGTATTCAAGTCCGGTTAACCAAGTTACCAACGCAAGCAACTTCTGCGACTATTAGTCAAATTATTGACTGTATAGAAACTTACCTCAGCCCCATAGAAAACGAAGATAGTTGGCAACCAATAATTCAAGGTCGGATTGCTAGTATGCAGTGGGATCAAAAGGCTAAACCTACGCCTTTACTGGTGCTGGAGCAATCGAATGAAGGCGTGAATGTGACTTTTCGTACTAGTCGCCAAGCAAATACTCCACCTCAGCCAAATCCACCTGGAATGAAAAAATCAGGCTCGACTAAATAATAATTATGGCTGTCATTAGTCATTAGTCATTTGTCCTTTGTAGATACAAATGACCAATGACATAGAAGCTTTGTGCAAGGTAGGACAACCCTTATGAGTAAATAGGCTATGTTTATTTGCGTCACAGCTTAGTTATTGAGTTGTGATTTCTCACTTTGGAATCATGACTGAATAGCTGTATTGGGGGAATTACGGGTTAAAAGACCATCTTCCATTTCTACGATGCGATCGGCTATGTCTAAAATGCGGTTGTCGTGTGTCACTAATAAGATAGTAGTTCCCTGATTTTTGGCTAGACTCTGCATTATTTCCACAACATCGCGTCCTGATTGTTTGTCTAATGCTGCTGTTGGTTCGTCTGCTAGCACTAGGGGGGGACGATTCACCAAGGCGCGGGCGATCGCAATTCTTTGTTTTTGTCCACCAGAAAGATTGTCTGGGTAGTAATCAACTCGTTCTTCTAGACCAACTGACCCCAGCATGGCTTTTGATTTAGCCACTGCTTCTGTTTTAGAAATATGATTATTCAATTCTACTGCCATTTGCACATTTTGCTTTGCTGTCAAGAACCCTAGCAAATTGTGAGCTTGGAAAATATAACCAATCTGGCGTCGCATCTGCACCAGTTTGCTTTGACTGACGCCTACGAGTTCTTCACCTAAAAATTTTAAACTTCCCTCTTGTACAGACCGCAAACCACCAATTAAGCTCAGTAAAGTTGTTTTACCTGAACCTGATGGCCCAGTCATAATTACAATTTCACCTGAATAAATTTCTAGGTTTATATCAAATAATATCTGTTTTCTCAACGCGCCTTTGCCATAGTAGTGATTGAGATTTTTAATGGCAATTACAGGTTCTTGTTTCATCATAAATTCGTTAGCTATAAGTTAGTAGTTCTGAGACTCAACTGTAGTGCATATCCAAAATTAAGGTTTGTTAATTTTAAACTAGGATGATCATGAATATCTTTTCATTAATATTGAATTAATTAAAAGATATCTGCTGGATCGGCAGAACGTAATTTTCGGACTGCGATCGCACCCGAAATAATACACATCGTCATAGTCAAAATCAACACCATTACCGCCCGATCAAAACTCATAAAAACTGGTAAAAGTGTCGCGTCTCCGGCGCTTTTATACATAAATAAAGAAAATACAATTCCCGGAAAATATCCTAAAACTGCTAATAACAAAGCCTCTTGGAGAATAACTGTCAATAAATAGTTTTGTGTATAGCCTATTGCCTTGAGAGTCGCATACTCAGGTAAGTGATCTGCAACTTCTGTATAAAGGATTTGATAAACAATCACAGTCCCCACAATGAAACCCATCACAGTCCCTAATGTGAAAATAAACCCAATAGCTGTACTATTTGCCCAATAATTCCGTTCAAAATCAATAAATTCTTGCTTGGTTAAAACATTTACCTCCTTAGGCAAATACTTTCGTAATTCTTGGGCGACAACATTAGCATCTGCTCCGGGTTTTAATCTAATTAGCCCAATATCAATTAATCCTTTTTGACGATTGCTGAATATCCGCAAAAAGTTAAGATCACTGGTAATTAAATTCCCATCTGCGCCAAATGATGCACCTAATGTAAATAGTCCTCCGACTTTAATTCGCCGCCTTCGCACTTCTGCGATTACAGGCTTTCCTTGGTCGTAATTAGCAGCAATTGGCCCATATTCCACCCTTGAAGAACGGTCAAATAAAACTACATCAGGTAGTTTAAGTTTATCCAAATTTTCCTGAACTCCAGGTAAGTTAACTATGTTAGTTTCTGGGTTCATGCCAAAGATCAGAATACTACGAGGACGGCCAGTTACAGGATTTTTCCAGATTGTAAAGTCTAAATATATCGGATGTACTGATTGGACTGCGGGTAAATCTAAAGCTTTATATAATCGCCGTTGTGAAAAACTTCTCATCGCCAGGACAGCGCTAGATTGACTATTGATTAAAACAATATCGCCTTGCAAGCTGTTATGGAATCGAACGTTACTATAATACAAAGCATCCCGGAAGCCGAGTTGCATAAACATTAAAATATCAGCAAAAGCAATTCCTGCCAAAGCCACGGCTAGGCGAGTTTTTTCTCTTGTGAGTTGTAGCCACGACAGAGGGATTTTTTGATTCATTTTCTAGGCGTCCAAGCACAGTTAAGATAATTCGTAATTCGTAATTAAGAACATTTACAATCCAAAATATCAAATCACAAATTGGGATTACTGCTCACCTATAACTGAATTAGTTATTAATTTCGACAAGAACTTTAGCGTAAGTTAAACCAGAAACTTTCTGGCTATCTGCTGGAGGTAGAGCAATTTTCACTTCTACGACTCTGGCATCTACATCTGCTGCTGGATCTGTATTCAGCACATCTTTTTTACCGATTTTTCTGCCAATTTCAGTGACAGTTCCTTTTAATTCGCTGCTAAATGCTCCATTATCGCTGGTGATAGTGGCGTTTTGACCAATACGCACTTTACCAATGCTGTCTTCGGGGACTTCAGCAATTACAAACATTTGACTGGTTTGGCCAATTTCAGCAATACCATTTGCACCGATCGCTTCGCCTGACTTGGTGTAAACTTTTAAAATTTCTCCAGCGATTGGCGCTTGAACGTAGCTTAATCTCAGTTCGGCTTCGGCTTTTCTGACATTTGCGATCGCATTACTAACTTGGGCTTGCGCTACTTGCACATCGGTAGGACTAACATCTAAAATTCTGCTCAGTTTGGCCTTTTCTTCATCGATTTGTCTTTGCAAAGTTGCTACAGTTTTATCACGGTTAACTTTGGCTTCGATTAGCTGCTGTTGCAAAGTTGCTAAATTTTGTATTTGGGTAGCTCTGGCTTCGGCAAGTTGCTGTCGTAGAGTTGCCAATGTCTGTTTCAAGGTAGCTTGGCTTTCAGTAACCTGCTGACTAGAAGTTACTGCACTCAAGCGTCTTCTGTCCCGCTCTTGCTGAGAAATCGCACCTTCTTTGTATAAATAATCATAGCGTCCGGCATCGACTTGGGCATTGCGCTGTTCAGCTTGGACACGTCCAATTGTCGCTCTGAGGACATCTCTTTGCCCACTAAGTTCAGCTTCTAGGCGATTCACTGTTGCTTGTTGGACGAGTTTATCCCCACTTAACTGGGCTGCAATCCGCGCGATCGTTGCTTGTTGAGCATTCCTTTCGCCAATTAACTGCGCTTGTAGCCGACCAATAACTGCTCTTTGGGCTTGAATATCTCTTGGAGATCCGGCTCTGATTTGCGCTAAATTCGCACTGGCTTCTTGGACTTTGGCTTTTGCTTCTTGTAGTCCGGCTATTTGGGTATCGCGGTTGTCTAAAATCGCCACAATTTGACCTTGCTTTACCTGTTCACCTTCTCTCACCAAAAGTTGCTGAATTCGTGACGATGGTGCTAATCCTGATGATGGGGCGGACAATTTAACAACTTCGCCTCGCGGTTCCAAACGCCCTACAGCACTAATGCTATTGCTAGATGGCATTATGGGTACGGATGTAGTTAGTTTCCTCAACTGCTCGATTTTGGCTGTACCTAGTATCCCAGCCGCAATTACTACTGGCACAGCGACAGCGATACCCCACCAAATCTTCGGTTGTTCACTATTAAGTAGCTGCTCACTTGGCTTTGGCTTTTCAGTCACCCTTGACATAGTATGTTACCCGTTTATCTGAATTGTGCTGATGGAAGTAAAAATAAAAGGGTTTTTAATCAACAGCCAACCGCTTAGGACAAACAACAGTGGTTTAAAGCTGGGTATGGCTTAAAATTTATTGTGTGATCAACGCTCAACACTATGGCTTTCTAAAATGGTATTTTCTATAGTGCTTCTGGTTTGTATGCAATATACTTTGACCTCTCTCTAAATCTCTCTCCTAAAAGGAGAGAGACTTTGAGGCTTACTTCTCCCCAATGCTAGTAGGGAAGGGGCTGTTCTTGTTAGGTTTGTATTTAACTCAACACAGAAGCGCTATAGTAGCTGGCTATTCAATAACTCTGAGTATTATTAAGACATGAGTGCAATCGAAGTTAGCAGAATTCACAAGTAGTATAAATCTAGATGTAGAAACGTGATATGTGATGTCTCTACACAAAATTCTAAATTGGTATGATGCGGTACTATACTGCTACATTCACTATGGGTACAGTTAGTTACAAAATTGAAAAGAAACATCAAAATAGACTGTTGCCTTTGCTGGATACAATCTTGCTACAAAAGTTAGTCTTTCTTAAGTCAATCAACGATTAACTAACTAAAAAATATCTGTTGACCCTGAGCGAAGCCGAAGGGTCAACTTGAGCATTTCTAACATTAGAGTTTCCTTAACTTTCTGGTTAATGAGTTAGCTGTCTCTACTTGCTTGCACCTACCAAGACAACAAACCATTTTGTAATATTCGCTTCAAAGACTTTACTATTCTCTCTGCTGCTGTTTTGGGACTCCATTAAACTCTCGTTGAATGAATTCTACATTTATCCGTTACGCAAAAACGTAACAGAGCCTACTGTTACGAGAACCGCAGGAATTTTGGATGCGATCGCGGTACTCGATGCAGAGAGTGCTGATATTTTGGCGGTAATTCGGGGAATGTTATAAGAGTGCTGGTTTCGACTCCGCTCAACCAGCACAAAACCGCTCAACCAGCACAAAACCGCTCAACCAGCACAAAATTTGAGGACTGAGCGAAGTCGAAGTCCGTTTTTTTGCACAAGGTCATAATAATGCCCTATATGTATATTCTTGAATGTGCCGATCGCTCGTTCTATACGGGAAGTACAAAGGATTTGCCGCGTCGTTTGTGGCAGCATCAAAATGGGCTGGGGGCAAACCATACGATCAAACGACTGCCTGTAAAATTGGTCTATGCGGAGCATTTTGATTATGTAGCGGATGCTTTTTATCGTGAAAAGCAGATTCAGGGTTGGAGTCGAAGGAAAAAAATTGCTCTGATGGAGAGTAAATGGGATCGGCTTCATATTTTGGCGGAGTGTCAGAATGATTCGCATTATAAAAATGCTGGTTTCGACTCCGCTCAACCAGCGTCAGAAGTTGCTCAACCAGCGTCAGAAGTTGCTCAACCAGCGTCAGAAGTTGCTCAACCAGCGTCAGAAGTTGCTCAACCAGCGTCAGAAGTTGCTCAACCAGCGTCAGAAGTTGCTCAACCAGCGTCGGAAGTTGCTCAACCAGCGTCGGAAGATATCAGGGACGGGCAATGATTAAGAGATTGTGTTGTTTATCGGGTTTCAGCAGTATTTGTATTCACAGAATATGGCAGCTTAATTTGGCAGATCGAATAAAACTGTGGTCATGTAATTTTCTGCCCAAGCAGCGCCAAAGGCTTTTTCTAGTACGCGGCGGGTTTTATCGTTTTGCTGCTGTTTGGTGCAATAGTTGTGTTGTCCGGCGATATTTTGTGTAACTTGTTCATCTGAAACAGGATGTGAAGCGATCGCTTGGATGCAATGTATGTCTAAAAATTCTCGCACACGCGTAAGAAACATGGTTTCTTCTTCTGGGGAACTGGGGCGCACAAAGATACAAAAATCCGAAAAAATATTTCCCCATTCAGGTAATTCACGCGGTTGCGAAAAGTTATGCACTGTTAGCTGTGTCAGTGCGGAGGTATAAGCTTCTGGTAACGTACGATCTAATTGGATCGGAGAAAGGTCTGCGATCGCTGCACTAATTTGACCTCTACCCCCAACTAAATCGCAACCAAACATCGGTAAGTTGTATTCTGCACGCGGAAACATCACGCAGTGCAAAATATCCAACATATTTCCGATTTTTGCCAGTTCCAAGTGCATTTTCCGAAACTGGGGCGTTTGATAGCAGCGATTTTCAATTGTCAGTTTTTCGCCTTCTAGTCTACCTTCCACATACCCCAACTCATCAGGCAAATGGTAGGGCGATAGATCCAGATGCTGATGCCAAGCTGCCTCAATAGAATCAGCTAGCTGACGAATTAGAGGATGTTGTTGCTCACGCAGCGAGGCCATAGAAGTAAATGACATATTCATAGTTGGAAATGCGATCTAGTTGCTAGTCTACAACTTGTCGTGGCCTGCAATATAAACAAACACTTACTAAACCTGCATTGGCATAACATCGACCTGCAATGGCATAACATCGACCTGCATTGGCATAACATCGACCTGCAATGGCATAACATCGACCTGCAAAAATTAATTTACCCTTTCTCCTTGCCTATGACAAAGGACTATTGCCAGAAATCAGTGACATCGTATCCCAATTCCCCTAGCATCTGCCGCAGCAAAGGTAAACTCAGTCCAATTACATTGCTGTGACAGCCGGCGATTTTTTCCACAAAGAAACTACCAAAACCCTCAATGGCAAAGGCACCAGCACACTTGAGGGGTTCGCCGGTGGCAACATAAGCTTGAATGGCGCGATCGCTCATTTCGGCAAAGTAAACTGTTGTGACTTGTGACTTGACTAAAGTGCGGTTTTGTTCTAAGTCAATTAAGGCATGACCTGTGTACAAGTCGCCAAAGTTACCTTGCATTATCTGCCACCGGGCGATCGCTTCCGCGATGTCTGCTGGTTTGCCGTAAATTTCACCATTGATGGACAAAACTGAATCACAACCCATAATCAAAGCCGATTCAAACTGCGGTGCTACAGTTTCCGCCTTATACTGGGCAAGAGTTTTGACCAATTCTGCTGGTTCACTTAGTTCAATTTGCGACTCATCAAAGTCACTTGGTTTAACTATCGCTTCAATACCAACAGTTTGCAGCAAGCGGCGACGGGCTGGGGAAGCTGAGGCAAGTACAAAAGGTGGAATTTTCATGAGATTTCTGACAAACTTGGTAATTACGCATTGGGCATGAAAAAGAGACAAGGGAGACAAGGAAGAGGGGGGAGACAAAGGAGAGACTTGTTCAATAATTCCCCCTTATCCTCCTTGTCCCCCTTGTCCCCCTTATCCCCCTTGTCCCCCCATTCCCCACTCCCCACTCCCCAATTAATAGACAGAAAAAGAATTCACAACCTCATCAATCATTCGTTTAACTCTCTGCCAGCGTTTTTCAGGAATTGAGGCATTGAAGGTAAAAAGTTTACCACGGCTAACAGCGACGCTGGCGATGTTGTGTCGTTGCTGTTGATTGGGGAGTTTAACTTCATACTCTAAAAGGTAATATATTTTACCGTTCACTTCTCGTTGTGCGGCATTGACTAATTCAGCCGAACGACCAGAGTCAGGAGGCGCCAGAGCAGCTTTTCCTAATTTATATCCTACTTCTGTTGGCGTTCCCAATTCTGACAAAGTTTTGCCTTCTGGAACTGGGCTAATCACAACCGAAACATTTTCCGACACCTCAATCAAATCGTGGAAAACCACATCTGGCCCGTTGGCAACTTTCACTTGCAGCCAGCCGTTAGGATATAAAAACTGATAGCCATCTCTACTGTCTACAAAGCTTTTGAGTCCAGCCGCAGCCGCTACACCAGAATTACTCAAGCTGAAGCTCAACACCAATAGTAAAATTAATACAATTCGTTTCCACATTTCTACAGATTCCTTTGGGCTGGAGACAACACCAAGCAAGCATCATTTCTCGTTTTTATTCTCCCACCAACCGGGACGCTTCGGATGATGCATTATATGGTGAGGGATAATCCTCAAATGTCAGCAAATACTCCCTGATGTCTCGCTTTAGTGTGAAATGCGTAAGCGTAGGTTGTCTGTAGACATTGCTTACATCAAATTTTACCAGTTGCAACCCTACCCGCCTCGGAATGAATTCCAAGGCTAATAGCTCAAGTCAGCTCAAGCTGACTGGAAGATTTTTAACGATTGTGGGAATACTAGACATAGTAAATTCCATCAAAAACATCACGTACATGGCTCTGTGGCGACTTTATTATCATCTTGTTTGGGCGACAAAAGAGCGACAGCCACTAATTACCCCTGAACGCGAAACCCAACTTTATAGTTACATCATCGGCAAAGCCAATGCACTTGGTAGCATTATCCATGCTGTGGGCGGAATAGAAAACCACATCCATTTAGTAGCTTCTATTCCACCGAGACTTTCTATCTCTGATTTTGTCCAAAATCTTAAAGGCAGTAGCGCTCATCATCTCAATCATCTCTCGCCCTCCCAAGATTTGTTTGGCTGGCAACGTGGATATGGCGTTTTTTCAATGGGAAGCAAACAACTTGAGCAAGCTGTCGTCTATGTAGAGAATCAGAAAGCGCATCATTCCAATGGGACTATGATTTTGTCTTTGGAACGGCATAATCATGAAGATGAAGGGCCATAACTCACGCAGCTAAACCAATGAATTCCATTAATCTTTAAGTTCATTGAACCGTAGTCAGCTTAAGCTGACTTCAGCTATAAGCCTCAGAATGAATTCTGAGGCGGACTTGTGGTCAAGCCAATATTTCGCAATTATTCAAATACGTAATTCGCGCCTGAACTATTACCCGCCATCAGCCAATATTCCACAATTATTCAAATACGTAATTTCCAATCTCCCGCCTGAACCATTACCCGCCATAGGTTAGAAACCTACGCCTAATAGCGAAAGTCATCTCAAAGATGACTAAAGAAAAGAAAAGTTAAAGAAATAAGGGGCTTATCGAGGCTAAGATAGTGGGATCAAAATAAGAACCGATCTATTTTGGGGAATAGAAAAACTAAGCGCTGTAGTTGCACAAATCCGGGTAGTCGGAATTAAGCCAAAGATTTGAAAAGCTAGCTACTAGATCACCAAAGTCTTTACAATTCCCTTGTTGGCTCAAAAAGTATTTCTCGACCTATGACGAATCAAGCTCCTATCCCGGTTATTGTCAACGGTGCTGCTGGTAAAATGGGACGTGAGGTGGTTAAGGCGGTGGCGCAAGCACCTGACTTAAACCTAGTAGGTGCAATTGACCACAGTCCCGAACATCAAGGTAAAGACGCTGGAGAGTTGGCGGGTTTAAGCGAACCCCTAGAAGTGCCAATTACCAATCAATTAGAACCGATGTTGGGGTATGTGGCTGGCGACAGAAAGTCTCCTCCAGGGGTGATTGTAGACTTTACGCATCCTGATTCAGTTTATGACAATATTCGGAGTGCGATCGCCTACGGGATTCGTCCCGTAGTCGGCACCACCGGGTTAAGTCCCGAACAAATTCAAGAGTTGGCAGACTTTGCCGATAAAGCTAGCACTGGTTGTCTGATTATTCCTAACTTCTCCATTGGCATGGTGCTGTTGCAACAAGCCGCAGTCATCGCCTCCAAATATTTTGACCATGTGGAAATTATCGAACTGCATCACAACCAAAAAGCTGATGCCCCTAGTGGTACTGCCATTCAAACGGCACAGTTATTAGGAGAATTGGGTAAAACTTTTAACCCGGCTCTTGTAAAAGAAACGGAGAAATTAGCAGGAGCCAGAGGCAGTATAGCAGACGAAGGGATTAGAATTCATAGCATTCGCTTGCCAGGATTGATTGCCCATCAGGAAGTTATTTTTGGCGCAGCAGGACAGATTTATACTTTACGACATGATACGAGCGATCGCGCCTGCTATATGCCAGGAGTGCTACTAGCAATTCGCAAAGTCTTAGCGCTAAAGTCGTTAGTATATGGATTAGAAAAGATACTTTAAACCAACTATTCAGCATTCATCACTCAGCACTCATGTTAGTACCACTGACTCGCCAGAAATTTGAACAAGTTGTCCCTCTAATTGCCACTGGTTTGCAGTACAAGTACTACTGGGGGAAGTTCTCAAATTTTTTGCAACGGTTGTTAATTTCTGTAGTTGCCATAGTTGCTATTTTGCTTGTAACATTCGTTTTCAAACTTGAGTTTGCTTCAATAGTATTTGTGTTTGGGGTAGTTAGCGCTTTTTTTTGGCTGTGGTATCCAGTGTTTCAAGCAAGTATGCGGAATTTGCAATGCCGCCGTTATAAGTACGGCGGCTTTTTCCGTGGTCGAGTCCTAGATTGGTGGATTACAGACCAGTTGATGGGTAAAACCGAAACAGTCAACAACAAAGGCGAATTGGTAATTATAGAAAACCGAGAAAAACAGATTAACTTAGAGGTGGGTGACGACACAGGATTTAGCATTGAATTTGTAGCACCATTACGTTCTGCCCACAAAGTTATTACACGCGGTCAAATTGCCGAAATGGTAGTGATGTCAAATCGCGCAGATTTGAGCAGTATTGAAGAATTCAGTGATATATATTTTCCCAATCGTAACCTGTGGGTCAGCGATTATCCTTATCTGCGGCGGGATTTCTTTAACGAAATCGGTCGCCGCTTGCGTGAAGACCAACAACAAAAACCCCGTCGGCGGCGTCGTACATTAGAGGATTGAAGCAGAAGTGAAGCAGGCAGCAGGATGTAATCAGTATGGGCTGGGAGCATCTCAGTGAAAGCAAATATACCAGATGAGAAAAAAGATTCTTGCTCCCTCTCCGAACTCACGGAGAGGGTTGGGGTGAGGTTTTACAAGGCTTTTTAAGAAAGTGAGATGCTCCCGTATGGGCTTCTCTTTTCTACCCTATACTTCCTACCTTCTTGCTAACGAGAACATCCCACTTTGATCAGTTTCCCTTGCAAACGATAACTCACTGGCCCACAAACAAAACTTCCTGACTTAGACTCTACATAAGTCCGCTTTGGCGGATCTTGTTTCTCTAGCCGCGATTTCCAATCATTAGATATTTTTTCTAGAGTGGGATGCTTACTTAAAAACTGTGAGTCTGCAACAATATCATGAGGACCCTTAACACTTATCTTAGAACTATTCATGTAGATATTATAATCATAAATAACATTTTTATTGTTAGTGTTAGTATTAATATCCTTGCCAGGAAAAGCATAGAGAATGTTATTTATAATTTTGACATCATCTGATGTATGAGCATATATTTGCCCACCTTTAATTTCGGGACTCTGATTATTTAAAACCGCAGTGTTATTTACAATATCAACATGCGCGCTAAAAAAGGCATGAATCCCTGAACCACCATTATTAAATGTCAGATTGTTTTTAACTAAAGTACGTCCTTTATATACACCCATTTTGGGGTTATTAGGATTTTTTGAACTATCGATAATAATGCCGTTTCCGTCTGTGATCCTTCCGACTGCAATCCAAGGGATGTACATCCGATTATTGTAGCTTTTGTTGTTGGTAATCAACATCTTATATCCCTGGTTGTTGTCAAAATTCCAATTGCTCAACATCGAAATACCACTGCAACCATAAATGCTGTACCAGGCATTATTGAACACCACGTTATTATCTATTGTCACATAATCAGCCTCCATTGCTCCGATACCTCCTCCTCCACAGTCATGCACTTTGTTGTTCAGAACACGGATGTGATGAACATGACCATTGGTTCGTCCGTCAATATTTATGCAGCTTCCGTTTGTCAGTCGGTTTGTTTTGTTAGTCTTCTGACTCATCGCATAATCAAGGGTTATATTGGCATTGTTTCCAATCACCTCCAGCCCATTTATCTCAATATATGAAGCTCCACTTGAAACCGCGATCCCGTTCCATGTATTGTGCTGAATTTTTGGGAAATGCCCAGGATATGCTTTATACTTAATCCATGCTTTTGCAGTTCCAGAACGTTTAATATTTACTACAGCCCCAGCTTGGGGTAAATTTGTGTAAACTCCGTTCATAATCAATACTGTATCGCCGGGGTTAGTCAAATCTGCTGCCTTTTGAATTGTCCTAAAGGCAGATGAGGAAGAAAGTCCACTATTTTGGTCGTTTCCAGTACCACTAACATAGTATGTTTTCGGAGTCGCATTAGTGCTGATTAGCTCGCGGCTGGATAGGGTCATTTCCTTGTTAGTGGATACCTGGAAGTTTTCAAGGAAAAATCCTTTTATCCTTTCTCCCTCAACCAAAAGACTTAACGCCACGGGAATTGCAATATATGCGCTTATACTCAAACCTTTCATTACCACAAGACTAGGCTCCTTTATAGGCACTTTTCAATAAAAATATCAGAATATTCCGGAATTTTGAATATTTTTTTGGATACAGAATACAATAAGTCCAACTTTCCTAGCTCCCTCCATTTCTATCTTGCCCATAGGCTTGCCATGCCAAGTCTACCAATCCATCAACGATCGCAGCTGCTACAACTGCATTACCTTTGCGACTGTCAATTGTAATGTGAGGCACTAAAGAATCTCGTAAGCGCTCCTTCGCTTCATCAACATTTACAAATCCCACTGGAGTTGCAATTATCAAAGCAGGTCTAATTTCCTCAGCTTCAATTAAATCCACCAGTGCTGTTAGTGCT
This sequence comes from Nostoc sp. NMS7, assembly GCF_017115085.1. Lineage (GTDB taxonomy): Bacteria > Cyanobacteriota > Cyanobacteriia > Cyanobacteriales > Nostocaceae > Nostoc. The sequence goes on along the minus strand of NZ_JABXKJ010000215.1, from coordinate 42,874 downwards.
GTTTGCGCTTGTCCTACCACAAAAATGCCCTCTGGATAACGCTTTGCTAAAGTTTCTATTCCCCATGCTGCCCGAGTTTTTTCTTTTTGGGGGCGTGTCACAGCTTCCATACTGCAATACACCGGATTAGCAAAGGTGTTTTGAATCTCGTAGGCAATACCTACTTGTACCATCGGCACATCTACCACAATCGTAGTACGCGCGGCTAGTGCTGCTGCTCCAGCTTGCAAGGCACGCTCAGAGAAACGAATTAAAGACTTATACTCAAAGTCAGCTGTAGAGTAGATTACCCGACGCACAATCTCATACTCTGCGGGTGAAAAGGCATGATTGTCAATTTCACTATCAATGATTGCTAAACTTTGAGCATCAGTTACGTGCCATTCCATTTTTGTTGAGCTTCTCAAATATTAGCTTTCAGCTTATCAGCTTCAGAGAGTTAGCAGTTAGGAGTTTTAAGTTTTTAATTAACTGATAACTCCTAACTCAGCGAGAAGTTTGAGAGGCGGCTTGGGCAACTCAAATCTTCGATACTCATAACTCATTACTGGATGAAGGCCGACTGAAAACAGGAGATAGGTAGGCAACCAAGACGCCGATGAGAAACCCAGAGATATTGCGAACTAGAGGTAACCAGTCGCTTGTGCGTGTCACCACTGGTCCAATGCCAAAGGCAATAAACAAGATTCCCCACAAAGGTGAGAAAATTAAAGCCCATTGCCAAGCGAAAACTTGTCCTTTATCGCGGGGTTGAGCTGCAAATCCACAAATCACCCCACCAATAATTGAGCTAATCAAGGTGAGAATCCATTGCTCTCGTGGCAATCCGGGGACAACATTGCAACCACCCTTGAGTAAACAGCCTTTAACCGATTCTAAGGCTTGCAGAATGGCTTGGTCTTCGCCTTGTTCGCGGACAAAGAACAAATTACCGAAGCGGGTTTGCAATTCTATCCAGAACGTCCGGGGTAAAAGTTCATAAACAGCATCGCCGACGCTAAAACTGAGGATGTTACCGCCACGAGAATCAGCAACTAGTAGAATGCTTTTGTCATCCAAACCCCAATATTTGATGACTGCCCGACCTGGGGTGCGGTCATACTGGGTCAATACTCGCAGTTTCCAGCCCGTATCGACTTCAAACTGCTCTAATTCTTTGACAAGCTTTTCTTCTTGCAACACAGGAAGAGATTTTGCTAAGTCTACAACTGGGGTAAAGGTGGCAGGGAGTAAGTCAGGATTGTCATAAGCCAGTGCTGGGGGAGAATGCATCACCCAAATTGACCCAGCCAGAAAAAATACTGCAATAGATAGCAGAATTCGTCGCCAAAAACAAGATTGCATGGACGTTTTTATACAAATATCAACGGTAGAAGTAAACAAGTTGTTTTAAAAGAGTACTGGAAAAGTGATAGTTCTTTACACTTGTTTACTTTACTCTAATCTAAGGGATCAACGCAAAGGGTTTTTGGGGAGTGGGGAGAAATCAATTCAAAATTCAAAATTCAAAATTGAACAAAAAGATTAGGAAAAATGTAGCTTTAGCTTCCCGCAGGGTGAGTTGGGGAGTGAAACAGATGAAGAGAAATAACCAATGCCCAATGCCCTAATTCAATCTTCCTCATCGAAATTGTTTTCCCAGCTAGCGACGTCGTTGTAACCGTCATTAGCCCGGTATACTTCTGCTTTAATCCGGTGATTTTCTTGCCTGAGCACTTCTCGTTCTCGCAACGTGAGTTGTGGTTTTTCATTGCTTGGGGTGCGATCGCCTGTTCGCCTTGTGGGTTTTTGGCGTGTGAAGTTTCTCCAAGCGGCTTTTGCGCCAACAAAGACGCTGCGTGTACCTACTTGCAGATTTTGAGCCTGAATTCTTGCACTATCAAGGCTTTGATCAACTTGTTTGGCGACTTGACTGGCACTTTTTATACCTTCACCGACATTATCAGTTAAGTCAGCGATTTCCAAACCAGTCACGCGGATAGCTTCTAGAGTGGGCGGTAACTCCCGCGAGAGTGTATCAAATAGCTTTTCTGCACTGCGAGCCGCGCGTGCTAACTCTTGCAAAGCCGGTATTGCCGCCACTAAAACCGCAGTCAAGCTTGTGGCAACTAAGAGTAAGGAAAATCCCAACCAAAACAGGGGATCAATCACGGTTATGTCATTTATAAGCGTTCTAATTGCTCGGGAAGAGAATCTGAGTCTTCAACAGATGTTGGCCGGTTTAAGACTTGGCTTTCCCGCTGACTGGCATCTACACCTGCTGCGATCGCCTCCCGTAATCTATCTAAAGTCTCATCCCAGTTTTGCAGTGCGATCGCAGAGAGACGATCTGCCTGGATTTGCACACTCGTTGATAAATCTTCTGCCAATTCTGGGATAGCATTGGCAGATTTTTTCAAAATTTTACGCGTTTCGCGCCCTGTGCGTGGAGCCACGAGCAAACCGGTCAAAGCACCGATGGTAGCTCCCAGCATAAAACCGCCAATAAATACTCCAGAACGGTTATTAGACATCTTGTTGTTTCTCTCCTTACACCCATTTTAGGTGGGTTTTCTCTCCTTGTAAGACTCCACCGATTTTATTCAGTTAATCTATCGTGACAAAATATCACCCATAAATGTTGCTTTTATTGATTAAATATCAAAACCATTAATTACTTATAATTCAAAACTCCCCGGATATCCCAAAGTTTTTATGCCTTTGGTAAGCCTTCTGGTGGGCTTCTAAGTCCCAAATCAGCCCTTAGACTTCTGTTTGTGTCACCACGTCCCGGTGTCCTCGCATCAGCCCTAATTATAAATATTCATGAACCTGACATAAATCATTTTGCAAAAGTTCTTTTCCCGGATGTTAGCTCTAGCCTCCGAAAATAACGCTGCCAGATTTGCCGTCCTAGCAAAAGTAGACTGAGAATTTCCCGGACTTGTTGGATTTGCATTTGTAAGGCTTGATTTTTCTGCCGTAAGTTGTAAATATTATCCTGGCTGAGATAAATATTTTCGGGTGCTTTATTCAGTGCTGCATGGGTACAACTTTCATAGGCGGTTAACCTATCTGCTATGTATGCTAGCTGCCGCTTGAGTTGCCACACTCGCCAAGCTACATAAAGTAGTATCAGCGAAATCAGGGTGTTAACGAGGATAACTAAAATTACCATTGTTTATCTTCACCAATATTATTAGCTTTCAAGAATGCTCTAAGCGTTGGCGCAGCCTCTCGTAGAGAAGCTATGCCGAAGGCTTTACGCTGCGCTAACGCCAAGGGAGAAGACTCGCTAACGCTACGCTATCACCAATCCAAAATCCAAAATTGATTGACTTGGCTTTTATTTATTCATCCAACAGTAGCTAATGGTGGTGCAGAGGTGATTATTTATGGTAATGGTTTGAAGAAAGTAAATAAATCGTAGTTGTTTTTTAAAAAACACTCTTTTAAGAAACCAAAAGGTAATTTTTCCAAAAGCTTTTCTATTTTTTCAACCGCAATCTTATCTGACAATTTCAAAGCTGGTATCAAACAAAACTTCACCTAGTTTATTGCTTCTTGAGTCAGGGAACCTAATTTTCTAATAATCATAGATTTATTCAAAGTAAAAATAGACTCACAACGAACTACGGACTCAATCCTAATACCAGCGAGCGCAATTTCCTCACCTCTTATTAAATATTGTGTTGCTGTCAAAAGACGACTAGTGTTGGAAGTACAAGGTACAAACATTACATCATCAAGGATGTCATTAAGTCTATTCGCGGAAATAATTACAGATAAACGAATTTTAAACTGTTGCAGTTGGGTAGATGGCATTGGTATACTGCACAAAACTATATCACCGCGTTGAAAGTTGATCGGTAAAGACTTCGTCATAAATGTCATTTTCAGCGCTTAACCAGTCCGTATAAGCGTGAGATTCTACCATTGTCGCAGCAGATTTTCCTTTAGACTGAAGAAAAATCGCAAAATCGAGCAAGGTAGATAATTCCTCTTCATTAAGTTGCTCTACAACACGCTTAAATTTTTCGGGAATATCCATAGCCCTTGGCGATCGCTAGCTTTTCCTTAATATAGCTTTTTTTCAGGCAGTGACAGCAATTCGCTGATGGCTTGCGTTTATCCCTTTCCGATAAAGTCAATGTTCAATCACAACCCGACGACTGGCAATAAAGAGCAGTTAGATAATCCTCTGAGCGCTATTGAAAGGCTTTACTAGGTGAAAATTAGTGTAACAAAGGCTGATGGCTAAAAAATCGCCAATTCGCCAATTTTGTCACAACCATCTGCCCACACCTGGCAAAACCACAGCTACAATTGCCTTAGATTCACGACTCGGCTTGCTCCCATCAACCCGTATGCTCAATAAGCCTCAGCATTACTACGTTCCACTCCTTAACCTGATAATCCTAGTCAATTTGCGACCTTTGTGGTATGTAAGGACAATGGCATAGCCCCTTCAACAGACGATCAGAGAACTACACTACACTCCTTACCGGAGGCTCGCCAGCATTGCCTTTATTATTGTGCTTCTACCTCTACCAGTTTTCTAGTCTGTCGCGTGAAGTTAACTAACATTTTGCCTGCAAAAACCTCACCAGTGAGTAGTTCACCAAGCAAAAATTGTTGGATGTCGGCTAGGGAAAGTGGGAAACGAGAGAGTTTATTAATTCCTTTTCCCTTAAGTTTTACAATTTTCCCAGATGAAGGCTTACCCTTGGTATTTCACTAATCCGTTACTGATAATGATTATTTTTTCAATACATCCAGTAGGAGTTGATGATGTCAAAAAAATTACCATCAACTAATTCCTTCCGAGCTATTCTTGTTGCCTTGACGATTGGATTTGTTGGGTGTGGAAATCAAGCTGCAAGAACCGCATTCACTCAGACTACCACTCAGGCAAATGAGAATCTTCCCCAAGTCGTAGCGACTACAAGCGTACTGTGTGACTTAACCAGACAGGTTGCCGGAAACACAGTTAACCTTACCTGCTTAATTTCCCCTACAGCCGACCCCCAATTTTATAAACCAAAACCGGAAGATCGTAAAGCCATTGAGCAAGCTAATCTTATTCTTTATACTGGTTACAATTTTGAACCAAATCTGATCAAATTAATTAAAGCGACTAAAAACCCTGCACCGAAAATAGCCGTTGGTCAACTGGCAGTGCCTAAGCCACTAAAATTTCAGGCAGGCGCTAAAAATGTAACTGATCCTCATCTTTGGCACAATACCAAAAATACGATCAGAATGGTGAAGGTAATTAATAGTAACCTGAGAAAATTAGAATCTAGTGATGCCGAGGCTTATAGCAGCAATACCAAAAAAATCACAAATGAACTGACTCAACTAGATAGCTGGATTAAGTCAAGAATTGTCAGTATTCCTGCCAAAGAACGTAAGTTAGTTACAACCTCTGATGCACTGAGTTATTACGCCAAAGCATACGGTCTTTTATTACCAGGGGGATTGCAAGGTATTAGTACTGGCAAAAACCTGACGGTTACACGAGTGAAAAATTTGGTGACAAATATTAAACAGGCTAAAGTCTCAACAATTTTTACTGAGGCGGCAATTAAGCCTAATTTGCTTCAATCTGTAGCAAGAGAAGCTAATGTAAAAATTTCTGAGAGGAAGTTGTATGCTGAGGGACTTGGTGAACCAGGAAGCGAGGCGGACACTTATCAGAAAATGATGATTGCCAATACACGCACAATTGTAGAAGGATTAGGAGGAACGTATTTAATGTTTGAAGCGAAAGCTGCTAAGGAATAAGAATTAAATAACATACAATTTATGTCCTTGGCTTACCTCACCCTCAATCCCTCTCCGATATATTGGAGAGGGATTGAGAGACAGGATGAAGTTTTGCATTTTATTTAATCCACGTTCCTAAGTAGTTATAACCTCAATTGAGTAATCTGATCTAGCGTTTCCTAATAAGAATGAGGTTAAGCTTAACCTCACTCCGATAAAGTTGTGCTTTCTCTCCTTTCTGGGAACTCACGGAGAGGGGTTGAGTTTATCAGCCTCTTTGTTACTTCTCCTGTCAGAGACGGGAAAATAGATCAAAGAAAATGTCAAGGCTATTTCTCGAATCTGATATCAATAACCGTTGCATTGAAGTTGTAGTTAAAACCTTCTAACTCAAACGGCATACCAATTTTCACTTTGCTGCTACCTAGAACTAGTCCACTTTCAGTACGTTTGGCTTTACCTTCTAAGGTCAAAATCATATCTGTACTAAAATTGTTGATCTTGGGATCTGGTAATTCTTTAACAGTGCCATCAGGTTGGGAAACATTGACTGTTCTAGGTAGCTGTTGAATAGATTTAATCCCAATCTCTCCATAGGGTTGATTGCGGATAATTACATCAGTTTTCCCACCTTTTTTTAAGCCATTGTTAAATAATTGCTCAGGATCACGTACATTCAAACCACGAACTACTAAGTCTACTTCTATGGGTACTATTTTCTCACCGACTTGGGCAAGACCTAAGGTAGACAAGATAGTAGACAACATCACAAATATAACTAGCAGAGTTACCAGCGCAGCACCTAAATCTAGGAGATTGATTTTGCCGAATAAACGACCTTTTGAATCTAAAATAGCCATAAAAAGTTTTCCGAGGTAATAGCGAAGTAATTGATTGTAGCAAAAAGGTTTTCGATGGGAATAGCAATTTTCCCTATTTGGTAATAACTCAAAGCGGCTGGGCGTTGCGGTTATGCGACAGTTTATCACGAGTTCGTAAGTTCGGAGTGGGGGCAGATGACTCTCAAACTTTTGGCTGTTAAGACCGACGCACCCAGAAGGTAAAATCTAGTGTTTAGATCGCTAGAGGGAATCACTAGCCCCCAAAATTCGGTAGATTTGCGTAAACATTGGTTGTATAACAATCCCTTTGATCTGGAGTTAAGTATGCAACTTAGAATGATCTAAAACCGTCTCATCATTTTATGTTCTCCGAAAATTATCTTCAGTGCAGATTATGTTGAATTGGAAAGGTTTTGTTGCAAATTACCGTGTGTGGCCGCGTCGCTGGTTATATCCTTTAATTTCGGTGGTAGTCGCCGTGAGTCTGTGTCTGAGTACACCCTTGCCTGGAAGAACTTTAGACTTCTTGCCTCTTCTACTTCAAGGATTTCAGGCATTTCAACTTTCTAATATATCCCCTAACCAAGAAGTTGATCTTGGTAAGCAGATTAATCAGGAATTAGTCGGGAGTCAAGTCCGGCTTAACCGCAATCCCGAAGTTAATCGCTATGTAACCCAAGTTGGTCGGCGTTTAGCAGCTAATAGCGATCGCCCCGATCTCCCCTATACCTTCCAAGTAGTTGAAGATAATACTATTAATGCTTTTGCTACCTTGGGTGGCTATGTATATGTCCACACGGGTTTGCTGAGAACCGCAGACAATGAAGCGCAACTGGCAAGTGTACTCGCCCATGAAATTGGTCACATTGGCGGGAAACACGTAGTCAAACAGATGCAGCAAAAAGCGCTCGAAAGTGGGCTACTAACAGCTGCTGGCTTAGACCGGAGTACGGCGGTGCAAATGGGCGTACAGTTAGCGCGAGACTTGCCACGCAGTCGTAAAAATGAATTTGAGGCTGATCAAAGAGGATTAAGAACTTTAACACGTACTGGTTATGCTCAGTCTGGGATGGTTTCCTTTATGCAAAAGCTGCTGAAAAAGGGTGGTTCTGCGCCGACATTTTTGAGTACGCACCCCGGAACCAGCGATCGCATTCATGCCCTCAGACTTGCAATTGACTCTCAACCTAGTAATGGAAATTATGGCTTGGATAATGCTAGTTATAAAGCTAATATTCGACCATTAGCGAGGTCTTGAGGGTATTGGGCATTGGTTATTCCCCTTGTCTGCCTTGTCTGCCTTGTCTGCCTTGTCTGCCTTGTCTGCCTTGTCTGCCTTATCTCCCCACTCCCCACTCCCCCTCATCTCAAATATTGCTCAATTCTTATTGCGACGATCAACTTTGATTTTGGCTGGATCAACTCTGATCACTACATCTTTTAAGGGCAGGACACGGAGATAATTCTTAAAAATGTTAACTTGATAAACTAAGTTATTCGTGACATCCAGTCCAGTTAACCACCCACTCTTGGGATGATAAGCACCAGTATCTATGTCTAGCCATCCCTGTCCTTGTGCCAATTTCCCAGGAGAAACACCCGGGAGAGTAAAGGTAATGGTGTGACCGATGATAATTTGCTTATCTGGGAAGTAGGGTTTTTCAATACTATGAAATTCCTCTCGTATCCAACACAGTTCATCGGCAGTTTGTTCTGTCACTGACTTGGAAGGGTCAACACCAGCATGAGCTAACCAAATATCCCCCAAGTCAAGATATGTAGGCAAACTCTTGAACCAATCCAGATGATCGTCAGGGATTGTGGACTGGTGGTAACTGGCTACGGTAGCTTGTCCTCCACTATACAGCCATGCTTGCATCGTTGGGGAGGAGGTTCTTTCATTGGTGAGAATGTTTAATAACATCTGCTCATGATTTCCTAGCAAACATGGGTAGTTATTTCGCTTGACAAAATTAACTACTTGTGCGCTATGAGGACCGCGATCAATTAAGTCTCCCAGAAAATAGACTTGATCCTCTGATGTGAGGGCGATCGCCGACAACAATGTCATCAAACCTTCATAGTGACCATGTACATCCCCAATTACAATTCGTCTGGGGCTAATTTCGCTCATTGTCTCTTAGCTTCAATAGTTTTGGCTAATACTTCTGCTACAGTTTAAGCTTTCTGGTTTCCGCAATGAAAGGTAAAAATACTGAACAAGTTTTATTTTAATTTAATTATTCTCTCCGAAATAAAATTATTTTATGATGGCAATGGGATAGAATGTATAGTTCTGAGTGGTAAAAGAGAAAATCAGCAAATTTAATTGACGTTGTTAGCTGCCGTAGTCTAAGTACAGCTTTGCGTAAAATCGTGGCGAATTGAGGGTTGAAATTTAAACGCATAGGCGCGGCGCGATGATCGGCAGGCGATCGCCAAGACACAGAGGATATAGAGAGAAGAAATAAATGCTTAACTCAACTGTATTGCATTTCGCAGGTGCTCCGGTGTAGCCCGCACTTCTCTACGAGACCCTTCTCTACGAGACGCTGCGCGAACGGCAAGCTCAGGGTATCGCGCTGCGCGAACGACTTGGCTCAGTGACCGCCGCAGGCATCGGAAGTGCTGTATTTTTGAAAATGATCTAAATGCTGCATTTTAGAAGCATGACAGCATCATCACTAGATATTAGGGTAGAATATTGACCACTGCGGCATAAGGCTTGGTTTGGATAATTTCAAGCTTCCAGTCTGAAGAATAATCAGGCAACTCATAGCCAACACTCTTAACATGAGTCAACATCAACTCATCTCGTTGATGCCAAACTACAAATATTCTCTCCCTGCCATCATCAAGCGTTTCTAAATCGATTTGATAAACCTCATTTACTCGCTTTAGTTTCAAGCCCAATAAATTTAACAGTCGGCTGAGTATTTTGATTGCTGAAACCTGCTCTTTCTCCCCGACTAAGTTAATACCAAGCGCTCTTTTAATATGCTTACTATGCTGAAAAACAACATTTTTAAGCAATATCAAATCTGTATGACTCTCGGCAAATTCTCGTTCTGCTTCGAGAAACTGAAGCATTCCCAACGCTCTCATCGCCTCAACTTTGAGCGTGTAAGTTTTTAAATCTGGTAGAAAAACTTTCCCTTCACCCCAAGACAATTGCTGATGCCATTCTTGCTCATCTCTAACGTGAAAATACTCGCTTTCGTGAGTTAGATAATAATGAATTAACAGTTGAGGATAATATCCGTGGTCATCCTGCAATTTCAGCCAAGGAGTAACTTCTACACCATACCTTTGTCTGAGAACATATTTATTGATTTGGTTGCGTTCTCCATCAGTTAGGGAATGCTTCACTAATAGCTGCTCATATTCTACATAATCGATATCTTGAGCATTAGCGACAGTAGTTGCTAGCAATAGTTGATTTTGCTGCTTAATATCTTTAATTTTGCGTTTAATTTCTTTAGCTTTTTGACGGCTTTGCGCCCAATCTTTTTGAACTTTGACAATTTCTAAAACTAATCTTCTGCGAGTAGCTAAATCATCAGCATCAGTTGCCAAAAAGGCCAGGCGTAAATCTCGAATAATATTATTGTGAACAGCATTACTCCGCAGCTGAATTTGATGCCCATCAGCGATCAAACCATCTTGCATCGATTGACGGTAGAGGCGGATAGAAGCATTTACGCGTGCAGATAATTTAGCCCAAGTTCGCAAATGAATCGGGTCATAAACTAAAGGTAAATCCACGTCTATTTTATGTAGTGGACTCAGCAAAGCTAAGTTTTCTTTTTGATTTTCTTGATACCAATCAGATAGCAAGCGATAATTTGTACTACCACTACCAATTAAGCCAATACCTCGTTTAGCGCACCAGACAACACGCGGAACATCATCTCTTACTCTTGCTAACGCTTGTCTTGCTTCCGAGTCAGGAATTACCCCTTGAAAAATGCCATAAACTCGGTCGAAATGCTGGACATCAATACTAATTCCTGTACCAAGACTAGGGGTAACAAAAACGCCGTCATATTCAGAGATTTTTTGATTGATAGCGGCGATAAAATCAACGGCTTCATGTCCAGGTGTGTTTGTAGTGTGACTACTAACTACTAAGGTTTTGGGAAATTGCCGTCGTAATTTCTGTAATCGCTCTTTGAGATAACGTTCAATGGTTTCACAACTGTAACGCCCAGCACGACTATCGTTAGTAACATAACATTTACGTCCAGCAAGTAAATCCAATTCCAGTTGGTGAATTAGCGGTGTAGGATTTGGGGAATCATAAAAAGTTACGTCCCAACCATGCTGAGGTTTCCACTGGTTGAGAACTACCCAAGGTGTTAATTTAATTCCTGCTAATCCCTGTAAATATTCAAGTGATACATCTGATAAATCAGCATCTTGGGCAATTACTAACCCCCCAGTTGTTAAAACTGTGGAAATTAGTTGCTGGAATAATTTTAATATTTTTACACGCTTGTGTTTACAAGTATTACTGTTTAATAGATGCCATAAAGATTGCTCTACTTCATCTAAAATTACTATTGCACCGCGCCAATTTTCCGGGTTAAGTTTCCAAATCGAATCAACACACAATCCGAGGGATTGCTGAGGAAAGAGAGGGCGGAGGATGGGAGGAGCCGGGGTAAGTGTTTTATCAATCCTTTTCTCTCCATCTTCTTTGTGTGTTCCCCATTGAATACCAATTTTTTCACACAAAAATCGCCCTAGTAGGATTCTATGAGTAATTAACAAAATGGGTTGATTTCTGCTTTTTGCTTGCTGAACAACGGTTTGGAGTGCTGTAGTTTTACCCGTTCCTTTTGCTGATTTGACTCCTACTAATCCAGAGGTGGGGAAAGGTATTTCACTTATATAAGGGCGATTCAAGGTGAGTGCAGCAGGAATGCTTAACTCGGTGTGGGGTTTGGTTTGAGCAAGATAAATTTCTAAATCAAGACTTTGACGATAAACTTTATCGAAACTACTTGCACCTTTCGCAACGATAAACTCATCAACTCCTTTTTCAACTCCTGGAAGTTCAATGACTTTAACAGTGCAATTTTTTTGCTGAAATAAACAACCAAGTTGGGAAATAGCATTATTTACAGCAGCAATTGTCTTAGGTTGAGTTTCAAAATCAAAGCAAATATAAAAGCTACGCTTTGTAATCGCAAATGCAGCTAAATCGGGAATTAGCTGACGACGAGTAACTTTGCCAAATTCATCTTTAACAACCCGATAACCACTGGTAATTCCGGGAATGGCAATAGCTGCATATCCTTGCGTCAACAGTGTGGCTGCTTTCTTCACACCCTCGCAGATAACGAGGGAAATATTCTGCTGCATCACCCATTGCCAAAAGCCTTCAGCTTCACCATCAGCAGTAATGGTGATATTGTCAGGCATGACCAGATTGTAACGTCCAGCGACTTGCTGCCACACTTGCAGCGTTACCCGCAAACAAAATACCCGCGTTGGCGTGCTGGGGGGATGCTCGTATTTGATGGACTTACCATTGTGATTTTGTCGGGGTTGGTTTGGCTTAAAGCATCCCCATTCCATCATTTGCCAATTATTCAAAGGGTCTAACCCCGAACACCACCAACCACCTTCAGTGATATGAGCATAACGCTGCAACCATCCACTTTTCACCATTCCGGCATTGGTGCGGGGGAGTAGCTCAGAAATCAATAGGTACTCATAAGCAGTTACGCCTTGGAGTGACCTAAAATTGAGTCGCACTAGGTGTAAGTCTATACCACTGCTCTTGACTAATTCTTCAAGGTGTTGGGGGTGTAAATAGTGCAGATGCATAGGGAAAGACGCTAAGGGAAAGTCAATGAGATTAAAACATTAACACGCATCTGCTTTTTTTCTATAAGAGATATTGCGAGGCTTTAATGATGCTTTTTTTACCTCGTTATCGGAGACACATCGGTTAAGACTCTAGTGGGTTATTCTGCCTATTAGATCCCCAAAGTAATAATTTTGTATTGTGATATTTGTTCGCTATTAATTTTTATTTATCAGTAAATTTAATGGTTAAGGAATGCGATCGCTATAGAAAAACACTTAAAGCGCCATAATCCACCATCTATTCATGGTGCGTTGAGTTGTCACTAACGCACCCTATAAACTTGATTAATTAGAGTGAATATTCCCACTAGTCAACTTTGGATTCGGAACCAGTCTTTAAGTAGTAGCTTGAAGCGTGTAATCTCGTCTTCACTAAGTTCACCACTATGAGCAATGACGTTCCTGAGAAAATTAAATTGACTTAATACTTGCTGCATTGCTTTCTGACTGCGTATAGTATCAGAGAAATCACTCCAATTAGCATTCAGAATTCCGATTAGCTCACCAAAGTTTGTATAGGTAAGAGGATCATCTGATCGAATAGACATTGGAGTATCACGCTCTCTTTCTTGCTTTTCAGCAACACCTATCTTAACTCTATCTGGTACTTTGTCTTCCCACCAGTTAGATCCATATTTTTCAAGTAGTCGTCCAGCAATCAAGCGACGAATTGTATTCTCAAGACTATAATAAAGCACATAGAAGTCAGCCATTCTTCTTGCCTGGACAATGATATCAGCTTCAAATAATTCTGTATCAACGACATCATCCTTTTGAAGTTTTTCAGTATGATAAATGTCAATACCAGACCTTTCAAGGCGAGCTAGCTCGGCTTCAAGCATGAGATTTTGCATACCAAAAATCTTTATAGTATCTGATAGATTAGAACTAGTCTTCATATAGAATATGCTCCTTGAGACTCTTAAAAATAGCGTTAAATACTTCAATATCGGTGGTAGCTGGAAGGTTGAGATTGATCATGTAAGAAACTCCTAAGCTTGCTTGGCGTGCTTTGCGACTATGTGGTGATTCTACGTTTTCTGGTTCGCTTTTTTTCGGTGAAACTGAAGTAGTGATAATATCTTGCTCCTCATCAAAGCTGGCAAGATTTCTCAGTTCAATAAAAGTGCTAGCTACTGTAGAAATGATCGTATCATCATCTCCAGCACCAGTTAGAGCTTTCAATTTGGCAATTAGTTTATCCTTATTCATTTTATGAGCAAATTCATTCGCTCTATAAATATCTGAATAGGCAATTCGTAGTTGCTGAGCCATTATCCTCTTTGACTGCCAAGGATCTCTATATTGACGATATACCTCTGTCGGAACATTTCCCTGATCTAAAAAACCTAGTTTTTTTAGATCAGGGAAAGCACGATGACTAGACGAACTCATTCCCAACATAGATGACATGAAGTCTTGGGTAAATTTTGTTGGAACAGCAGCTTCCTTTATTTTCGAGAAGAGTGTTGGGATAGATCCGTAAGCATTAACATACGGCAGATAGTTAAGTGAATTGCGAGATTTTTTCTCAACTCCGTTAGGTTTTTCTCGATTAACTTCAGTAGCATTAGCACTGTTGTTACTATTGAAGCCTGGAATTTCTGGTGTTGGGGTAACTGCCTCGTTTGTCATGCTGTTGTATCCTCAGCGATGTAAAACATCAAACTTGTAAAATTCAATATTTAAATATTATGTTAAACGTACAGTAAAGAGCTAATATTTCTTGATACTGGACTTCAATCAGTTTGAATGGTTAAAAGTAAAGCCTAGAGAGCATTCCTGATTTTTCTACGAAAAGAGGCTAATACTTTGTTGTATTTTGATTATCAAAGACAATCCGTGAATATATGATGCATCGTTATGCCACCACACCTGCTTTTGAGCGTTTGATGTTACTAATTGCTACTTTTGTCCTACATCCAGGGATAGGCTGCGCTGACTCAGTTTTCTCAAGCTCAGAGGAAAGTCATGATGCATTGCCATCTGTACTGAGTCAGTGTCAGAAAGTAGCCCAAGAACTGGGAATCAAGATGCCGCCCTACTCAGTTCATACGCTTCGTAAAGATCTAAGCACGCTTCGCCATTTTGGTTTGCTAGAAAAGCCGATATATCGATGGGGATATTATTTAGGTACTGGAGCATTGAACCGTGAAGAGTTACAAGTAGCCCTCAATGCTCTCCAATCTCAAGCGGAGTATCAGCAAGATCCTCAGATTAGCCAGATTTATCAAAGATTGAAACGACGATTACGGGGACTACGCCCGCAAAGTGACTTGTTTTATCCGGTACGAGCTTACATTGCCCACTCTATTGTCTACACCAATGCTGAAGAAATGATGTCCCAAAGTAAATACCGGGAAACTTTGTTTGAGAAGATAGAGGCATTAGAATCAGCAATTATAAAAGGACAAGCAATCGAAGTCTTTCGTTGTCGTAACCCCTACAAAAATGGAAATACCAAATACCTGAAAATTTACCCTCTACAACTTATCTATGTAAATATTGCTTGGTATCTACTGCATGAGGATTACAAAAGTGGACAGTTGGGAGTATCGAGACTTGATCGTTTTAGTGACCATTTCAAGATATTATCTAGTACAGGTCGAAGTTCAAATCTTCAAGTGAAGAGTCTACAAGTAGCACATCATCTCTTGAAAGCTGGTTGGGGACTTAAGTTGGGAACAGAAGAAGAGCAGAAATTAGAAAGATGCGGGCAATCAGCCTTTATAGAGGTGACCGTCCGTTTTTTCCCAGAAGTGATGGAATTTATTCTGGAGGGTGACAAACGCCATCTAAAGCAAGAAATTCGAGAGGGACCAAAACAAGATGGGAAACCTGCTTATGTCGATTACATAGTTAAATTGCCTGAGCGATCACTTGATGAGTTTTGCCGTTGGGTTTATGGATTCATGGGTAATGCCGAGTTTAAGTCCCCTCCAAAACTGGTTGAACAGCATCAAAAAGCAGCTCGTGACTTACTCGCTCGTTATAACTCCAACAATTTAGGTTGACAATTTTTTAGCTGAACAAAATGCCATTTTAGGCTTATCCAGTGGTCAGCCAGTCCTCTCTAGCTCCGCAACTACCAGGTTGATTAATAATTATAGGATGAAAAAGAAAATTGAGGAGTAAAAAATATACCTAACTCTTACCCTCTCAAATGCTAACAGCCAGCTACTAGTTACGCCCCGACAGCTTCCTTTGCGGTGTACAACACCTCAGCATTGATTTGCTTGAAACCGCGATCGCAATTAATTTTCTTGGTGCTGCACTAGATTTATATTATGTTACGTGAAATCATTGCAGAATAGCACGTAAAACTTCTAAATTTTTTCGTGGACTATCATTTAAGCATAGATATAGGACTAGTATTTGATTTTTGAAATGCACGTAGTGGACCTTCTAGGCTAAAATAGTGGATTACACGTAGGTTGGGTGGAGCGGAGCGCAACCCAACTGATTATCAGGATGTTGGGTTACGCAAAGCCTCCACCCAACCTACAATTTTTTTGCAACATTAAAGCCATGACAGTCTAAGCTAATTGTCATTCATTTTTCCCCAATAATTCCTTTGTAGTAAGGGCTTCAGCCCTACTTTTATGCAACTTAAATGCTCATTAGCTTACTACAAGACTACCGAGATTTTTTCAGAAATCAAATATGATTCCTATAGTACGCAAAGAGTCTAATTCATTAGTATCAGTTACAACTTTACGTAATGTTTCACTGAAATAGAAAACTTCATAGTTGGGTGCAAGTTCTTTTTGCAGTCGCTTCCCAGTTCAACTTTGCATTATAAATTTCTTCCCATTTTTATAGACGTTTGATTGTTTCTTGACTTAATGGCAATGTCTCTGGGTCAATGTTGCCAATTTTATCAGAACTCACCCACCATAGAGGATAACATCCATAGTCAGCCATGAGTTTGATTTTTTCTGCTTTAAACTGTCTGTCTTGTATCAGGTTATTTTAAATAGTTATTGAGACAAATATATAAAAATTAATATTACATCTATGATATCTCATAATTTAATTTTATATCACTAAAGCAAAAAAAATGGGGGTAAAGAGTATACATAACTCCTCACCCCTCAATATTCTCAATTAAACTCTAATCTAAGCCCCGACGGCTTCCTTGGCGGCGTACAATACCTCAGCATTGATTTCCTTGAAACCACGATCGCGGGCAAATTTTTCAGTATTACGCTTCACTTTACCACGCACAAATCCCGGAATCTTATTCAATTCTGCTTGACCATCTTTTGTCCAATTCAAATCAGAATCAGCAGAAATTCCCCTAGTAATTACTTCTTTGGTATCATGACCACCGAAGATTTCTAATAGGTGATCTTCCATTCCCAAAGTGAAGGAATTGTAGATCAAATCTGTAATCTGATTTGTACCTTCGTAACCCATAAATGGTTTGTAACCAATGGGGAAGTTTTGGACGTGGATTGGTGCAGCAATTACGCCGCAGGGAATATCCAAGCGCTTACCAACATGGCGTTCCATTTGGGTGCCGAAAATGGCAGAGGGTTCGACACGAGCGATCGCATCCCCAATTTCACCATGATCTTCGGAGATTAGCACTTCATCGCAATATTCGCTAACCTCTTGGCGGAACCAGTCTGCATCATATTTACAGTAGGTTCCAGCCCAAACAACATGAATCCCCATCTCTCGCGCCAGAATCTTGGTAATGGCGGCGGCGTGGGTATTGTCACCAAAGACCACAGCTTTTTTGCCAGTCAAGTTTTGACAGTCAATTGAACGAGAGAACCAAGCAGCCTGAGATACATGCAGGGTTTGCTCATTGATGAAGTTTTCGTAGTCAACTTCTGCACCTTTTATAGTGAGCGAAGTCGAACTATGAGCGTTAATTACCTGCTGAATCTTGCGAATACAACGGGCAGTTTCCACTACACCCATTGGAGTAATGTCTATATAAGGTGTGCCGAATTGTTCTTCTAGGTAACGAGCTGTGGTCAAACCAAGTTCACGGTAAGGAACCAGGTTAAACCAGGCTTGGGGCATTTTTTTCAAGTCATTCACCGAAGCACCTTCGGGAATTAAGGTATTTACCTCAATTCCCAAGTCAGCCATTAGCCGTTTCAGTTCGGTGCAGTCGTGATTATTGTGGAAACCAAGGGTGGTAGTACCGATAATGTTAACCGAAGGCTTTGCAGTTTTGCCCTCTGGCAATTCGCCCCGCTTCCGGGCTTTTTCAATGTAGTATTGAACGATTTGATCCAAAGTGCGATCGGCGGCTTGCAGTTCGTTGTAGCGGTAGTGGTTCACATCCGCCAGCATTACGTCTCCTTTCGCTTCCAACTGCGATCGCTCGACAAAATTGTGCAAATCTTCTTGCAAAATGCTCGAGGTACAGGTGGGAGTTAACACAATTAAATCTGGGTGTTCCTCGGCATCCTTGCGGATGATGTTATCTACCACCTTCTCTTGAGAACCGCGTGCCAAAACGTTGCGATCGACGACACTGGTTGTTACCGGGGTAAAATCCCTCTCCCGCGATAGCATGGAGCGCATGACGTTAAAGTAGTCATCGCCAATGGGGGCGTGCATGATCGCATGAACATTTTTAAAAGAACTAGCGATTCGCAGAGTGCCGATGTGGGCTGGCCCTGCATACATCCAGTAAGCTAATTTCATGTTTGTGTTCTCCCTTTTCAACAGAAATAACACGGAGTCCGATAAGAGTGGACTATAAGTGCTTGATTATTATTAAATCGTTTCTGATTGTCTCAAAACTTGTAGCCCTAAATAAGTGAAGAGTTGTAAGGGTTTTATCTGCGGTGTGTAAGCGTAGCATCACCCAAACCTAATTACTGATTGGGATCTAGCTTCTGACTTTAACAACACGGCTGTTATTTTATTTAAATAAATCTTAATTTTTCGGCAAATTTGTTTTTAATTTGGGGCGGGGTGCTAACCCCCCTTAAAAAAGAGGGGAATATCTTAGGTGATTTCTGATTAAAAAAATACCATGTTGACGAGTTTCGACCCTTCTCTACGAGACGCTACGCGAACGACAGGCTCAGGGCATCGCTTCGCTCAACTCTCGGCCACTCAGTTGGTTGAGCGAAGTCGAAACCAACGGCTATGGTAAATTTATTACTAGAATTCACCTTAGCGCAATTTGCTCAATCGAGAGAGTATAAATTAATCTACAGAGGTGTTAATTACTGCCGAAAAATTTCTACTTTTTGTAACACCACCTCTTGATTCGGACGATCTCTAGTCGTAGGCACATTAGCGATCTGGTTGACTATATCTAGACCTTGGACAACTTCACCAAAAACACTGTGTTTGTTGTCCAGGTGGGGCGTTGGTGCTTCTGTAATGAACCATTGTGAACCATTTGTACCGCGTCCGGCATTAGCCATTGACAGGATACCTGCACCAGTGTGTCTCAATTCAGGATGAAACTCATCCTCAAATTGATATCCCGGGCCACCAGTACCCCATCGGCTGGCCGTATCCAGATAACGACTCAGGGGATCGCCACACTGAATCATAAAATCAGGAATGACCCGGTGAAAGCGAATCCCATCGTAAGCTGGAGTCCCCTTACTAGATTTACCAGTTTTAGGGTCTTTCCAGTCGATTGTTCCAGTTGCTAAACCGACAAAATTTTTAACGGTGTTGGGGGTTCGCTCTTCCTCCAAACGAACTACAATTTCACCCAAGGAAGTAGTTAAACGAGCGTGCAGCGTGCCATTACCGGGAATATTAATTTCTGGAAAGTTCATCAGATATCCTATTTTAACAAGTGCCAGTATTTGACCTATGATAAGTTTATCAGCATTCAAGTTGCTCGCTTTAGTCATTACAAAAAAACTGAACGAAGGAAACTTGAGCAAACGAATATTTCACTCTGGCAAATTTATCGCTGGATTACGGCTAAAGAATCCTCTAGGGACTAGCTTAAAGCCAACTCGGTGAACAGGCATCACAGGCCAATCTTCCGATCGCGGAATATGAGTTATGCCCATTGTGTACCACAGCACGATATCTTCACCCATTAAGGACTCATCGTCAGCAATATATTTTGGTAAACCTTGTCCAGGTTGAGTTTGGTTGGGATAATCACCGCCAGCATAAAGTTCAGCAGGTTTATATTTTGTTACCCAGACATGGTGAGTCGCAAATTCTGCCCGTTGTCGGATTTTTGAGCCTTCTACAGGGAAAAATATCGAGTTTCCTCCCGGCATCAGCATATATCCAGGTGCAGCCCCTAGAGGATTCTTTTTGTCTGCACTCACAATCATCCATTCCCGACTGTGTTTTATGTCTAAATCACGCACAGCAGCCGTTTCTTTTGTTAGTGGGGTTTCTGCAAGTGCGATCGCATTTCCTAATGGATTTTTCTCATTTATCGGCAAAGCTTTGACATTCATTTCCATCACGGAATTAGCTTGACCATCGATATCGAAATCTAGGCGATAGTTGAAAAAGTGCTGGTGATTTACTCCGAAGATATTCTTAGCAATTAACCGACCATAAGAATCATCCTTAGATTGCTTTTGGGCAGCCGTTCCCTGCGCAAGTACGATACCCGTTAATTCATTTTGGACTTCCAAAGTCCCATCCTGGTGAAAGATCCAATTGATGCTGTAATCATAGTTGTCAACTGCCACCGTCATCGTCATCACTAATTCTCGACTGCGATGGACATCATTACGCTGAGTATTATACTCATAGTGTTTCCAAAGGATTCCGTTATCGCGCTCGTAGATACCGATAACCCCTGGCATTACATAAGGTTCTCCCTGCTCATTAGCAAATACAGCATTTAGCAACAGGCCGTTTTCGGGAATTTCCTTACTTAACTCCATCGTATTTGCTAGCAAACCAAGGTTATATTCTCCAACATCAAAGGCATTTCTAAATGACCAAGTAGGCTCAGGATCGCCATAAGGTATTACCATTTCTGATAGGCTAGCGCGATATAAAACCGGTCGGATATTTTCCCCGTCCTGGTGCGTCACTTGGTACAGCATTAATCCATTACGAGGATGCATTAAATAGCGAAACTTCCAACCTTGCCAGCTAATTTCATTGTCTTTGATCTGGAAACTTGCACCATTTGGTTGGAGAATCTTTAATGCTTTAAGTGGTGAAAGTAATTTGCCCAAAGATTTCATATCGTAGTCCCAGTTTTCCTTAGAGAAAGGTACGTTTTCTCTGTCAACAAAACTGGCGATTTTACCTGTGTTCAAATTGACGGTTGCTAGCACTCCTTCAATCGGACTACCGTAATAGTTCCAGCCTTTACCCTTATAGTAAGATAAGCTCCGACAAAGACGATTACCTGTTGCTTCTTCCTGTTGACTCAGGATTCCTGGTGCCCACGAACTGATTTTGACTTGATCGAAATCAGTAATTCCCCGCCTTTGCATCGCTTTTTGCCATCGAGGATCGGCTTTGACTATCTGAGTTGCTAGTTCATATTCGGAATTAACGATCGCAGGTTGGACAGACGGTATTTCTTTCCAAGAACTTAAGGTTTTGTTTGTCAGATCAACAATTCCCTCATAGGTTTTGTTTTGTGAACGTTCAGAGATTACTAAAAAAGCTTTTCGCTGGAAAGCTTTACCCGGTGTAAACTTCAAAACTTCTTCTTTATCTGGTTCTTGTAAAGTGATCAGTGGAAAAACAGCCATTTCGCTCAAAGTTTTTTCTCTTTTGATCACCGAAACAGCTGTACTAATTTCTGCCTCAGTTAGCGAAGTGAGAGGATGGGAAATCGAAAGCTGTTGAGCCGTCAATATTTCCATTAGTCCCAGTGAGATAGAAATGACAACAATGATCGGAATAGCTAGCCACAAAAAACGCTTTAACCGCTTAGTCATCTTTTACATTTTTACAAAAGACTTATAGTTATCTATTTCCAAGCCTAAGATTGAAAACCGATAAATTAAGAGGTTAAAGCCAAATTAATTTGCCAACAGTCTCCCCGATTGTGAAACCCAATATATTCCTTGATTTAATTGATGTAGCTCATAATTTATCAAGAGAGGTTAACTGGATCAACATGAGTGTCTGTACCTGATTTAGTTAGGGTCGATTACTTCAGATTTGGAAATTGATCTGCTA
Organism: Nostoc sp. NMS7; assembly: GCF_017115085.1. Classification (GTDB taxonomy): domain Bacteria; phylum Cyanobacteriota; class Cyanobacteriia; order Cyanobacteriales; family Nostocaceae; genus Nostoc. Next base: position 21,290 of record NZ_JABXKJ010000215.1, on the reverse strand, counting down.
TGGAAAAAGGCATAAAAATGCTCGTTGGCGTAGCCTCTCGTAGACAAGAGGCTGCGCGATCGTCAATCCAAAATCCAAGAGAGCAGCCGATTTATCTCCTGTCGCTCAATCTAAAATCTAAAATCTAAAATCCCAAATCCAAAATTATTTTACGCCTCAGCAATTAAGCAGAAACTAAACGGCGTAAAGATTCAGCACGGCGTTTAGCAATAGAGTTATTTGGAGCAAGTTTTAGTGCTTCTTCGTAACTTTCTAACGCCTGAGCAGTTAATTTTTTTTTCTCGTAAGCGTGGCCGAGATTATTTAACCCTGTCACGTAGTCTGGTTTAGATTTGAGAGCTTCTTTGTACTGACGAATTGCTAAGTCATATTGCTCTTGGCTAAAATAAATATAACCCAGCCCGTTGTAAATGGGGGCGATATCTTTTTCTCCCTCTTCTTGGGCAGCTTTCAGAGCTTTTTGAAACAGCGCGATCGCTTGGGAATACAATTTTTTTTCTGAATAAATACTGGCTAACTCATAATATTCTTGAGTCGTACCCTTTTCTTTCTCTAACTTCTTTCGCAATTTGGCAAAAGAGCCTTCAATCTTGCGAGTTTTAAAAATCTGGCGAAAAACACTTACGGCTGCAAGTGTAAGGAAACCTACCAAAATTGAGAGATAAACAACGGCTAGACTGTTATCCATTGCTGCAAATATAAATATTAAAACTTGCTTCTGTAATCTATTATCAGCTTATTGTCATTTGTCGTATGTTATTCACTAATGACTAATGACCAACTTAAGGTAAACCCCAATATTCAGAGCGTTGCTTGAGCCAACCTTCTGCTAAGTAATGAGCGATCGCTTTATTCACATTTCGTCTTAACTCATCGTACTGCAATCCCTTGGGCATGACTACAGACAAGGGTTCAGTTGATAACTTGATTGCCAGTAACCGATATTGGGGATATTGTTGCACCCAACCGCTCAAAACGCTAGCATCTGCGGCAAAAGCTACGGCGGCACTATTTTCTATTCTCTCTCGCGCTTCGTCATAGGAATTCACACCTACCAACTCGGCATTTGGCACATAGTACCGCACTTTCGCAATGGTACTGGAATTGTTGAGTACGGCAATTTTTTGTTTTGCTAAATCACTCAACTGCTGCACAGAGGCATCTTTTGTAACTAATACAGTGCTATCCAAATAGTAGGGAACACTGAAACTAACTATGCGGCTGCGAGACTCGGTAGCTGTCACCCTAGCGATCGCAAAATCAACTTTCTTGTCTAAGACTACAGATAGGCGATCGCGATTCGCTACTGGTTTAAATTTGACAGCCTCAGTACCAACCAAATCAACTGCCAATCGCTGTGCTAAGTCAATTTCCAAGCCTTGCAAATTGCCACTAGCATCTCTAAATCCCAAGGGACGCAAGTTATCTTTAACGGCAACAGTTAGATAGCCTCGCTGCTGAATTTCTGGCATTTGGGCAGCAGATGCAGTTAATCCCGTCCCTACTATGGAAAAGCAAAAAATCCAAAAAATAGTGGCGGATAATACCAGATGTAACCGAGTAATTACTTTCCATCTGCTACATCCGTTATAGCGTTTGCTAATCATAATAAGGTACATCATAGTCCCCTCCTCGCTTGCGGGGAGGGGGTTGGGGGTGGGGTTGTTGTACCTCACTCAAGCGAGAACCGCTATATACATCCCTAGCCACCTTTATCCTTTAGCTTGATTTGCCAATTCCGCAACTTTGCTGAAGCTAGCTGGATCGATAACTGCCAATTGCGCCAACATCTTGCGATTTAGTAGGATATCAGCTTTTTTCAAATTACCGATCAATTGGCTGTAACTCAACCCGTGTTGCCTTGCAGCAGCGTTGATCCGGGTGATCCAAAGGCGACGAAAATCGCGCTTTTTCTTTTTGCGATCGCGGTAGGCACTCCGTAGCGCCTTCATCACTTGTTGGTTGGCGGTTCTAAACAGAGTTGAATGGGAACCGCGAAAACCTTTAGCTAGTTTGAGAATTTTATTGCGGCGCTTCCGAGCTACATTACCGCGTTTTACCCGTGTCATAACTTATTTCCTGAAGGACTTACAAATATGGGAGCATCAAACGCACGTTAAGTTCATCGCGTTCATGTACAAGTGTACTCTGGCGCAGGCTACGCTTCTTGTTGGAAGATTTGTGTTCTAAAAGGTGGCTTTTAAAAGCTTTCCGACGGACGATTTTGCCGGTGCCGGTGGCACGGAATCGCTTTGCTGCTGCTTTACGAGTCTTTAGTTTAGGCATGGTTTAGCTTTAATTCGACACGATCCATTATTATACTAATAAAATTGCTTGAATGGAAATTATCTAAAGGATTTAAGCAACCGCGATCGCTGTAGATCAAATTAACTTCACCTATGGATGAAATAAATATAGTCGAATATGACCCACAGTGGCAGACTTTGTTTGCACAAGAAGCCGAGCGGATTTGGCACGCACTAGGCAATAACTTAGTTGTAGAAGTTGAACATATTGGCAGTACGGCAGTACCAGGAATGGCAGCTAAACCAGTTATTGACATCATGGTAGGGGTACATTCCTTAATAGACGCGAAATCTGCTGTTCCGATATTAGAATCTTTGGGATACGTTTATTGGCGTGAGAACCCGCATCCTGGACGGATGTTTTTTGTGAAAGGAATGCCACCATACGGAAAGCAACGTACTCACCATGTTCATATAGTCGAGGTGAAAAGCGAATTTTGGGAACGCAAGCTATTTTGCGACTATCTGAGAAGGAATCCTGAAGAGGCGAAACGTTATGAAGCTTTAAAACGCGATTTAGCGGCAAGTTTTCGGAGCGATCGCGAGGCTTATACCAATGGTAAAAATGAGTATATTCGGGCTGTAATGTCAAAAGCAAGGTGTGAGGAGATGGGGAAAATCGTTTAGATTAAATGCAATTTTAGTGAATATCCTCACTTCAGAAAACTGTCTCTAAATCCCGATAACCACTGACAACACGTACAACTTCCACACCGCCATCAATGGAACGATAAAATATCAAGTAATCTTCTACTGGGAAAGTTCTTAAACCGTTGCCAAAATTATCGCAACTTTGCTCCATATTAGGAAAATCAGCCAACAGCTTACACTGCTGTTTAGTTTTTTCGTTGAATCTTCGAGCCGCACCAGGATTATAGCGGATAATATAACGATTAATTTCTTTGAGGTCTTGTTTTGCTGGAATTGTTAAAACATACCGACTCATTATTTAGTAGCCTCAGCTTGTTGCATTTGAGCTTCAGCGCGTCGGATATCTTCCTCAATTTCTGCAAATACCTCTTCACCATCAACTACTTCACCACGCTCTGAGGCTTCAATACCTTCTTGGATTTTAGCTTTCAATTCTGCGAGACGCTGCTCTCGAACGCGATCGCGTTCATCTAACAATCTCAATGCTTCACCCATCACCTCACTAACTGAGTGATACCGACCACTATTAACTTTATCCTTAACCAACTGCTCTAGTTCTGGGGTCAAAGATATATTCATAACTATTACCTGATTCGATTTACTCTATATGCTAACCGAAAGGGGTTGGAGCAAAGTTAATTCGCTGCTGTTTGGGCTTCTTGATAAATTACTTCTTGAAATTGGATCATATCTTTTTGGGGATCGGCGTGGCTAACTTTCACTAATATCTGTTCGCCTAACTTTACAGAACGTTTGAAAACCATTGGTAACTGCAAGCCCAAATCTTCTAACAAAATTAGTGCTAAGTTGCTGTCTTCCCGCAGCCACATCAACACTGTCACATCCCAAGTTTCCTCTGGATGACGGCGTAAATACTCTAGAGCATAATATCTATTAGTTTGTCGTTCCACCATCGTCACTTCTTGGGTGATGCTGGTGACAGTTATCATTACTTCTTTTAGTTGTTCTGCGGAAAATGGTAAAACTTCACCCCGCAAATGGGCTTTAATTTGAAAGTGGGTGAGTAAGTCACTGTAGCGACGGATGGGAGAGGTTGCTTGAGTATAAGTATCCAAACCCAAACCAGCATGACGCAAAGGCGTAATGCTCATTTCACTCTTGGGCATACAACGACGCATGGCGCAGGCGCGAACGAATCCAGCCGGAAGTAGGAGCAATTCCTCATCTGGAGGTAATTCTGGTTGCGGTTGACCGCGAAACGGCAAAGGTATGTTATGAGTTTTACCATAACGAGCCGCAACTTCACCGGCAAGAATCATCATTTCTGCTACCAGTTGCCGCGATGGGGAATCGTCCAAAATGTCAATGTTGATCTCGTCATCTTTGACTTTGATTGTCGCTTCGGGCATAGTGATGCTAATTGCCCCTTGAGCGTAACGCCAAGTTTTGCGCTTCTTTGCCCAAATAGCGATCGCGGCAATTTCTGGTTCTGCTTGTACCCTCAATTGCAGCATTTCATCTACATCTTCGTAGGTGAGGCGATAAGTCGGCTTAATCAAGCTGGTATGAATGCTGTAATCTTCTACTACCCCAGTTGTACCTAAAACAATCCCGAAACTGAGGGCGCAACAAACCCGTCCCTGGATCAGACTCATTGGCCCCGTTGCCAATACCTCTGGGAACATCGGAATCATCCCCGTAGGTAAATAAACTGTACTACCCCGCTTTCTGGCTTCCAAATCCAATTCATCTTCCGGCACTAACCAGCGAGTGGGATCGGCGATATGCACCCATAGGCGTTCCCGTCCATCGGGGAGTACTTCCCAACTCAGACCATCGTCGATCTCTGTGGTAGTTTCATCATCAATGGTGTAGACCTTCAGGTGAGTCAGATCCAGGCGGTTGGTATCTGAGTCAATCGGCGGGAAATCCAAACGCTGTTGCGCCACTTCTAATACCTTATTAGGAAACTGAATCGGAATTGAAGAACGACGCAGGAACAAGTTTTCATCAGGACTCCAGCAACCCAAATCCACCAACAGTTGAAAGGCTCCTTGGGGTGTTGTCGGTCGTCCTAGCATGGTCATAGTTTCTAATACTGGAACGCTTGGCGGATAAGCGCGAGCCAAGGAGTCATAATTTACCCCCGTCCGCCCAGTGTCAGCAAGCAGCGTTGCATATTTTTCTAGTCCTTCTAAGCGCTGGCGATCGTGCCGTCCCCACTCGATTGCTTCACCTTTGAGCGCCTGCTCTACGCGAGTTAAAAATTCCTGCTGTCCCTTAGCTTTTAGTGCCTCTACTTCCATCTGGTGCTTGCGTTCTGCCACTTGAGCAGCACTTCGCGGCTCGTAAGCGTCTCCTTTTTGCTTGAAATAGAGTTTGTCGTCTGATAACAAGCAATAGGCGGCGTAACAAGCAGGCGCGGCTGATTCCGAAAATAGCAAATTCGCCATTTGGTCTGGGGTGACTGTTTCCCCATCTTCAACCAGTAATTCCCAAGCTATTTCCAAGCTAGATGGATCTAAATAAGGCTTGACTTGCTCCAAAAAGCCGCCAATCCCAGAGGGCTTGTAAGTCTCTTTGGTAACTGTATAAGTTATTTGTCTAGGCGCGAGGCTGTGGGATTGACCACGTTCGTCTACCACAAACCAGCGAGTTTTACCGTCTGGACGTTCTACGATGCCCAGACGGCGATCGCCTTGAACCCTAAATTCAACTAGCGTCCCCTTCTCCACAACTCTCGCACTTTAATTTGGTGAACAGTTTAAATAGTTTTAAGTTAGGAGTTAGGAGTTAGGAGTTTTAATTCTTAACTCTTTGTACAGACGCGATTAATCGCGTCTTTCATAACTCATCACTCTTTTTAGCCTTCCGCGTTGATGAATGGCAACAAAGCCACAATCCGCGATCGCTTAATTGCTAATGTCAATTCTCGCTGTTGCTGAGACGTCAGCCCAGTAATCCGACGTGGCAGTATTTTACCGCGCTCGGTGACAAACTTACGCAATAAATCAACATCTTTATAATCGATTGGCTCTCCTGGCTTGATCGGAGAAAGGCGACGACGGAAATAACTCATCTTTACTTAATTTCCTTGTGAACGGTATGTTTATTGCAGTGGGTGCAGAACTTTTTCAGTTCTAGCCGATTAGTGGTGTTGCGGCGATTCTTTGTACTGGTATAACGTGAAACACCAGCAGAACGCTTATTTGAATTTGTCCGACACTCGGTACACTCTAGTGTCACAATTATCCGGGCACCTTTACTCTTAGCCATAATCTTACAAACAGTGAAGCCTGAAGAGAATTAACACAAATCACTATCTTCTCACATTCCGCCGCATATTATCAACTAATCTTTTAATTTTTATATCGAGCGAGTAGCCACGACGCGAGGAAACGATGAAAGTTCCGCAATAGCGATCGTGTAAAGCTTGCCGCATCTGGGCATCAGAGAAGGCAGTCCCACAATCAATTGCTAAGGGAAGTATTAGCAGTATAGCAGTGGGGTTGGCGCTAATATTGCTTAGGGCAATTGACACCAAAAGGGCACCCAAGCCGACGATCGCCTCTCGCTTCACCAGTGAGAGCAAATCTGGAATTCTGCCCATTATTTGCCCATCTTCGACTTCTAACACCTTTAAATCGAAGGCCCAACGCCCTAAACTTTGCCCTTGATTGTTGTATGGCACCAGCACCCGCAAAACTAGCCAAAGTATTACGAAAACTAAGATTTCAACAAATTGAATACCGATATTGCTGCTTCCGAGTAGGGAACTGACTAACCAGACACCAAGGAAATCAAGCCCCAATGCCATACTTCGCCGCCCAATATCAGCCTTGGGATAGTGTTTTTGGGGAACTCTTTCGATAGTCATACAAAGTAGGTATTTTGATTTAGGGGTTGGGGAATAATGATTGCTCCTGTTTTTAATATTAAGGTGAAGATTGAGCTAACTTTTCAAGAGATGTGGAAAAGTAACCATCTGGCTTGTTGTGCATCAGCAAGAAAGATTAGTGGTGATAGTGGTTTTTCCAAAGCTGGACTTTCGCTTTAGGACGGCGATAACTGTTGGTATTTAACGACTTTAGCATTTTGAGTATTGCGATCGCTACCAGTGATGTTGGTGGTATTTCCGAAAGCATTCCCAAATGTCATAAATTGAATGCTTCAAAATGCCTGAAATCTTTTTTTTCTATATTTGTGAGCAATCGAGGAATACCACATCTTAAAGTTACTGCAAATCTTCAAAAATTTAGTCATATTTAATTTCGGCTTCGAGTATCTTGGAATTAATTAGTTAAATTGCTAAGTTTAAATATCTTTTTTAATTCTAAAAAATTATTTAACTAGTATTGTTTTTTGAGATGATCATACTGCCATGTCCTTCAATCGTCTATCGGGTGCTGAAATTAGTTTAGAGCAAATCCTTCATCAAATTAGAAAGCTGACTGTGCAAATTAATCAGTCATTTGAATTGATTGAAATTCTCCACATCATCGTCACAGAAGTCAGGAAAACTTTAGAGAGCGATCGCGCTGTTATTTATCGCTTCCTACCTAATGGAGATGGAGTAGTAGCTGAAGAATCTGTCAGCCCAGAATGGATGCCGATTCAGGGGCAATTATTTTACGATCCTTGCTTTAATGCCCAATGGGTAGAGCAATATCAACAGGGAAGAGTTGGTGTGATTGAAGATATTGATACTAAACAACTTGATCCCTGTTATAAAGAGCTATTAACCAAGTTGCAGATTCGAGCGAATTTAGTAGTACCAATTTTAGTAAATAATCAGGAGATGTATGGAATTCCTAGTTCATCTCCTCAATTGTGGGGTTTACTAATTACTCACCAGTGCGGTAGTCCCCGCCAATGGAGTTGTTTAGAAATTGAGTTTCTACAACTGGTAGCAACACAACTTGGAATCGCCCTTCAGCAATCTGCTCTCAAAGAACGCCAGCATCTGGAAGACGACTTGCGCTGGCAGCAAGCTTTGCTGCGCTCCATCACAGATACTTCTTTATTGGGATTCTATGTTGTTGACAACCGTACAGACAAAATTCTTTATTTTAATGATCGCTTCTGTGAAATTTGGGGTATTGAACACTTGAAAACCCAGATGCGAATTGGTGAACTGAAAAACAATGACATCATTCCTGATTGTCTACCATTAATTACAGATTTAACAGCATTTGCTGAATCTTGTAAACCGTTGCAGTCTGAAGAGAATCGTTCCACAGTTGAGGATGAAATTCTATTTGTAGATGGGCGCACAATTCGGCGTTTCTCCAACCAGATTCGGGATAGTCGAGATCAGTACTTTGGCAGGTTATATATTTTTGAAGACATCAGCAATCGCTTACGTACAGAAATCGCACTCAGAGAAAGCGAAGAACGTTATCGTTCTGTGATTACAGCAATGGCAGAAGGTATCGTACTGCAACAAGCTGATGGATGCATTACCGCCTGTAACGAAAGTGCAGAAAAAATTTTAGGGCTAAATACTGAGCAAATGATGGGGCGAACTTCCATCGATCCGCTATGGAAAGCCATTCATGAAGATGGTACTCCTTTTCCAGGAGAAACCCATCCCGCCATCGTCACTTTACGCACCGAACAACCAAAATTTAATGTCGTCATGGGGGTTTACAAACCTGATGGCAGCTTAACTTGGATTTCCATTAATTCTCAACCATTGTTTCGACTCAATGAATCAAAACCCTATGCAGTCGTTGCCTCATTTACAGATATCACAGCACGTAAACAGATTGAACTTGCACTGCAAAACCAGACACAACGAGAATGTATGGTTTTTGCGATCGCTCAACACATCCGCCAGTCGTTAGATTTAGATGAAATTTTGAATACAACTGTTGCCGAGGTGCGACATTTTTTGCAAACCGATCGCGTGATTATTTACCGCATGAATGCCGATTGGAGTGGTATCGTTGTCACGGAGTCTGTGGCAGAAGGCTGGAAGACAATCCTGAATATGGAAATTACAGACACCTACTTTGTGGAGACGCAGGGACGACAATCTTATCAACAGGGTATGATCAAAGTTACTCCAGACATCTACACCGCCGGATTAACTGCTTGTCATCTAGAGTTATTGAAACAGTTGCAAGTGAGAGCCAAGCTGATTGTACCAATTTTACAAGGCGATGGTCTTTGGGGTTTGCTAATTGCACATCATTGCCGCACTCCTCGTGAGTGGCAACTTTGGGAAAGTGAACTACTTAAGCAATTAGCAACACAAGTGGCGATCGCTATCCAGCAATCACAACTTTGTGAACAGTTACAGCTTGCCAATCAGCAGTTGGAAAATCTCGCAATGGTTGATCAATTAACTCAGATTGGCAATCGACGAGTTTTCGATATCAAGCTGAATCACATCTGGCACGATCTCCTACGGAAAAAATGTTTTCTCTCATTACTCCTATGTGATATTGATTATTTCAAACAATATAACGATACTTATGGTCATACTGCTGGAGATACTTGTTTAACCCTCGTTGCCCAAACTATCAAACGAACTGTTAAACGTTCGACAGATTTGGTTGCTCGTTACGGAGGAGAAGAATTTGCTGTCATCTTACCAGATACTGACAGGGATGGAGCTATTAATATTGCCCAACAAATTCATGAAGCTATCCAACAGATGAATATTTCCCATACTGCATCGACTGTAAAGCAATGTATCACGCTGAGTATAGGAATTGCGACAGTAATACCTGTTACTGATTTGGTTACTCTTGATCTAATCAAAGCAGCCGATCAAGCTCTCTACCAAGCAAAAGCACAAGGGCGTAATCGTTCATTTGTGAATAGGCTTTCTTTTTAGTAAAGCCCACTATAAATGAGGTATGTAATTCGTTTTTTGAATGAAACGTGTCTAGTAGGATCACATTTATGAAGCAGGTTTCGGAGCTACGAAAAATTTGCAGTCCCTGACCTACGAGGTGATATAAGGAAGGGGCTTTTCTTGTTACAGTTTAACTCTTAAGAAGTTTCTATGGAAACAATAATTCATCCTATTAAATACCGAATTATCGAACGTAAAATTACCCCAGAAAAATCTTATTGGCATTTTATAAAAGGTAAAACCTTTTATAACCCACTGAATCTACCAAGTGAGGGTGATATAGAATTCATGTTCGGTACAACTAAAAATAAAGTTGTTATTGAATTATTTCGGATTAATGGCGGGAAGATAGGATACTATTTGGTAAACTTACGAGAGAAAAAATACTACTACTGTGGTCAAGACTGGGCAAGTGTCAAAGCCAAGCTAAGAGAATTAGGTATTGGTAGAGATGAGCCAAATTACTCTTGACGTAAGCGTTTAGGGCGTATAGAGAAGACAAAAAAACAACCTCCAAAATCAAGCAATAAAATTAAGCAGCTTTCAAAAACTCAGAATCATTAGAACAAAATGCTCTCTTGATTGAGTGGTCAGTGTTACTTTACAGAGATAAAGGTAAAAAGTCGGAGGCGATCGCTATGTTATCAGTCAGCGATGCACAAGCAATTATTTTAAATTTAGTACAACCGTTGGATGATCAACGAGATACAGAAGTTGTCGATTTATTGGCAGCCGATAGTCGCATTTTGGCAACACCTGTCACCAGTCCACTAGATTTTCCCCATTGGGATAATTCGGCAATGGATGGTTATGCAGTTCGCTATGAAGATGTACAGCACTCTAGCACCGAACAACCAACGGTTTTAGAAATTGTGGAAGAGATTCCGGCTGGTTATCAGCCCAAGTCTACGATTCAACCAGGACAAGCAGGAAGGATTTTCACAGGTGCGGTGATGCCAGCAGGTGCAGATACTGTAGTTATGCAAGAGAAGACACGCCAAGAGGACAATCGCGTATTTATCCTGGATGCGCCAAAACCACAAGAATTTGTTAGACATAAAGCATCTTTTTATCAAGCTGGAACACAATTATTACCCGCAGGAATTAAGTTAAATGCCCCAGAAATTGCCGTATTAGCAGCAGCACAATGTCCAAAATTAAGTGTTTATCGTCGTCCGCGTGTGGCAATTTTTTCTACTGGTGATGAGTTGGCATCAGTTGATCAACGGTTGCAACCAGGGCAAATTGTGGATTCTAATCAGTATGCGATCGCAGCTTTAGTAAGACAAAGTGGGGCAGAACCCTTAATTTTAGGTATTGTAAAGGATGATCCAGTTGCTTTGAAGAAAGTCATTGCCCACGCCGTTGCGATCGCTGATATAGTTCTCTCTTCTGGTGGTGTCTCAGTGGGAGATTATGATTATGTTGACAAAATTTTAGAGTCACTACAAGCAAAAATTCACATTCGGGCTGTACAGATAAAGCCAGGAAAACCCCTCACTGTCGCCACCTTCCCCAGTACAGACGCGATTAATCACGTCTCCCCACTCTACTTTGGTTTACCAGGAAACCCTGGTGCTGTTTTAGTGACATTTTGGCGATTTGTGCTACCAGCAATCAAGAAACTTTCGGGAATTACCGAAGGTTGGGAACCAGTATTTTTGAAAGTGCGATCGCATGATGAATTGCGATCGGATGGTAAGAATGAAACTTACCTTTGGGGTAAATTGCATTTAATTGATGGTGTTTACGAATTTCACAAAGCTGGTGGTAGTCACAGTTCCGGCAATTTAATTAATTTAGCTCAAACCAATGCTTTAGCTGTTCTACCGATGGGAAAAACATTAATTTCCCCACAAGAAGAGGTGCAAGTTTTGCAGCTTGTTAACCAGACTTTTCACGTCATGTGGAAAAATCATCAAGTGACCTAACCCCCTACCCCACTTCCCTGCTAGGGAAGGGGGAAAATTCAAAGCCTCTCCCCTTGTAGGCTATCCATTACCCGGATCTTTCTTAACATTTGCCAGAGCGATGGCTCATCAAATCCCGAAGCCTTAAAGCTACGTCGTCTCTTCTCAATAAAAGCGAGTTTTTATCGATAACAATAAGGGCTGATTTGTCAAGTTAGCAAGAAAATCCAAGCCTTGTGAGCCTTATAAAACATGATAAAAAACCGGGAGCAGGTTTACCTGCTTTTTCACCCAGATGATGACCGCAACTTGATTTTTCAGCAGTGGCTTAATCGGAATGAAGCAATCAATAGTCAAGTCGTGTCCACTACCAATAATATAGAGTTACAAACACAATTCGCAATTGTGAAAAAAAATTGGATTTTGTCAGATTTTTTTACCCCAAAATATGATGTTTACGCATTTCAATGCTAACTTCACGCGCATAGATGAGATAGTTCCTAGTATATATAAGCTTTCTATCTCAAACAATAAAAAGTTCGTTTTCAGTCAATTCCTTATCCTTGATGAGCGCCCTATGCTTATTCATACGGGTCGCTCAAATTGGTTTGAGCAAACGTATCAGCTTGTTTCCTCTGTCTGCGACCCTTCAAAACTTCATTACATTGCCTTATGTCACCTTGAGGCTGATGAGTGCGGAGCGCTTAATCAGTGGCTTGAAGCGGCTCCGGAAGCCAAAACAATTGTGAGTCCTCTGAATCAATCGAACATGGATGACTTTGCGTTGCGACCAACAACGGTTCTTAAGAATAACAAAGCTCTTTCCTTGGGGAAAAGAGATATCATACTTATTGAAACTCCTCATTTTCCTCATGGATGGGAGGGTTGTGTATTCTATCAGCCGCAAGAGGAGATCCTTTTTTGTTCCGATCTTGCGGCTCATCCTGGTCAGTTCGAGGAGCCTGTTACCGAAAAGGATCTTACAGAATCTATCATTAAGTTTCAGCAAAAAGTCGGGTTTATGTCTGAAGGCAAAAGCTTCACTCGGGGCATTGAGGCAATAGAGAAGCTACCCGTTAAGTACCTTGCAACAATGCATGGTTCTATTATTCACGGGGAGTCCATCTCGAAGCTTCTTTCAAAAATGAAGCGAACCTTTGGTTCTTAAGTTGATTGTAGCCGTGAAAAGTCAGGCTTGTTAACGAGTAATGGGGATTGGGGACTGGGGATTAAATTATTTGTTGATACTTAATGCCCAGTCTTAAAATATCTGCTCAAAAGCCTCAATCAAGCTGTTAACTTCCTCAACAGTGTTGTAATGCACCATACTGACTCTGACTATTCCACCTTGCGACGCTAACCCCAGGTATTCAATCAGCCGTTTAGCATAAAAGTCCCCGTAGCGAATCCCAATATAATGTTGATCAATTTTTGCCGGAATGGTTGAGCTATTGATTCCATCGACCACAAAAGATATAGTTGGCACACGAGATTGACGATCAGCCTTTGATTGACCAATCACTCGCACATTAGACTTGCTGTTGAGGTAATTTAGGAGGCGATCGCTAATCTTTTCTTCATGTATGCTAATTAAATCAAACGCCTGTACCATTTGATTTCTCAAATCAGGTGCAGTTTCATTCCCGTAGTGCAATTGTGCTAACTCACTGAGATAATCACATAAACCTAACATTCCATAACTTAATTCAAAATTGACATTTCCTAACTGAAATTTATAAGGTATATCTGTCTGTTCAATAAAATAATGGTTAAGACCAGGCAATCTTAATAAATGTTCTTCTTTACCATAAAGTAAGGCATGATGTGGCCCATAGACTTTATAACAACTCAAAGCATAGAAATCAACATCTAAATCTTGGACATCAACTAATCTATGGGGTGCATAAGCTACACCATCTACACAAATCATTGTGTTGCGATCGTGTACAAATGCAGCAATTTCTTTAATCGGGTTAATGGTTCCCAGAACATTAGAAGCATGAGTTAAGGCTACTAATTTGGTACGCTGAGTCATCAATGGTTCTAAATCTGCTAAATGAAGTTCCAAGGTATCTGGGCGAATTTCCCATACTTTAACCTTCATTCCTTGTTTTTCAAGAGCGAACCAAGCACCAATATTGGACTCATGGTCACAATTAGTAACAATAATCTCATCACCAGATGTGAAGGTTTGACTCAAACAAATTGAGAGAACTTTCAACATCATTGTAGTAGATGGTCCCATCACCACTTCTTTAGAAGAATTGGCATTAATGAAAGTAGCCATTCCCCTAGTTGCTAAAGCTATTCGTTTTCCTGCAAGTTGAGAAACTGCATAAGAAGCTCCCAACTGAACATCAGAACTCAGGAGAAATTCGCTAATTCTATCTACTACTTTTTTCAGGGTTTGTGAACCGCCAGCATTATCAAAAAAAGTCCATTCACCAGCTAGGGCGGGAAAATATTGGCGAACTTTATCAAGATTCAAGAGCATAGTATAAGTTTTGTAGAGAATCTTCTTTACCCTAGTTTACCTTTTGGCAAGTCGCCCACAGAGCATTTACATCCTCTTTTGGTGTTTACAGCTTGTTGTGACAGCCTTCCTGCTCTGCAAGAATCTCTCTAAAGGGGGTGTACGTGACGATCAAAAGAGTATATTACTGACATATCTAACTTCCAGCAAGGGTTAGTGTCTTGATTTTTCACAATTCTCGCCAATTTTATTTGATCAGTTTAAGCTAGAGTCAAAGCAATTATTGTTTTGATTCATAATTCCTTGATTGAAAACAAAGGAACGACCTATGAACACTACAGTTAAATACGACATTCAGGTTATCAAGGAAGAAGCACTTCAACTTGTTAAAAAGAGACTTGTTAACCGTCAGCAGCCAATTTCTAGCCTCTGTAAATATATTCCTGATCGTGACTGGGTTAATTTTGAACAGGAGTTAGAGAAAAACGAATTTCTTCTCAGAGATAGAATTATCGACCTACTCAATCATGAATCGTGGGAAGACGATTGATGTTGCATTTAGAAGCTGAACCTCATTAGTAGCATCGCAATAAAATCAAAATTACAAATTAATTTTTCAGGATTAAAAAGCCTGGAATTAAGTCGAGGGTTATAAAAGTAAGTAATAAATCTTGATGAATGGGTTAAGCGGTTGAGAAGAGGAGAGAAGCAGCGCTAGCCTAGCAATACTTCTCTGCTAAAGGGGCTACGGTGTACACATTGTTTATCCAATAGCCCAAAGAAACCTCACCCTGGTTCTGCTACGCAAAACCTGTCCCTCTCCTTATTAAGGAGAGGGATTAAAGTTAGGAGAGGGTGACAATTTTTTCCCTTGTCCTTCCGAAGTTCTGGCTAATCCGGCTGATGTATATGGTTAGGAAGATTAATCATAAGTTATACCGTTTCACTTTAATAATCATACAAATACATTGGTAGGGGCACAGCAATGTTCCCGACGATAAATCTATATGTATCAGGGTTTGTGTGAATTGGTATTAGCGATCGCTCAAATTTTGCTGTACTGCTGAATCGAGAATAGTGAAAAACTAATCTGCTCTCTCATTCCCTAGATTTGAAGTTTTCACAGCCTTTCATCCCAGAGCTAGACGCAAAGATTTTTATACTAATTTACCATTGGGTGGGAAATGTACCTCAGAGAGCTGGAGACCGGAAAGAAAAATGAGGTCGTGACCTAGCTAAATTTCTGGAATTCGTCATCATGTATGAACTAGTTCAAACTGTCTTCAACGGTGATGAAAAAACTGATCTGCATCAGTTGATTTATGCGTTGAGTGCTTCAGGTAAGCGTTACTTCCTGAGAAATGAGATTTTGCAAGCTTTTGCCGATTACTGTCATCAATCCCAAAAGCCAGCCTATTTTTACTACTCTTCTTCTGTTGGCAAACTAATACACTTCACTCACGAAATAATTCTTGAAGAGGAAAGTACTTGGTTTGTGGTTCGACCGAGGATTGCTAACCAAGAAGTTTGGCAACTGACAGGCGATAGCAAGTTTGAGCAGATGACGCCTCAAGCGCTGCTAGATGTGAGAGATCGCCTAGTCAACCGCTACCAAAACCACATCCTCGAAATCGATCTCCACCCCTTCTATGAGAGTTCCCTAAGAATCGACGATGCCAGAAATATCGGTCAAGGTTTAGCCTTTCTCAACCGTTACCTGTGCAATCAATTGTTGACTGACCCGGAATATTGGTTAGAAAAGTTATTTCAAGCATTACAGGGGCTGCAATACGATGGTATTCGTTTGCTGTTTAGCGATCGCATTACCTCCGGTATTCAGTTAGCCAAACAAATTAAACAAGCGCTGAAATTCCTAAGTGAGCTTGAGCCTGATGAACCATATCAAAAATTTAGCTTAGACTTCCAAGAATTAGGCTTTGAGCCGGGTTGGGGTAACACTGCGGCGCGAGTTTCCGAAACCCTAGAACTCCTCGACCGACTCATTTACTCCCCAGAACCTGGCATTTTAGAAACATTTGTAGACCGCGTTCCTGCTGTCTTTCGCGTCGTCCTGATTTCCATCCACGGCTGGGTGGGACAGAAAGATGTTTTGGGAAGAAATGAAACACTCGGTCAAGTTATCTACGTCCTCGAACAAGCTCGTAGCTTAGAAAAGGAACTGCGTGAACATATCAAACTCGCTGGACTCGACCTGCTGGGCATTAAACCCCATGTAATTATTTTGACTCGGCTAATCCCTAACTGTGAAGAGACATTTTGCAACCTGCGCTTAGAAAAAATTCAAGATACTGAAAATGCTTGGATATTGCGGGTTCCTTTTGGTGAATTTAATCCTGAAGTTACTAACAATTGGATTTCTAAATTTGAGATTTGGCCTTATTTAGAACAATTTGCTCTAGATGCAGAAAAAGAATTACTAGCTCAATTCCAAGGGAAACCCGATCTGCTCGTTGGTAACTACAGTGACGGTAATTTAGTCGCTTTTCTTTTATCTCGTCGGATGAAAGTTACCCAGTGCAACATTGCCCATTCTTTAGAAAAACCTAAACATCTATTTAGCAATTTATATTGGCAAGATTTAGAAGAAGAATATCACTTCTCGGTACAATTCACCGCCGATTTAATTAGCATGAATGCAGCCGAGTTCATCATCACATCGTCCTATCAAGAAATTGTCGGCACACCCGACAGCATAGGTCAATATGAGTCGTATAAGTGCTTTACGATGCCGCACTTGTATCATGTGGTTGATGGAATTAATTTGTTTAGTCCTAAATTCAACTTAGTACCGCCGGGAGTAAATGAGAATATTTTCTTTCCCTATAGCCAAAAAGAAGACCGAGATTCTAACTTTGGCAAACAAGTTCACGACCTACTCTTTAGCCGCGAAGACCCCCAAATCTTTGGTAAGTTAGATCACCCTCAGAAGCGACCAATCTTTGTTGTTGATACTATCACTTCAATTAACAATCTCACTGGTTTAGCGGAATGCTTTGGCAAAAGTCAGGCGTTGCAAGAGCGTTGTAACCTGATCCTCTTAAGTAGTAAACTGCATCCACATCAAGCTATCAACTCAGACGAAGCAAAAGAAATTCAAAAACTCTACGACATTATTGAGCAATATCATCTCAATGGCAAGATTCGCTGGGTGGGGATGCGTATCCCTAGCAGTGAACTCGGCGAAGCCTACCGAGTAGTTGCAGATTCTCAGGGGATTTATGTCCATTTTGCCCACTTTGAATCTTTCGGACGGAGTATTTTGGAAGCGATGATTTCCGGCTTGCCTACTTTCACTACTGAATTTGGTGGATCTTTAGAAATTATCGAGAACCAAGAAAACGACTTTAATGTTAATCCTACGGACTTAGAAGGCACAGCAAAGAAAATTTTAGACTTCCTAGAAAAATGCGATACTCATACTGAATACTGGCAGGAAGTTTCAGAATGGATGAGTCAGCGAATTCATCACAAATATAATTGGCATTTACATAGCAATCAATTACTACTGCTTGCTAAAATGTTTAGTTTTTGGAACTTTGTTGCTCCCGAAAATAACGAAGCCAGAGATCGGTACATGGAAGCCTTATTTCATCTCATTTATAAACCCAGAGTTGAAAAGATTTTGGAAAAGCACATGGGGGGATGAGGGAGTGGGGGATGAGGGGACAAGGGAGACAAGGGGGATAAGGGGGATAAGGGGGACAAGGAAAATTAGAGACTCGTTCATCGACCTCTGAACTCCGTTCATCGACCTCTGAACTCCGTTCATCCACCTCTGAACTCCGTTCATCGACCTCTGAACTCCGTTCATCCACCTCTGAACTCCGTTCATCCACCTCTGAACTCCGTTCATCGACCTCTGAACTCCGTTCATCCACCTCTGAACTCCGTTCATCCACATTAGCCTTCTTCCATCACTCCCCAATTTATGGACAAAAAAGGTCGTTCTCGCCATTTTATTTACACAGACTGGATATTAATCGAAACCCAGTTTGACCCTGAGCAATTACACTCAAAAGAAACGGTTTTTACAATTGGCAATGGATACTTGGGAACAAGGGGCAGTTTTGAGGAAGGTTATCCTCAAGCATCGCCAGCTACTTTTATCCACGGTGTCTACGATGATGTGCCGGTGGTGTACACTGAACTGGTAAATTGCCCTGACTGGCTACCCTTGGTAGTGATTGTGAATGGCGATCGCTTCCGTCTCGATCAAGGTAAGATATTACGCTACGATCGCCAGCTTGATTTACGCTACGGACTTATCAGCCGTTCGTTGCGTTGGCGCTCTCCCAGTGGTAACACCATAGATATCAGCTTTGAACGCTTTGCTAGTCTTGCCGATCCGCACGTGTTGGCGCTACGCTGCCATTTAACAGCAGTAGATTTTGATGGGTTAATCGAAATTCAAGCTAGTATCAACGGCTATCCAGAAAATCAGGGTTTCAATCACTGGGAAGGACTAGATCAGGGCAAGACTGACCAAGGAATCTGGTTGCAACGCTGCACCCGTAATTCTCGAATTGAACTCGGTATGGCAGCTAAGGTGACAATATTAGGCACGGAAGCATCTTTGCAAGTTAATACTGCACCTGGCTATCCTACTTTGAGTACAACCTTCTTCGCTAAAGCCCAACAGACCATAACAGTAGAGAAATTAGTTACAGTTTTCACCTCGCGGGAGAGCGAAACACCAGTCCCAGCAGCTCAAGAAAAACTCGCCCACTTGCCAGACTACGCAACATTACTAAAAGCCAATGAACAGGCATGGGATGAAGTTTGGCAGCAAAGTGACATCCTGATTCAAGGGGATAGCACAGCTGCTTTTGCTGTTCGCTACAATCTGTTTCAGCTGCTGATTGCTGCTCCCCAACATGATGATAAGGTGAGCATCCCGGCGAAAACCCTTTCTGGGTTTGGCTATCGCGGTCATATCTTTTGGGATACAGAAATTTTTATGCAACCCCTGTTTCTGTTTACCCAACCCGCGATCGCCCGCAACTTACTAAGTTACCGTTGGCACACTTTGGATGGAGCTAGACGCAAAGCAGCCCATTACGGGTATAAAGGGGCAATGTTTGCCTGGGAAAGTGCTGTGACTGGAGACGAAGTGACACCACGTTGGGCTATTGGCAGTGATTTTTATGGTGAAGATGTGCGGATTTGGTGCCGCGATCACGAAATTCATATCAATGCAGATATCCCCTACGCGATTTGGAACTACTGGCAAGCCACTGGTGATGATGAGTGGATGCAAAAGCGCGGTGCAGAGATTATCTTAGATGCCGCGATTTTTTGGGGTAGCCGGGTAGAATTCAATCCTGAGCGCCAAAAGTATGAAATTCGGGGAGTAATCGGAGCGGATGAATACCATGAATTCGTTCACAACAACGCCTTTACAAACCGGATGGCGCAATGGCATTTAGAGAAAGCGATCGCAGTCTATGATTGGTTGGCCCAGAATTTCCCCGAACGAGTCCGCAAACTAGAAGAGAAACTAAAACTCACCCCAGAGGAGCGATCGCACTGGCAAGATATCATTGCCAAAATGTTGTTTTTCTATGACCCATTAACCGAACTAATCGAGCAGTTTGAGGGATTTTTCCAATTGGAAGATATCAACTTAGCAGATTATGAACCCCGCGATCGCTCCATGCAACCGATCTTAGGTATGGAGAAAACTAACAAATCTCAAGTACTCAAGCAGCCAGATGTATTAATGCTCCTATATTTAATGCGGGAATCAGCAGATTTTCCCTACAACGAAAAAGCATTGCAGACAAGCTGGGACTACTACGCACCCCGCACCGATATTACCTATGGTTCATCTCTTGGCCCAGCAGTTGAAGCCATTTTAGCTTCCGATTTGGGCAAATCAACCGAAGCTTACGAACTATTTATGCGGGCGTTAATGGTGGATCTTGAAGATAACCGAGGTAACACCAGCGATGGAATTCACGGCGCTAGTGCTGGTGGCATTTGGCAAGCTGTAATTTTTGGATTCGGCGGCATCCAACTAACCGAAAATGGCCCTGTAGCCAATCCTCACCTACCCCCAGGCTGGACGCGCCTGAAATTTAAACTGCACTGGCGCGGCTTATGGCACGACTTCGATCTGCATGGCGAACAAGTCTCCCCAGATATCACTCGTCAACTAGAATTTCTCCAACTTTCCCTCTCCCCAAATCCCCCCTCATCCCCCCCACTCCCCATTCCCCCAATGCCCAACATCCAAGGATTCATCTTCGATCTAGATGGTGTACTAACAGATACAGCAGAACTTCACTATCTAGCTTGGAAAAAGCTAGCAGATGAAGAGGGTATTCCCTTTAATCGGGAGGCTAACGACGCCCTGCGGGGTGTATCCCGTCGTGCTTCGCTGATGCTGATTCTTGGAGATAGAACGTATTCCGAAGCACAAATCCAGGAGATGATGGAGCGGAAAAATCGCTATTATGTGGAATTGATGCAAAACATGACAGCCAAGGATTTGTTACCAGGTGCGATCGCTTTCTTGGATGAACTGCGGCAAGCTGGGATTAAGATTGGTATTGGTTCAGGTAGTAAAAATGCCCGCACAGTGATCGAGCGATTGGGCATTGGGGATAAAGTAGATGCGATCGCAGACGGTTATAGTGTAGAGCAACCCAAGCCAGCACCCGACCTATTTTTATACGCAGCCAAGCAGCTAGGAATCCAACCAGAGGAATCTGTAGTTGTTGAAGATGCCGCAGCAGGTGTTGACGCGGCTCTAGCTGCTGGTATGTGGGCGGTAGGACTGGGACCTGTTGAACGAGTTGGAGCCGCTAATGTTGTTTTGCCCAGCCTAGAAGGGATCAAATGGGCAGATTTAAAAGCCAAATTAAGCAACATTGCCAGACAAAAACATCAAGGGACTGACAAATAAAATTTGTGGGATAAACCTCTGACGTAGAACTTAAACTTAAGTGATGACACTGATAACTAATAACTGTTAAACTCCAAAAGTTAAGATTATCTAAGTAGTAAGCTGTTAGACATTTAACTTGCATATTACCTGAAAGTAAAACTCTTGTGGGGTGGGCAGCGTTCGACTGACTTGTACTGACTTTGCCTGCCCTGAG
>NZ_JABXKJ010000199.1 GCF_017115085.1 Nostoc sp. NMS7 | reverse complement strand
ATTGATTCAACAATCGCTAATAATTTTTGCTTACCGCAACTTATTGAGCGGATACGTTTTGACGATATCCAAAGGAGCGATCGCATATTCACCCCTGCCTACATTCATCACCATCACTACTACAGTCGCTACTGCCAAGCAAAGCAACATCAGTGGTACACGTCGGTCAATCCGAAAAGATATCGCCTCGGAACGGATGACTAGCCAATCTACCTTCATCTTTTCACCTTTGACTTAGCCAAGTACACAAAAAAAGGAGCGCCAACAAGTGCTGTCATCACACCCACCGGTAATTCCTGGGGCTTTAGCAACACACGAGCGCTAATATCTGCAACTAACAGAAAAATTGCGCCTAACAGTGCAGAATAAGGTAAAATCCAACTGTAATCGCCTTTAATGAAAAATCTCACTACGTGGGGAACGACTAAATCAATAAAGCCGATTGGCCCGGCAATAGCTACTGAACTTCCCGCCAGTAAAACCACGCTAATAGCAGTAATTATTTTTACCCAAGCTGTCTGTTGACTTAGGCCTTTTGCCACATCTTCACCGAGACTTATGGTAGTAATCTGTCTACCGATAGCAAAAGCAAGTATTAATCCCATGACAACAAAAGGCAGTGCTTGGAAGAATATAATGGTATCTCGACCAGCCAATGAACCAGCTAACCAAAATCTAATTTCTTCTAAGGTTCGTTGACTAACGATCAAGACACCAGTGGTTAGGGAAGAGATCAGAGCCGTGAGTGCTGCACCTGCTACTGTCAGATTCAGTGGGGTAGCGCCTCCTCGTCCCAGAGAACCCAGGAAGTAGACTAACATTGCTGTGGCGCCTGCACCCAAAAAGGCCACAATGGTTAAAATACTCAAGCTTGAGTTGCCAAAAACAAAAATTGTTGCAACTACAGCCAGTGCTGCTCCCGACTGAATACCTAAAATCCCTGGATCTGCCAAGGGGTTGCGTGTCAAACCTTGCATTAATGCTCCCGATACTGCCAAGGCTGCTCCTACAAGGATAGCAATGAGCGATCGCGGTAATCTCACAGTCTGAATAACTAAGTGTTCATAGGAGCCGTCAAAGGTAACAAAGGATGCAAAAATCTTTTGTAGAGGTATTTCTACTGCACCCAGTGTAACGCTGTACACCAAGCAAATTAGCAGGATCAATAGTCCGAAAGTCAGACCTAATAAAGGTGATATTTGGGGCGTTTTCCAGCCTTTAGGTAATGCTGTAGTTGCTTTTGTCATTCTGTGTTGATTACGGCTACTTGAATGGTTGCTTTGGTTAATTTGCAGTGGGCTTTTCTTCTTGCTGTTGCTGCTCCTTTAGTTGCTCATTCCAGTCCACTGCTTGTGGATGCATCTTGGTCGCCCCAGGCAGCAGTTGTTTGATAGCTCGCGCCATCTCGTTTCCAGCATCATCCACCGCTCAAACTATGCAAGCAAATATTAGTTTTTAAGTGTGAGTTTTTCTGCCTTTATGAATATGTAGAAGTGCTTAGGGATAGTGCAGATGCTTCCAGTAGATGCGGATGATGGTGTTGCCAAAAACTCAACATCTGTTCGCCAACCTGTTGAGGATAAAAGTAGTGAAAAAAATGATACCCTTGTGGGCATTCCCAGAGTTTATCTTCTGGCTTCAACCAATTCAACCAATCATGCAATGCAGGTGGGCTGACTACGGGATCACTGTTGCTACCACATACCATCATTGGCATAGAAACTCCACCCTTGGGTAAATAAACCAACTTAAACAAAGAGTGTGATGATGGAGATTGTTCTAAATCTTTATCTAAGGCAGCTACTAACTTCTTAGTGGTATGAGGCGGTTGATTTCCAAAAAGACTGCGAACGTTGCTGGCCAAAATTAGTTCGCGGCTGATGCTAAAAAGTTGTCGTTGAAAGTAATAGTGAGCTTGCCAAGTGTTGGCGGGTTGAGCTGCTACAGCCAGGAGAGTGAGCGATCGCACTTTTTGAGGAAATCGACGGGCATAGCTTAAGGCGATCGCACCACCCATACTATGACCTGCTAGATGCACGGGGCGAGCGCGCCATTCTAAAAAGTCATACAGCAACTCCACAGCTTGATCTATGGAACTGGCTTCATCTTTAGTTTGCTGGTATTCCCACTGGGCGACGCTTATATACCCAGATAAATAATCAAGTAATGGTTTATCAAAACGCTGTAAAGCATGACTGGCACTTAACCACAAAACATCAAATGAATCAGACATAAATACCTATAACTTCTAAATTATCAATTTCAGTTAACTTAACGCTAAAAGGGCGGTTAGAAACCGCGTCTATACAGGCAAAACCCACACTTCGACCCTTCGACAAAGCTCAGGGCAACGCAAGCTCAGTGACCGCCTGCGTGGGTTTCAAACACTCAATTTTTCCTTAGTCCGCGCAGGCGGACGAGAAGTTTGTATAGCCGCGAATTCTATTCGCCCTGGTTTTAAGTTGACTTTCTACAAACCAAATTCTGTTTTCAACTGAGCAACCCAAGTTTTAATTCGCTCGTCTGTTAACTCAGATTGACTACCTTGATCAAGTGCCAATCCGACAAACTTGCCATTTCTCAAAGCTCTAGATTGCTCAAAGTCATATCCCTCTGTTGGCCAGTAGCCAACAGTTTTACCGCCTCGTTGGGAAATTTTTTCTTCGATAATTCCAATTGCATCCTGGAAATTATCGGCATAGCCATATTGGTCTCCATCACCAAAATAGGCAACCCGCTTACCACTAAAATCTATTTGATCCAGATCGGGGAAAAAGCCTTCCCAATCGCTCTGAAGTTGACCAATATCCCAAGTGGGAGAGCCAATAATCAGCAAGTCATACTCATCAAAAGTGGTAGTATCCGCCTCGTAAATGGGATGTAATGTTACAAGATCACCACCAAACTCATCCCGAATTTTCTCAGCATCAGATTCAGTGTTGCCAGTTTGAGTACCGTAGAACAGACCGATTTTTTTCGACATATTGTCACCTGATATATGGTTTTGCAATTGATTCTCTTTCAAAGAGGCTGCGCGATCGCAATAATTTACGCAAGGATACCTTTGCCAAGTTCATGCAACTCAGAAAAAGAAACCCGCATGAGCAACGTGAGCGCCCAAAAGTCGCCCTGAGAGTTTAGTTAACCGGGCGTTCCCTGCCCACCAGGGAACCGACTCCGGTGTTTGAACAGCCATTCTTGTCATGGCGTTACCTCCTGAGAAAATTTGCAAGTAGCTGAAATATATCATTAGCTTAATGCATATCTATATCAATAACTCTGAAGATATATTAACCCCTCGTTAAAACGGCTACTTATTACAGGAGAAGTACGTAAAATTGCGCGACGGCTCGAATCAGGAGGAAGTGTTGAGCAAAGCGGCGGCTTTCGTTGCTCAGAAGTTCGGTGACTCAGGACTTTTTTGGTAAATGAGAATTCTGTCTCCCACTACGGGAATACTCTAAACAGAGGTTTCCCTAAATCAATTGCTCATTTATGACTTACTCCTCAGCACAACGGCGCAGTACCGCTCTAACTACCAAAACAGAGTTTTCGCCCTTCGGGAACAAGCTAGTGCTATCTGGTTATGTCAATACCGACCAGATGAGGCAGGCACTAATTGAAAGCCGCAAATCTAGCATACCCCTAACGGAAGTACTAGAGTCAATCACTGGTCAACAACTATCACCTGAGTTGCTCAGGCAATATAAAAAACAGCAGCTATTTGAACTTAAAATACTATACGGTGTTGAATTCCTCGATCCAGAAGTCAACTCCTTTGACACCACGATGATGGCGAATCTGATTGAAACCCTTATCCCAGTGGATATCTGTCGTCGCCATCGTTTAGTACCACTGTCAAAACACCAAGACCAAACCCCGCCCTCTGTTTTAGTGGCGATGGTTGCTCCAGATAATCTTGAGGCTTCCGATGACCTGAACCGTATCTTGCGCCCCCAAAGCTTGGTATTGCAGCGGATGGTGATTACACAGGAAGACTACCAACAGCTAATCAACCAATACCTGGATGAAATGGCTGTTAAGCAGAAGCACCTAGACCAAGCAAAGTTTACAGATATTAATCAGGATTTAGAAAACCTCGGAAATCTTGATCTTGCGGATGCTCCAGAAGAAATGGAGACTGATCTAGGGGCGGCGATGAAGGGTGCAGAGGATGCCCCAGTCATCAACCTAGTCAACAGAATCCTGGCTAAAGCCTTGCATGAGGGCGTTTCTGACATTCATATCGAACCACAAGAAGAAAACTTACGCATTCGCTTTCGGAAGGATGGCATACTGCGCGAAGCTTTCGATCCCCTACCGAAAAAAATCATCCCGGCGGTGACAGCCCGATTTAAAATCATCTCCAATCTAGACATTGCGGAACGGCGTATACCCCAAGATGGACGCATCCGGCGGCTGTTTGAGGGACGTAAAGTAGATTTCCGCGTCAGCACCTTACCCAGCCGTTACGGGGAAAAGGTAGTGCTACGGATTTTGGATAACTCCTCTACCCAACTGGGATTAAATAAGTTAATTACCGACCCGGAAACTTTACAAATTGTCCAGGATATGGTGAGCCGTCCCTTTGGTCTAATTTTGGTAACTGGGCCAACTGGTTCTGGAAAAACAACCTCGTTATATTCTGCATTATCAGAAAAGAATGATCCCGGTATTAATATCAGTACTGTGGAAGACCCAATTGAGTACAGCCTTCCAGGGATTACTCAAGTACAGGTGATCCGGGAAAAAGGGCTGGATTTTGCTACCGCTCTGCGGGCTTTCTTGCGGCAAGATCCAGATGTGCTGCTGGTGGGTGAAACGCGGGATAAAGAAACGGCAAAAACAGCAATTGAGGCTGCGTTGACGGGTCACTTAGTATTAACTACCTTACATACCAATGATGCCCCAGGTGCGATCGCTCGTTTGGGAGAAATGGGTATTGAGCCATTCATGGTTTCTAGTTCCCTAATTGGCGTTTTAGCTCAACGTTTGGTGCGGCGTGTATGTTCTGAATGTCGTATTCCCTACACTCCTACGGTGCAGGAATTGGGTCGTTATGGTCTATCAGCTTCCTCAGATATCGAAGTCACCTTTTATAAAGCTAACACCTTGACATTAGATGCGATCGCCCAAGCCAAAACTAAAAATCAGCTTTGCCCAAAATGTAATGGCATCGGCTACAAAGGGCGTTGTGGTGTCTATGAAGTCATGCGAGTTACGGAAAACCTGCAAACTCTGATCAACGAAGATGCACCCACAGAACGTATCAAGGAAGTAGCAATAGAAGAGGGCATGAAAACCTTGCTGTCTTACAGTTTGGACTTAGTGCGCCAAGGTTCCACCACCCTCGAAGAAGTAGAACGGGTGACGTTTACTGATACTGGTTTAGAAGCCGAGTTAAAAGCCAAACGCAAGACTGGTCTTACCTGCCTGACTTGCGATGCCACATTAAAACCAGAATGGCTGGATTGTCCCTACTGTATGACATCTCGGTTTCAAAAGTAGTCATTGGGCACTTGTACTGAGCGAAGTCGAAGTATTGGTCACTTGTACTGAGCGAAGCCGTTGGCGCAGCCTCTCGTAGAGAAGTATTAGTCACTTGTACTGAGCGAAGCCGTTGGCGCAGCCTCTCGTAGAGAAGTATTGGTCACTTGTACTGAGCGAAGCCGTTGGCGCAGCCTCTCGTAGAGAAGTATTGGTCACTTGTACTGAGCGAAGCCGTTGGCGCAGCCTCTCGTAGAGAAGTATTGGTCACTTGTACTGAGCGAAGCCGAAGTATTAGTCATTAGTCGATGCTTAGTAACTTTAAACAAATGACAAAGGACAACTGACAAAGGACAAATAACAAACATTAAAAGGAAGCAGAACTATGGAAATGATGATTGAAGACCTGATGGAGCAATTGATTGAAATGGGTGGTTCGGATTTGCATTTATCCGCAGGTTTGCCTCCCTACTTCCGCATCAGTGGCAAACTCACCCCCATAGGTGAGCATGTAATGACAGCTGATCAGTGTCAAAGACTGATTTTTAGTATGCTCAACAATACCCAGCGTAAAACCTTGGAGCAGAACTGGGAGTTGGATTGTTCCTATGGTGTTAAAGGTTTGGCTCGTTTCCGGGTCAATGTCTATAAAGAACGTGGTTCTTATGCTGCTTGCTTACGGGCATTAAGTTCTAAGATTCCTAACTTTGAAAAATTAGGTTTGCCAGATGTGGTAAGGGAAATGACAGATAAGCCCAGAGGATTAATTCTGGTGACAGGCCCTACAGGTTCCGGCAAGACAACTACCCTAGCGGCAATGATTGACTTGATTAACCGCACCAAAGCAGAGCATATTTTAACGGTAGAAGACCCGATTGAATTTGTCTACGAACCAATTAAAAGCTTAGTTCACCAAAGACAACTGGGTGAAGATACCAAGAGCTTTGCTAATGCCTTGAAAGCAGCTTTGCGGGAAGATCCAGATATTGTTCTGGTAGGGGAAATGCGCGATTTGGAAACGATTTCTTTGGCAATTTCCGCCGCAGAAACAGGACACTTGGTATTTGGCACACTACACACCAGTTCCGCCGCCCAGACAGTTGACCGGATTATTGACGTTTTCCCCCATGAAAGACAAACCCAAGTGCGGGTGCAGTTGTCTAACTCCTTAGTGGCGGTATTTAGCCAAACCTTGGTGTCTAAGAAAAATCCTAAACCCGGTGAATATGGGCGGGTAATGGCTCAAGAAATTCTAATTGTCACTCCCGCTATTTCCAACTTGATTCGAGAAGGCAAAACATCTCAAATTTACTCAGCTATTCAAACTGGCGGTAAATTGGGAATGCAAACTCTGGAGAAGGTTTTAGCCGATATGTACAAAGCCGGAACGATCTCCTTTGAAGCGGCGATGTCTAAGACTTCTAAGCCAGATGAAATCCAACGTCTCATCGGTACTGCGGCACCGCCCCAGGCAGCAGGTGCGAAACCCGGTGCGGCTGCCAAAGCGCATTAAATGAACTGGGGAGAAATCAATTCAAAATTCAAAATTAAAGAACTTCTACCCCCTGCCTCCTGCCTCTCCTTTCCCAATGCCCATTTTGAATTAATTTATGCCAAACTATGTTGCCCGTGTGCGGGATTCTCAAGGAAAATCCCGATCAGAAAAAATTGTTGCCGAATCCTTGGTACAAGCTCGGACTAATCTCAGAGAGCAAGGTTTTGTAGTCCAAGAAGTGAAACAATCTCAAGGATTTCAACTAGATGTTGCCATAAAAAATTTCCAGAATTCCTTAGTTAAGGTTTCTGTGAAAGACAAAGCTGTTTTTTCGCGTCAATTTGCCGTTTTGATGAATGCGGGAGTTGCGATCGTTAGAAGTCTGGGGGTACTTTCTGAACAGTGTAGTAACCCTAAACTGAAACAAGCTCTTGTGGAGATTAGCATTGATGTTCAAAGTGGAATGAATCTTTCAGAGTCAATGCGGAAACATCCTGACTGCTTTGATGGATTATATGTGAGTATGATTCAAGCTGGCGAAGTTGGTGGTGTTCTAGACGAAGTATTAAATCGTTTAGCCAAATTGTTAGAAGATGTTGCCCGCTTACAAAACCAAATTAAATCAGCATTGTCTTATCCAGTGGTTGTGGGTTTTATAGCAGTTGCGATCTTCCTCGGCATGACCATTTTTCTTATTCCCATTTTTGCCACGATTTTTGAACAAATTGGAATTACATTACCACCTCTAACGCAATTCTTGATGGATACTAGTAAATTTTTGAGAAGTCCGAAAGCTGTCATCCTTCTCTTTATTATTGTCGGGCTCAAAATTGGCTATGGACAATTCGGTAAAACTCCTGGTGGTCGCCTCACAATTGATCGTCTTTCCCTGAAGATGCCGTTGTTTGGCGACTTAATTCAAAAATCTTCCGTCGCCCGCTTTAGCAGAACTTTTGGTTCTTTGACTCGTTCAGGTGTGCCAATTTTAACTTGCTTAGAAATTGTCCGAGATACATCAGGAAACCAAGTGATTGCCAATGCCATAGATGCAGCCCGCCTTGAGATTCAACAAGGAGGCATGATTAGCATTGCTTTACAACAAAGTGAAAGCGTTTTTCCGGCTATGGCAATTCAGATGATTAGTATCGGAGAAGAAACTGGAGAATTAGATGCAATGTTGATGAAAGTTGCCGATTTCTATGAAGATGAAGTTGAGCAGGCAGTAAAAGCAATGACCAGTATTTTGGAACCAGTGATGATTGTAGTTCTAGGGGGGATGGTTGGAACCATTTTGCTAGCGATGTATCTACCTATGTTTAAAGTATTTGAAACCTTGGGATAGAGGATTAATAGTTAAGAGTTAGGAGTTAAAACTTGTATTTCTAACTTCTAACTTCTAAATTTGATTCTTAACTTATCACTTTTAACTACTCACTATTTAATAAATTATGACTGTGCAAAAATCTCAGTACGAAGCGAGTTTAGCAGAGTACAGTAATCATCTAGCTGCGATCGCCTTACTAAAGCAATATCGGCCATACTTGGAGATGATTCCCAGTTTGCGCCGTCCAGATGAAAGTGTGATCACTATACCTTTGCCAATTGTCCGTTTTCACAACACTGCTACCACAGCCCCACAAACGATTTGCTTACCCTGTGATGTGGCAATTTTGATGTGCGATCCTGAGTGGAAAATCAAAACTGAACCAGAAATTTTAGTCTTTATTCATCGCGCTCATGAAGACTTTTCTGATTTGTTAGGACGTTGGCGACAAACCCAAGTTTGGCTGGACAATGATTATGAGTGGTTGATGCCTCTTTACCACAGTCATATTTTGAGTGAGGGATCTAATACCATATATCCTCTGTTTGTCGTTTTTAGTGATACTTTAGAACGCATCCAAAGAGGTTTAGTCGGAGCCGAACTTCCATTTATTATACAAACACCAGATTTGCTGCTTGAGGAGAATTTCACAGATATTTTCTCTCCACAAATTCCACCAGCTTAGAAAAAGTGAGAAGTTAAGAGTTTTTAATTGCAAATTTTGAATAAAGCTAGAGATTTTTAAGTCTCAAGTTTAGGTTTTTAACTCCAAACTCCAAACTCCTAATTCCTAATTCCTGTACAGACGCGATTAATCGCGTCTCTCCTAACTCCTGTACAGACGCGATTAATCGCGTCTC
>NZ_JABXKJ010000108.1 GCF_017115085.1 Nostoc sp. NMS7 | reverse complement strand
TACTTAAGGAACCCAACGTACAGGTGTTAGCCGAAACATTGAGAAATTGCTTAACCCAGGCGCAGTCTCCAAAAAATTAATTTGAACTTTTCCCTTAGTTCAGGATTTCGACGGCAATGGGATAGCATCTATAAGGTATAAGGGTTTTGGGCGTGAGGGCGTGAGGGTGTAGGGGTGTAAGGCAAAAACTAAGAACTAAAATCGCCAGTTTTGAGCGCAGAGTCAAGTCTTGCTGATTGCTATTCGGGACTGCCATGTTGGGCGAAGGTTCGTACTTGCACAACCAATAATCACCTTGAACTCTATGGGCGGGTAGCTGCGATGGCGTAACCGCCCGCTGGAAGCGATCGTAATACTGCTCGGAACTGGATTCGGGTTTTGGGTAAAATTTTTCCCCTGTCCCCAAAACCCGACAGCTACTGGGGCATATTCTGACTTTCTTTTTAAATAAAGTATTCATATACTGCTAAACAAATTATCAGAGATGCTGAGATAATTCCCGACCATTTAGCAGAAATTCTAGAAGTGAACTTCTTACCCATAAAATATCCAAATTCAATTGCTAACAGACTAAAGAAAAAGGTTAAAAAAGTGGTAACGGGAATATTTAAACCAGAAAGTCCGGCTCCAAAACCACCAGCTACATTGTTGATTGTTAAAGCCAACGCTAAAGTTAAAGATTCTCTAACGTCGATGAAATGAGAGTTATCTAAATCTGCTGTTTCGGGTTTTTCTATAAAGATAGTGTAATCCAGTTGATTGACAGAAGGGGTTTTCTGATTTAGTGTTTCTTTTTTGTGTAACCTGAATGTATCCCATAATCCCCAAAATCCTACACTTAATAGAGCAATAAAACCTAATAAATTAGCTAGATCAGCAGATAAAAATCTCCCCAATTTTTCTCCTAGTGACATAGATATAAATGCACCAATAGCCGAAAATATCGCAATAGTTAAGTTGCTAAGTCTACCGATTTTTAGGTTTTTGGCTCCAGAGGCAATTCCCAGAGCGAAGTTATCAATATTAGATGAAACTGAGAGAAGAAAAGATGATCCTAAATGTCCCATAAAAATACGTTTTTTTATTTAACTTTAGATAATTTTTATTACGATTCACCAATTTAAAATTAGCTATTTAGTGAAAAAGAGAGTATGAGTATTGTTGAATTAAACTATCCTGAAAGGTTACTAAAATTACTACTTGCTCCCCTGCTTTCAAGTTCAAGATGTATGTGTTGATAACTATAGTGGCAGAGACCGAAAAAGAATCCAGTTACATTTGTCACAGCTCTGGTGAGTAGTTGTGGTTCGATTGACTGGCTTTGCTTACCTCGCTTCGATTCCCCGTCTTTGTTTGCTCGGATTTTGGATTTATTTCGTGTAACCCCTTTGAGATCGCAAAAATGAAAGTAGACGGCAACGGACAAGGCAAGATTTTAACCCAATTCCCTGATTTGATCTTTAATAGCTCCCGCCGTGGGACTAGTACTAATACTAGTGTTTAACCAAGAGTCCGATTCCTACTACCGCAAATGCAGTTGCCGCAACTCTCTGTAACAAGTTTTGCTCTATTATATGTTTAGCTTTATATCCGACTATTACCGCAATAGCCGTCACAGCCCAAAGTGCTAAAGTTGCGGAACAGAAGATAGTGATTGGAGAATGATATTTAGCTGCTAAAGTAGCTGTTGCCAACTGTGTTAAGTCTCCCCATTCAGCAATAAAAATAGTCATAAATGTTGATGCAACAGATTTAGAAAAACGAGCTTTGTTTGCTTGCTGATCACATTTAACATCCTCACCACTGGATTCCTTCTTGCGCCACATCATGATTGCAAATACTAAAAACAAAATCCCCGCACCTATATGAATAAGCATCGGTGGTAAAAGGCTAAATAAACTACCGAATGCGACTGCAACAAGACTCTGAATCACAAATGCTGCTGCCGCGCCTGTGAAAACTGCAAGAGGATGATGACAAGTGGCAAGTAATAAAGCTGCAAAAGCAGTTTTATCTGGTAGTTCAGCCACAAATATTAGTGCAAAAGTAGAAACAAAGAGATTTAATTCCATTGTGATATGAGCCGAGCAAGCTCCTCAGATTTATTACAACTTTCCTGAGTGAGCTTGAGCAGCACATCTGTACTCCACCAAGCTCACATCAGATGTGAACTTAGTGAAAGTCTCGCTCCCAAGCTGAAAGATTTGGCTCAGTTAACTACTGAGGCTCAAAAACTTGTCATCTGAACCAGGCGTTCTGCCAGTATGTTGATTTTGTCTAACCTGATATTTAATTGGGGGCGATTATTTGTCGGCTTGTCGGGCATAAAAAAATGGTTTATCTTAATATATACTGCCATCGCCCCCATAGAGTAGGTTATTGCCTGTTGAATTGGTAGCAATCAAGATATCATTACCTTCACCACCGTTGAGAGTATTATTGCCCATTGAACCGCTAACATTTAAGGTATCGCTACCAGCACCGCCGGAATCGATACTGTAACTGCTATTGCCTCCCTTGAGCAGGTTATCACCTGTTGAACCGATAGCAATCAAGATATTATTACCTACACCACCGTTGAGAGTATTATTGCCCCTTGAACCGCTAACATTTAAGGTATCGTTACCTCTATCAATACTCTGGACAAAATTAAGCAGCAATAACGCCGTAAGATCGTAGGTTTTGGTAGTTAGGATGGGATTTAATTACAGTCGGCGAGAGTTCTAACATTGAAATAAAGGTGTCGAGCAAATGCTCATTGAGTGCCCGTCGCTTGACACTCGCCATAGAAAAGATAAAGGGTTTTTGAGCAGACTGCTGTTGATGAGCATTGAGCTTGGCAAGATTTAAGGCAGTGAAACTGGCATTGAAATGAAAGTCAAGCTTTTTAACATCACGGGCTTGACAATCACTCAGCCCGGTAAACTGTTTAGCATCGCGGAAGATAAATTCGATTTGAAAACGCAGTTTGTAGAAACGATAAATATCGTCTGCGGATTGGTTGATATCTGTCGAGAATAAGACAGCATAACTCGGTTTGTCAGGCTGACGGTGGTCAAGTAAATAAACCAGACAGATCTTGCGCTTGAATGAAATGTGCCATACAACTGCTGTGTAAAGCTCACCCCCTGATTGCAGTTCGCGTACCCAAGTCAAGCGAGTAGGATCGGCTAGATCAACTTTGCCATCATATTTGCGTTTAGCCCCCCGTGCTTTCTGTTCACCCTCGAACACATATCGTAGATTTGCGTCTCGGCGCAGTTTACTAATCACATCCAGCTTCAGTGCTCTGACTCCCTTAACAAATGGCTCTTTGGCATATGCTCCATCCACAGCAAGGTAGCGAACTTGCGGAGGTAATTGAGGTTGAGCAATTTCCAGGTGGTGGAGATAGTAGTCCATCCGCGTCAGTTCTGGACAGAAGCCTTGGTCAAATGTTTGTTCAGCAAGCAGACTATAGGCCACTTCCGTTTCT
The DNA here is from genome assembly GCF_017115085.1 of Nostoc sp. NMS7. GTDB lineage: Bacteria > Cyanobacteriota > Cyanobacteriia > Cyanobacteriales > Nostocaceae > Nostoc. Next base: position 6,071 of record NZ_JABXKJ010000108.1, on the reverse strand, counting down.
ACATCTACTACCGCCACCAACGATATCTCTAATCCTCTCTCGACTCGATTGTGACTGCCATTATCAGTAAACCACAAACTTTTAAAAGCCAACGAAAAAACAAGGGTTTCAGCCATCGTTAATCAGGAGTATTGACCATTGGTTTTAGAGGGATCTTAGAGCGATCGCTTGAAGATGACTAGGGTGATCGTCTGAAATGCTCAACAAAACGTTGTTTTGTGATATCTCTGACTTTGGCTGAAATGTTTGCTTGGTAAAGCTTCTAAAAAACTTTTTGGTTTACTGATTATAAAATTGGTCTAGTCCAAAGGTCTTTTTCCCGCTTTTGGCAATGAATGAACAATCCATCACGGCAATCATCGAGTGATTTTCAGACGTTGCTGCTTTGATTAGTTCTGCGTTGAACTGAGCGAAATCAAACTGTTTTTTAAACTGTCGGCGATAAGTTCTCTCTGTTCGTCCGCTGTAGCGGCTCAAGTTGGTAAAGTTTACCTTGCCACAGGCAATTAGAATCGTCGCAAACAGCGTTGTCAATGCTTTTATCTGTGGTTTATGGAAAATCCCCATTTTGCTTAGTAAGCTTTGTACAATTTCCATATGGCTATCGAGTCGGTGCTTGTTTGTTCTAATCAGCACCTTAATGGCTCAATAGCTTTCTTGTCTATTCCCTCAACTAAAAATTGTCCGAAGTATTGATATAGTGAAACACTATATTGTTTCGCAAATGCCTGCAACACCTGATCTGTATAAGTGCGTATTTTACCCGCCGTTAACCCAAAGCAGTGAATTGGTTCTAAGCGACAAATAGGCTGTTGTCCCAGCCAGAGTTCTGCGCCCAAGGCGTGCAATGGCTTATCCCCTGGCTCTTTATACAAATACAGCACTGCAAAATATGTTGCTGGTGGTTCGACTGCGATCGCATCAATTTCTGCTGAATTATTCTGGGAGCGGTGGCGATAGAATGAGCGGCGATTGTGGCAGACTTTTGGATTCCAACACCCATCCCCTGCTGTTCCATGTAAAACTTTGGCTTGAATTGTTGGTAGTTTAGAACATAGCTGACACTTGGGGTCTAACGGCTTCGGCATACTCTACTCCACTTGAGTTTCACCGATTGCACGATAGTAGGCAGCGATCGCCGCTTCTTGTTCGCTGCGAAGGGTATACCGCCGAAACGCTTTCTCGCTTTGATGTCCCGTTAGCTTACGGGCATGGCTGGGGTCAACTCCCAATAGCAATAAGTCAGTAGCGTAAGTATGTCGAAAGGAGTGAGGATTTAAATCCTCAATGTGAGCTATTTCACCGATTTTTTCCACAGCAAAGTAAATGCCGTGATAACTCAAGCGTTCACCCTTGTATGAAGCATGATGTGAAATCATCAATGGGCTAAGACTGGTCAAAACCTCTCCCTGCTGTTCGCGCGTAAGCAAATACTCTGCTAAAACTTCCCGACTCTCTTTTCGCAGTGGAACTAAGTGTGGTTCATTAGTTTTAGTATCTGGTAAAAACAGCAGCTTGCCATCAAATGAGCCAACATTTAGCTGTACAACTTCCCCAGCACGGAGTCCATGACTGAGAATGTGAACCAGTGCTGTATCGCGTTGCCTTGTTTCTCCCAACAATTCCAACGCTGACCAAACCTGTTCCATCTGTTCTGGGGTTAAACTCTGGGCTGGTGGCAATGGCACTTTTTCCAGTTTAATCCCCAGTGTGGGATTAGTAGCAATAATTTCAGGATACGTGTAACACATCCATTTGAAAAAGCTTTTGAGTGCTGCAATTCCCGCATTAATGCTGCTTTTTGAAAGGGGTTTACCTGCATCAGTCTGTATTTCATCTCTTAGGTATTCTTTATATAGCGCAAGATGACGTGGACGCAGTTCATGATAGTGCAGCTCACTCTAAGCCAAAAACCTTTTGAGTTCGCGTTCGTAGAGTTTGCGGCTGTTGGGTGCGAGATTGTTGCTGCGTAAAAATTCCAGAACTTTAACCCACCGAATATCGGTTGGTGGTCTTGTACTAGTAGTCTGTCAAATACATTTTGACGGATACTAGGAGATATATTTCCTGCATTTTATTAAGCTATGCCTTCAAAACAATATATTGTCTCTCTGACTGCTGAGGAACGTCAAAGTCTAGAAAAATTAACCAAAACAGGTATTGCTGCCGCCGCTAAAATCAATCACGCTCATATAATTCTTAAAGCAGATATAAATCATCCAGATGGGGGATGGAAAGATCAAGCTATCAGTGATGCTTTCTAGGTTAGCACCAGAACGATTGAGCGTGTCCGGCAACGGTTTGTGGAAGAAAGTTTAGACAATGCCCTTGAAAAGCGTCAGCGACATTCATTGAAGTTGCGACGGCTAGACGGAGAAGCAGAAGCCCATTTGGTAGCAACGGCTTGTAGTAACCCACCAGAGGGATATAGCCGTTGGACATTGAGGTTGTTGGCAGACCAAATAGTGACATTAGGATATGTAGAGAGTATTTCCCATGAAAGTGTACGACAAGTTCTAAAAAAAACGAACTTAAGCCTTGGTTAAATGAATCTTGGGTAATTCCCCCTGAAGCGAATGCTGAGTTTGTTTGCCAAATGGAATGTAGATCGGCTAAAGGATGAAATCAACTTGGAACCCGCCGCCGTAGTTTATACAGGTGGGAAATCCCTGCACGTTTACTTTAAATGCAGCCATTCCTTAAATCCTGCTGAATGGCTGTACCTCAATCGCCACCTGACGATTATCCAAAACGCAGATCCAGCCATTTGCAACTTAGCTCGTTCCATGAGACTGCCAGGTATGCTTCGCAGACGGGTGGTGGATGGAATATTGAGTGGAACCATCCCCATTACCCTAGAGCATTGGTCAAACTGTCAGTACAATGTGGAAGAACTAGAAACCGCATTTGATTCTACAGCCTTATTTCCCTACGAACTTTCTGAGCAACGTTGGCGCAAGTGGGTGCAGCTTCTCACAAGAGCGAAAAGTGGAGAAGTTATCGACCCACAAACAGCGTTACTGCAACATTCTATTACTGCACCTCGCCCAACCTTACATTGCCGACGAGGGACAGTAACACAGGCTACAACCAGAGATAATCGCTCATCTCTTAAACAGCTACGCGCTAGCGGAGTGTCTGTTCCTTTATCTATTTGTTTAACTTTTAGCGATCGCACTTTACTAACTTATGGTGAATTTGAGGGAAACAGAAACAATTCTGGCTACAAATTAGCTCGTAACCTACTGGGTACATCTAATTTACTCACTAGACACGGAATTGCTTGTCATCCCGAACCACGCCAACTATTTGACCGATATTGCGATCGCTGTACACCTCCACTTGAACCAACCGAGGCGGATACAATTTGGCACAGTGCAAATAAAACAACAGCCTTTGCCAGTCGGGACTTTGGCTCAATTGTCATGAGCATTCGTGAGTGGAAGTCACACCGCAAATCAAAAAAAACAATGTGTAAGAAAACCAAAAAGATTAGTTAACGCGAGGTTGACAAAATCGATGTAATACCCTCCCAATTCTTTACCCATAATTTACCGTGTACACATATCTTTGTACAGGATTAAAACGGTGTGGGACAACTCTCAAATACTTGACCCGGATTTCTCACAAGCTTTGCGATCGCTATTACCAAACCTTTATCAGGCTTAGATTTTGAGCGTTTTAGATACTGCACGAATCATAGCAGTATGTGAACGGGGTATTTTATCTCATGTCTAAGTGGTATAAGCGTTTTGGACTCGGTTTTGTAGACGAGTCGCTCTAGTGATGGGGCGGCTTAGTCATCTCAATTGCTCTTTATCCTGGTTCCAGGCAGTGCCTTAGTTCCTTCAATCCGTACACCTGTTAAGAGATTGGGATTAAGACCCAGAGCATTCAAAACAGTTACAGCAATTTGAGTTGTATGAACCTGATCATTTACCGTTGTGCCCTTAACATGATTTGATAAACCATCACCACCAATCACTAGAGCGATGTTGGTCGCATCCTCAGTAAACAAAGCACCGTGTTCAGCAATCTTCTTACCTTTTGAAGGATTACCAACAAAGATATAGCCAGGAAGCGTTCGGACGAACACATCAGGCGTGCGGTTGTCCGGGTTAGGGCTGGGAGCCAGACCAAGCTGATAGGCTAAAGCCCCAGAGTAAACTTCGACAATGCCAGGATTACAGGTAGGTGCTGAAGTCGTAGAGCCTGATGAAGTACCTGTACAGAGAGGGAGATTTTTCAAACCGCGCAGATATCGAGTCACATCGCTAATCTTGCTTTGATCTTTGAGCCAAACCAGAGAGACATCATCCTGAGTAGCTTGACTCACGGCATTGGGATTTTCGAGGTGGAATTCGATCGCATCCGGTATCAAGTTATCTTTAAGCAGATTTCCGACACCATTACGGGGGTCTTGACCATGTTTAGCAACCAGAACCACCAGGGTATTCTTAGCTAGATGTGGATTAGTGCGAATCGCTGACAGAATTTTCCCGATACTCTCGTCAGTATGCTGCACAGCATCAACCAAAACGCTAGACGGTCCTTTCGGAGGAGTAGCCCCGGTCGCATTCGGATTGTTAGTCGGATTACCACTGTTGTTGATGCCGCCATTAAGTGCCTTTTCACCAACGCTCACAGCTTGAAAGTTCATTGCAAAGACGTTAGGAACAGGTGCATTCTTGGTTCCTAAAGAGTTCCGACCATTAATTTCATTGAGAATGGCTTTGACTTTCAAATCGTCGTAAGCCTTGGTATAGGTTGTGTTATCTGTGACGACATGAGCGTTTGGAGCGATTACTGGCTTGCCTGCGTTAAAGGAAACAGCATCTTTCAACTTGCCGTTTTGATCGAGGATGACACTTGCATTGATCTCAGGGGAGTAGTAATCGTTAATCGAGTCGCCACCACGTCCTTGAGCGATATTGTAGGCACCTGCGTGTTTATCAGAAAAGGCAGTGTACAGCCCAGCGTTATGAGCCACATTGAAAATCGTATTAATGTCAGGATTGAGATATTGCCAGGGATAAACTGGCTTACAGATGCCGCTAGAGCAATTTTGGGGCAACCGAGTTTTGTCGATGCTCCCCTTACCATAGTCACCTTGCACAAAGCCTTTGGTCGGTTCGCCGCTGATATAACCACCACCATCAAGTCTCCAAATAACATTATTCGGATCTGGATGGCTGGGATCAGCAGGAATGGAATAATCGAGCAATTCAAAGTAGGTTGCTTCAGTTCCCAAGGGGCTATTAATATTACCACCTTCTGCGATCGGTACAGTCAAGTTGCGAGCATAGGTATCATCGTAGTAAACGCCAGTGGTCGCAGGACCTGCACCAGTGAGATAGGACAGAGTCCCTGGGAAAGAGTCGGATGGGCTAGTAGTGAAGGCGTTAGGGTAAGTTACCCCCACTGAACGGAGGCTGTTGATGTTGGTTAAGTAGGGTTTTAGTGCTGGGTCTAGAATATCTGCACTACGCAAGCCATCTACAGACAAAATTAGCACGTGCTGATATGGTCCAGGGGCTGAAGCGGCGATCGCTGTCCGGTTAGGAATTGCCATAGAAATAGAAGCACCACAAACCATCGTGAGGGCAAGTGCCAGTTTGGAACGGTTAAACATCATTAAATAGTCCTGGTGGAATTGAATTTTAAGTGAACGTTAGAATCTCGTAGAGTGGGCAGTGCCAGCCCTTTCAACGCGTTAATTTGTACTATATTTTTGGACTCTTGATTAATTTTTGTGCTATAGTCTTTACGAGATTTTCTGGCACAAAATGCTCAATGAAAGACCCCATATTTTGATTGTCTTTGATCTTGTGATCGCCCAGGAGTACGGTATTTCTACTGCTACATAGCACTAGAAATACCGTACTTGCGTAAGGTTAAGCTAAAGTTATAAAATATTTAAAAAACAGTTAAAATATCTTCGATCTGATTATATTAGAAACATTTATGATTATTTACAAAAATTAACTTGATCTGCGAATTCACTATTTGCCTGTTGCAGGACTTACGCAACTGGCACAATGCGATCGCTAACAAATAGTACTCTAGTACTA
>NZ_JABXKJ010000052.1 GCF_017115085.1 Nostoc sp. NMS7 | reverse complement strand
CTGGATTGAAAATACGATAATCTATTACCCAGAAATTGAGATTTTTAGGATTAACGGGACTTACGCAAAAAGTTAGTGAAAGCCTTGATTTACCGTAGGGGCAATACCCTGCGGGAAGCTAAAGCTACATGAATTGCCCCTACATTTCGTACTTGATGCGTAAGTCCTATCAACAATAACCAATCAATTCACTATCATTCCATTCCAAGGTGTCGCCAATTTTTTCGCCGTCGTGGTAGGCCGCGAGTAAGATTTCGCTGGTTTTCCCCCAAGCGATCGCTCCACTAACATCTAAGGCGATCGCTCCCAAATCCCGTTTGTTCTGGTGCGCTTCCCCAAGCGATCGCTGCATGGCATCTTTCAGCGACATCCCATCAGTAACACGCACTACAATCCGTGGCGCTAAACACTCATCAATGATATCTTCCCCAATCCCAGTACAGCTAACACCAGCATTACTAGTAGCATAATTACCTGCTGGCATCGCCGAATCACTTACCCTTCCAATCCGCTCAAATCCCTTCCCACCAGTAGAAGTGCCAGCAGCTAGGCTCCCGTAGGCATCTAAAGCTACCACACCGATGGTACCGCGTCCAGCATTGCTGGTTTCTATGAGTTCAGGTTCTGCAACCACGCCAGCCATTGTGCTTTTAAAATTATCTTGGCGCTCTTGTATCCACTCTTGTAACCGCAAATCAGTTAAAGCGTTATAGCTGGGAATTTGCATTTCCCGCGCTAACTCAGCCGAGCCTAAATCCGATAGCACTCGGTCTGGCGAACTTTGTAAAAATTGCGCTAAATTAATTGGATTTTTCACGCGCGAGATATTAATCACACCACTAAATCGCCCTGATGCGCCATCCATCAGGGAAGCACTCATGCGGATTTGCCCATCAGATTGCAATACTGAACCAGTACCAGCATTAAAGCGGGGGTTATCTTCGAGCATTTGGCAACCCTGTACCACCGCCTCAGAAGCAGTTGCTCCTGACAATAGCAGAGAATAGACGAATTCTATTACTTCATGGAGCGATCGGCGCACCGCCTCCAATCCTCCTTTACCGTGGAGAGAACTACCAGCTCCCCCATGAATAATTAATTTAGGTTGCACCTGTGACTCCATTAATCCCTTGCGCTATTTGCGTCTGTGTTGCGGTTAGTTTCATTTTTAGCTTCCGAACGGCGACGACGACAACGTTCTGAGCAGTATTTCACATCCTCCCAGCAATCTTGCCACTTTTTACGCCATGTGAAAGGACGTTGACATACCGGACAGATTTTTGTCGGTAGGTCAGATTTAGAACGAATACGTCCCATATAAATACTCTGTAGATGAGAATTAATTTCTCAGAGAGATGGAAGATAATTATAACCAGTTTGCTGCGATCGCAGGATACCTTCAGCGAACAAATATAATGTCAATCTATCTTTAGAATTATTTTTTAGCTACTTGTCTGGAAATCCAAAACTATGGGCAGATGGCTCAACTCTCAAGTAAGTCTGTAAATTTTTCCAGAGAGGGTTTTGTCAATGGCTCCTGCTTCATTCAATACATATAAGAAAACATTAGAAGTAAACTACCCACACTGACGGTACAGTGTGGGCTTTTAGCAGCCCTGAACTATCTGTGCTGAGATTACAACACAAATAGTTCGAGCCTTTGGGCGAGTTTACAATAGTCACCCCGATAGCTGCAATATTTTTGCTGCCGTTATTAGTCGGCATCACCACTCCAAGAACAAGTCTTTGCCGTGCATTTGAAACGTTTATCAGAACGCATCCCAATATGTAGGCATTTGTGGCAAGTTTGGCTTGTCCATGCTGGAGGAACAGCAATTACTTCTACTCCAAACTGAATGCCTTTGTATTCCAAAAAAGAACGTAACTGATAAAAAGACCAAGAGTTTAAAGTCACTGAAATCATTGCGATCGCAACTCTAGCAGATCCTAACCTTCTTTGACATTGAGTGAACAAGCGCCTCCACGTCTGTTAAATCATCCAGGCGCTTAGATAATGCTTTAACAGGAAGAAGCAACGATGTCTTTACTAACCTAAACTTTGAAATTAGCTGATCACAGGGTGAAAAACTTTTTTGGCTCAATTTGAGTCTTTGAAATCCTGCTCACGAAATCATTTTATATCATGTCCGCTTGATTACTTATTAAACCCGAAGAACCCCAAAGAGCAAAAGCACAGCTTTGGCTTTGTCTCCCCTAAGAGCAAGCGGGGAGGGGTGCTTTTGATTGTTAAATTTTGATAAAGTTATTTAAACGATGTTTGATTTAGATGACTTTTTTGATAAAGTTATTTGGGAATAACTTGTGCTATCGCGTTCACGGCATCCATGCCATAACCTATGAGTAAATCTTTGTCAGGAAGAGGAATGCAGTTAGTTGAAAAGCACGTAATCAAGAGATATCATAAGTACTACCAAGAAATATTTGTCTACATTTTTTACAACTATAATCCTCTCTCCTGCTCCTAACTGTCTTTGCTTGAATTCCCATCTAGCCGACTGCCAAAATGCTTACTGATAGCATTTATTCTCTACGAAATGCTACCTAAACATTTTGAATTGCTTATCTGTTGTTATAGCTGAATCTAAATGTACATTCTAGAATCAACTTTTGATTCACTAGCGAATAGGGTTGAATTTCTAGAGCAGCTTTAAAAGCTCGGATACCTTCACCATACTCTCCTAGTGCTGCATAACACAAACCCATCCCGTGAAGCGCTCCAAAATGTATTGGATTTATCTGCACAACCATCTGACAATCGGCCAAAGATTTTTGATAATCACCAATACTGTAATAGAGGAAAGCACGGCGATTCCAGGCTTCGGCAAAATCTGGCTGGTCATTGATTAGTGCCGTCAGCGCTGTTTCGGCTTGAATAATTTCACCTGCATCGAGTAACTTTTGACTGCGATCAATTATTTCCAGCCCATAGATTCCCTTTTGCTGAAACCAGATCCGCCAGATTTTTCTAGTTGCCTTTTCACGGACTGTGGCATCCGGGTTTTTCAACTCTTCAAGTAAGGAATTGATAGATAAAGAATCCATGAATTTGAAATCAGTGAATATACCTTTGTATTAACTTTCTCACAAAATATATCCATTAAATCATTTTTAAAGTCATCTTTAAATTTGCAGTGATTATTAATTGCTAATTATGAATTTCCTGTGTGATTTCTTGTATTTAGTAATACGGCTAATACCATACTCGACATCGGGAGCATCCCAAATGTGTAAGTTATATCAAACCCCGGTTATAGAATTGTGATTGCGATCGCTACGCTGTCACTTCGTACCCAACGGGAAGGCTTACGCCAACACAATGACAAATATGTTCTTGCTTAGAGGATTTAAAGGTGGAGTATCTGGCGTGTGGGGTGCAATGACTATGGAATTATAACTAATTACCCGGACATGATATTACGTGCATAAGCGATCGCCTCTGTTGGTGTTGAGACTTTCCCCTCAGCTTGTGCTACGGCAATTTCTGTCAACAGTTGGCCGATGATTGGCGAAGCTGGGATATCTAATGCTATAATCAACTCCTTCCCGCTCACTAATGCAGTGGGATGAGCAACCAGATCATCAGGGTTCAGGTAGCGGTTAATCAAAGGTGCCAAGACTTGGCAACCCCTTGCTTTGGTTTCCTCTGTTGTCGCGCCTGCTGTATGTAGTGGCTTGTCATTAGACATCGCCTCGACTAAACTATCAAGTGCGACAGCTAGCACTGCCGTAGCAGGAAACACCATATCTGCGTCATGGAACAAAAAGTATTGTTCTCGCAACGACGACATATCAACTAGTTGAAACTGCGGTAACACTTTTAAAGCAGTGGTTACACCCCGGATTTCCGCACGACTATAAGTTAGTTCCTGTAGCTCTATTTCTGCTAATTCTGGATCTGGGTTGACAAGACAAGCAAGTTTGGCAATACTTAACCAAGTGGTTTTGATAGTATCGCGGACATCCTCTTGCAGTCGTGCCCCTAATTGTGGCCAATTTTGGGTCAGTAAGGCGGCTGCATTGTCAACTGCTGCTAGTTTGATCAAGCTTTCACGGGTGGCGTTTTTGAAAAAAGGGGCAAGTAAACCATCTTCCCAAGCACTTGTAATCCAAGAAGTACCTTGATAATTTGCCAGTAGATAGCCAATTTCTACCCTAACTCGTTCGGCTGCAACTTTGCTGATATGTGATGCCAAAGAACGAATTGCGGCTTGGGTAGCTGGCTCAATAGTAAAACCTAGTTGAGCGGCTTGGCGATAACCTCGCATTAACCGCAAAGGGTCATCTTTGAGGTTGGCGGGTGATACCATTCGCAAAATGCCCTGTTGTAAGTCTACACAACCTTGCAGAGGATCGATAATTTCTTGTGTATGGGGATTATAGGCGATCGCATTTATTGTAAAATCTCGTCTGTGCAAGTCAACTTCTAAACTATTTCCTGACTGTTGGGCAAAATCTGCTGTGGCGTGGGGAAAAACCACACGCGCAATCTGCCGTTCGGCATCGAGTAACACAAAACCAGCTTTGTAATGATGTGCGATCACTCTCGCTACCTTTACCGCCTTAAATGGGATAACAAAATCTAGATCCAGATATTCACGAGTTCTGCCAAGGATGGCATCTCGTACAGCACCACCTACCATGTAAGCGGGTTGTGGCAGCAATTCTAAGCTAAAAGGCCAATTTTCGGGAGTTAGGGTAGAAGGAACTGATTTATCCATTGTAATAAAAATCAACCCAGCAACTCATCAATAACAGTTGGGCTTAAGTTAGATTAACAATAAAGGCGCCTGGAGTTGGTTCTATTATGTGTATTTGCGTGAACTGCCACTATGTAGACAGCTGTTTTACCTATCATGCCGTAGAGGGGCAGCACCAACAGCCTCACTTGACCGAAACACCAAATTTTGATCCGAACGAACCTTCTATCAATGTCAACATTCGGACTAAAGAGGATGTAATTGAAATGGAATGGGATGTTGTTGGTTGTCTGAGCTTTAAGCGGGAAACGGGTAAGTGGTCGAAGTTGCGTCCTGGTGAATTAGTCCCGACTTGATAGAAAATCATTAGTGCATCTTATGACTACTGCTGTTTGGTGCAGTAGTCTTGAATACTTTTGTTAGAGACTTCCAACTAATAAATTATCCAATCTTGTGGGGTGGGCAGCGTTCGACTGAGCGCTCACGCCGAAGTCTTGCCTGCCTTGACCCACGGGCGGGCGAGACGCCCACCCCACAAGAAATTGTTGAGTATTTTTTTATATTACATTAAAACCGCAAAATCTCTCGGTCATAGTCTTCAGGTGCGGGTTCTATTTCCCAAACCAATCCTTCTCCTAGTTCCAAAATTACTTCCAAATACAACATATTTACAGGAGTTGTTGCCGTATCTTGATTATTCTCAAAAGCTTGTAAGTCTTCCGTTAGTAGTCGGAGCTTAAACCCAGCAGGAATTTGACCATCAGGAGTTGTACTTTGGAATTCAAAGCGCCAAACATGATCCTCAGAAGCGCTTTTAGGGAAAATACGTAACTCGTATGTATTCTGTGCAACTATTATTTGCCGAGATAAACCTAAAAATGGTTCTGCACTACGCATTCCCGTAGACACGACGAATTCTCTTTTTTCCCATCCCCACTGTTGAGCTAAATTTGCTACTCCTGTCTGCAACCATTGCGGAATTGACCACTGGATAAGTAAACCCTGACGCAGTTCAGACAATTTTTTTCGCCAACCGCCATGTGCCACGAGTGCGCCCCACAGTGAAAATGGAACTGCCAAACGCGGGAATTTCACATCGGGATCACCCAACCTTTCTAAGAGGTTTTCTGCCTGGGTTTTGGCAATAGGAGCTAAAGGTGCAATTTCGGCGCGTAAGGCTTCTGAATGATTAAGTTGGCGTGTAACCCACAGCACATTGATATCTGGAATTAAATCTTCACTTTCCAAACTGTAAGTCCGATCTCCAGGATCATAAACTCCTTTTGTTTTCAGAATTTGATGGGTTGTGTAGCCAAAAATCTTCATCCAGCCCTCATCGGGATTGACCTGTACTGCTATGTAGTAGTCAGCAACCCACTCTGGAATATCTACCCATTCCTGCGGTACGCGCAACTCATCCCCATCTATAGCGAGGGTAGGAATTAATACAAGGCGATCGCGATCAAAAGTAATAGCTGTGCCATTGACTACTTCCCAAAAACTCGGCAATGCCGCACTGTTGGGATAAACCCTGGCGGTGGGAGCAATTTCTTCTTTGAACCAAGGCAAAAATGCTTGCAAGCATTTTTGATTTATCCACCCACGTTGACAAGCACCAGCTGTTGAGTATGGTTGTTCTTGCTTTTCTGGAGATTGGGGAATTTCTAAATATAACTGCTGTGAGTCAATAGTGAATGGGGGAGGTGCATTGAACATAAATAATTTTAGAATGGCTCCATATAAAGACCATATTAAAAAGTTAAGGGAAACAGGGGAGAGAAAATTCTCTCTTGTCTACTCATTGGATCTGGGTAGGGAGCATCTCAATGAGTGTAAAAAACCTTGTAAAACCTCACCCCAACCCTCTCCGTGAGTTCAGAGAGGGAGCAAGAATCTTGTTTCTCATCTGGTATATTTGCTTTCACTGAGATGCTCTCATCTGGGTATGGCTATATTGGATTTTCAGCCATTCCTCTAAGCTTGTGTTTATAGCATCTATTACGTCGGATTTAGGGAAAATATGCAAGGTGTTTTGACTCCACTGCGTTAAAGTCAGCAGCAATGACTTTTTAATGCTGCTAAGGCGACGAGAAACAGTATATTGCTTAATTTCTAACTGTGCAGCAATTTCTGTTTGAGTGAGCTTCTGACCGTAGTAAACTTGTAGTAGTTGTTGTGACTTTGCATCCATTGCCGCGATCGCTTGGTGCAAAACTTGGTTTAACTGAGCTTGCTGATTTTGTGTATTCGCCGCTTCTTCCTGCTCAATAATTTCCGTTAGTAAAGATGTTGGCAAATTTGCAGGCAATATCTCTAATAAATTACCATCTTCTTCTTTGAGGGGAGCGTCTGCGGAAACAACCTTAGGATAGAGGAAGGTACGAGCAGCTTTCGCAGAAGATAATAGCCAGCTTTCTATGGTTTGCTGGTTGACTGCGGTAGTGGGTGAACTCAATCGGCTTAAACGTTCTGCATTATAAAGATTAGTAATAGCCTCCCAAATCACAGCATCTGGTTTGGTAAGCTGGCGAATTTTTGTGTTCTCACCTGTGTAGAGTTCCTTAAAACATTCCCAGGCTAAAACATAACTATCGATACTTTGAGCATTAAATCCGGCATTTTGTAATGACTGCACTAGTCGTTTACGGCTGAGTTTGTGTAATAATGCCCAGTCTGAGCAAATGTCTGCTTCTCTGCGTTCGCGCAGCACGTCCTTGATGATACTTTCAAAGGCAAGTTCAGCGTAGCCCTTCAAATTCGAGCTGTATTCAGGATTGAATCTTTTTAATATTTTATCGACACGAGCGATCGCCATCTGAAAACAGTCTCCTACAGAGGACTGAGTAGAAAAGTTTCGGGCAAATTTTCTTGCAGTCCAGTAGCACACCTCTTGTAAATAAGCAGAAATATGTCCCAGTGTCACAGCACTGGATTCATTCTGCCAGACTTTATACCAGTAAACTGCCCAAAAGGTATCTGATTTCTCAGTTGACGACCCCTCCAGACAAACTTTCATGCTGCGTCGCAGTTTGGCATCTGTTGCCCAACCACTAAATTGGTCTGCCTCAAATTGCACAAACGTAGAAAAGATTTCAACAATGCCATGTCGGGCTTGCATGGAATACTTGCCGTTGTTTGAACCATAGCTGATTTCAATTATACAGTGATACAGCCAAAAGCTAGTTCCTTGCTGCATAACGATTTTAGAGATTTTTCCCAAATTTTCTATTCTCGGTGCATAAAAACTAAAAGTCATCGTAAAGAGTGATATGCAAAGAGATTCATTTAGTAAGTATCACAAAAAAGATGCAAGCAAGGTGAATCAAAACTGACTTAATCAGTTCTGCATGGAGCTTAAAGAGAATATCAATCAACTAAAAAAGGAGAAAAACCATGTTGAATATTGACACAATGCTCGAAAGGACTTCTGCTAATCAAGACCTATTTGTTGATTTAAACGAAAATGATGCTGAAACAGTTAGTGGTGGAGAGCAATTTACCATTTATAACCAGACGAATGTTCGGATACCTTACACGATTGATGGAACACAAACAACCCGCCCATACGGTGATTCGGTATGGACTACTGGAAGAGGAGGAATAATTGCTTTTGACTATGATTTTGGTCTCTCAGGAGTCCAATTACGCAAATACAATTTGGCCGATGGACGTAAGTATGCATTTAGATACGACACCAGGACTTCTTATGGCCAAGATATCGAACTCTTTGACATCACCTAATCGGGTGTGGCTGCAATTACAAATCTGAGCTAACAAGCTAAACCCTCAATCTAGTCGGGTCAGTTGACCCGACTGTATTTTCTCACTAATAATTGCGCCTAAAAATGAAATACCAGATTGTCCTAGTGGTCTGTCGCAAAAGTTTTGATATAGCAATCCTAAATCATTCCTGAAAAGTTAGATCCCCGACAACTTTTACGAAGTCGGGGATCTGGACAGCGATAATTTTCACAAATCAGATAGGATTGCTATATAGGTGAATCAGTTTTAAAGTTATCTTCTTTACCTCTTAACTTCTCTGCGAGATGCTGCGCGTAGCTTGCCTGGACGTAGGAGTATGCAATCTTATATCTGTGCAAGGCTTTGGTGCTTTTTTGCTTTTCTCGTGAGCGTTTTTCATTTTTCAAAGCTTGTGTGCAGATATACACAAGAGCATATCTTCTGGAGTCATATAGCTATTTATCAAGGAACACAAATTTATGACCTCAACTACAACTTATACTTACAATGGCGATGTAATATCTGAGAATATAGATCCCAACAGTGATGCGACAACAATACCTTCGCCAAAAAAAGAGAAAGTTAAAAAACTCGGTTTTAGATTATCAACACTTGTAGCCCTATCAGTGATTCCGATTTCAGCTGTAACCATGCCGTTAGTGCTGAACCAGCCGGTATATGCTCAATGTGTTGCGTCTAGAGACTTCAATGGAATTTGGCGTTCGGATGATGGAGGCACCTATTACGTTAGGCAAATTGGCAATGACATTTGGTGGGTTGGAATGAGCGCTGATGACGGAAGAACCTGGACTAATGTATTCAAGGGAGTAAGAATTGGCGATACGGTCATCGGGCAATGGGCTGATGTTCCTAGAGGTGGAATCCTCTCTGGAGGGATTCTTAATTTGAGTGTTCCACCAGGCTGGAACGGAAGTGTCCCAGAATTTAGCAGAAACTACGTTACTGGAGGTTTTGGCGGCTCTAAGTGGTTCAAACCGTGCAATGACGTAATCCTCAACCCTATTTAGCCCGACTGATTACGACAATTATTAATATAAGCTAATCGGCATTTAAATTGCAACATAGTCACTATTACCCTTGTTTTTTATTTTTCG
>NZ_JABXKJ010000101.1 GCF_017115085.1 Nostoc sp. NMS7 | reverse complement strand
GTTTTTGAAGGTCATTTACTTCTATTATGTCCTAATCTATGCTTCGGTTGCTATAAAGCTAAAGGCTGCTCAATTGTAGCTAACGTGTTAATTACCCAGGTATGAAGATGCTCTCTGCGATTAATAAAGGCTACTAATGGCCCTGTATCGATGATGACTCGCTGCTTCATTCAGTTCCTAAACCTTCAAGATATTAGACTTCTTGCATAAATCAAAAAAAGAACCCCACCCTGCTTTTGACTTACGCCAAATTCTCCCCCTCCCCGCAAGCGGGGAGGGGCTGGGGGTGGGGTGTTAGGGACTTTTGCAAGAGGTCTATTGTTTGTTGGTCGCCAAATCACCGGGGCCACCATCGACGCAACCAGCAAATTGTTGAGCTGCTGCCAAAAATGAAATAGGCTTAATTTGTTCAATGTTTGTATTTTGTTGTCCTAGCTGACTTTGCAGAAACTCAATAAAATCTAAGACCTCTTGTTGCTTCTCTGGCAGGAGCGATCGCATTTTTTCAGTTGCAGTTTGTATAATACTTAAGAGAACCTCCAGACGTTATTCATTCGTCTTTTCTGCATCCAATTACTTTAGTCTAGCAGGCTAACACTTTATGGAGCAAACGGACAAAATATCTTGGTTGGATGCAAATTTTATCTGCTGCTGCTCAATTTAGCTGGAACACTATATTTAATCTAAAAAATCGTCATTTAAAATAGTCTTTCATTTTACAGTTTTTCTTTGAGCAAAATGCTTTTCAAATCTAAAAACGAGACTCCATAAGAGTTATACTGCCTGAAGCATCAAAACAGATTGTTCCTAAATAACCTAGCAACTTGCATTTAGGCTAGAAATAGGCTCTTTTTTCTATCGCCACTGAAAAACCTTGCATTACCTGAATTGTAAGAGCGATCGCTAGGTTCGGAGTAATCCCAAGAGTGCATTTGACGGAAAGGAAGACCCATCTTTTGGAAGACATACTTCTCTTTCACACCAGAAGCTACAAGGTCGGGCTTGAGGGCTTTGATAAATTCCTCGAATTCGTAAGCGGTAACATCGTCATAAACGATAGTGCCGTTTTCGATGTAGCCAGTGGTACGTTTGTAGTCGTCATTATGAGCGAACTCATAACCTGTACCAATCATCTTCATGCCCAAGTCTTGGAAAGCTGGGACAACGTGGCGAGGACGTAGACCACCAACCATGATGGCGACAGTCTTACCTTCCAAACGTGGGCGATACTTCTCAAGAATCGTATCCATTGTGGGCTGATACTTGGCGATGACTTTCTCAGCGTTTGCTTGGATTGTCTCGTCAAACTTAGAAGCAATTTCCCGTAAAGATTCAGCAATCTTGGTGGGGCCGAAGAAGTTGTATTCCAACCAGGGTATACCATAAGCTTCTTCCATGTGACGGCTGATGTAGTTCATCGACCGGTAGCAGTGGATGAGGTTCATCTTCACATTGGGGGTCATCAACATTTCGTTGATGGTGCCATCACCTGACCACTGAGCGACTACGCGCAAGCCGAGTTCTTCTAACAGGATGCGGCTAGCCCAAGCATCACCACCGATGTTATAGTCACCAATGATCGCTACATCATAAGGGGTACCTTCAAATTGAAGTGTACCGTCTTTCTTAGCTTGGTCGGATCTGGTGAACACCCAGTCACGAACCATGTCGTTAGCAATGTGGTGACCCAAAGATTGGGAAACACCCCGGAAGCCTTCGCAACGCACAGGTACAACTGGCTTACCAATTGTTTTCGATGTCTTGCGAGCAACAGCTTCGATGTCATCCCCAATTAGACCAATGGGACATTCAGATTGAATGGAAACACCACGGTTGAGGGGGAAAAGTACATCAAGTTCTTCGATCAGCTTGGTAAGTTTCTTGTCACCACCGAAAACGATATCTCGTTCTTGGAAGTCGGAGGTGAAGTGCATGGTACCAAAGGTATCAATACCTGTGGTGCCGATGTAGTAGTTACGACGACCAGACCAAGACCAGTAACCGCAACCTACAGGCCCGTGGCTGATGTGGATCATGTCCTTAATGGGACCCCAGACCACACCTTTAGAACCGGCGTAAGCACAACCACGAGCGGTCATTACCCCAGGAAGAGATTTGATATTAGACTTAACGCCGCAATCGGACTTACCTTCTTCGTATACGTTTAAGTGCTTTTCGCGCTTTTTGGCAGCTTTTTCTGGGTAAGCACTAAGAACTTCTTTAATTAGTTCTTTTCTTTCTTCGATGATGTTTTGATTTTCTGGAGGTGTCATACTTAGCCTCTGTGACTCGTAAGGATCGGGGCATAGGGGGACTAGGAGTCCCCTCTAAGGTTAGGGGGGAGATGTAAGGGAGAGGGTAAAAGGGAAGATATGAAACTCTTCCTTTTTCCTTGTGCTAAAGCGTTATTTCTTAGCAGCGAATTATACTACAGGAGCTTCAGCAGCACTCTTACCAACTAGCATTGCAGTATTTTCGTCGCTTTCGAGAATACCGAATTCAATCAACAATTCTTCTAGTTCTTCCATTTCGATGGGTGTAGGAATAGCTAGATTTTTGTTGTCGATAATTTTCTGAGCCAATGTCCGATATTCGTTAGCTTGGTTGCTTTCTGGTGCGTACTCGTTAACAGTCATACGGCGTAATTCTGCGTGTTGAACGATGTTGTCACGGGGTACGAAGTGAATCATTTGGGTGTTCAACCGTTTTGCCAAGGTTTCGATCAATTCGATTTCCCGGTCAGTGTTACGGCTGTTACAAATCAAACCACCCAAGCGCACGCCACCGGTGTGAGCATACTTAAGAACACCACGAGCGATGTTGTTAGCAGCATACATCGCCATCATTTCACCAGATGTAACGATGTAGATTTCTTGGGCTTTGCCTTCACGAATAGGCATAGCGAAACCACCGCATACAACGTCACCTAATACGTCGTAAGATACGAAGTCTAGGTTTTGGTAAGCACCGTTTTCTTCTAAGAAGTTGATGGCGGTGATGATACCACGACCGGCGCAACCTACACCTGGTTCTGGCCCACCAGATTCTACGCAACGAACGTCACGGAAACCGGTTAGCATTACTTCTTCGAGTTCGATATCTTCTACTGCACCACGTTCTGCAGCGAGGTGAAGAACGGTTGTTTGAGCTTTGCTGTGCAGCATCAAACGGGTGGAGTCAGCTTTGGGATCGCAACCAACGATGAGGATGCGTTGACCCATTTCTGCCATAGCTGCTAAGGTGTTTTGGGAAGTGGTAGATTTACCGATACCGCCCTTACCGTAGAAAGCTATCTGTCTAATCTTTTCTTCAGTCATGATTCGTGTTTCCCTGCAATTGGTTGGTTGGTGGGTATGCGCGTTTGTCAGTTGCGTTCACGCCAGTTGAGCGACAGTAGTGAGCGCGTGTAGAGCATCGTTGGTACCGTTGGCATAAATACCTGCCGGGGGCGATCGCTCCACAGCTAAAATGATCGAAAGTAAGTACATATATTTCCTGGCTAAATTTTTTTTCTTTTGTCCCTAGTCATTAATCATTTATCCTGACTAATGACTAGGAGATTACGCAATTTACAAATACGCCATAATGTGTTTCAGGTTGAAAAACTCAATAGGATTTGATGTTGCTATTTGTCAACAATCAATGCATAAATCCTATTACTTGTTCAAAATAGCGCCCTTCATGTTTGTGACACGCTCTAGTGCAGCTTTGGTGTCTTCTGCTGACTCTCCACGCACAGCCATTGCTTCACCGAGATGCTTGGCGATCGCATCGAAGTGTGGTTGCTGTAGATTCATTCCCGCGTGGGTTTTGTCCATTGGACGACCGGCGTATTGCTTTGGCCCCTCAAATATCTGAGATAAGAAAGCAACTAGATGATTACGTTGCTTGACCATATCTGTACCAGCAAAGATGGGATTGAGGAGGCTGTCTGTCGCAATGCGTTTGTGGAGTTCATCTACTATTTGTTCAATAGCTGGTTGTCCGCCAAGTTTGTCGTACAATGTACTCATATTCTGTTCCTTTGAAGCGAGTTAGATGATTAAATTTGCAAGTAGGCGCTTAATCTATGAAGCTTATATGCTGTTAGCCGTCATAGTGGTAGGACTGATACCAATTCGTAATTCGTAATTAAGAAAGTTAGATTTGAATCTGTTGCTTTCTTTTGGCGAATTGGTATGAAGCATTGAGTGGAGACAATGATTCGGTTCAAATCCTACTTTCTGTTCCTGGCTGAATGCATATTAGGGCGTATTTGTAGAGTACGCTAAGTCCTACAGCAATTCCTAAACTGCTTCGACTACAAGGCTCTTGCTGACACGATCTTGTAATCTGGCTTCGATCGCAATTTTTAGAGTTGCTGTACTACTAGAACAGGAACCGCAAGCACCTTGTAGCACAACTTTAACGCGATCGCCTTCGACATCATAGAGTTCTACATCTCCCCCGTCAGCGATGAGTACGGGTCTGACTTCTTCATCGAGAACTTTTTGAATTAAAGCAATCTTTTGGACGTTGGTTAGCGATCGCTGCTTGGAGGTAACAATTTCTGTGGCAACTTTTACGCCGTAATCGTTGAGAGCAGGTGAGGCGTATTCCTGTTGAACTGATTTGATTATATCATCAATATTTGCCAGACAGGAACCGCATCCGCCACCAGCTTTCACATAATTTGTTACTTGTTCAGCACCAGTGAGATGATTTTCTAGAACCACGCGACGAATTTTAGACTCGCTGATCCCAAAGCAACTGCAAACTAACGCGCCTTCATCATCATCATCATGGGTAGCTAGAGGTATGCCACGATAATTATAGATAGCGGCTTCTAGCGCTTCTTGTCCCATAACAGAGCAGTGCATTTTAGCTTCTGGTAAACCACCCAGGTAATCTGCAATATCTCTGTTGGATACTTTCAGAGCTTCATCTAAGGTTAAACCTTTGATCATTTCGGTTAATGCACTAGAAGATGCGATCGCACTAGTACAGCCAAAAGTTTGAAAACGAGCATCTAGAATCTTATCAGATTCTACCTCAACTTTCAGGTGCAATCTCAGAGCATCGCCGCAAGCAATGCTACCGATTTCTCCCATTGCAACCTTAACCCCAGGTTCGCTCGTTTCTTCGATTGCTCCCTGATTTTTGGGATCGTAAAACAGTTCTAATACTTTATCAGTGTAGTCCCACATAATGAATTTTAGATTTTAGATTTTGGATTTTAGATTGGGGGAGTGGGGAGTAGTAAATTCTTTATTCCCTATTCCCTACTCCCTAATTAGCGATGCGCCAGTGCTTGCTCTTGTTCTTGCAGCCAGCCTGCATTATCATTTTTGAAGGGTGAGAGGGCGCGTAAACGCTCTACAATACTGGGCATTACCTCTATCACTTGATCGATTTCGGCTTCTGTGGTGTAGCGACAAAGGCTGAAGCGGATGGAACCATGCAAAGTTGTATAGGGTAAGCCCATAGCCCGGAGGACGTGGGAAGGTTCCAGTGAGCCGGAGGTGCAAGCAGAACCGGATGAGGCGCAGATACCGTATTTATTCAAGGATAGTAAGATTGCTTCACCTTCAATATACTTGAAGCCGATATTTGTGGTGTTGGGCAATCTCTGCGTAACGTCACCGTTAACGACACAATCGGGAATTTTAGCGAGTAAACTTTGTTCGAGGCGATCGCGCAGCCTGATTTCTCTTTTGCTCGCTTCTTCTAAGTGTAACAGTTCTAGTTCCGCAGCTTTGCCCAAGGCAATAATTGCTGGAACATTCTCTGTTCCCGCCCGACGTCCGCGTTCTTGGTGTCCGCCAATAATGAAGGGACGGAACCGAACGCCGCGCCGGATATATAAAGCACCAATTCCTTTCGGCCCGTGCAGCTTATGACCAGACAGGGTTAACATATCCACAGTGCTAGTCTTCATATTCAAGGGGATTTTTCCCACTACTTGCACCGCATCTACATGGAAGATAGCGCCATATTCTTTCACCCGTAACCCAATCTGTTCAATCGGGAAAACTGTCCCTGTTTCGTTATTAGCATACATAATTGTCACCAGGGCGGTGTTACCCGTCAAGGAAGCTTCTAGTTCATCTAGATCCAACTGCCCTTGATGATTTACTGATAGATAGGTAACAGTGTAACCTTGGGTTTCTAATTGTTTGCAGACATTGAGTACTGCTGGGTGTTCAACTTGGGTGGTGATGATGTGTCGCTTTTCTGGTTGCGCCAAAAGTGCGGCTCGAATCGCGGCGTTATCTCCCTCAGTACCGCAACTTGTATAGACAATTTCTGACTCATCGGCTCCCAGGATAGCTGCAAGTTGTTCTCTTGCAGTTCTCACTGCTCTACCGACTTGCCCACCAAATGTATGCATACTGGAGGGATTGCCGTAATAGTCCGTCAGGTAAGGTAGCATTACCTCTATAACTTCTGGGTCTACCTTAGTGGTGGCATTATTATCGAGATAGATGCAGTTGTTTTGCATTGTTGTCTTCAATTAAGAATTACGAATTATTTAACGTAAGCTTCAGACCCCACCGATTGGGGTTGACGCTTTTGCAACTGTTCAGAGTATTTCTGGGAATAGCAGTTAAACCAACGCTCCCAGTAATCTTGTTTATTAGTTAATTTAGCAACTACGTGGTTGTAATTGGTAAACCAGCCTTCCCAGTAATTGCTAGGCTGCTTAACGCAACCGTCGCAGGTGGGACAACCAGCTTTACACTGAGGCATGGTATGAATGCTACCAACGCAGTTTGTACAAAGTTCAGAGTCAATCCAGTGTTGTCCTTCAACTATCTTAATTGCACCAGTGGGACATACAGATAGACAGAGATTGCAGGAAATACACTGGCTAGTAATTTTGTAAGCCATGATTATTGTCCTTTTTGGGCAAGGGGCATTGGACATTGAGAATTGGGTGTAGGGCAGGGCATTGAGGATAATTCTTGTCCCATGCCCCATGACGCCAGTCGCCTCAAGTCGGCAGAGCCGCCCACGGCGCAGGCTCCCCCATGCCCTATTCCTTAATTTCTAATTCCTGAACGTATTGCTCGTAAAACTCCAAAGCAACCTTCTCAATCACGTCGTAAGCTTCAATACTCTGTATTCCAGCTTTTTGCAATTTTTCTTGAGGACTGTTACCAATTTTGGAGACTAAAACTGCTTTGCAATCTGCGATCGCTTTCATAATATACTCAAAAGAAGCTTCCTCGCCGTATCCACCTTGGCAGTATTGGTCAATTTTGCGATGACCGACAAAGCGAGCATCCTTTCCATCCACTTCGTAAATTTGGAATTCTTTGGCATGACCGAAGTGCTGGTTAACCAATCCGCCGCCTTTGGTTGCTACTGCAACTAGGATTTTGGGACTGTTGGCAAATTTCTTGCCCTCAAGAGCCTTGTCTTTGGCAACTTTAAGCTCTTCTTTAAACTTCTCAATACCTTGGTGAACTTCTTGACGTTTCTCCATGTCATATTCTGGAGTCATTTCCAAGAATTTCTCTTTGGAAAATTCTTGGCTGCGGTCTTCTCCCAATAATCCGACTGCATCGGCGCGACACTGGCGACAGTGACGCATCATTTTCATGTTACCAGAGCAGTTGTCTTGAACTTCTTTGAGTTCTTTGGGTGTGGGACCGCGTTGACCGATTAAACCGAAGTGTGTGCCATGTTCTGGTGCAGAAATCAATGGCATGATGTTGTGCAAGAATGCACCTTTCTCACGAATGACTCGATTCACTTCGACTAAGTGATGGTCATTAATTCCGGGAATCATCACGGAGTTGACTTTACACAAGATGTCAGCATCTTTCAGGGCTTGCAATCCTTCCATCTGTCTTTCGTGGAGAATTCTTGCGCCTTCAATGCCTCTGTAACGCTTGCGGTTGTAGTGAACCCAAGGATAAATCTTAGCACCGATCTCTGGATCTACCATGTTAATGGTGATCGTAACGTGATCTATATTTAATTGTTTAATGCGATCGATGTAGTCGGGCAACATTAAACCATTGGTTGATAAGCACAGCTTAATGTCTGGTGCTTGGGCTGCAATCAACTCAAATGTGCGGAAGGTCTTTTCTGGGTTCGCCAGTGGGTCGCCAGGTCCGGCAATTCCCACAACTGTCATTTGAGGAATCTTGCCGCCAATGACCAAAGCTTTGTGTGCAGCTTCTTCTGGTGTTAGCAACTCGCTAACTACTCCAGGACGGCTTTCGTTAGCGCAGTCATATTTACGGTTGCAATAGTTGCATTGAATGTTGCAAGCGGGAGCAACTGCAACGTGCAACCGGGCATAGTGGTGATGGGCGTCTTCGCTGTAGCAGGGATGTTTAGCAATGCGTTCTTCGAGCTTTTGATCCCTTTCCACCGTGGCGCTGCTGGGGCTGTCGCAGCCGCAACCACCGGATTTTGCTTGGGTTGTTGTCGATTCCGTAGCAGGGGTGTTGAGGAGTCGTGTAGACGGTGATGTCATTGAGTTTCGCAAAAGGTCGGTGGACTTGGCTGCCACTGTGGGAGATGGTGTTGCTACTCTTATATGCCGAGGAATTGAAGTCGCGTCTTCCACACTGCCTGCAAACCCTTGGGTTTGGGTGACTTGTTATCAAGTAAGGCAGGCAATATATATTTGATGTTCGGCTGGTGTGTGTCAACGTTCGGTTCTTGGGTAGAATTTGTGCTTACAGCCGCGACTTCTATTCACTTTAGGCATGGTGCTATGTCATCCCTCCACTCACTCTCCGCTTTGTTTTGTGTCAGAGCGTTAAGTGATTGGCGATATAAGATTTATAGCAGCCTTCTCCCAGCTAGATGTTGCGTCTATCTAGCATAGAATTTATTGGATTTATTACATTTGTACTCAAGTAATAAAAACCCTAATTCTTCAAGCATTACAAGAATTAAAAATTTATTTTTCGGGTAGGGGTTCTAGTATTTTTTGGTTGGGGTTCTAGTGTTTATAGATGGGGGTTCAGGATTTATTTGTACTCAGTCATAACCCAACTCCAGCAAGGACTTTAACTAACTGAAAACTGGGTTTGGGTTATTTAAATGTGTACTCAGATTGCCCTCAATTTCCGTCAAAAGCAATAAATGCCAAGGGTTTGAGGGTGAAAAACTGGAGTAATATATATCGTTCTACTCCAGAAAAAAAGCGAGATTCAATTCTGTATCTAACATATCATTTTTTTGAGGGTAAAAATGCAATTTATATTTTTTTAATTTTTGCTTTGGGAATTATATTCAATTGTGGTTCTAAGTCTTATCTGGCAACCTATACAGGCTTGTGAAAATAGATGTCTTGCTGCACATATTTTTCAAAAAGTTTAACTTTTCAGTTCTTGTTTTTCATTTTCACAATCAGGAGATGGGTAGGAAACTCTGGGATTTTGTGTTTGAGAGAAACAACAAACTATAATCTAGCATGATTGTGCGATCGCAATGAATTTTCTTAATTGCTCGTTCCGAACCTTAGCGATGCCTTCTCTACGAGAGGCTTCTCTTTCAGAGACGCTAACGCGAACGCCAATGGCGGGCTATCGCCAACGCTCTTTGTTACTGATACCATTTAGCTACAATTAAACCAAGGTAAAAAAATCGTATCCGCTCAATAAGTTGCGGTAAGCAAAAATTATTAGCGATTGTTGAATCAAT
>NZ_JABXKJ010000042.1 GCF_017115085.1 Nostoc sp. NMS7 | reverse complement strand
GGGTTTGATTTCTAGCCAACGAATCGCATCGACCTCACAAAATCGCATTGCTCCCTGTTCCGAGTCTGGTAACTCTGGTAATTCAATCCCTCGGAAGAGCAATGCTTCAACTATCTGAGATACAGATTTATTTCCCAGATTTTTCAGCTTCCGCACCCAGTCTATACTCAGCAAGTTTAACCAGTTCCGATCACGGCAGCATATTTCCTAAACGCACTTTGTCTTCATAGTCCTGTACCCATTTTGGGATATTTCGACTCCCTTCTCTACGAGACGCTACTTGGTGTTCGACATAAGTTTTTTATTTTTAAAAAGAATATCCCGCGCCGCAAAGGAATTTTCTCTCAATGAAAATATTTTGTTGGCCTTGAGATTTTAATTCTTGATCCTTGGTTGGTTGCTGAGTATCTGGTAATACTTGTACATCTACTTGTAGAGCGTCCTCCTTGTTTACCTCTTTTTCTTGTCCGGGGTCATTAAATAAATTTAATAGTTCAGTTTTTTTGTTTGTGAAATCCGGCATCGGCTGCCCACTCTCAAGGCGGTTGAAAAAAGCCAAGCGTCGTTAAAAATCCCTGACCTACGGAGAAACCAGTCAGGAAAAAATATTAAAACCAAGAGTGCTTTAAAGCGCTGCTTTGCTGTATCAAAAAAAAACACAGCAGAAAAAGCCAGATTTTAAGCGCTGTATTGTCGTGTTTAAAAATTTAAGAGTGCTTGTGGTGGCAGTGGCGATCGCAGTTGACACAAATGTAATTTTGTTTACCTCGTCGCTTGCCATTCTTCCTTACAACAGGATAATTACAGTATAAAGATTGCATAGTACTTATGCTGAATTCATCCCTCTATTAATTATGCAACGCCGCTTTTTTCTGTGTGCATGATTGGCATCACCGTGCCAAAAAAGGTTTTTTGTACATTCGATTATTTCAAGTGCCTGAAACGACGATTTTTCGTTCCAACTTGATTAAACTAGCAGCATAACCATAGTTATTTCACCAAAAAGCACTTATTGAAAGGCTTACCCCATCTCAGTTTCAGCCAAGCGCGTACAATGCAACCCGGTTTGGGACGGTGATGCCTATACCATGTTCTTTATAAATTGCGGAAGCAAGGTAAAGGTAGGGATGTCGGGGAATGAGTCAATTATTTAACATTACTGTCAAGTTACAGTTGGTTTGCACTCCTTACAAAGACTGAGGCAAGAGGTAGGTTTGAGTAAACTTCGGTGGGTAAAGAACGCAAGATAATCATCAGCAAGTCAGCCCTAACTTGAGGGGTGCAGTGGTGCAAAATTCGCCGGATCTCCGTATTAGTAATGCTTGTAGCGACTTCAGCTATGTATTTTAAGGTATCTTCTGGTGATGATTCTGATTCAGTGATCAACAGGGGGAAGTATTTACGGGCTAACCACTTTTCATCGTCGTCTAAGTCAGCCAAATTTTTATTACTACCGCTATTAAGACTATCTAATAGCAGGAGTAATAATTTTTTAAAGTGCTGCCAGCCCCCCCAACGCCGGGTAAATCGGCTCACCCAGGCTTGGGAGATTTCAGCAATATTCGCGATCGCCGGTTGAGTAATTTTCTGTTTTGACTGCCAAAGCGACTTTAGGGCATTGACTATAGCGTGTCCTGTTTGCTCACTGGCGTTACCCGCTTCGGGGCAGAGTTGGAAAGCATCAACGCTTTCTAATTTCACTCCTGGTAATTCACGATCGAGGAATTTTATGTCATAGTCAGCGCAGAAGTAAAAGGTAAGCTGTTGGTTGGGGCGACGATGTGAACGTAATCGCCCAATCTCTTGTATAATTTCTGCATTGATTAGTTCAGTAAGATCCTTTTGGAAAGTGCTGTTTTTATCTTCCAGGTTGACTGGTTCACCAGTCATCACCTGATATTCTGCTGCTAAAACACCGATGTTTTGGTAGGGAATGCCAAAAGAAGCGATCGCAGGGGCATCATTAAACCGATTAACACCACGCCCATCGACAAAGTGACCGTATTCTGTGCGGTCTGCAATTTGGGATGCAATTTGTTTCCAATCGATAATGCCAAGGGTGGGGTAGAGTTTTTTTAAGGTTTCTTTGAGGGCATTAACACGGGCGCTGAGAGTGTCAGATCGATTTTTAGGCAGTTTACCCAGCCCAGTGACGTTGACCACTTTTAAATTGCCATAGTCAGGGCGTTGTTGCTCAATTATTAACACAGGATCATCGATGCCCAATTTGAATTTCAACTGGTGGGATTTGAAAGTGGCATCAAGGTAAATATTAAATTGGGCGGAGTTTGCCAATTCACTATGCTTGGGATTTCGGCGGTAAATGCTGAGTACACCCCATTGAGATTGAAAACTACCGTCACCCTTCCAAGCTTCGAGAAAGTCAGGCAACCAGTAATTAGGCAAGTCAAGAAATTCCCGGACAGCTGTTCGTGCGCTGTCTTTAACTACCTTCTTGGCAGCATAACGAGCCGCAGCACTTTTTTTGAGTTGTTTATCTTGGGTAATATCAATAGAGTCTAAGTCTTCTAGAAAAGTGAAATCAGGTTCAAACAAAAGCCGAATCGCTTCGATATCTAAATTTTCGGGAAAAGTGGGCAGCAGCGCCCGGATGGTGGCATCATCAAACCCGTAGCGGTCAGTGGGTTTAAGTTGCTGAGTAAACAGTTGGTGTAAAACTAAGAGTGCAGGTTGCAGCTGTGACAAAAGATTTGGTTCTAACAGTAGCAGCTTGCCTATGGTGGTTTCAAAATCGCCTCGGTTCACATCAACGCTCCGCACGGTCTTGATGAGTGTACCAGCTTCTTCCCATAACCGCCCAACGGTGAAAGTTTGGTCAGCAGCGTTAGTTAAGGTGACAGGGGTAGAGTCTGGGTGCGCTCTGAGTTCAGAATAATTTTGAATTGCACTGCGCTTTTGAAAGCGGAAGCCAAAACCATCCCCTTGAGCGAAACGGCACTGATTTTGAAGGGAACAACCGCCACAGATGGGACTAATACCGCTCTCTTCAAAATCAAGGCTGGTAAAATTCTTGTTGCGGAAGGCGTTAAATAAGTAAGTCCTGTGACAATTCCCATCAGTGTCGGCAGTCTCACCCGCTTTAGTCCACAGTTTAAAGTCCTCACCTAGAGGAGTTTTGCGGGTGGGATCTAGTTTAAAGCCGTTGTGACGCACTGGCAGGTCAACAAAATTCGTCTCAATGGGCAGTGTGGATGGGTTTCTGTGGTTGGCATCCTGGTAAATTAGTTTATCAACACCGAATAAGGCCGCTGTCAGTTGCCCCGCGTTGTAAGACTTGCCCAGTCCAGGGTGAGAATTATCTAAGATTTGTGCCCAGCCCTTAGAAACAGCTTCCACCCAAGCGGTAATATGTTCTTCTGGCTGGCAGGAAATAGAGATATTGCTTGTAACTTCAGTTATGTACGGGATATTGCCGGGTTTGTAAATAATTACATTGGGCGGAGGCGTGTTAATTTCGGGTTCGGGCTCAGGTGATGGTGGGGCTTTAAATCCTTTAAATATCGAAGTAAATGGAGCGATGGGCTGCGCCCCAGCATAGCTGAACGCTTGCTTTAATAAATTTTGGAAGCTGCTCAAGTCTTCTCTGACTCGCCCAAGCTCCCACTGTTCACGGCTAATTACTCCTTGGTCGCCGAGGTTATATTCATACTGCCGTTGCAGGAAGCGAAAGCCATACTGTTTGGCAATGTGAAACAGTGTTCCGATCGTAATTCCCCCACGCCGAAAACTGCGAATCTTAGCGTGGATGTTCCAAGTTGAACCCTTGATGCTGGGCGACCACTGTTCTGCTATGATTTCCGCTTCTGATGCCCCATAATGGTTAACCAGTGCCATCAACACCTGACGGCATTCGTCATAGTTACCGCTTCCTGGGGTACGTGGTGGGATGAATGAAAGTGCGTTCTGGATTAGCTGGTCAATGTCCCAGCCTTCAATGATAGAAACCTCACGCCACTCTTTACGCCGTGACTCAATTTCTTGAATTCGTAGCTGATACTCAATACGCTCCTGTTGCGTGATCGTGATCGCTTCACTTATCCATTCTGCTGGTAAAGTGGCTTCAGGGTTGACTAGCGGGAATTCTGCCTCTGTGCTGCCGTAAAATACACGGGAAGCATCTTTACAAGCTGGGTCATGGGGCAACTGCTGCATGAGGAAGCGTGTACAAGCTTCTACAGTATCAGCACCCTGAACATATTGGGGCAGAAGGAAAACCAACCGGAATTTATGCCAGTCTGGTCTGTGACTGGCAGTAGTGTAAATTAAAGCACAGTGTTTTTTAATGAAGGGATGGGCTAGGGCTTCTTCTATGGTTAATTGATGATCGTAAACTTTGATGTAATTCCCGTTTTCGTCTTTAATTGGCTTGTCATAACCATCACGGGCAACATCGGAATTATCAATATCGAGTAGTAGCCAGTGAGAACCGATGACATTGGACTTACTGCGCCATTTCCCGCCTAACAATCCGGCACAGATGGCGTGACCTGCTTTAATATGTTGCTGGACATCGGCTAGAGTGCCGAATACATCAATGAAGTTAGCGGCCAGCTTCTTAAAGTCCCAGTCTTTGTTTTTTCCAGTTGCGTTAAACGCAAACTTGATTTTGCTATCCCCAACAGAGTCTTGTTCTGTCTCCGAGGCAGAATTTGCCCCTTGAGCATCTGCTGATTGCGCCGATACTGAGTGATTAAATTGTTGTAATGGTGACATGAGAGCTATTCCTCCTAAAGTGTGTTGGAGGAATTGGAGCTATCCCGAAAGTAATCTTTTAGTACAAACGTTCAGAATATAAGAACAAAATTACATAAAATTCCTAAAACGCTGTTTACATCTGGTGAGCCAGTGTTACATTGGCTTTACACCGAATCATGTACGATAAAATTACTGTTAGGGATATTAATTAGGCTTGACACCCGATAACCCCAATTCCGTTTGAAAACCCTGCTGTCCTACCGGGACGCGGGGTTTTCGTTGTTTTGCCTATGAGTACTTGGCTAAAGTCGCCTTGACAAACTCGATTACTTCCTCCTGTTGAATAATAAATGCAGTGCCTTTTCTTCTAAGAGCCAGAATTTTCATACTTCCAACTTCAGAATAAAGGTGTGAATTGTGATCAACAGCCGCCTTGGTGGGAGGCCATAAGACCAAAACTTTTGCTGAGGGCGTTTTTGTCGCTTCACGGGAAGACATTGCAAACAAGTCTCTGTTCTTGCTTAACCACTTTTCGTAATCTGCTAACTCAAGCAGTGGGCAAGGGTTCCACACTTTTAGTCCATGTTTGTCTTTCCTCTTGATCTGCAAAACCTCTCTGGCTTCGTTGTAGACAATCTCCTTATCTCCTATTGAGCGAATGGAGATAAACAGGTGAATTTTTCGCTCAAATCTCACAAACAAGTCGATAGGGTTCTTATCTTCTACTTTTAGCACTGGAAAAACTTGTATCCCTTCACTTTTAAACTCATCCAAAAGTGAGGCTGTTAATTTTTCCAGCCGCGCCAGTTTTTGAGTGGCTACCAACGGCTTATAAGCCAATCCAAAAAGTAACCAGCCCAATGGATGAACTATGCCACCTGTAGCCAGCGCAGCACCACTAGCCGCTAGTGCAACAGTGGATTCATAGTCTTTCGCCTCCCTAAGCATCTCTAACGCCGCTTTATTGTGCGGCGGGAGTTGAAAATCCATAGGTGGGTCTTTCACGGTAGTCATTGGCGACATTAAAAATTAATCATTTGAAATTAGCGTTAAGTGTTGCTTATGGGATTTTGTTTTTTTGGCGCATCTTGCGGCGATCGCTACGCCACGTTCTTGACTGAGATAATACCTTGACTGCATTTTTGAACCAATAACCATCTGTTTGATTCTTTATCTAGTGCTGGCAGTAGGCGAAAGTTGAAAACATCCTCCCAAACCTCCACACCGTACTCTTGAGCAAAATTAATTTCTAGAGCTTTAAATTGTTGCCAGGAGCGATCGCCGATTGCCATCAGCATGGGGATGATGGTAGTGATTGGTATTTGGGTAGCTGTTTCACTCATCTGGGTAATCCTCAAAAATACAAATTATTGGTAAGGGTTCGTCTTCAGTATCGATAATTTCGACTAATCGTTTTCCTTTCGCTTTGGCAAGCCTTTTGCAACGTTCTTCAGATGCGGCAGCTGACCAGTCCCTTGTCTCTGTTACTGGGTCGAATTTCCCCTTAG
This sequence comes from Nostoc sp. NMS7, assembly GCF_017115085.1. Lineage (GTDB taxonomy): Bacteria > Cyanobacteriota > Cyanobacteriia > Cyanobacteriales > Nostocaceae > Nostoc. The sequence continues at coordinate 3,589 of NZ_JABXKJ010000042.1, read as the reverse complement.
AGCGCTTTAAGTCTGGTTGGCTAGAGTCGGTCATGCTGCACCTTTATCTTTTTTGTCCTTCGGTGCTGGTGTTTCACCTTGCCGAGATTTTACTGCTTCAGTGATTAAGATTGCTCCCATCTGACTGAGCGATCGCATTTCTGACTCTGCCATTTTCTCTACAGCCTCTCCTATATCATCTGGCAGCACAACCGATATTCGTTTACTCATAATCTCATTCTGTGAACAATTCATAGAATACTACTTCCTCCCATTAGTTTATTTGTTGTTAAACGGTAGCGTCTTGCTACTTTGTAGTAGTTAATGTAAAATGCACACACTGCTACCATAACATCATTAGCCAGAAAAAGTCACTCAACAAAGGCAACAGAAGCCAGAAAGTGATGCTTTGGCTAACCTCTAACTGGATATCTGGATTTGTCTAGATTTGCCTAAAAATCAACGCCTTGCCAGAAAAAACAAGACTTTAACAATTATCTGAACCATGACAACCGTATACACCAATGCCAAAAATTGGCTCCTTTTTGCAGACTTGTTAGCCAATTCCGGGCTAACTAACCTCATCGCCGGAAAAGACTCTGGTGCAGGGTATGGCAAGGCAATCATCGGTGATTTTTCGATCATGATGCCAGCCGCATACTCACTAGTTCGCAGCCGCAACATCATGCACCACGAAACCATCTCAAAAGATGGGGCATGGGTGCGTTATGTAGAAGGAACGCGCCTGGACTTAAAAGACGTTCAATTTTTCTGGGGCAGTGCAGCGATCGCTCAAAGTGACCACACCTTACTGCACGAGGATAAAGCCAAAAAAGCAGAACTGGCATTAGAAAGCATCCTTGCAGACTTAGCTGTTCTCAATATTCCCAATGGGATGAAACTTTCGATTAGTTTAAGCAACCACAACCCAGAACGCTGGGCAGCTGAGATTAAACGCCGAGTGTCAGGGACTCACACCTTTGAACATCTGCACCCTGTAACTCGTTCCATTGTCACCAAAACAGTTGAGATTTTTGTCCCAGAGGTTTACCCCGAAGGTTTTGGAAGCATTGCCTACTGCTTATTTGGTGAAGCAAGTCTAATGCTTGACCCCTCAGAATTAGCGATCGCACTCGATATCGGGAGCGCGACTTGGTTAGCGACTGTCTTTAATGGCAGTGGCGCGGTGATTGACAGACACCTGATTGAAGGTGGAGCCGGTGAACTGCACAGCATGATTGCCGAATCTCTCGACAAGCGAAACGACCGAGTGAGTTTATTGTCCAGGGATATAAAACACTCACCCAGCCTTATTAACCAAGGGATTTTAGATGGGACTTTCATCTATGGAGGCAACGCTCTTACTGGCAAGAATTTTCAGGCAGAGTACGGCGAATGTCTGGATGAATGGTGGTCTACCAGGATTGAGAAATTCGCCAACTTTGTGACTGCTGGTAATCACCTTGATAGAGCGAAATACCTTGTCGCCTGGGGTGGCGGTGTTTCTTTGCCAGTTGTGGATGAGAACTTAGCGGCTTTAGGTTTTACAACCTTAAAGAATCCCCAATATGTCAACGCACTCGGTTTAAAACTATTAACCGAAATTTCCAAGGGAGTCTAAATAATGAACTATGAATCTCGGCGCGTAACCATCAGCTTTCTGGCAGTTCAGGAATTGTGCGAATTATTTAATTTACCTCAAGACGTACCAACACAAGCAATCAGTTCTTGCATAGAGAAGTTAGTTTTTCAGCAGTGTAATCTGCAAGCAGCATCAAAAGTAGAGGCAGTGCAAGTCCAATCTACACAGCCGAATAAATTAGCACTTAGCGCAATGGCCAGCAGTTTCAAGGGAGCCGCATAAAAGTCAATCAAAGAGTTGCATTTTTTGTTGCCACGACTGGGTTTATCGCAATTAGATATTTTAGAATTTTGTACTTCGGAAGAAACACAATGTTCACTCTTGCTGCTGTGGGGAGTGGAGGTAAATCAGTTATATCTTGCAAAAACCGAGTGAGCAGATTTAAAGCCCATGAAAAATACAGAATTTCAAGACACGCTAGCCCACACACAATTAGGAGCTAATGCGGAGAAGCTGGGCGGCTGGGATAACGCGATGACAGTCGCAAATGGCATAGAAGATGGGGACATCAAAACAGTGCGCGAAGCTGTGAAGGATTATCCACAATCCCACGAACTAGTGGAGCGAGTTGTTACTGTTTCTGCAAAGTATAGATAGAGGATTTTCTTATGAGTACCAACGCATCAAGCCTAATTGACGAGATGAAAGAAATCTGGGGGGAGACATTTGAGCAATTAAACAACTCCGAAAGACTCTGGCTACTTTCATCATTAACCGGAACCATGACCGCAGATGCAAACTCATATTACGACCCTCATAAAGTAGATGGTTGCATTACCCCTACTACTGAGCGATTTAATGAATTGTCTTTTCAGGAGCAATTAGGTTTATGTGAGGCACTTATCAATCAAATTAAATCCAATCTGACCAACCGATAAATCTATCTGAGGCAGTTGATGTCCCCAGTAAAATCATGCCATCCAGAGCAGATAAATATATCTTCCCATCCTCTGTTGCTGCACTTGGGGGAGCCTTAATCCTTGCTCCATTGTTTTTGCAAATGCCGTCGGAATATACAACTTTTGCAACGAAAAAGCAGTTAGCGGTTAGCGAAGAAATAAACCGTGACCGCATCCAGCAGCGCGAAACTACTGCTGATTTAATTCAGAAAACTGGACTATTGCCAGAGGGGAGAAGCTTGCGGTTGATTGACTACGACAACTCAAAAACCCGCCCTCGGTTAAGGAAGCAAACACTTCAAAATTATTTAGCGGATGAATTGATTTTCGTCTACGACCGCAGCAACATTTGTGCGGGGAGAATTGAGAATCGTAAGTTTACCTGGAAGGGCGATTCATCAACAGCTTGTAAAAATGCCCCAGTAATTAATTCAGACAATTAAGGAAATAATGGAAAGTAATAAACCACCTTTAACAGCTTCAGATGGGCGTACTCCTTTGACCGCGCCAGCCCGTAAACCTCAAGAGAAAGCAGATATTTTTCACACTCTGGCTAAATGGCTTGTACTTTTAATTTCGATTATTCCCCGCTTTTTAGCCTCTATAATGGAGCATTTTTCAGAAGCAGGAAGCGTGGGTGGAATTGCGCTTGGCTCTCTAGTTTTTGTGGTCGGAGTGTTGTTTACTGCGGATAGTTATTGGCAATCATTATTCGGCGGCGCTGCACTGTTTCCCTTTTTTGAGCAAGTATGGGCTGGTTGGTCTTGGTTGCCGGGGTTTACTTTATATCCACTAAAAGCCTGGGCTGGAATTATTTTTAATCCCGCTTTCATTTTCGCTGTCGCCCTTTCGTTCGTGATTCAAATTATCCAGTCAGCCACAATTCGCAACGCTGCATTTCAAGTAAAAGCCACTACGAAACTACAACGAGTAAGGGTTAGCCTCTGGAAGAATTTACATTTCCGTAAAGCGGCAGCGCGTCCGATGTTACTCCTGCGGGTTGAACGTCTCAATGCTCAAGGTAACTTGAGAGTATTCAAACCTTTATGGTTAGCATGGGTCGGAGAAC
>NZ_JABXKJ010000113.1 GCF_017115085.1 Nostoc sp. NMS7 | reverse complement strand
CCTGCACTGAATGATTTGTTATCCGGGCGTGGGATTTGTGACTTCAATGGGCGATGGCATTCCGCCCACCGTAGGCGATCGCTTACGGCTTTCTTGTGATGCAGATATTCTATAATCCTTGCATTACTTCAATTGTGGGAATTTATTCCTTCCTCTTCCTTCTGCCGTCAGCATAGATGCCTTACCCCAACTGGCGCTGTGGAGTTATATTGGCTCAAGAAGGCGATCGCTGGATCGTGAGCATTGCTGGTTATCTAGGCTCGCGCCAAGGAAATCGCTGGATCGTTCAGGCGCTTGGCGTTCAGGCATTGGCTATCCAAGCTGACAGCGCAATGATTGACGGAAGATTCAGCGCCTAACTGCCACAGGTGTAGTCAACTGCAAATATAACCCGGATTTCTCACAAGCAATAAAAAATCAATTTACATGGCCTCATGGAAGACATTTTTTTGATACATCATCAATTTAAACTTAGGTAGGAAGACAAAAGTAGTATAAAACCGTAGCTATAGAGATAAAATAGTTACTATATTATTTCAAGTACTGAAAGTAAAAGGCTCTACTCATAAAACTAAGTATTTCAAAACTAGACTTGGATAAAACCAAGCCCGAAGTATCATTAATTAGAGAAAAATAAAATCCACTAAAACTAATATTAAGCAGTAGAAGTACACATTCTTAAGCATCTGTAAGCAGCAGCAAAGATATGTTTGGAAGGACTTGAGCTACTAATCGCAATTAAAATTCGGTGTGCGCTGACAGTAATTAGCGCTCCAAGTTTTAGTAATTTTGTACGAATAGTTCCAACTTGAGCATTTTTTAATTCTGTTTTAGCTAAACATTTTTGACGCAATGCATTCATCAAAACGTAAGCTATAGAAGAAAACCATAAACGTAACTGATTTCCCGCGAATGTGTGGGTACTGGTTCTATCACTAAAAAGTTCCAATTGTTGCTCCTTAAAGCGATTTTCCATCTCACCTCGCTGACAGTATTTTTGCGTATAGAGTTGACTAGGTGGTACTTTATTGGCAAGAATAGAAGTTACAACAAAACGAATATTAGTCCCCTTCGCTCCATACTCAACTTTCGAGACAACACGACGACTACGACTCCAAGATTCACGAGTTCTATAGTCTAAAGACTTATACCAAGTTGAATTATCAATCAACTCTGACGCTTGTTGCTGGAGTTCTTCATCTGGAATAAATAGAGTTTCTAAAAATGAAACTACTGGTGACATTTTTTCCTCAAACTCTTTCTTAGCCTTACTTTGTGTCACTGTAGTTATCTGAATTAAACGGCTATTTTGTGCCAATCCAAATACGTAATCAACTCCCGTTTGAGACTCACACCAGTCCATTATATTATCTCGTGAATATGCACTATCTCCTCGCACTAGAATTTGAACATTACTCCATTGAGCACGAATTTGCTTAATAACTCTTTGTAACTCTTCTAATCCTCCTGATGCTGGGTCTAAATTAGAAGGGCGAAGTTTCGCAGACAATAAATGTTTCCCACAAAAAATATAAAGTGGAGCATAGCAGTATCCTGCGTAATAAGTATTGAAGAAAACTTGCTCTTGATTCCCATGTACTAAATCATCCGTTACATCCAAATCCAAAATAATTTCTCGTGGTTCCCTGGAGTAAGATTCTAAAAATATCTTCACAAATAGACTTTCAATTTCTGATGGAGAATGCCCAATCTTATGGTAACGACTATCTCCTCCTTGTTCGACATCTTCAGGACAATGTTCCAGTCGATTTAATGTACTTTTCCCTGCCAATATTCCTGGCTCATTCTCTAGTCCAATTGTTTTTCCTAACACTAGAGCGAACATTGGATCATGACGTAATTCTTCATGGTCATTTAAGTCTTCATATCCCATGACCAACCCGTATATTCGTTGTTTAATTAAGCTTTCTATTGAATGGTAAATTCGATTTAGCTGACGGTAATCTTGGAAACACTGTGCAAACTGTGATGTGATTTGCAGTTTTCTATCTATTTCAGCAATTAAGTTTAACCCAGCATCGGATGTTACCAACCCCCCATTGAAATTAACTACGACTGGAGGTGATTTTGGCTGTTCAAATCTGAACTGTTTTGGGAGCGATCGCGTTGCGGGTCGATTCATCGTTTAAAACTGCTGAAATGCTTGCCATATAAACATTTTAGCAGTTTAAAGCTCCGCTTTTTCCTGAGTTTGTGAGAAATCCGGGTTGGGCAAAGTTTCTCAGTGTAATGAAGATTGGTATCTGATTTGCCGCAAATGCGTTTTGGTTACACTGAATGGCGAGATATTGCAAAAAGGTGGTTTTACCTACTCCTGGTTTGCCTAGCACCCTAAGCTTGGAGTATGTTTCAACTGCCTGTGTACCAGCTATCTGTTTTTCGTCAGCCTCACCTAAGCCAAAACGGTCAAATTCTTTGGGGTCAAGGTTTTGCAGATTAGTGATTTCTAAGTACTGAAGACTGGCAATTGACTCCAAAATATTCACATCTATATATATGTCATCGATCGCAACTGGACGGCCGATATCCAATAATTGCAAAATACCACACTGGTCTTGAATTTTGTCAAAGCGTTGCGATCGCACTTTCTGCACTAACTTATCAATATCCGACGCAAGAGGCTGGGCGTATTCTTCTCGTGACAAGAATTCTGCTGGAGGATTAGTCGCAATCTCCCGCCAATTCAGTTCTAAAATCAAACAAATTTCAATAAAGGTATGACGCTCAACTGGACGACCACTGAAAAACCGCCAAATTGGTTGTCTAGTCTTGAGGTTGACTTCTGCTGCTAGATTGTCTTGTGTCCACCCCTTGCGAACAAACGCTCTTTTAGCCTCTTGAATCCCAGTGAGTGATGCTTCGAGCGATCGCTTGACCATAGGAAAAAAACTTCTAAAATCAAGAACTCAAACTTTTATTAACATCTTTGATCCTAGAGCTTTTTCTGTGGTAATCACTCTCTCGTTGGTTAAGGATATACACAATTAAGAAAAAATACTCTATATCTAGTGAAATCCTGTTACATATATTAATTTTTGTAATAAACTCAAACACTATGAACTTATTTAATACATTTCAAACTTGAAGAAATACTTAATCTCAAGCACCCATCTGTCATGCTCTATGAAGTACAGATTAAGGGCTGATCAATATTCCTCCTTATTCACTATGATTTTAGCTTGAAGATAAATATGAATTTTTTATTAATTAGTAAAGTATATAAAATCATTGAGCTTGCTGAGTTAATCTATTGCCCAAAGTCATCAGATATACTGTTTGGGAAAGTAAATATACCAGAAACTTTTCTAGACAAATTGTCTAATTATTTAGAAGATTTTGAAACGACAGGAAGAACATCAGTCCGAGTACTACATAAATATGTAGACGATTTTTCTTTAGATGAAAAAGGACAAGTTATAGCCCTTATCTGGCTTGGTCAATATGTATCCTGTGAACAACCATCAGACTTAAACAATTTAGTTGCACAAGCACTACATCTCATCCCTCAAAACTATACAACTAGTTATATTATCGAAAAGGCTTTCCTAGCTAAATATCTTCGCTTCGGGCTGAAAAAAATAAATAGGGCTTGCTGAATAAAAGTATAAGGTACTCCAGATAAGGGATTCAAGCCTTTTTCTACCAAGCAAGTGCAAAGTTATAACATCTAGAGTCTCAAAACCCTTGCACAATCGTTAGCGATGGCTACGCCCGCCGCAGGCATCGCGGGTTAAATTTGAAAACTGAGCGACGAAACAACTATTTTGCAAGCTGTGTGGCTTCTAGATTTGTTTTAGAGACTTATTCAGCAAACCCTAAATAATAATCACTGCAACAATTAAATTGAGTAGCGGTGTGTGGTCTTTTCTATTCTATCTGATAGCAGTATTTAATGAGCATGTCGCTCCTTGTCTGGAGATATACGACCTAGAAATGCAAGATAGAGTGGATATTTTGGTTGAGCAGTCAACTCATAACTAATAACATCTATAGCGTTGTTAAATAGTTGAGTCTTAACCTTGGTTCCCGTTATGCTTTGGAAATACTAACATATAGTTTATTTTTAGCAAGTCTAAACATTTTGGTAGTGGTAAATATGTAGTGGTAATAGAGATTTAATAACTAAAATTATTTATTTTTAGCTTTCGATAAAAAGACTAGAAAAATAGTTGGAGTTTACATAAGTGAGCGCAGCGAAGATGGAGTTAGAGGATTATGTAGTGGGGAGAGGGGAGGAGGCTTTGGGTAAATCAATTGAGAAGACACATCCTTGATGGGGGATATCCCGAACTGAGAGTAGACCTTTGTTTAACGATACGGCACGTCGTGAAATTGTAAGCCCAATCCCCAATCCAGATTTATCTGTTGCCATCTGAGAAAAAGGCTTAAAAAGTTCTTCCACCTCACCAGGCGGGAGTCCTCCACATTGATCCTCTATTTCAAGCAAAACACGCCCACCTACAGCGTTACCGCGTATCCATACAATCCCACCCTGCTTGGTGAACTTAATGGCATTTTGAACCAGATTCGATAAGGCAGATATTATTAGGTGACGATCTATTAAAACCTCCAATTCCGGCGCTACCTCAACACACACCTTAATTGATTTCGCACTTGCTTCAAACCATGCAGTAGCCTCAACTTCACTAACTAGGTGAATAACTCGACATCTCTTATATTGTCCGGTTGATTCGTTCCGCAGTCGCACCTCAACAAGTGAACGATCAATAATTTCTCTCATACGCCTATGGGCATTTTCAAGAATACGAGATGTACTTCCATTGGCTCCGACTTTCCCTGTGATTATAAGTTGGGAAGCTAAACTAGCAGAGGTCAACGCATTTCGCAACTCATGTGCTAGAAATCCCAGACGTAGAACCTCATCCCGCTCTGCATTCTCGCGCTGACCTCGATTAAACTCTGTAACCGCTTCAGCGATAGCGATATCGAGGCAGAAATTTAATCGATTGAATTCACGAGGGGATGTTGTTTGATTAGTATTCTCCTGAATATACTCAGTGATAGCTTGACAAATAGCGCCGTAGCCATGAACAACCTGAGAAATGCTGTAGCCAAGTTTTAACGACTCTTTCCCCCGACGCTCTGCGGAGGCTTTGTGAAGACTTTCTATAGAATTGTTATCTGGTTCCCTAGATTCATCTATATCAGCATCACCACGTAATACCTCAATGAGTTCATCGTAGAACACAGGTAATCCTCTTTCCATTTCGTCGCTCGAACTCATGGAATCAGCAAGATGCACGATCTTTTTTGAACACAAGGCGAGAATTTCGTCACGTTCTGCTAATAAAAATTCATGTAACATTATGAATGTTCTTAATTTTAGACTTATTCTAGCATCAAGAGATCGCTAGAACAGCGATTGCCCAAGGGGCAGTGGCAGAGCCAATCGCACCCACCCCGATCCACCCCAGAACAATTTCCCATCCCCTCGCCGAGGCTAAGTATTTAACCTACATTACGCACGTCATTTTTTAGTATAAAAATAAATACAAAAATCTGTAAATACTTACTGAATTATCCGATTATAAATACTAAATCTCTATTATCACTATATATTTATCACTACCAACATTTTTTCGTTGTCTAGGCTGAATAATGCTACTGTTACAATACCAGATGTTGCTGAGGATAATGGTATTATCAACATCATTAAGATAGTGTTAATTACTGCCTGAACAAACGTTGGATAAACAACTTATTTGTCAGGCAGTAATTATCTATCATCGCAGCCCCATTATTGCCTTGATGTATAAACTTAGGTTAGAAATCACTCAAGTCACTTAGTCGTGAACTGTTCCATCGGGCATTTTTGTTCCAGTTAATCCGACTCTCCGCATATTTGCCCCGTCCATATTTGCGCCAGTCAGGTCTGCCTTATCTAAATATGCCCCGTCCATATCTGCCCCAGCTAGCTTTGCCCCTTTCAAGTTAGCTTCACTCAGTTCCGCTCCCCTAAGATCCGCTCCGGTGAGGTCTGTCTCACCTAAGTTTGCCCCCCTCAAGTTGGCTCCACCTAGCCTGACACAGCTTAAATCAGCTCCACTGAAATTTACTCCTGTCAAGTCTGTTCCACTCAGGTCTGCATCAAGCATTTCTGCACTAATTAGGCATACTTTAATCATTCGTGAATCAGCAAAAGTTGCCTGATTCAGTTTCGCCTGACTAATATGTGCATCAGTCAGATATGCTCCCTTTAAGTCTTTACCAATCAAGTCCGCTCCTTTTAGGTGTACCCCAATCAGATTTGCATTAGTCAGACAGACCTGAATTAAGCTTACGTTACTAAAGTCCCGTTCTCCTGCTGCGTATCGTCTCAGAAGTTCTGGAGTTTTCATAAGAAAAAGCAATACTTTGCTTATTGAAAGTTAAGTAAATTATATCATTTAACTTATGCGTTTATTGTTAACTAATGTAAATATTTATCAATTATCGTCCGAAAGCGATCGCTCATAAGAGTAGCTAGCAACTTGGGTTATATCTGCGAAACAGGTTTCAAGAATTAAATATTTTCTCTTCTGCTTTCTCCTAAAAAATCGTCAGGACAACAAAAGGAATTTCAGGACAGAGAATGGCGTAGGCGCAGCCCGCCGTAGGCATCGCTTTGTTGGTTAATTCCTCAAAGAGAGTTATATTGCTAAATTAATCTGGACTACGTTTTGTGTGCGTCGTTAATCAACTTATACAATTCAACTATCAATCAAACTCTGGTATATACTTAATTTCAAACGTCTGGTTGTTACACTTTTTAGAAGAAGATAAATTACGAACCATCTGGAAATATTTTTGAGAAGGGACTGTACATTTATCAAATGAATCTAGGCTTGAAAGTAAACATCTATATCAAAAAACACTAATGTCACATACATTGATTAATTTAACATTACCAATAGTCATTCAAGAAATTGAGAATGTCTTAGATGAGTACCCTGAACATCCTTATCAATTAGCTTTTTCGATTCATGAGTTACGCCAAAAGTTAATTGCCCACATTCTAAGTCATGTCCCTAACCGCTATGTAGTCGAAGGGGTACAGGAATTATCCAGCACCCCCAAAAGCCGCTACTCTTTCCCTCTACAGGAGCGGATACAGATAGAAACAGTGGTTCACGGTAGTATTCTGCATATCCTGCGCGAAAACGCTGATTGGCTAAGTCGCCAAATCCTAACTGTGTCTCTTGTTGGGTCAATTCTGCTCCCTATTCTGATTTAATCACTTCATACTCTTCTTGGGCAACAATACAGTAGAGAATATATTTTGCGCTAGGGTCAATATTTGCTTTTACGCTAGTGCAACGTATGTACTGTACTCTGCGTTTACTATGAGTAAAAATTCCACTAGATAAAAGATTTCAGAATAAATTTTCTGTGCCGGAATTATCCTGAAGTGTACTAGTTTTTACGACAGGTGCGATATTTTATGTGATAAACCAAACCTCGGTGTGCAAGATCGAAGGAGTCAACAGTAGCCATCCCTTGACCTTTGGCAGTCATCGCAGTATTCACCCGCATATTTACACTGTCACCACAGCCTGACCAAACATCAGCTACTGTCGCCAAGCTATCTCGAACATTATAGTCAGTTTCGCCACTAAAAGTCCGAGAAAAAACTGGGCCGCGGGTATCAGCAAAAAAGACATTCTGCTGTTGGAAATCAAGGTTGAATTGCGTCTGAGTTGTATAAGTTGTACTGAAAGCCTTCAAATCGTTACAAAAATCTCAAATTTAGTTGCTTTCAATATGATTTAGAGAATACTATGGATATCTGAAGGTAGCAGCTATTATGCTCTCCAACTCACTAATTAAAATGAAAAGCTTAAAAGCATTCTATCGCTACAATATCCTTGCTACTCTATTCTTATTCTGTTAGCTACCCAAACTCGAATTACTGAAAAATAATGGGAGTGCAAAACAGTATGGTAATCAAACATCAAGAAAAAATTATTACCCTTTGGATCGTTTTCTTGTTGGGAATTATCTTTCACAGCCAATTGGGATTAATGCCTCTTTTTCACGGTCTTAGTGTGGCTGACTCCCACGCACAAAGCATAGCAGAACTTACTCCGATTATGTGGTTAATGTTGGGATTTTTTGTGTTCCCGATGGCTGCGATCGTTGCTACTGTGTTTACTGACTCAAGTCGCTACCGAAGCATTCACTTTGGTTTAACAGTATTATATACCGGACTAAATTTTTGCCATCTTGTTGCAGATTTAATTGTGCAACCGATCGCTTGGTATCAGGTTGTGCTTATACTGATTTTGTTCATCATCGGTCTGTTACTCAACCTTGTTTCCTTCCAGTGGATGAAAGTTCGTCTGGTTAAGAGACCTCCAAAGAATAAATTATCCCAAAAAGAACAAGAGACAGAATTTATTCAAGAATAATGATCTATGGGTAGAGGCATACAGATATATACTTCTGCTACAGCCCATTTATATGTTGTAAATATTTTTTTAAATGGAATTACACCATACGAGAGATAAACGCTCAAAAGTTATTAAATAAAGGTTAAAAATTAAATATATTAGTAAAAATTGTACAACTTATACACCAATCAAACGCTTGGTTAAACATGATTTCTAATCTTAGAGTGTCATACTAACCTTTATCAGCAAATTGACAAAGTTTAGTGAAATATATGCTTAATAAAGCTTTCTTAACGAGTCCTCGCAAATTGAGTATATCTACAACAATCAGTCAATCGATGATGAGTAAGCATTTTTGCCCTAACTGTTCAGACATTTTACTCCGTCATGTGCGTTTGGGAAAACTTTACTGGCGCTGTAGCTACTGCTATGAGGAAATGCCTGTTTAGAAAACGGGGGCGATCAGTTGTCGTGCCATCAGCACGACAACTGATCGCCCCTCAGCAAGATATTCTTGAGATGCAATTAATGGCGCAGTTTTCAAATCGGAGAAATCTTGAGGAGATGGCAAAGCAGTATCTACAATTTAATGCCAGCATATTGAAACTAGAAGACTTGATTTTGACTGAACTTTAGAATAACTCATCTAAAAATGGGGTTACAACGTCCGGCGGAATTGTCCGTAATATCATCTCCGGTTAATCTCAGATGTCGATGTTCTTGTTGTTCAGGAGGATAAAATTTATGAAATGGCAACAATTAATTCTGGTTTTTATAGCCAGTATTTGTTTAATATTTGCAGGCAATGCCCTGGCGCAGACTGATATCAATATTAACAATACCAACCTCATTCGCTTTGGTGGAAGCGTAACTGTACCAGAGAATCAAGTTGTTGAAAACGCCCTGGCTTTTGGGGGGAGTGTTACGGTATCACCTAATGCCAGAGTTTTGAAAACTGCGATCGCTTTTGGTGGGGATGTCATCCTAAAAAAAGGAGTGCGGGTAGATGGTGATGCTTACTCCTTTGGCACTGGTGTAAAGCCTGCGGCATAGCTTCTCTGCGAGACGCTATTCGCGAACGCTTAGCGCGCAGCGTCTCGTAGAGAAGTCAATCGCAGGTACTATCTAATCCGTCAAAACCTTTTCTCATAAACATTTATGATTCGCGGAAAAGTCTATTTAAAATTCGTTCTAATTGCAGTTTAGGATTGCGATATAATTGCCTAAATCTAGCGTTTAAAGTCTTACTAAGAGCAACAGAGGGAAATTCTTTGTAAGAGCAATTATGTTTTGAAAAGGGGTTAAATAGCGTGTTAATTGTATAACTTCTACTAAAACGTTCAAAAGGTAGAGGTTATATTGGGCAAAATTTGTAACTATTAAATGTGCGGCAAAAAAACTCAAGATGAGATTCAATCTAACTTGACAATAATATAGCCAAATTTCAGAAATTCAACATACTAGAGCAATTATCATGACTACTGTAATTGATAACTTCACCAAAAATCTTCATGACAATTTAGAAGCGGTTGAAGAACGGGTAAAATCGCTAAGAGAAAGTATTCAATCTGCACCGAAAAAAACTCAAGTTGAGATTGAATCTCAACTTGATGAAGCAAAAGCAAAGCTGGACGCTAAGAAAAAAGAATTTCATGATTATCGGGCAAAGCTCAAAGCTCAATTTGAGGAAAAAGAATCTGAGGTGAAGTCCCATGTCGAAGAATGGAAAACGAGTCGCAAAGTAAAGAAACTCGAACATCGGGCAGATAAAGCTGAAAACCATGCAGCTACTGCAACCTTAGAAGCGATCGCAACCATTGAAGAGGCTGAAAAAGCAACCTTAGAAGCGATCGCCGCTAGACTAGATGCCGAAGCCGCTGCGGTAACTACAAAGAAGTAAGACACGATTAAAATAAATTGTCCGGGTTAGGAATCCCGAAACACGAGGTACTGAAGTACGAGACTCAAATCC
>NZ_JABXKJ010000187.1 GCF_017115085.1 Nostoc sp. NMS7 | reverse complement strand
GTCGCGTGTCAAGGCTGCGCCCTGCCCGCTATTTGTGCCAGTTGCGTAAGTCCTGTGTTGGTTGAAGTAGTTAGCAAAATCTTTTCCAGTTCTTGACTTTTAATGTCTATTGTTGAATTACTGACGAGAAAGAGCAAAAGGCTTTGCATCATGAAAAATTACCATAAAACTATTCTGTCAACTGTTGTTGTAAGTATTTTGGCATTTGGTGGTTATATGCAAACAACGTATGCCCATCAATTACCATCTCATCTTTTAGCTACATCACAGTCTGCTAGCGGTGTCAAAATTGCTGAAATGGATAGCCCTCATGATCGTGATAGTAGTCATGAAGATGGGGATAGAGAAGCTAGTGATGGTAGAAGAGTGTCTGTGACAAAAGCGCACAGAAGAAATCATACTAAGTATCATTTAACACATCATAAACAAGATCATCATGTAAGGAGGCAGCACAGCTAAGTTTAGGGTGTGATGTCATCTGACGAATGGCACGCTTATAAACGTGAAACTCTTGGCAGGAATGAGATTAGGGTTGCAGGTAGTGGTGTGTAGGAAAAAGCGTTGTATGTTTTATATTCTTCGTTCGGTTCTTAGTTTTTGACCAATATCCCCTACCCCCTCACACCCTAGAGATCCTTATACCTTATGGATTTGGCGAAAACAAACGTGCCGTCATCTTACTTCTAGCGAAAGATTGAGAAAGACAAATATCATGAAGAAGATATTAAACAGGGTTCCAGAGGTGACAATTTACTTCTGGATTATTAAGGTTCTGGCAACCACGGTAGGTGAAACCGCAGCAGATTTTCTGTCAGCAACCCTGAATCTGGGTTTAGGTATTACATCTGACATTATGAGCGGCGTGTTACTGGTTGCGCTGTTGAATCAGTTTAAGCTGAAACGCTATGTTCCAGCAAGTTTCTGGTTTGTGGTCGTTTTGATAAGTATCGTTGGCACTCTGATCACTGATAGATTGGTAGACGAGCTTGGAGTTAGTTTGATGACAACTACTGTAATTTTTAGTGTTTCCTTGTTGGTAGTTTTTGCGCTGTGGTATTCAAACGAAAAGACATTAGCCATGCACTCCATCAATACAGCTAAAAGAGAGCTTTTCTTCTATTGGGTGGCTGTTTTGTTTACGTTTGCCTTGGGCACTGCAACAGGAGACCTTTTAGCAGAAGCTTTGAAAGTGGGTTATGCACAATCAGCACTGATATTTGGCGCTTCAATTGCAATCATAGCGACCGGTTATTATTACTTTCGGATGAATGCAGTTTTGGCATTCTGGTTAGCTTACATCTTGACTCGTCCGCTTGGAGCATCTATAGGTGATTTACTATCCCAATCTGCTACAAATGGAGGCTTTGGTTTTGGTACGGTTGGAACCAGTATGCTTTTTCTTTCTATAATTGCGAGTCTGGTTATTTACTTAAGCCTTAAGCAGAAGAAACCAGCCTTACTGCCAATTGACGGACAAGACTGATTAGCGATCGCCTTCTCGAACGAATGGCATTTTTCTGTTTGTGAAGAGGCGATTTGATTGGAAATTTGCGATTACCTAACCTATCTTTTGACTGTTCAATAGCTTTCAATGTAGTGCTTATTCCACATAGCTTAGAGCTTTTCAAGCGTGCCATTGATATCTTAATTGTTTCTAGCAGACTGCGCTAATCTGAATTATGATGACTGACTATTTTTCTTGTGAAAAATAAATGAACAAAGTTGCAAAAGTCACAATTTTCTTCTGGATCATGAAGATCATCGCCACGACGCTCGGCGAGACGGCAGGTGACTTCATATCAATGTCTCTCGGACTGGGGTATTACGTAGCCTTTGCCATAACGTTCGCTATCTTGGCTATTCTCCTGTTTTTTCAAATTCAATCGGACAGATATCGTCCAGTGCTTTACTGGGTGGCGATCATTGCGACAACCACAGCTGGAACCGAAGTTTCAGACTTAATGGATCGATCTTTCGGGCTGGGCTATGCAGTGGGATCGCTGATCCTGGTAGCGGGTCTGTTGAGCGTTCTTGCCATCTGGTACTACCGGGATCGAGATTTGAGCGTTTATCCGATCATCAGGAAAGACGCAGAGACCACCTATTGGCTGGCTGTTGTGTTCTCCAACAGTTTGGGAACGGCCTTTGGTGACTTTCTGACAAGCAACTTGGGACTGAGCTATATCCAGGGCGCATTCGTGACGGCCAGCGTCATTGGTGTTGTCATCGCCTTTCACTACATAACAAAGTTGAGCGATATTCTCCTATTCTGGCTGGCGTTTATCTTCACGCGACCCTTCGGAGCCACCTTTGGAGATTTTCTGACCAAACCAGTCAAAGATGGTGGTCTATCACTGCCCAGGGGCTATGCTTCGGTGATCGCTTTTATCCTGCTAGCAGTTGTCCTATTCTTTTGGGTGCGAAAGGAGAAAAAAGTGCGTCACCCAATTGAGTGATGCGTTTAAGCAGATGGATGAGCATAGCATAAAGATATGAGAATATTAATAATTGAAGATGATGATCGCATCGCTAAACCCTTAGCCGAAGATTTAAAACACCAGCATCATGCTGTTGATATTGCTTGTGATGGGATTGAAGGTTGGGAATATGCCGAAGCAGGTAATTATGATTTAATTTTATTAGATTTAATGTTGCCGCGCTTAGATGGAATTACTCTGTGTAAACGGTTACGTGCTGCTAAATGTAATGCTTTTATTTTGATGTTGACAGCACGAGATACAACACCAGATAAAATAAGTGGACTCGATGCTGGTGCCGATGATTATTTAGTTAAACCATTTGAACTAGAAGAATTAGCAGCACGAATTAGAGCTTTATGTCGGAGAAGCCCAGAAACTCACCAACTAATTTTAATTCACGGTGATTTACAATTAGACCCTAATAATTATCATGTGACTTATGCAAGTAAACCTTTATTATTAACACATAAAGAATACATGATATTAGAATGCTTTTTAAAAAATTCTACTCAAGTTTTAACTCGCTCGGCAATTTTAGATAAATTGTGGGAGTTTGATAAATTATCCGGGGAAGAAACCGTTAAAACTCACATGACAAATTTAAGAAAGAAACTCAGAGCAGTAGGAAGTTCAGAGGATTTTATCGAAACTGTTTATGGTTTTGGTTATCGCCTGTGTCCTAAATAAATGCAAATTTAGCTGATGTTTGAAAAAATTCGCCGTCGTTTACTGTTGTCTTATTTAATCGTTTTATCATTAATCTTAGGTGGATTTGCAATTGCTGTTCGGATTGTCTTCACCCATAGCCTCTATAAACAACAAACACAAAAACTTGCTGCATTAGCACAAGTTGGTGCTGCTAATGCCGAGTTTGATAACGGTAAAATTAAAATTGAAAATGACTTACCTCAAGATAAATTGTTTAAAAATCATCAAGAATTAAACTGGTTTGATACTAAAGGTAATCTCATAGAAAAACAGGGACAAGATATTTTAAGTTTACCTACTCATGTAAAAGAAGGAGAACAAATTAATCCAGTTGGTAAAAATCGCATTCAATCTGTTACTTTACCAATTATTAATAGTGATGATAAAAAGTTCATTGGATATGTAAGAGCTAGTCAATCTCTAGAAGAATTCGATGAAACTTTAAATAAATTAGATTTGGGATTAGGCGGTGGAATTGTTGTAGCTTTGATTATTAGTAGTGCTGGTGGAGTTTGGCTAACTCGTCAAGCGATGCAACCAATTGAAGAAAGCTTTGAACGGTTAAAACAGTTTACTGCTGACGCTTCCCATGAACTCCGCAGTCCTTTAATGGCGATTAAAAGTAATGCAGGGGTAGCACTCAAGTATCCAGAGGGAATGCGAGAAACTGACGCAGAAAAATTTCAGGCTATTTCTAGTGCTACTAACCAAATGACTCGACTTACAGAAGACTTACTATTTTTAGCTCGTTATGATAATATTCCTAACCACATCAAAGAAACTGTTAATCTTAGTTCAATTTTAAATAACTTAATGCAACTATATCAGCCGCAGGCGAAGGCTAAACAAATTAATCTGAAAAGTCAATTGAATGAAAAGCTTTATTTGTTAGGCGATCCGAATCAGATAACACGATTATTTACTAACTTAATTCAAAATGCTATACATTACACACTGTCAAAAGGGACAGTAGAAATCATAGCCAATCGTAGTGCTTCCCATCTAGTTGTTAATGTCCAAGATACGGGTGTAGGAATTGCACCAGGAGATTTAGAAAATATTTTTGAGCGTTTTTGGCGAGCAGATAAATCACGTTCTTATAATTCTGGTGGTTCTGGTTTGGGATTGGCTATTGCCCAAGCTATTGCTGAGAGTCACGGTGGATTAATTAGTGCCACAAGTCAATTGGGAATTGGTAGTTGTTTTACTGTGCATTTACCAGCATTTTCACTTAATTAATGTTTATAAAAATGTCTTATTAAGTACCACAATATAGCTATATTAACCATAAAGACTAAAACTTTTAAAATTGTCACCCCTTTAATAAAAAGCGGCGGGAAACTCCACCCCAGGTGTCTGTAGAGGGATAGCCGCCCCGCCGCTTTAGTCATTAGTCAAAAGTCATTGGTCATTGGTCATTGGTACTAATGACTAATGACTAATGACTAAAAACTCCATCCCGCAAGTGGCGTGGAGTTTTTTATTAACTCAAATATTTCGGAACTCCTGGTACTACACTGACAGTTTCTCTCAAAGGTGTTGAAATTCCAGGTGAAGCACAGACTTTAGTATACTCTGTTTCTTTTAGAGGTGTTGGTATGACTATAGACATACCACTTAAGTCAGTAATAATTCAAACCTATGCTATGTAATCATCAATTATGGGCGGAATTAAGAAACTAGACGAAAGAGAACTGAGACAAGTATCAGGGTGAAAATAATATCAAGCGATCGCACAAGCGCTGACTTGTCAGTTTGTGCGATCGCTTTTATAGTTCTGCCCTTCCATATAAATCCAAAGCCTGTAAACCTACGCTTAACAAATTCAGATAAATCTTTTCGAGTTCTTTACTTTTAGTGTGTAAAGTGCAACTAGTTACCAGAGATTACTGATTAATAACCAGAAACCTGAGTTTTAGTTGTGCTATTGAACAATGGTTGAAAAACATAACTCAACATCCATCTCTTGCTAGGCTTTTCCCTATCTCTACCTTTAGCGATATAGAAAGCTGATTCCAGTAGAATCTGTCAATAATATTGTACTAAATTTCCAAATTCTTAATTTTTGTTATCCAGAGTAAATTTGCTCACTATATTTTTCAGGAAGCTTAATATGAAAAAGCTAATTCATGCTATTGCATTAACTTTAACAATTGCGTCTTTATCATCTGCTGCCTATAGCACAACCACGATGAAAAATAGCAGATTTCCTAACATTGTTGGAGCAGTGCAATTCCCTCAAAATAAGGCGAAAGTTGTCAGAGATTCTTTGCAGCTAAAAATTCCTCAAGATAGCAGAGCTTTATCCCAAATGACTATTGCTGTACCTCAAGGTTTAACTGTAAAGAATGACATTAACTTATCTGACCAGTCTGGTAAAAAAATTGCTGCCAATATTACTGTCAATGGTAGAACCATCACAATTGCTTTCCCTCAACAGGTAGCTCCTGGAACTGAACTTAACATTGATCTCAATCGTGTCTTAATCTCAGGAACTTCTAATGCTTGGCTCTATCCGGTTTCTGTCAGGCTTGTGGGGCTGAATGCAGATATCCCAGTGGGTGTATTTCGCCTACGAATTTACTAACAGGTGTTTTTGGTAAAAAGTTGAACAGCAATTTTAGCCGTGATGGTTGTGATAACAGGAGTATGACTGCGGGTGTCACGTGTATTAGTATTGTCTTTATGCATAACAATCGAGTCGCTAGTATGTTTATCCGTTTCCTTGCCAGTTTTTGCTCAGACAGCTAGAGTATCAAACCTCACCCTGGAGACAGCAATAAACCAAGCTGAAGCAAATAATCCTCAATTGCTGGCAGCACAGCGCAGTATTTCTGTTGCTCAAGCAGGAGTCGCCGTCGCCGGAGTTATAGCAAATCCACGACTAGCAATAGATATACCTTTTGGTCAAGCTGAAACTAAGCGTACTATTGGTATTGAGCAACTGATTGAACTGGGTGGTAAACGCGGAGCGCGTCTAGCTTTAGCCAACTCCCAGGTGCAACAAGCCCAGTTACAGTTAGACTCTTTACGTTGGCAAATTCGTATTCAGGTATGTCAGGCTTATGCAGAGTTAGCGATCGCTCAAGGAGCGCAGCAGAATACAGAACAATCTCTTGCTATCAACAAACAACTTGTTGATATTGCTAAGATGCGTTTTCAAGCAAATGATGTGGCACGAGCCATTGGTGTCAAGTTAAAGCCTCAGGCCAGATGTCAAGCGACCTTGCGGCGTTACGTCGGTGTCGTTGGCGAACAGCTTTAACCAAGCCCATAGAACGCTGATGCTCGACTAACCAAGTTAGGAGTTGCAATAATGGATTTAGCGATCGTGCGCGATGGAAAAAATACAAGCTGCGAAAGACCATTTCCATCGAAATACGTTCTAAGGGCTGCTGCAAAGCCACAGCAACATCAGCACACAAATCATTGAGTACTGCGTAAAAAATCCAAGTAGCATAGACTTGCATCTGCACACCATTAGTGCCACCAACCCACAGATAAGATAAACCGAGTAAGCGTTTAGTCAGTAAAAATGCATCTTCGATTTGCCAACGTCGGCGATACAAATCGCAAACCGACTGTGGTGAAAGTTGTTGCGGGTCAAGAACATTGGTCAAGTAATAATACCAAGTCTTGCCCCAGAGTACTGATACTTGGCGCATCGGGTAGCGACATGGGTCAGTATGGTTCAGTCCCATTTGAATAATTTCGTCTTTGTAATGAGAACCACTCGAAAGCGAGCGCATGACTCGAAAGCGCAATGAGAGCTTTTTGTCTAGTTAAAATATATTTTCCTTGTTCAGTTAGGGTATCAAACCACTCAAATCCATAGAAGCCCATATCTGTGATCAGTAAACCACCTACTGGTAAGCGTAATTGTAGTTCTTGCCACCAGTTGGTTTCATTGCGTTTCGCGTCGGTATCGAAAAACGCTGCTACTGGGCGATGAGTAAATGCTTCTACCACCATCAGCATCTTAAGAGCCAACACTGCGCCTGTTTTTTCTTGGAGTTGTCCTAAATGTTTTTTGATCGCTTCCAAGGTTGATGCATCCGCTATCCATACTGCACTGAACTCTTCAGCTACCGATGACCACCTTGGGTCAACTTCTGTGGGATTTTTCTTGGCTGCTAGGCGCTCTATTACTTGCTCAAACAGCTTGATAAATAACTTTGCTGGCAAGCTCTCTAGTCGTTGAGATAGCGCTTGCCGACTCACAGACATTGCCTCAACCCACAGTAATCCTTCTATTTCCAGGCAGCGCAGAACATCTGTTAAATAATTTATTTGTCGATACACCAAACTCAGTACTATTGCTGCCATCACTGGGAGGGTTAGTACCCGCGATCGCAAACTACGTTCTTTGTCTTTTACATCTTTGAGATTGGCAAATGTCCCTGGAGTTAATAGCTCAATCAACCGCGATTCTATTTCTTCACTTGTTGGAGCTGGGGAGGTTACCCGATGTCGAAAGTCTGGATTTCCTTGTTTTTTGCGTGGCTTACTCATGGCTCAAATCAACACCCTGTGTTGACTTTTACCATTGATTTGCCCACTCTTGACAGCCATCCATTTTTCTTAACTTGACACCTATGGGCACGAGCAGATGTTGTCCAAGCTGAGTTTGCATTTGCTCAAGCACAGCAAAAACTGGAACCAGCAATTAACCGCGTTCGTCAGGCTAGCATTCGTCTCAATACCCTTTTGGGTTAACCTACTGACACAGCGATTAATTTAGTGGATGGCGAGGCGTTCCGATTTTCTGGGAAAGACTCACAGTCAGGATTGGCGATTTTAGCAAAGCTTCCAGATTTAAGGGTGTTAAAAAAGTTAGCGAAAGCGTCACGATTAGATTTAGCTTTAGCTCAACAACAAATACAAGTTAATAATAAACAGATTTAAGTGGCTGACTCAGCCCGTATTCCAGATATCACCTTGGCAGCATCTTATGTTTGGGACCCTGGTTTAAGTACAGATGGTGCGCCACCTCCTACGACGACAACGGCTGTCATTTTGGGCCCAAGCGGGTGTTGCTCAAGCACGCACTGGTTTGGAACTTGCACAGAAGAATTTGGAGAGATCGCACCGCCTCTACAACGAAGCTCTGAATCCGACGCAAAAAGCCACAGACCCCGGTATTCAAGGAGCAAGAGGAGGTGTTGCTCAAGCTCAAAGCAATCTCACTTTTGCCCAAAATAACTTACAACGACAACAAAAACTCTTTAAAGAAGGCATAACACCCAAAAAAGACTTGATTGCCGCCCAAAATCAAATCGAAACGGCTCAAGCTGCTTTGAACACTGCCCAAGCATCTGTACAACAAGTCGCGCCCCAAAAAGATGTGATTGCCGCTCAATCTCAATTGGAAACAACCCAAGCTCAACTTGCTGCTGCAATTGCTCAAGAGAAACAGGTTAATGCTTCCCGCGAGCAAGCCCAAACTCAACTCAGCTTTACTGATATCCGCAGCCCCATCGCTGGAGTTGTAGCTAACCGCTTTCTGAATATTGGTGATACCACTGACCCTACTATACCAGTCATTCAGGTCGTCAACTTATCAAAAGTGATAGTCAATGCCAACATCAGCGCCGACAAAAAAGCTAATATTCGTGTTGGTCAAAGCGCCAAAATACTTAGCTTAACTGACGGAAGCTATTCCAGTGTTGTCACGGCTGTTAGTCCAATTGTCGATCCCCAGAGTAATACCCGGAACATCCAAATCCGCGTTGACAATTCTGGTGGGCGGTTAAAGGAGAACCAAATTGTCACTGTGTCTATTATTACAGATATTCATCAAGCAGCAATTACAGTGCCCCAAACAGCGTTGGTTTCAGACCCAGAAAATCCCAATGGACGTATGGTTTATACCGTCAAAGCTGGGAAGTTGGAAAGAAAAAAAGTGCAAATTGGTATCCAGCAGAGTGATGTACTGAGTGGCGATCACTTTGCTTCCCGCGTTGAGATTGTGTCAGGATTAACAGGTAATGAAAGAGTGGTAGCTAAAGGGGCTTACGGATTAGCAGATAGTACTGCTATACAGGAGGTGAAACAATGATTCGTTTTACCAAACTACTACAATCTCAAGCAAAAGCCATTTACCTAATATTTGTGTTCATGGCAATTTTAGGTATATTAGCTTACAGTAATCTGCCCAGTGGAGTTTATCCCGAATTATCCTTTCCTCGGATTGCCGTAATTGCTGAAGCTGGGAATGTTGCCCCAGAACAGGTAGTCCTCACCGTGACTCGCCCTTTAGAAGTAGCTACTAACCAAGTTTATGGTGTCCAGAAGATCCGCTCAAAGACTGCCCGTGGCTCTACAGAACTCTCAATAGAGTTTCAGCCCACGACTGATATGCAGCAGGCTCTCCAACAATTGGAAGCCAAAATCAATGAAGTACGGAGTACCCTACCAGCTGGCGTTAACCTCACGGTTGAGCGAGTTACCCCCGCCATTTTTCCGGTACTCAGCTACAACGTCACCACCGATACTTTAGCGCAAACAGACCTGTACTCGATTACTCAGTATCAAATCTTGCCTTATTTAAGCAGAGTTGCAGGTGTTGCCCTTGTCAATCTTCAAGGGGGAAATATCCCGGAAGTGGAGGTGCAGATTGACCCGAATCGCTTGCAAAATTCTGGTTTGAGTTTATCACAAGTTGCCGACACGATTGGGCGTTCAACTCAAAATCAAGCAGTAGGTAAACTAGATAGTAACTACCAGCAAAATTTAATAGTTACCAATGGTCAGCTAATAGACCCGTCTGCACTCACAGGGATTGTGGTAACGACGAAAGGTGCTGGTAAACCTGTATTTTTAGAGGATTTGGCACAAGTTTCTTTGGGTGAGGCTGACCGCACCCAAATTATTAGTGCCAAGGGTAAACCAGGATTAACACTAAATATCTTCCGCCAGCCGAATAGTAATGTTGTAGCTGTAGCTGGGGCGGTACAGCAGGAAATTAAGTCGCTGGAAAAAAGTTTGCCGCCAGGAGTGCAAATCGCTAAAGCTTACGATGAATCTGGATTAGTTGTAGACGCGATCGCTAATGTCCGCGATTCTATTGCTATTGGTATTGTCCTGACTATCATTGTACTATACGTATTCTTACGAGAATGGCGTAGTACAGTAATTGCTGCCATCACTATTCCTCTGTCTGCACTTGCGGCCTTTGGGGTGTTATCCTTCGTTGGTCAAAGTCTGAATCTCATGTCTTTGGGAGGACTAGGGCGTGTTTTCAAACTCGTTATATCCTAGAAAAAAGGCGATCGCTATATAGT
>NZ_JABXKJ010000048.1 GCF_017115085.1 Nostoc sp. NMS7 | reverse complement strand
CTAGCGCAAGTAAATTGGCCAGTTGTATGATATTCTTGATTTATAGGGAATCTAATACCAGAATAAAAACTCCTTAGATTCCTTTGAAGTGAGTATCAGACCAGCCTCATCAGTTATTGGTGACGGCATAACGTTAATCGAAGTGGAGCAAAACCGCCTAAAAATCGGTTTTTCGTTTGGCGAAGCTGTTGCCATAGCGTAGGCTGGACTGATTTTTTTATGTATCTTATTTGCAGCGAAAATAATGCTTGTCTTGCTGTGATGAAGTAAAAATTTCTCATTCACCTGACGTATCTGTGGAAGTTTTTTGAATTTTTTGTGACAGGATTGGAACTAATTTTTAGCACCCTTGTTGTATCTCGCATCCCGCTAATATTTACTGCCATATCTGTAAGAAGCTGTTTAACTTATAGCAAACAACTGCAATGTTTATAGTGCTGAATAGACGGCTAATGTCCACTATCTAACAGCATCAATGCAGTCACAAACTGGATAGTAAATACTTTCAATAACTACAACTCCAATTTGATTCAATACTCTGCTTGATTACACCATAATCTTGGAGCCGAATCAATAAGTCTGCGCCATTACTGAGGTTTTTATGCGGAAAATCGCTATTTATGGAAGAGGGGGAGTTGGCAAATCCACAACGACTCAAAACGTAGTCGCTGGACTGACTGATATGGATCGTAAGGTGATGGTTGTAGGGTGTGACTCGAAAGCAGACTCCACTCGGCTTCTTTTGGGGGGATTCCACCAGAAGATTGTACTCGACACGTTGCGTAAAGAAGAAGATGATGATTTGAATCTAGAAGACTTCCGCCAGGTGGGATGGGGGAAGACGCTGTGTGTCGAATCGGGTGGGCCGGAACCTGGTGTAGGATGTGCAGGTAGAGGCATTCTGACATCAATTGGGTTGCTGGAACAACTTGGTGCTTATGATGATGCAGCTAGACTTGATTATACATTTTATGATGGTCTGGGTGACGTGGTATGCGGTGGATTTGTCATGCCCATTCGTGAACGCAAAGCTCAAGAAGTTTACATCATCACTTCTGGGGAAATTATGGCAATGTATACGGTCAATAACATCTGCCGAAGTATTCAAAAGTATGCGCCCATAGGCGGTATACGTCTAGGAGGATTGATCTGCAATTCTCGCAAAGTTGATGAGGAAGATGATTTGATCAAAGCTCTGGCAGAGAAACTAGGGACTCAAATGATCTACTCCATACCCAGAGACAATATGGTGCAGCAAGCAGAGTTCCACCGCAAGACGGTGATAGAGTATGCTCCTGAGTCTGAACAGGCGCAGCACTATCGCAACTTGGCAATGGCAATTGACCAGAATACAGATTTTGTCACTCCGAAATCTATGTCTAACGATCGCCTAGAGGAACTGCTGGTACAGTTTGGGTTGTTTAGCCATCTACAAACATTAGGTATCACCCCAAGCTCCACAAGGGTTGCAGATTCATTTTCGGAGATGCCTCTTGAATAGGACGATGCAGTAGGGGTTATCCCTCATACAAAGTGTCTGGAGCAATTGGCAATCTCTGACTCGAAAAAGCAGAAAAAACTGCGTAAACTTCTTAACACCATTTGAGAAATCGGCGTTCTGAACCACGCCAAAATTCGTCTACCTCATTGAAGGAGGAGAACTCATTATGTTGACCGAAGAGGTTTTAGTCCAAAAATTTATCACCATAGCTCAGGGGCGCTGTCCCAAAGTCGGTGAATTGCTCGAGTACTGCCACGTCGAACTCGTAAACTCTTACTGGGGCTACCCCCCGAAACTTATACAACATTTTGTCGTATATTATCCTAATATGCTGTTTGCCTCAGTCAATGCCTACCAAGACATTTTCCGAGGCGTTGCCCAAGATTTGGGGATATTGGACGCTGTTTGCATAAACGCTACACGGATTATCCGCGATCGCTCCTCAAGGTTGAAGGAAAAGAACCCGATCTTATGGTTGGAGCTCCAGTGGGTGGCGGTACCAACTAAAAAAGGCGATTGGCATTTAGATCAGGATTTACCGTACTCAGACTAAGTTTTCTCTTGGTAACGTAGGTATCGCCTTGGTTAGCAGATGATCAAAAGGCGATGCCGAGTGCGATGCCTACGGCGGCAAGCTACGCTAAAAAGTATCCAAAAATGCAAGTATTTTAGCGATATGTATGCTATGCTTGCAGCAAAGAAGTGAAATTGTCAAAACATCAATATGTCTGACAACAAAAACGGCAAACACTAGAAAACCTTGCTATTGACCCAACAAATTTAAGTTTGTCTGCTGCGGCTTTTTCTAACGGAGAGATACAGCCTCATGAAACTGGATGTGAATCTTTGCAACAACCTGAAGTCAATTAGAACTCGCTTGGGCATGAGTCAGCAAGAATTAGCTAATATAGCTGGCGTAACTCGTCAGAGTATTGGTGGTGTGGAATTAGGACAATATGCTCCTTCTGTTGCTATGTCACTACGTTTAGCCAAGGCGCTTGGCTGCCAAGTCGAGGACTTATTCTGGTTTGAGGAAGATTTACCAGAAGTTGGGGCAATTCTTGCGGGATCAGTCCCTAAGCAACAGCAATCACGAGTTAGTCTAGCGCGGGTTGGAAATCAATGGATAGCTTATCCTCTCGTTGGCAACGATGCTTTTCGGATCGAAATGATTCCAGCTGATGGTGAGACGCTTGCAGCGATCTACCCTGATGCTAGGGAATCTGTAAGGGTGGAAGAGTTACCCAGCATCAGTAAATTGCCATTAGGGTCAGAAGTAGCTAGTAATGCGGAGGGTGAAGCACAGACCCAAAACGGTACAAATAAAGTTCTGGTTCGGATTCTGGATGATATAGACAAACTGCACAATACAGTTGTGATTGCTGGTTGTACACCTGTGCTTTCCCTCTTGGCAAGAGCAACTGAACGTTGGCATCCGCAACTGCGAATTCATTATCGTTTCGCCCACAGCAAGGCTGCATTGCTTAGTCTGTGCCGAGGTGAAGTTCATATTGCAGGAATGCACTTATACGATCCCAAAACTAGAGAACATAACACCCCCTTTGTGCGGGAAGCCTTAACAGGTAAGAGTGCCGTTTTGATTACCCTTGGAGTTTGGGAAGAAGGTTTGTTAGTCCCAGCAGGAAACCCAAGGGGGATTAAAACAGTTTCCGACTTAGTAGAATTTGCAGCAACTATTGTCACCCATGAAGCGGGTTCTGGCGGTCAGATGCTTTTAGAACGGAAACTCCAAGAAGAAGGAGTGCCATTTCCGACTATGAAAGGATTTACTCATATCGTCCACAGCCATCAAGATGTTGCCTTATCTGTACTCTCAGGAATCGCTGATGCAGGGATCAGTACGGCATCTATAGCTGCTGCCTTTGGGTTAGGATTTATCCCCCTACATCAAGCACGATATGACTTGGTGATTATTAAAGAATACTTGGAAGAAGAACCAGTAAAACAGTTCCTCAGTATCTTGGGACATCAGGTAGTGCGATCGCAATTAGAGATTCTCGGCGGCTATGACATCAGCAAGATTGGGGAAATTGTAGCAAATATTTAATAATTCGTAATTCGTAATTCGTAATTCGTAATTATTACCCTATGGCTAAGAAATATGTCTTTTAGTTTCCACAACTCAAGTTAGCTGCTCTGTCTTTCAATTACGAATTCCTCAAGCAAATCAAAATCACCCAACAAGTTAGCTGCAAAATGAATCATCACTTCACTATGAACAAACATCCAGTTCAGATTAACGATACAACCTTGCGAGATGGTGAACAAGCGGCGGGTGTAGCCTTTAACGTTGAAGAAAAAATTGCGATCGCTACTTTTCTTGATGCTATTGGTGTTCCAGAACTGGAAATTGGCGTTCCGGCAATGGGGCAAGAAGAAGCAGAATCAATTCGAGCGATCGCTAATCTGGGATTAAATGCCCAATTACTTGGTTGGAACCGTGCTAAATTGTCGGATATTCAGGCATCTATAGATTGTGGTTTGGAACGGGTGCATATTTCCGTTCCCGTCTCAGAAATTCAGATTGCCGCCAAGTTTGGGGGTAAGCAGCAGGTAATGCTGGATCTGCTGCGGGATGCGATTAATTTCGCTTGCGATCGCGGTTTATCTGTATCTGTTGGCGGAGAAGATTCTTCCAGAGCCGATCCATCTTTTCTATTGGATGTGGCGTATTATGCTCAAGAGTTGGGAGCTTTCCGGTTTCGCTTCTGTGACACTGTAGGAATTCTCGACCCTCTGAACACTTACAGCAAAGTTCGCTCCCTTGTGCATCATCTATTCATTCCCATAGAAATGCACACGCATAATGATTTTGGACTGGCAATGGCGAACTCGCTAGCTGGTATTGAAGCAGGAGCGCTATCAGTTAACACTACGGTAAACGGGATTGGCGAACGCGCAGGTAATGCGGCGCTGGAAGAAATGGTGATGGCACTGAAACACCTCTACGGCATTCCAACGGGTATTAATACAAAACGGCTGCTGGAACTCTCACGGTTAGTTGCGAAAGCTGCCAATTGGCCGGTTCCTCCCTGGAAAGCGATCGTGGGTGAAAATACTTTTGCACACGAGTCGGGCATTCATGCTCATGGTGTGTTGCAAAATCCCGGTACTTACGAACCGTTTGCGCCGGAAGATGTTGGTTGGGAACGTCGCCTTGTTGTAGGCAAACATTCCGGTCGGCATCTAATCGTCAGTGTGCTGCAAGAACATGGAATCATACTCAGTCAGCCAGAAATTCAATCAGTGCTGGATGCTGTAAAGCATGAGTCAGTAAAAGTTAAGCGCAGTCTCACGGTTGAAGAACTCCTGAGTTTTGTTCCCCAAAGGTGAACTTAATGGGGAATGGGGAGTAGGGAAGGTTAAGAATGCATAACAATTCCGTCTCTGTTAGCGATCGCAGTTATTGTACCAACTGCTAGAATATTACCAATTATGTTGGTAATAGCTATGCCGAGAAAAGAGCAAGGATGGATCACTTTTCAATTGTCTCCAGAAGAACGGCAATTTCTAGAGCAGTACTGCAAGCGGTTCCAACGCACTAAGACTGATGTTTTGCGCTCCCTGTTGCGTAGTCTCCAAGCACAATTACTCAAACAACAGGGGAAGCAGTTTGATTCTGGGGAAGTTGATCTTGACTTATTTTGAGCAGTGGTGAAGAACCGCTATCGATAAAGCGAGTTGTCTTGCACCTAAACAAATTTGCAATGGGGTTGATAATCCCTCTGAAATCGGCAAAAAGCGTTCAAGTTGAAAAGTTGAGTATGACAAATCCTACAAAATTATTGCGATCGCGGCGCTCGGGGACTGGGTACTGGGTAATGGGGACTGGGTACTGGGCAAGAAAATATGAATCAGATTTGCTTGGGATCTAAATTCCCATCTAAATCTTCCTAGTCCCTAGTCCCTAGTTCAATACCACTTGATATCCAGGGTAATCAGGATTGGTTAATTTTAGTAAAGCATTTTTTTCTACCATGCTTAATTTTGATTCCATTCGTGCCACAGCAATGCAAAAAGTCCCATACAATTGGGCTTTGATCAAAAACCTGCTTTCACCAGAAGCAAGCTTAGAACTAACTGCGAGTTTTCCCCACGAAGAGTTTCGCCTGTCGGAGGGAGAGGGATACGGATACTCTTGGGGAAAGATGCTTGCAACTAGCGAGGATATTTCCTTGATGCTCAAATCTGGCGATAATCGCTGGCGAGAGCGGATGGCACAAGGCAGACTTACTTATGATTTGAGACACCTCAGTAAAGTTTGGCGACAGTTGATAGAAGGACTGTGGACAGATTCTTACCGCAAAACTTTAGCCGAAATGTCTGGGTTGGAACTAAAAGACTGTGTAATGGATATTGGATTTCGCCGATATAACTCAGGACACTTGCATCACCCTCATACAGACGAGCCGAACAAAGTTTTAACTCATCTGCTATTTTTCAATCAACAATGGTCTGTAGACTGGGGAGGCTGTTTGCGAATTCTCAAAGACTCCCAGCCGGAATCTGTCTTTCAAGATATTCTACCCCTTAGTGATTCCTCAGTTGCGATCGCACGTTCTGACAATTCTTGGCATGCGGTAACTCCGCTTAATTGCCCTGCATCTAAGTCTCGGCTAGCCTTACGAGTTGCTTTTTTTCGGAACGATCGCCTAACTTCAGATTTCGGAGAAAACCAGCTAGCTGCGTAGCAATCAAACAATTTTGGATTTTAGACTTTCCTGCGGAACGCTACGCGTAGCTTGCTTCCCCGGAGGGGTACGGCTACGCTCAGTCGAACGATTTGCAATTTTGGATTGAAAGAAACCACAAGAGTACTTGGCCAAAAAACTTTTTTAATCCAAAATCCAAAATCCAAAATCTAAAATTGGCACGGTCAAGTATTTTCTCTCTACTTTTGTCAGAAAATCAGCCTCCTGATTTTCTGGTTCTTCCTTTTCTTCGTTGTTTCTCGTCGTTGGTAATCCCTCTGAAATCGTAAAAAAGTGTTCAGGTTCAAAAGCTGACTATGACTAATCCTACAGAACTACTGCGATCGCGCTACGGTGAGATTCCCTTCAATTACGAAATTGACTGGAACGATTCTCTAGAAACACTACTAGCTCACCGTTCAGTTCGGTCTTATCTATCTGACCCCTTACCACCAGGAACCCTGGAGTGGATAGTTGCTGCTGCTCAATCTGCTCCTAGTTCAGCTAATATGCAAACCTGGAGTGTGGTAGCGATTGAAGATCAAGAACGCAAAACAGAATTATGCAAGCTGGCTAATAACCAAGCAGCAATTAACCAGGCTCCTGTATTTTTGGTTTGGTTAGCAGATTTAGGTCGTCTGGCTCATATTGCTGATTCTCGCGGACTACCTCATGTTGCTCTGGATTACACAGAACTGTTGGTTAAAGCAATAGTCGATGCTTCAGTTGCAGCCCAAAATGCGACTGTAGCTGCTGAATCTATTGGTTTGGGAACGGTATATATGGGCGCAATCCGCAAAAGCACGCAAGAGGTTGCAACACTACTAAATTTGCCACCTTTCGTGTTCCCCATATTTGGGTTGTGTGTGGGCTATCCCAATCCTGAAGTACAGCCTGCTATTAAGCCGCGTCTACCCCAGTCAGCTGTATTCCACCGGGAAACCTATAAATTAGCAGAGCAAGATGATGCGATCGCTCACTATAACGATATCATGAAAGAATTCTACACTGAACAAAAGATGAATGTCGCTGTTGATTGGTCGCAACACTCAGCCGAGCGAATCGCCACTTTAGACTATTTAAAAGGGTGCAAGTACTTGCGTAAAACTCTCAATAACTTCGGCTTTAAATTGCTTTGAAGAAGGATAACGATTGTTTCGCTAGCAACGCCGACTCGCTACTACTTCGCTAAAGACTGAAAACTCTACACCCAGTCTCAAAAGATTATTTCGATGCGTAAATCTGAAAAATAAATAGTCAATCTAGGCATAGGTTGGGTTTCGTCCCTCAACTCAACACCCAAAAACCTTGTCAATGTTAGGTTTCACTTCCCTACGGGACACTGTTCCCGTTCGTTCAACCCAACCTACAATTATTTTTCTTACGCCCGGTGACGAAATTACGTGATTGCGAGTGTAGCAATTTCAAACCCTAGTTTTACGTTTTCAGTGCGTAAGTCCTAAAATAGACTCGCTAACTTGTCAGATATAGCAATTCTCCTGCTTGAAACCTTTGTACAAATTTGGGGAATCTGAAGGCATTTAAGCAGTCAACAGGCGAACAATTTAATGGGTATTCCAGCAAGCTTTATCTTTCAAAAAAGGGCTGACCTGTAAGAATCGCTCTTTGACTGAGAATTGCTGATCAAAAATGTAGAATTAACCCGCGAAACCAAAGGAGCTTAAAACAATGAATAATCTATCTACCAAAGACCTCAACAAACTACGCTCTCAAAGCAAAATAATTGTTAATCGAGTGGAGATTTTCATAGAAACTTACTTATCAGAAACCTCCCTTGATGAGAATCTGATTAACGAAACATTAGGAGAGATCATCAAGGCTACGAATAACTTAACAACCGCAGCATCCAAGATGAAAACTGCCGAAACTGCACATAACCTAAACGGTTAAAAATCGTTTAATAGGGCTGAGTTTAACCCCACAGCTAAATAATAGGGATTGAATGCAGTCCGTTAGCGGTAGCGGGGCGTTTAGCCCGTGCTGAGTAATCGATTCAAGATACTCAGCACTATTTCAATTATGGAAATAAATGAATCTAGACTGTTAGAAAATACGATGCTAAAAGGGCTAACTTTAAACTTAAATAACTGGTTAGAAAGAAATACAATTGTACGTAACCTGGAGTTTTTTCAAGACTTTATTATCATTTCTCTCTGCCTTGGTTTATTCTGTGTGATGCTTATCCGACTAGGAGATATGTTCTTCTCCTTTTTGAGTCCATTAGATTTACGGCAAGTAACATCTGATATCCTGTTCATTTTGATTTTGGTAGAGTTATTCCGTCTGTTAATTGATCATATACAACAACAACGGACATCCGTGGCAGCAGCAGTAGAGATTACTATGGTTTCTGCTTTAAGAGAAGTAATTTTACGCGGTGTTCTTGAAATTCCCCGTGACCAAATTTTTGGAATCGCAGTATTTTTAGTAGTATTAGCGGGAATTCTTGTGGCTTTACCTTGGGTATCTAACTTTTTTGAACAGGTCAGAATTCCTCACACTGAAACAAAAGAAAAAACGCAATTATTGGCTGATAATCCTCTAGTTTATGATGAATTGTAATCAGAAATACTGTTTGAAAATTAGTTAGCGATCGCAAGTAATTTTGCTAGATGTATGATATTCTTTATATATGGAGATGGAAAATCAAAAACACAAAAATCCTCAAAAAATAAGGCATACTTAAAAGCCAGCAATTTTAATTATGACCTTGAGCTATGCACAATTTATCTTAAAGGTGTAGTTTTTGTATCTCGCTAGCTCATAACCGTAGAAATGAGTTTGATTCAGTCAAACATCTCCGGTAAGCCTTTAGCGAAGAATAAACGCTTTCAGATGAGCTATGCAGCGTTAAGTGCATTTTCAGTATTTTTCCACTCAAGCTCCTGTTTCTTGCCTATCAACCTTCAATAGCACTGCAACATTGGGCGTAATAAGGGACTTCCAAATCAAAAAATATCCCAAAACTGACGCAAAAATCCTCTCTATTTCTCCTCTCTCTGTGTTCTCTGTCTTGAAAAGTTCAGATGCCCTTCGGCGCAGGCTCAGGGTAAGACCTGCGGCGGGCTGCACCAAGGCCGGAAGCCGATGCTCCGACTTTTCGCTGTGTCTGAAGTGGTTAGTTTATTTGGATAATTTATTTCTTGAAAGTCCCTAATGTCGAAAGTTATCTGCTGGGGCTTATACTTATCAAAATGAAGCGAACTTGTATAAATAATTCTCATCATGAGAACTACTGCTGTTATTTGGACAGATTTTAAGTCCAACCTAAGTCATTGTAGAAGTCAAAAGGTTGTGACTGTTAAAGATTAGAAGTTAGTTTGTCGCTACTAAATATTAACTTCTAGCTAATAGAACAATTGGAATGCAATGCTTGATTACTTTACCTCTTTGAACGACCACAATTTACCCTACCCAGATACAATTCATCCCATCATTGTCCACTTCGTAATTGCGATGGTGTTGTTTGCCTTTGCCTGCGATGTAGTTGGTTATTTCACTGGTAATGCTCGTCTTTTTGAGGTCAGTTGGTGGAATATGTGTGTCGCTGCGATCGCCATCTTTGTGGCCGTTATCTTTGGTCAGTTTGAAGCTGGTTTGGCAAGACCTTATGATGCTGTTAAGGCAGTGTTGAATCTGCATACACTGATTGGTTGGTCACTTTCGGGAATGATCACCGCGATTACGGCTTGGCGTTATGTAATTCGTACACGCAACCCTGACAAATTACCGATTCATTACATGGTAGTGGGGCTATTTTTAACCCTAATACTTGGCTTGCAAGTATATCTCGGAGATGAACTTGTTT
Source organism: Nostoc sp. NMS7 (assembly GCF_017115085.1). Taxonomy (GTDB): domain Bacteria; phylum Cyanobacteriota; class Cyanobacteriia; order Cyanobacteriales; family Nostocaceae; genus Nostoc. The sequence goes on along the minus strand of NZ_JABXKJ010000048.1, from coordinate 495 downwards.
GGATATATGGACTACACACAGTGCCAGTTGTTGAAGCAGTAAAAAATGCTATTTTGCCATGAACTCGGAACTAATTGACCAATTAAGTAGACAACTAGGTAGCAACGGACTGCCTTACAGCATTCCTATTCATCCCAACTTAGTCCATCTCACCTTGGGTTTGTTCATCATTGGGATGACCTTCGATATCGTTGGTGTGCTGTTTCCCTTAGAAATATGGGTCTTCAAATATTTTGCGATTACTGTCAAACGTGCCAACTTCTTTGATGTTGGCTGGTACAACATGGTCGCTTCCAGCATCATCACTTTTTTCACCGTGGGGGCAGGCTTTTACGAAATGCTTTTAGCAGCACCACCTACTGATGTCAAGAGTGCTTGGGGATTACAGGCAATGCAAACCATGATTTGGCATGGTGTAGGTGGCATCTTTTTATTAGCATTGATTGTTGGCATGACCATCTGGAGAGGATGGCAGCGCTTCGTTTGGGGCAAACA
>NZ_JABXKJ010000153.1:5106-10675 GCF_017115085.1 Nostoc sp. NMS7 | reverse complement strand
AGCAAATATGGGCTTTATCCTCTTAAGTTGACACCAATGGGCAACTCCGTGCCCCGATGCGAAATCTATATGTATCAGGGTTTTAGTGAAATGGTATAAGTCCTGTTAAATTCAGTCGCTAGTAGGAGGAGACACAGCACAAGATTTATTAAAATAGTTCAGAAATATTCTAAACTACTTGGGAACAGCAGATGCCTCTTCACAAACTTGAACATTTTGACCCAGACTATCGAGAAACTTTTGGCGGAGACGACGTTAAAGCGTTGGAGCTTTATACTGAGGGAGGAGAGAGAGTTGGCTCAGTGGCCAATGTTTTAGTTGATGACGATGGTCGTTTTCGGTATTTAATTATTGATATAACCTTAGATTTTCTTACTAAGAAAATATTACTACCCATTGGTCTTTCCCGAATCGATTATCCTGCAAGACGCGTTTATGTTGATGGGTTAAGCAGACAGCAAGTAGAAAGTTTACCTGATCACAAAGAAGACGCGATCCTTAATAATGATTATGAAGAAAAGGTACGTAGTGTATTTCGTTCTCCAACCAGTGGTGTAACTTACGATCGCGATACATACAATTACCAGAAAGAACCAGCTTTATATGGGTTAAATGAGCAATCTGATCAAACTTTTAAACTTTATGAAGAACGATTAGTTGCCAACAAACAACGCATAAAAAGCGGAGAAGTAACGCTTGGTAAGCACATTGAAACAGAAACTGCAAGCGTTACACTAGATATTCAAAAAGAACGAGTTGTGATTGAGCGAGTTGTCCCAACAGAAGTAGGAAAGGTTGTAAATCCTAGTGAACTTCAGTTCCAAGAAGGAGAAGTAGCACGCATAGAAGTGTACGAAGAAACGCCTGAGATACATAAAGAAGCCTTTGTGCGTGAAGAAGTCCGAGTTAAGAAAGTAGTAGAACGAGAAACTGTGGAAGCACAAGACACTATTCGCCGAGAAGAGTTAGATCTTAATACTGTGGGTAATTTACATGTTGAAGAAAATCCTCCCACTACAGATGAAGCTATTTAAGTAGCTGGTCAATAAATTTGTGATATTATCTGAAAATAATCATGCAGGCAAAGTTAATTTTTATCTCTGCCTGTATTTTTTTATTCAACAACAAGATACCCGACTTATTAGACAAGTTGGGAATTTTAGCCTTTAAAAAATTTACATTCTGATAAACCCTGTAGAAATGCAAAATTTTGCGGTAAGCATTTTAATATATGCGGTGAATTCCATGCACCAAGGCTAAACATATTTTTACAAAAGTCAGATGTTCCCAATTTCGCATCTTTAGTTAGCCATATATAAAACAATATCTATAACTTTTGATTATTGAACTATTGAAATAATTCATTCGGCAGAAGGATGTAAACAAGTAAATAAATGTATAGTTTAGTTATTAGTAAGATGAAAAAAAATTTTTGAGGTTAAGATAATGGTTCTCTACAAACTGGAAGATTTTGAGCCTAACTACCGGGATACAATTGAAGGTCAGGACATTAAGGGGCTTGGGGTTTATACACAAGGAACTGAGGAAAAAGTTGGCACTGTCAGCGATGTTTTAGTGGATGAAGAAGGTCATTTCCGCTATTTCGTCGTTGACTTAGGCTTCTGGATTTTTGGTAAAAAAGTATTACTACCAGTTGGTCGTGCCCGTATCGACTATAACAGCGATCGCGTCTACACAATTGGCTTGACTAGAGTGCAAGCAGAAGATTTACCTGAGTTCAATGAACGCCAAAGCCTTGATTATGACTATGAAGAACGGGTGCGTGGTGTATATCGCCAACCTACAGACTACGCCCTACCTCTAGAAGCTTCATTAGCACAACCGGGAGACTACGCCCTTCCTGTAGAACCAGCATTACCATTGCAAGCGACAGCACCAGTAGATACAACCTATAAGCAGCCAGTTACGCCTACTTACAATCGTGATAGCTACACTTACGAAAATGAGCCTTCTTTATACGCGTTAAATGATCAAGATCATCAAACTCTAAGATTATATGAAGAACGGCTGATTGCCAATAAGAAACGCCAAAAAACTGGAGAAGTAACGATTGGCAAGCGTGTTGAGACTGATACTGCACGGGTTGCAGTGCCAATAGAAAGAGAACGAGTTGTGATTGAGCGTGTAACTCCAGCAGATGCAGGTACTGCCGCTTCTGGACGCGGAGCAGATTTCCGTGAAGGCGAAGTAACTCGGATAGAACTCCACGAAGAAACTGCGGATATTCGCAAAGAAGCATTTTTGCGTGAAGAAGTTCGAGTCAAAAAAGTGGTAGATCAAGAGACAGTTGAAACTCAAGAAACTGTGCGTCGTGAAGAGTTAGATGTTAATTCTGGTAATCTTCCGATTGAAGAACGCTAAACAACATAGTTATTAGTTAAGAACCAATAACTAATTTGACAGAGTACAGGTGGGGCTGTTTAATTAGCTTTGCCTGTACTTTTAAAAGGTCAAAACAAACAATACATTTAATATAGCTAACTAGAAAGCAATTCAGAAGTTTTGCATATGAATAGCCAACCGATGACCAAAAACATTGGACAGGCAAATACGAAGACTCGCACTAGCACCTCACTAGCAGATTTAAGAAAGAAGGTGAAGAATTTTGTTGTCATCGATAGGCAAGGTGAGCTAGTAGGAGTAGTTCATGATTTAATTGTTGATGCTAATCGCCGGCTAAACTTAATTATATCTAACCAGGCGAATCAAGAAACTCTAGAATATGGTCAGCAGTTAGCTAATAAACATCCTTCTTTATTTCAATTGCAGAGCCAGAGAATAAAACAAATTGACAAGCCGACTAAATCTGTTTTCATAGACTTAAACAAATCAGAAATTGAATATATGCCTGAATATTTAGAAGCAGAAACACCAGGCGATGGCACACTATCAGAAAACTCAACCAAGCAACTAGTCAATAATCAAATTACAAATAGCCCAGTTGAGCCAGTAAATTTAGAACAGGTTAACGAACAACAGATTATTCGTTTACTAGAAGAACGACTAGTTGTTGAAAGCAGTAAGCGTAAAGTTGGTGAGGTGATTGTTCGCAAAGTCATCGAAACCCGGATGGTACAAGTTCCTGTCCGGCGTGAAAAGCTGATTGTGGAACAAATTAGTCCAGAACACAAACAACTTGCAGAAATTGATTTAGATGAAGGGGAAATTCTTGGCGTTGACTTGACCGAAGTAGAAAGACTTGAAGTTACACGCTTTGATAGCGGTTTAACGGTAAGTGGCGAATTTAGTTCCCCTAAAATTGCTAGTTTATTATTGAATGCGATCGCACTAGAGAAAAATCACGGATGCAAGCAGGTGCGAGTGACGATTGTTATTGAAGATGAGTCACACCAGAAAAAATACCAAGAGTGGTTTGACCGATGTTCTAAAAGTCAATCACTAAAGCCGGAAAAATAAGTTTCTAGCAGATAGATTAGTAGGGTGGGCATTGTCCACCCTATTTTTTTACTGATTTAAGAAAAGAAAGTTAAATTTTCGTTCCTTTGCGGGTAAGTGGAATGTCTCGAAAGCAACTTAATTTACAATACTAAGCAGTTGCCGTTTTTTTGGCTACTTGCAATGAAATTTCGACTAAAGAGACTTTCACGGAAGAAACAACAGCGTCTGATCCCACGGATTCAGATTCAAGTTCGAGATGGAAAATTTGAGATTATGGGCATAGGTGCATGGCATTCCTACTGGCGTGATCCTTACCATCTGCTGCTAACGATTCCCTGGACTGCCTTTCTGATCCTGATTTTTACTTCCTATATAACTATTAATGCTCTATTTGCCCTAGCTTACTTGATTGGAGGAGATTGTATTGCCAACGCCCGACCTGGGTCTTTTTTAGATGTCTTTTTCTTTAGCGTCCAAACCCTAGCATCCATTGGCTATGGGGCAATGTATCCTAAAACAACTTACGCCAACATTATTGTCACCATTGAAGCAATGATCGGTTTGGTGGGAATTGCTGTGATGACAGGACTAGCCTTTGCTCGATTCTCCCGACCTACAGCTCGTGTGGTCTTTAGCCGTGTTGCTGTAATTACACCTCATAATGCGATGCCGACTCTCATATTTCGCAGCGCTAATAAGCGTCGCAATATAATTCTGGAGGCGCAGATGCGAGTCTACTTAATGCGCGACGAAGTAACCCTAGAAGGGCAGTTCATACGTCGGTTCCACGATCTCAAACTGCTGACTAACCAAACACCTAGCTTCACGTTAAGCTGGTCAGTGATGCATGTCATTGATGAGTTTAGTCCTCTATATGGGATGACACCAGAATCCTTAACCCAGACAAATACTATTCTGATCGTCTCTTTGAGTGGCCTTGATGAAACGGTTTCACAGGTCGTCCATGCCCGTCATACTTATGGTGCTAATGAGATTTTGTGGAATAATCAATTTGCCGATATCTTCTACCACACACCTGATGGAGATCGCTACATTGATTACAACCGCTTCCACGATGTTTTCCCTTTAGATGATGAAAAGAGTTGAAATGCCTGAAAGTCACTCAGAACTCGGATTGAGTGGTGGTTGCAAGGGTTTAACGACAACCCGGCCATTTTCAACTACAGTGCAACTTTTAACCATACTCTTGCTGTGGTTAACTGGCACATCCTGGCACTGGTTTTGGTAGCAGATATTTTGATTTTGCTCTTGTTGGTGATTAAGGACGACAACACAACACGCGCTGGAGACGATGGACATATAACATATTTTGATCTCTATATCTATTATCGCTCTACTGATGCTATTTGGCTCAAAAATTTGCTACCCATCTGTTTTGATTTCTCCCTCTGCTAAAAATGTAGTAACTCACATCAACTCAAGCCAAATGCATCTGAGATTTTCTCAAGATATAAAGTCCCTGTTGCAACGCCTAGCTGAACAACCCCTGACTTTAGGTGATATTCTAGCAGAAACCTCAGAACGAGGGTTCAGCCTGGTAATTACATTATTAGTTTTGCCCTTTTTATTTCCTATGCCACCGGGATTAACTGGCCCTTTTGGTGGTGCTTGCTTACTGTTGTCAGTGCAAATGGTTTTAGGCAGGCGATCGCCTTGGCTGCCGAAAAGAATCGCTAACTACAAATTTCCTCGTCGCTTTGCCCAGTTACTTTTGCAAAATTTGGGACATCTTACCAAAGTTTCACAGAAAATCGCCCGTCCCCGATTGGCAAAAATAGCCCATAATCCTTTGATTTGGCGAATTAATGGGTTTTGTATCTCTTTATTAACAATATTACTAATATTACCAATTCCGTTTACAAATCCTATCCCCACTGTAGGTATTTTACTTTTGACTGTAGCGACCATCGAATCTGACGGTTTATTAATTTGCATCAGCTACGGCATCACTGTCCTGATTACCTTGCTGTTTGGATTTATTGGTTATGCAGTATGGTTAGCTCCCAGTTTGCTGCCATCTATATTTAAATAATAAAAGCCCCCAGCTTTCGGCTGAGGGCTGTAATTTATTAGGGTGCATCTACCATTTATTAATCCGCTTGATTGATTGCCATATCCGGGAAGATTT
>NZ_JABXKJ010000153.1:0-5096 GCF_017115085.1 Nostoc sp. NMS7 | reverse complement strand
GGTGCATCTACCATTTATTAATCCGCTTGATTGATTGCCATATCCGGGAAGATTTAACTTCTGAACAAATTTATTTTATTCTCAAATTAAAAAATATCAGTGATAAAAAAAGCCCCCAACTAAAAGTTGAGGGCTGTAATTTAATTAAGGTGCATCTACTATTTATATATCCGCCTTAATTATTGCTGCATCAGGAAGAATTGAAAAAAGAATGCTTTTGATTATCTTCACCAAAGATAAAATTGATTTCTACTTCCCTAGTTTCACTTAAGTAACAATAACTACCCTAGCTTCCTGGAGGATAACCTACGGTATTTGACTAAGTAAACATGGCTTATATTCACAATATTTTTACAAATAGTTGATATTTTCCCTGAATATACAAAGTTTCTGTCAATATTTTTGGCAGCATAACCGCAATATCACTAATTTAGTTTACTACTTAGGTATATGACTATAAAAGTTAGATGCACCCAACTTGATGAAGCGATCGCAATTTATATTAGCCCTTGCTAGTCTTAGTATTGTCGGGGGAAGCTTTTTTCTGAGAACAACTTTTAGCAGTACTAGCGAACCTAAAATAATAACTGATACATCACGCTACAAAGAAATTCGTAATCAACTATGGTCTAATAAAGACGAAATAAAACATTTTCCTAATGAGATTCCCACTGATGCCAAAGACGTTCACCTTGCTTACTCTCCCGAATTTTTGCCAGCAGGTAGTTTTTTTCAAATTAGACTGAAAGAACCACCAAAAAAAATAGAAAAATTACTTTCACAATACAGTATTAGCGCAAAACACAAATATAAGGGTGGTAACACAAACGACCACATAAACGAGCCTAATGGTGTGCCGACAACTTTCTTCTACACCAGTGACTCTCATACAGAATCTTTTCCAACTACTTATGAAATATTAGTATTAAATGCAGAGGATAAAGGTAGACCTGGCTTCAAGTGGAATCATGGAGATAGTTACGGTGTCGCAATTAATAGTTCAGCCTCAGAAATTATCTATTGGTCTGAAAAATGGTAATTAGCAATTCAATTACCATTTTGGGTATATAGCGTTTCCGAAGCAACTGAGGTATGAGGTACAGCTTAACCTCACCCCGATAAAGCTGTGTTTTATCTCCCCTCTCCTTACCAAGGAGAGGGGTTGGGGAGCCAGTGCGTTGCGTATTTTCCCACGCCACTTGACACCAGTTCGCTCAAGTCGGGAGACCCGCCCACGCGGCTGGCTCCTTTATGCCGGGAAACCCGTCCACCGCAGTGGCTCCCCGTTGTAGCAACTGGCGTGGTGAGGTTTTGATATGATGTACTTCATGCACCTGGAAACCGCTATATCACTTTGGGTAGTTAAAACTTATAGCTAGCATCGCTAAGATTTTAATGGTGGTTAAAAACTATCTGAATATGTAGAATGCCAACTGCTTTAATTACTGGTGCATCTAGTGGTATTGGTAAAGCCTTTGCCCATGAACTAGCTGCACGGAAGACAAATCTTGTACTCGTTGCTCGTTCCGAAGAGAAACTAAGCCAATTAGCTAAACAACTACAAGAAGAACACAAAATTCAAGTAGACGTTATAGTTAAAGACCTCACAGAAGCTAATGCAGCTGCTGCTGTATTTGATGCCACAAAAGCAAAGGGATTAACTATTGACTTATTAATCAACAATGCTGGTTTTGGTTACTATGGCGACTTTGCTGAAGGGGATGGAGAAAGACAAGTCAAAATCGTACAATTAAACGTTTTGGCATTGGTAGATTTAACCCATAAATTTCTACCCTTAATGCGGCAACGTCGTTCTGGAAGTATTATTAACGTATCTTCTATTACCGCATTTCAACCGATACCATACCTTTCTGTTTATGCTGCCAGTAAAGCTTTTATTCTCAGCTTTAGCGAAGCACTATGGGCAGAAAATCGTCAATATGGTGTGCGTATTTTAGTTACTTGTCCAGGGCCAATAGAAACAAACTTTTTTGCAGAAGCTAATTTTCCTCCAGCGCTGGCAAGCAGTACAAATAAAGTATATTCTTCTGAAAAAGTGGTTTGGGAATCTTTAGAGGCTTTGGAAAAAGGGTATCCAACTGTGATTAGTTCTGATACTAACACTCAAATTAGAAGCAAATTATCTCGGCTCGTACCGCGCAAACTTCTGCTGAATATGTTAGCAAAACACTTTAAAGCCTAAGTAGAGACGCGATTAATCGCGTCTGTACAGGAGTTTGGAGTTAAAGAAAGTGGTGTATTTAAAACTTCTATAGCAGTTCTCAGTTGAGTGAAATACAGACCTAACCCCCAGCCCCTTCCCTACAAGGGAAGGGGAGTAGATTCAAAGCCTCTCTCCTTTTAGGAAAGAGGTTTGGAGAGAGGTCAAAGTGTATTGCATCCAAACGAAAACCGCTATAACTTTTTACTATTAACTCCTGACTTATTAGATATATCTTGTTAATTGAACTCGGTAACGGTCTTTTTTTGTAACGGCGATTTCCCCAACTTCTAAACGTCCTTTAGAGCGAATAGCAATTAAGTCGCCTGATTTCACTTGAGAACTAGCTTGAGTAACTTCCTTCCAATTGACGCGGACATCACCGGCATCAATGAAATCAACCATTTTGCTGCGGGACATCCCAAAACCAGCAGATGCGATCGCATCTAATCGCAAAGAAGCCTCCACAGTAGTTAATTCTTTTTTCTTGGGTTCCCGAACCTTTAATTCAGTTACCTGAATCTGCTGAGTTTTCACAGTAACCGATCGCACCTGTTTCAGACTCATTGACAAAAATTCCACCAACTCTGGGGCGACAATCGCCTGCGCCCCTCGTTCTCCCAAAACTATAATGTCTCCCGTCTTTTCACGAACAATTCCCGTTGCCAACATTGCGCCTAAAAAATCGCGGTGAGAGGCGGTATCAAACAGGAAATTACCAGCAATTTCCACGGCGACAAGGCTGACTTGAGATTGATCTAAGGGAAGTTCCGAACGAGCGATCGCTATTCTTTGACGTTCAGCTTGCGGATATCCACCCCACGCCACTAATTGCACTTCTGTTAATCGGTTAAACACCCGTTGAATTTCCGCCAATTCTGGGGGAGACAGAAAATCTGTCAAAACCACTTCCCAAGTTTTGATCGCTTGTTCCGCTTGGTCAATTACACGAGCTAGACTATCTCGATTTTCAACACCTTTTAAAAGTTCTTCTCGTGGTAACATTCTTAAAAATTATGAGTTATGAGTTATGAGTTATGAATTTTGAGTTAGGAATTGAGAATTAAACGCAAGGACAAATAAGGCAAACCATATAAATGTAAATAGTTTTTTCTGCCAATACCCCATGCCCCATGCCCTATGCCCCATGCCCCTTTGTTTCAAACTATCTTGATTCTAGCTTTAATTCCCATTTCAGCAGGTTTTCATCTCTACCAATTTGTTGCATTCCTAATTTTTCCAGAATGCGAATCGAGGCAGTGTGATCGTCTGGAGAATGAGCGATAATTCTCTTGAGTTCTCGCTGACTAAAGGCAAAATCGACCAGTGCTTCTACTGCTTCAAAAGCAAATCCCTGCTGACGATATGTTGATAGCACTTCATAACCCATTTCTACAGTTCCCGTCTGATCGGGTTTGCCAATAAAACCCAAATCACCAATTAAACTAGAATCGGCAATGTGAATCATTAGCCAGACACCCCAACCCAACTGGGAAGGATCATCTGTTAGCATCTGAGCATACATTGGGAAAATGTCTAACACCTCAGATGTATACCAATCATCGGGAACCCTTACCCCCAAAAGGTTCTCTACTTGTGATTTATTTCTTGTAATCACCGCTTGCGCCACCTCCAAAGAACAGGGAAGCAACTCAAGTCGCTGTGTCCTGATGTGTAAACTATAATTCATTCAATACACAGTATTTGTGTCAGCATAACCTTGGATATTTTCGGGATCAAACTGACGTAAGATTCGGGTTGCTTGCCGAGTTAGAATTTCAGAACCTTGAACGGCAACTAAATATTTACCTGCATCTAAGCGGTTACGATAAGGCAAAGCATCACCACTACCTACGAGTAAACCGACTCCACCACCGACAACTACACCACCCATAGCACCACTAGCAGCACCCAGCAGTCCGCCAACGATGTGATTGCCAACTTTACCCGCCCAGGCAAAAGTATCTAAACCAGTGATCAGGCTGAATGTAAAACCGGCAAAAAAGCCAAATGGGATCAGCCAAGTTGCCATCAGTTGTGCTTGCTTTTTAGCTTGGTCTTTGGGGTCAATTAAGCCAAACTCGTCAGCCGTTTTATACCCCCTCCCCAAAATAGTACTGTTTATGCCTTCTTTTTCTAAAGCTAAGTAAGCAGCTTCGGCTTGAATGCGGTCTGGTAATACGGCAACAAGGTAATTCATTGATTTTACAATTTGTTTAATAGAAGTTTTGCCTTAACTAACAGCGTATCAGTCCTGGTGGAATCAATTGCAAACCGCGATATCGCCCAAGTTAAATCTACATGGGCTGATCACTTCAGCGAATCTAGTGGCTCACAAAAATGGTTCACGCCTTGCTTGAGGACATATATCAAAACTGGTGTTGCCAAAATCTTCGGAAACGTTGGCGTTGCTTTTAGGTGTTCCATGATCTTTTGAAGCGAAGTATTAAGCAAATCTTCCCGATATTCTTGTTCGCAAATCACCACACGCCATTTTCTAGCCAAGGCATCTAACCATTCGGAATTTACTCTTTCTGGTTGTTGTCCTGCCCGGATAGCTAGTGTCATCGCCGCATCTTCTAAATCTCCATCACAGTCTTCAATCAAATCCAGTGCTTCCATATCGCTCTTATCATCTGCCAATTGAGAGCGAAACTGTGCAATCTCTTGAGATGTTACTTTAGTCATGAGTCTTTGAGAAGGCGAGCGATGCCTACGGCGGTAAACTACGGACATTCAGTTATGCTACATCATTTCACAAAATTCCTGTTAGGGACTTCCAAGAAATAAATTACTACTACTTGTGGGGTGGGTGTCTCACCATTGGTGTCAAGTTAAAGCTTCAGCCCAGATGTCAAGGGACTTTGAGGCGTTG
>NZ_JABXKJ010000020.1 GCF_017115085.1 Nostoc sp. NMS7 | reverse complement strand
GAATTGGGGATAGGAATATACCTGGCTATTTGGCATTGAGCCAAGATGGAGTATTGATTAATTGATAACTGTATCAACGGGACTAACTTTTGTATACTTTTCGTCTGTAGGCTCGTACTCTTCTAACAGCACTCGCTTAAGAAATCGCTTGAGAAAAATATCATCAAGTCTATGGTTTTCAGATGGATTTAACAGAAATGCTAAAAAATTTGAATGGCGTAATTCTTGACGTACAACACCAATCGCTTCAAAAATATTAAATTGAGCGAGTTTTAACTCCAGTTTTTCTAAATCTTCATTATCAACAATCAAACTTTCCAGCAATGCTCGTTCTGTGGGGGGTATTGTCATTACTACTGAATTTTTTACTGGTACGACAGTTGTATTATTCCCAGAAATTCAGCAAAAGTTACTCTTGTAGATTAAGAAATATCCAACCAACTGCGATCGCCACTGCCACCACAAGCACTCTAAAACTTTCAAACGCGATAATACGGCGCTTAAAATCTGGCTTTTTCTGCTGTGTTTTTTTTAATACAGCAAAGCAGCGCTTTAAAGCACTCTTGGTTTTAATATTTTTTCCTGACTGGTTTCTCCGTAGGTCAGGGATTTTTAACGACGCTTTGGCTTATTCAACCGCCTTGATGGTTACTAGACCGTTCGAGGTTTTGCAATCCCCTTTACCGTGGGCAGTTACACGGTCAGTCGTTGGCTCACTGTACGCATTGAAGGCACTCAAACGCCGGGCATTAAGCAGCCAAGCTGAGTCGATTCTACCTTAATTTGGTGGAAATATATGCGATCGCAAATCGGTTTTTTGATCGGTGTCTAACTTTCCACGTTAAACCGATTCAGACAATCAACATATTCCGAGAAAGATTAGAGAAAGTCGCCCAAACCCTTGCTAGATCAACAAAGTGCGATCGCGCACTACTGGATACGCCGATCGCGCACTACAAGAAGGAACCAACGTGCAGTACAAGTAGCGACGAACGCGCAGTACAAGTAGCGACCAATGGGGATTTAGCCCACACCTCAAGCCCAGTCCAGCTAACCGTTCTAGACCCCTCAGAGATTACGGCAAAAACTACGCACGAGATTTCGCAAAATATACGCAACGGCGCAGAAAAAATATGTATAGAGAATGATTATCAAATAGTAAGTATTTCAGAGGTAGAAGTATTACAAGAAACTCAGCAAGAAGCCAAGGATCAGGAATTAAAATCTCAAGAACAGCAAAATATTTTCAAGGAGATAAATATTGCGGTGGGGGCGGAATATTCTTTTAAAAAAGAAAATACGCCAAATTGGGTACAGGAGTATGAGGATAAAATTCGTTTAGGGAGTACCCTACCGCGCTCAGAACTGCTGAAACTAGCCGAGTTTAGGGTTGGGAGACTATGCCAATATTTATCGGGACTCTGCGCGGGTTTTGGATGCAAATCCCAATGACATTAAGCCAGGAGTAAACCCGGAGACTGGTGCAATTACAATTCGGCATCGAGATGGCAGAACGGCAGAGGCGCAGAAACTTTTCTTACTCAAGGTAAAGTCAAGCGATGCCGAAGGCGACAAGCTACGCCAAAATGAATAACCTATTATTGCCGCAACGCTGGGGAGTTTAATTTAACTTGGCTGTCCCAAACTCCCCCGTATTCTTTACTGCGATCGCTTTCATTGAAGTAGCGGGAAAGCTCAAAGATTTGGAAGTTGAGGGATATTTATTTACTCCTATCTTTCGCCCCTTTGGTTGAGCAGCGCTATCGAGTGAAAGTACAACATCGTTCGTGAATTTTCCCCAGGATGGGAAATTTACCTCATTACCGATTCACGACGATGAGCTTCTACAACCCAATGTCGAGCCATTTTTATCATCATGAATAATAAAGAATGAAAATGGGAATAATAGTACTGATATTAGATATTAGAAAGAAATGAATCAACAACACTACACTAGACTTTTAGATACTAAAGAGTGCCAAGAGTGTGACCTAATGAAAGCTGATTTACATGAAATAGACCTACACAAAGCGGAGCTACGTCGTGCTAATCTTAGCGGTGCTAATTTGAAGAAAGTTAATCTGAGTAACGCTGATTTAGGTCAAGCCGCTCTAAGGGAAGCCGATCTGAGTGATGGTGTTCTATCTGGAGCAAATCTAACCTTAGTAGATTTGAATTGTGCTAACTTAAGTAATGCGAATTTGAGCTTTGCAATCATTAGTAGTGCAACTCTTAGTGGTGCAGACCTAAGTAATGCTCGATTGTTCAATACAATATGGGATGATGGCATAAACATAGAGGGAGCCAATATAGAGGGAGCCGATTTCAAGGAAGTCTTAAACTTAACTCCAGAGAAAGTCAAAACAGCTAAAAACTGGGAAAAAGCCCACTACGATCCAGATTTACGCAAACAACTAGGCTTACCAAAGACATCTGATTAGAGCAATTCCTCATCTCTTGGCTCATCCAAGATTCCTTGAGCCTTGAAACTTGATTTTCCCGATCCGGGGATTGACCCCAAAATTGCGATCGCTTTTTCCCGGAACGGGAATTTTTACCAGAGTTCAACAGCCAGTACTTCTTCTATTTAGGTCTTGCCGTTTCCAAGGATCAGTTTCTACCTCCCGCAGCGATCGCACGGTGATTGGATGAATCCGCAATTGCGATGTTGAATCACCATCTACAGAAGTGATGTTAATCAAATCCAGTAATTCTTGTGGACTCATGGCAGGATTTTCTCGTATGCAGTCCATTAAAGATCCTGCAAAATTTCGTTGACGCTGCTGCCAATCATGGGGGTATGCTCGGTCTAGAAACCATTCCCAAATTGAAGTGTCGGACAGCATGTGTTCGGCAATCTCTAACTCAGATTCCGCTTCCACGACGATAAAAGATGAGTCATACACACCTTCATCGATTACGCAGGTAATCAAAAATAACATAGCATCACAGAACCCTAAATTCTATGTAAGTTACACGCGATCGCTGCTTGGAGGATTTAGACTCAGACTCTTACCGCAGTGTAGTGTGGTGATATCAAAATCGCTATCGGTTGCTTTAAAGAACAAGCTTACTTCTCCTATTTTAAATTTACTATGCTGCTTGAGAGTTAAGCCCCAGGCAAGTCATTGGCATTCCCCCTCGATGCGGTAAACCCTACCCTCCCCCGACATCAAATACTTTTAGCGAAATAACGATTTCGTTCTTTGTTTAAATCGTTTTTTCTTGCTATAACGAAGTCTGGACTTGAACAAATAACGAAAACACGATATAAATAAATCGCTCTTGGGCGAAAGGACGAAAGCACGATGACCGTATTAGTGGGTGTCATCTCCCAAAAAGGCGGTGTTTCCAAAAGCACGATTGCTAGGTTGATTGCCCGTGAATATGCGGCGGCGGGCTGGGATGTAAAAATTGCGGACTTGGATATTTCCCAAGGGACTTCCACAGACTGGAAGCAACGTCGGGAAGTAAACGGTATCCAGCCGGAGATTGCAGTTGAACAATTCCGCACCGTAGCTCAAGCACTTAAACACGCTGATGTTTATGACCTCATGATTCTGGACGGGCCACCACATTCGATGCAAGGAACATTAGAGATAGCCCGCGCAAGTCATTTAGTAGTCCTGCCCACAGGCTTGTCACTAGATGACCTCAAACCGTCTGTACTGTTGGCGCATGAACTGATAAACGCCAAAATCCCTACGGATAAAATTATTTTTGTTTTATGTCGAGTCGGCGATCGGGAGAACGAAATTGAAGAAGCCCGATCGTATATTCGTAAGGCTGGCTATAACACAGTGGCTGGCTCAATCCCTGAAAAGACAGCTTACCGACAAGCTTCTGATAATGGTCGCGCTCTTTCAGAAGTTACCTTCCCTACGTTAAAGCAACGGGCAGAACAAGTCGTACAAGGAATTATTGATTTATTGAATGAGCAGGAGGCATAATATGGCAACCAAACCACCACGACCACCTCACAAATCAAATAAAGGTGAACCTCCTAGTATTGATGAAACAAAGTCAAATTTGGAGAAGCCCGATCCAGGGGAAATTTCCAACTTGAATTTTAAAGTACCTGCCGAGTTTAAAAAGGATTTTAAGATTGCGGCTGCTACTTACGGTTGTACCCAAGTCGAGCTATTGCAACGGATCTTCAAATACTGGACAGATAATCATGGCTAGTAAAGATTCGTCATTTAGCGAAAAGACGAAAAGACGATTTCTTGCTTTCTTCTTTTAGCGATTTCTGATTTCATAGTTTTCAACACAAGATATACTGACAAAGCATGTTTTGTCAGAAACTCGGCTGAATCGGTTTTACAGGGCAATGGAGGTTTAGCATAACTTTCTGCACCACTGCTCATTTCACGCCGTAGGTGCAAGATATCAGCCAAGCCAGTAATATTAAAAATCTCACAGTAAAGCTAAATGTTCGAGCAAACCTTTAAAAATATTGATGACGTTCTCTGGAAAGAGGCGGGTTGTACTACAGAGTTAGATTACACGGAGCAAACCTCTTGGCTGCTGTTTCTGAAGTATCTGGACGATCTGGAGCAAGAACGCGCACTGGAAGCGGAGTTAGCGGGGAAGTCCTATGAATTTATCATTGATGAAACGCATCGCTGGTCGGCTTGGGCGGCTCCCAAGAAAGCGGATGGCACGGTGGATCACGATCATGCGCTGATTGGGGACGATTTGATTGATTACGTGAACCGCCAGCTATTCCCCTATCTCCAGGGATTTAAGCTACGGGCTACCAGCCCAGATACCATCGAGTACAAGATTGGTGAGATTTTTAGCGAAATTAAGAATAGATTTCAAAGTGGTTATAGTCTGCGAGATGCGCTGGAATATATTGATGAGCTAAGGTTTCGATCGCAGCAGGAGAAACATGAGCTTTCCCATCTCTATGAAGCCAAAATCAAAAATATGGGGAATGCGGGGCGCAATGGGGGGGAGTATTACACGCCGCGTCCGTTGATTCGAGCCATGATTCAGGTGGTGAAACCGCAGATTGGCGATCGCATTTATGATGGGGCTTGTGGATCTGCGGGGTTTTTGTGTGAGAGTTACGACTATTTGCGTCAGGGTAATCTCACGACAAAACAGCTTGAGCAACTTCAGACGGCCACTTTTACAGGTAAGGAGAAGAAGAGTTTAGCTTATGTGATTGCCATCATGAATATGATTTTGCACGGCATTGATGCGCCGAACATTATCCACACAATACGCTGACGGAAAATCTCAGCGATATTCAAGACAAGAATCGCTTTGATGTGATTTTAGCTAATCCGCCGTTTGGGGGCAAGGAGCGTAAGGAGGTACAGCAGAATTTCCCGATTAAGACTGGGGAAACGGCGTTTCTGTTTTTGCAGCATTTCATCAAAATCCTGAAGATGGGCGGTAGGGCTGCGGTGGTAATCAAAAATACCTTCCTGTCAAATTCGGATAATGCTTCGCGGGCTTTGCGCCAAGAACTTTTAAGTAGTTGCAATCTGCACACGATTTTGGATTGTCCCAGTGGGACGTTTATCGGGGCGGGGGTAAAGACGGTGGTGCTGTTTTTTGAGAAAGGAAAGCCCTTTGACTCCGTTCAGGGAACGCCTTTATTTTCTCAGGGAAAACCTTTAAATCAGGGGATGGCTACTCAGAAAATTTGGTATTACCAACTCGAACCGGGGCGGAATATGGGTAAAACCAATTCTCTGAATGATGAGGATTTGCGGGAGTTTGTGGAGCTACAGGCTAGGTTTGCGGAAACAGAAAAGTCTTGGCTGGTGGATATTGCTGATGTGGATCGGGTAACGTTCGATTTGTCGGTGAAGAATCCGAATAAGGCTGAGGAATCGCTGTTACGAGAACCGCAGGAAATTTTGGATGAAATTGCTGCTTTGGATGCGGAGAGTGCTGAGATTATGGCAGGAATTGGGGAAATGTTATGAAAAAAAACTGGGTAAAGAAAAAGATCGGAGAAATAGGAAAAGTGCAAACTGGCTCTACTCCTAAAACCTCAAAAAATGATAATTTTGGTGACTATATTCCATTTATAAAACCACCGGACTTTTTTAAGAATGGCTCTTTAGATTATAAAAATCAAGGAATTAGTGAAATTGGATTAAATCAAGCAAGGCTTGTCGAAAGCAATTCAGTTTTGATGGTTTGTATAGGTGCAACCATCGGAAAAGTTGGCTTTACTAAAAGACAGGTAACTACTAATCAACAAATAAACTCTTTAACACCTTTGAATGGTGACTGTGCGAAATTTCTCTTTTACCAAATGCTTACTCAAAATTTTCAACGAAAAGTCTTGGATAGTTCAGGGCAAGCGACTCTGCCTATAATCAACAAAACCAAATGGAGTAATTTATCTCTATATCTCCCACCACTCCCCGAACAAAAGCAGATTGTGGCGATTTTGGATGAGGCGTTTGAGGGGATTGATAGAGCGATCGCGAACACCGAAAAGAACTTTGCCAACGCCCGCGAACTGTTTGAAAGCTATCTAAACGCCATCTTCACCCAGAAAGGCGACGGGTGGGTAGAGAAGAAGTTGGGGGTTTTGTTAGATACTTTAACTGATTATCATGCAAATGGAAGTTATGAAATATTAAAGCAAAATGTTACATTGTTAGACAATGATGGGTATGCGTATATAGTTCGGAGTACCGACTTCGAGAACAACTTCACAAATCATCTAAAATATATTGACAAGCACGCTTACGAATTTCTTAGCAAAAGCAAAGTATTTGGTGGAGAAATAATAATAAGCAAAATAGGTAATGCAGGAAAAGTTTATCTAATGCCAAGTATAGACAGACCCTGTTCTCTGGCTATGAACCTATTTTTATTAAGAACCGACGTAGAGCAAATACAAAGTAATTATTTGTATTTATTTTTAGAATCCAGGTTTGGGAAGGTGCAAATTTCTGAACGTTTAAATGGTACTACTACAAAAACAATACGCAAAGATGGAATCAGATCACTGAATATTTTAGTGGCTCCACTTCCAGAACAAAAGAATATCGTTGACAAACTAGATTCTATTGTTTTTGAAACCCAACGCCTCGAAACCATCTACCACCAAAAACTCTCCGCCCTCAACGAACTCAAACAATCCATCCTGCAAAAAGCCTTTACTAGCGAACTCACCGCAGACACTGCTAACCAGACAACAAAAACCGCTAAGGAGGGAATTGCCGCATGAAGGTGGGATAGCTGCACTAGACTAGAAGTAGGTTGAATTGACTCGATATTTAACAACACTATCACCATCTATGAAAGCAATTGAAACCACAGCGACAATTAATGAGAGTGGACAACTTACGCTCGATAAATCGCTGGGATTCATCAAACCACAGCGCGTTCGTGTTATCGTCTTACTTTCCGAAGATGACGAAACCGATCCAGATGAAACACCTACAGAAGTTGTTATAGAAGGTATTCGCCAAGGTTTACACGAGGCTTTAACTGGACAAACTATTCCCCTCTCAGAAATGTGGTCAGGCATCGATGCAGAGTGAACCATCGCCAATCCAGATTGCTCTTACACCTCGTTTTAAAAGGGATCTTCGAGAACTGGCCAAACGCTATCGTTCAATTCGTACCGATCTCCAACCCTTAATTGACCAACTTCAAGCAGGTGAAATCCTTGGCGATAGAATTGCTGGAGTTAAATATCAGGTTTTCAAAGTTCGTCTCAAAAATAGTAACATTCAAAAAGGAAAAAGTGGAGGCTATCGAGTCATTTATTATCTGAAAACTGATGAAGGAATTATACTCACTACAATTTATTCCAAATCCGATATTTCAGATGTTAGTAATGAAATAATTGAATCCGCGATCGCGCAATACGAGCAAGAAATTCAAATAGCCGATAATTCAGATGCATAAAGGGATATGCTTCCCTCGATCCACAAATTGACACGACTTAAGACTAAAGGCTTTTTGCCGCTTTCATGCCGCACTTTTAGTACAGAAGCATCCTCCTGAGTCGGGTATATCCTTAAGCGTTTTTAACAAGTATCATTAAAAAAGCGGTATCGATGTTGCCAAATACCTTACCGTATTACCACCCAAAAAGTTGTTACAGGCTAAACTGCAAGAAGCGATCGCTACTGCCCGCCGCCGACTGCCATATTCCAAAGACGAGCCATAATGAACGAAGCCGAAACTCGCGCTGAACTAATCGACCCCGCACTCAAAGCCGCAGGCTGGGGCATGATCGAAGGCAGTCGCATCCGCCGCGAACTCATCGCCCCTGGTCGCTTGGTTGGCAATGGTAAACGTGCCCAATCAGACATCGCCGATTATGTTCTCGTCTATCGCGGTGAAAAACTTGCAGTCATCGAAGCCAAAAAACGCGGATTGCCCGATACCGAAGGCTTAGGACAAGCCAAAAAATACGCCGAAAAATTGCAGACGCGGTTCGCCTACTCCACAAATGGCATCGGACTTTATCAAGTAGATATGCACACAGGTGCAGAAGGCTACGTCAACCAATATCCTACCCCCGACGAACTGTGGGATGTTACCTTTAGCGAAGCCAACGAATGGCGAGATCGCTTTGCTGCCATACCCTTTGAAGATATAAGCGGCACAAAAGAAGCTCGGTATTATCAACATAACGCCATTAAGCACGTTTTAGAAGCGATCGCTCAAGATAAAAACCGGATCTTGCTAACGATGGCAACAGGCACAGGTAAAACCTTCATCGCCTTCCAACTCGCATGGAAACTCTTCCAAAGCCGATGGAACCTCAGCCAAAAGCCCACCCGCCGCCCTCGCATTCTGTTTTTGTGCGATCGCAACATTCTCGCCAACCAAGCTTATAACGACTTTTCGGCATTTCCCGATGATGCCCTAGTTCGCATCGACCCTGAAGCCATCAAAAAACGGGGCAGAGTCCCCAAAAATGGCAGCGTCTTCTTCACCATTTTCCAGACCTTCATGACTGGACAAGACGAAGAAGGCAACTCCACCCCAAAATTCAGCGACTATCCCCCCGACTTTTTCGACTTCATCATCATCGATGAATGTCATCGCGGCGGAGCCAATAACGAAAGCACATGGCGCGGCATCCTCGAATATTTCTCCCCAGCAGTCCAACTCGGACTCACCGCCACACCAAAACGTGAAAACAATGCCGACACTTACGCTTACTTCGGAGATCCTGTCTACACCTACGCCCTCAAAGACGGCATCAACGATGGATTTCTCTCACCCTTCAAAGTCAAGCAAATCGAAACCACCCTTGATGAATATATCTACAGCAGTGAAGATGACCTCATTGAAGGCGAGATAGACTCAACCAAAACCTACACCCAAACCAACTTTAATCGCATCATTGAAATCGAAGAACGCGAACGCTATCGGGTGCAATTATTCATGGAGGCGATCGACCAGAACCAAAAGACCCTAGTTTTTTGCGCCAGTCAAGATCATGCCCTCGCCGTCCGCAACCTGATCAACCAAATGAAGATTAGCTCCGACCCAAATTACTGTGTCCGCGTTACCGCCGACGATGGTAAACTCGGAGAACAGCACCTCAGCACTTTCCAAGATAACGAAAAAACTATCCCCACCATTCTCACCACTTCCCAAAAACTTTCCACTGGTGTTAATGCCCGAAATGTTCGCAACATCGTATTGATGCGCCCCATCAATTCCATGATCGAATTTAAACAAATCATCGGTCGCGGTACGCGACTATTTGACGGTAAAGACTACTTCACCATCTACGATTTCGTTAAAGCTTACGAACATTTCAATGATCCTGAATGGGATGGCGAACCTCAAGAACCTGTAGTAGTCAAAAAGCGTGAAGGTGTAGATAAATACAAAGTCTCCACAACAGACGCTGGCAAAGATAGCATCGAAACTCCAGAAGAACGCCGCCCTCAAAAAATCAAAATCAAACTTGCTGACGGCAAAGAACGCACCCTCCAGCACCAAATGTCCACCAGCTTCTGGAGTCCAGATGGTAAACCCATGAACGCTGCTGAATTTGTGGAACGTCTCTTTGGCGAAATTCCCGAACTATTCAAAGATGAAGACGAGCTACGAGCAATATGGAGTCGCCCCGACACCCGCAAAGCCTTATTAGAAGGACTGGCAGAGAAGGGCTACGGGGAGGAACAACTCACCGACATTAGCCGCCTGATCGATGCCGAGAAAAGCGATTTATATGATGTGCTGGCTTATATCGCCTATGCCTCTGCACCCATGAGCCGCCGAGAGCGCGTCCTTGCTCACAAGTCCTTAATCTTCTCGCGCTATATCGGCAAACAGCAAGAATTTCTCGACTTTGTACTGGAGCAATACATCAAAGCCGGGGTGGGGGAACTTGATCGTTCTAAATTACCTCAACTGTTAGAGTTAAAATATCATGCTGTTCGTGATGCTGTTGAAGAACTAGGGAGCGTTGCGAATATCAGTGAAGTGTTTATCGGGTTTCAGCAGTATTTGTATTCACAGGACATGGCAGCTTAATTGGGCAGGTAACTGGATGCCTATATTTGTTTTTAAATATACTAAGGTGTTTTTCGATCCATCTTAAGCGCAAATTGACGGAACCCCGAAAATAGGAGAAGGAGTACCTGATTCAGTTTACACTCGCTGCATAGTAATTAGGGCGTGTTTTCAAACTCGTTATATCCTAGAAAAAAGGCGATCGCTATATAGT
>NZ_JABXKJ010000164.1 GCF_017115085.1 Nostoc sp. NMS7 | reverse complement strand
ATTTCCATTTTTGGAAACAATGCCTATTTTACAGCTATTCTAGCCTTAACTGAACCGTATTGGATTATAAATGACTCCAGCAAAGAGAATGAGAATGCACCCCATTGAAAGGGTAAACCAACGAGCTAAATTACGACGACTGCGGTTAAACACAACTCATGCTAATTCCTAATTCCTAATACTCGCCATTCGCGTAGCGTCTCGTAGAGAAGGCAAGAAGCAAGCTACGTAATTCGTAATTACAAGACTTTTCAAGTAATTGAACTACACTACTGCCTACTCTTTGTCTCAGCCATGATCAAATTTCAAGATGGTTCTGGAGGGTTGAGGCGATAGCCCATGCCGTAAACAGTTTCAATCCAATCTGCTGCTGCTAATGTTTGCAAACGTTGGCGAAGTTTACGAACTAGAACGGTGATTGCATTGCTTTCTGGCTCACTACCCCACTCCCATACAGCTTGTTCAATCTGGTTACGAGTCAGGACTTGCTTAGGATGACGCATGAAGATACTCTAACAACTGAAACTCTTGGCTGGAAAGGGATACAATCGCTCCTTGTCGCTCCAAAATTAGTGTATCGAGATGAAGTTGCAGGTCTAGCAAGCGGAGGATGTCCCCTTGCCAGAGAGGCGATCGCCTCCTCAATGCACGCACCCGTGCCATGAACTCCACGATATCAATTGGTTTAACGAGGTAATCATCAGCTCCGGCATCTAATCCTATGACTTTATCGGGTGTGGTATCTTTTGCCGTAATCATTAATACCGGAGCTGTTTTTCCCGCCGCCCGATACTGTTGACACAAACTCACTCCACTAATCCGAGGTAACATCCAATCCAAAATCAGCAGGTCATATTCTTTTTCAGCCAAAAGCCATTGAGCAGTTTCACCATCCTTGACACCATCGACGCTGTGTCCAGCCTGGGAGAGAACCATTTGCAGCGGCATTAATTGCTTTGGATCATCCTCTACCAGTAAGATTTTCATCGCTTTTGTGGGCTTGGGCTTATCTTAGTAAAATATAGCAGTTCTCACTTCGGTGCAATACAGTCGTCACCTCACCTCGCCTTTGACTGCCGTCAAAGTCTCCCCTCTCCGAACTTCGGCTACAATACTGTCTGCCGATGAGAACAAATCATTGCTTTAATAATGGGTTCGCCGAAATAACAAATGAGTTCGCCGAAATAGCAAATGAGTTCGCCGAAATAGCAAATGAGTTCGTCGAAATAACAAATGAGTTCGTCGAAATAGCAAATGAGTTCGCCGAAATAACAAATGAGTTCGCCGAAATAACAAATGAGTTCGCCGAAATAACAAATGAGTTCGTCGAAATAACAAATGAGTTCGTCGAAATAACAAATGCGTACGCCCTTATTGCAATAAACCTCTTGCACAAATATTAATAGACCCCCACGGGCATTTGCCCACAAAGAGAGCATAAAAATATTTTTTTCTGTTCCCTGTTCCCCGTTCCCTATTTTCAAGACAGAATGAAGGTGCGAAGTATAACCAAGCAAAATCACAGGCAGGTGTAGTGTGAAACGTTGGCTGCAAGGGCTGGGATTAGAATTTTGGTTGCCTCTACCACTAGTAGCGGTTGTGTTTTGGCTTGGCTGTAATTTCCTAGCTGCTCAAGAGTTAAGCCGACCCTACTCCACCGAGAAAAAACTTCAGTCAGATACTCAGCTTGAAGCACGGGTATCAGTCAATGTGTTGCTCATTAACGCCGCCGTTAACCGAACTAAGAGAATTACCCAGGTAGAAGTGGAAACAGCAGACCCCATCCTGAAGCGATTGGAATTAGAACTTCCAACAATAGAATTCAGTCAAATAGAAGCGACAATTGCTCAAGAACTAGGTCTACCCCGTGAGGATGTTAGAAAGTTAGTGCGCTATGAAGTTGTGGAATAACATTGATCCGATTTCAGGCTAGTCTGCCAAGGTAACCTTGAAGGAAAATCAGAAGCATTTTTGATTGCTAAAGCTTGTTCTGACCCAGCGTCTGGACGGGTAAGATGGACAATGCAACTTTTAGCAGACCACTTAATATAAGTTGGTATCGGGGAATTCGATTTCTGAGTACAAATCTTTATCAACCGTAATCAGAATACAGCCAAGAGTGTAATTTGTGCTGTCGTTTTTACTGACCGACGTTTGCGGCAATCTCGTTCAAATCGTTGACCGTTTGAGGAGGAAGCTGCAACGTTGCGGCTTTGAGGTTCTCGCGGAGGTGGTTGACGGACGACGTGCCGGGAATTAGCAAGATGTTCGGAGAGCGCTGTAGCAGCCAGGCGAGTGCAACCTGCATCGGCGTAGCGTTCAGAGACTTCGCGGCACCCTCAAGTGCCGAAGATTGTAGCGGCGTGAACCCGCCAAGGGGAAAGAACGGCACGAACGCAATGCCCTTGGCTGCAAGTTCGTCGATAAAAACATCATCCTCGCGATGAGCCAGGTTGTAGTGGTTCTGAACACAGACGATTTCGGTGATTGACTCCGCCTGCGTGAATTGTTGGGAAGTGATGTTACTGAGGCCGATGTGACCGATAAGACCCTGACGTTTGAGGTCAGCGAGTGTGGCGAGCGGTTCTTCGATAGACCCTTCAGAGGGTCTTTCGGTTCCTCCTACACGCAGGTTGACGACGTGGAGGGACTCTAGACCGAGGTTGTGCAGGTTATCGTCTACAGCAGCTTTCAGTTCTTTGGCTGAAAGAGCAGGGTTCCAAGACTGGTCCTCTTCCCGGCTAGCGCCTACCTTAGTAACAATGACCAACTCCTCTGGATAGGGGTGGAGCGCCTGTCGAATGAGTTGGTTGGTGATGTGTGGGCCGTAAAAGTCGGCTGTGTCAATGTGGTTGATTCCGAGCGCAACCGCCTCGCGCAAGACGGCGATCGCTCCATCGACATCGCGCGGTGGTCCCCATACATGGGGCCCAGCGAGTTGCATGGCGCCATAGCCCATGCGGTTCAAGGTTAGTGAAGTCCTTGGGAGCGTGAAATTGCCGCCGAGTTTCGTTTGCTCAGTCATCTTGCTTTGCCCTCCGAGTTCTAGATGTGGTGTACGTTGAACACAGGCGATTCTTTGCCGATCCATCCATGTCGGGAGACATGTTGTCAATTATTGTCCGCGATCGCTCGATCTATTTCTCCCTCTGAAGCCATCAGAAGAATGTTTGCGCGAGTGATGCTTCTTACCTTATTTACCTTTTTTAATTAACGTTTGCAATTAAGAGACTTCATCTTCACTCAATCAAATTCACAATATACTTCTTTACCATGCAATTTACTGATTTTTAAGTAGTTTATCACTAATATAAACTACTTAGTAAAGTTACCTTGGCAGACTACTAGTATAGTACAGTAAAAATTAACTATAGTTGAAAAAAGTTATAAAAGCTGATTATATAAACTTTCTGACCTCCTAACTTTTATTTTCAATGCGTTCTGCCTTGGTTTTCAATGTTTGGTTCATGGCTTCAAACCCTTGGCGAACTTCAATATTTAATCGACGAGCCAACAGAGGTACTAGTAAGCCCTGGAAAGATTCTTGCTGAATGAAGCGGACGCGTAGGCGTAGCCCATCGCTTGCTAACGGTTCAATGATAAAGCTATGTTCAACGTCAAATAACCCTGGCATCAAAAAGTGCCATAACCAGCGCAATTTGCGATTAGGTTCTACCGTAATCACAGTCGGTCGAAAGGTCATAATATCTGTACCCGGAGGCTGAAAGTGAACGGTTAGCTGTGCCCCTTCACTCAGCGAACCACTAATTTGACGAATAAACAGATTCCAATGTGGAAAACTGGCAAAATCAGTGAGTAGGTTCCAGACCTGCTCATCGGATGCCTGAATTTCGATTTCAGTGTATATTTTCATGGGTATGAGTTGATAGGAAAACCAGAATTAAAACGGTTATTCCTGCTAAAAATAACCCAATATATTATTGTCCTAGTACTCGACGAACCCAAAAATTACGGGTGAAGGTAGGTAGATAAATCAGAGGAAGTAGGGAGATAAAAGAACTTGATTTTCCTAGCATAAAATAAACCCCGCAAAGTTTCTTTGGTGAACTACGAGGAAACTAGATTGTTTCTTGTAAAGCAAACGTTAGCCAGCCATCCCGAAGCAGGTTTGACCGATGAAGAAGCTACCATGCGACACCAGCAGATGGGTGCAAATCAACTAACTAGTAAAAGTGGAAAAAGTCCTTGGCTACGATTTTTAGAGCAATTTAATCAACCACTACTATATATTTTGCTGACGGCGGGAGTGGTGACGCTGCTGCTGCGAGATTGGATAGATGCGGGAGTAATTTTTGGTGTCACCCTAATTAATGTCATCATTGGCTACATTCAAGAATCTAAAGCAGAAGGCGCGATCGCTGCTCTATCCAAAGCCGTCAATACCGAAGCAACTGTGATTCGCGATGGTCAAAAAACCCGTTTGGCTTCGACTGAACTTGTTCCTGGTGATTTGGTACTGCTGGCATCTGGGGATAAAGTGCCTGCGGATCTGCGGCTATTAAGTGTGCGTGGCTTGCAAATTGATGAGTCTGCCTTAACAGGCGAATCCGTTCCAGTCGAGAAAGCAAGGGCATCGCTGGCTGTCGAAACACCGTTAGCCGAACGAAGCAATATGGTGTATGCAGGAAGTTTCATCAGCTTTGGACAGGCAGAAGGGATTGTAGTAGCGATCGCAGATGCCACCGAAATCGGTCGGATCTCACAGCTAATTGAAAGCAGCACAAATCTGAAAACACCGCTAACACGAAATATTGACAAGTTTAGCAAAACCTTGTTGTATGTCATTTTAGGTTTGGCTGCTTTGACATTTGCAGTCGGATTAGGACAGGGCGAATCTTGGATTGATGTTTTCAAAGCGAGCGTAGCTCTGGTAGTCAGCGCGATTCCCGAAGGATTGCCTGCAATTGTTACCGTCACTTTGGCGATCGGAGTTTCCCGGATGGCACGACGTAAAGCAATTATTCGCAAGCTACCTGCTGTGGAAACCTTGGGAAGTACCACTGTTATTTGCTCTGACAAAACTGGGACGTTAACTGAGAATCAGATGACGGTTCAAAAGATTTATGCGGGTGGACAACATTACACCGTTAGCGGTATTGGTTATGCCCCAGATGGTGAAATCCTGCTGAATCAACAGCCTGTTGATTTCAATGCAGATGGACATGTTGCTCTTTGGGAATCCCTGGAAGCAGGATTGCTGTGCAATGATTCTCAAATCGAATGGGGAGATGGACAGTGGAACTTAGTAGGAACCCCAACCGAGGGAGCATTGATTACGGCTGCCAATAAAGTGGGATTGACGCAAGCGAATCTAGAGCAAGAATTACCCAGAATAGACACCATTCCCTTTGAGTCGCAATTCCAGTACATGGCGACTTTGCATCTAATTCATGCAAAGCGATCGCTGAATGTGATTTATCTCAAAGGTTCTGTGGAGGCGATTCTCCAACGATGCGATCGCATGTTCGATGCTCAAGGACAACAGGCTGCGCTCAATCCTGCAACAGTGGAACAGGAAGTTGCTCACATGGCAAACCAAGGGTTACGAGTGCTAGCCTTCGCCAGCAAAGAAGTTGCCACTAAACGATCCTTGGATCGCAATGATATCGATCAAGGACTGGTGTTTCTGGGACTTCAGGGCATAATCGATCCGCCTCGTGAGGAAGCGATCGCCGCAGTCAAAGCCTGTCAATCTGCTGGGATTCAGGTGAAAATGATTACAGGCGATCATGCACTAACAGCAGCTGCGATCGCCCGCCAAATGGGAATTTGCTCGACTGAAGAACAGGTCTTCACCGGACAGCAATTAGCTCAGATGGATGAAAAAGAATTCGCTAAAGCGGCTGAACAAGGCATGGTATTTGCGCGAGTTGCTCCAGAACAAAAATTGCATCTGGTAAAAGCGTTGCAGTCTCAGGGTGAAATTGTTGCTATGACTGGAGATGGCGTAAATGATGCCCCAGCTCTCAAACAGGCAGACATTGGTGTAGCGATGGGCATAGCCGGGGCAGAGGTTGCCAAAGAATCGGCGGATATGCTTCTCACTGACGATAATTTCGCCTCAATAGAAGCTGCTGTGGAGGAAGGACGAGGTGTTTACCGCAACTTGCGAAAAGCGATCGCCTTCTTGCTGCCGATCAACGTTGGAGAATCTATGACGATTTTGATTGCCATTCTCCTAGCAACCGTGCTTCCCATCTTACCAATCCAAATTCTCTGGCTCAACATGGTCAGTTCAGTAGCCTTGATTGCTCCCCTCGCCTTTGAGCTAAAATCTGGACAGGTGATGCAACAACCACCGCGCAACCCCAGAGAAAGACTTTTATCGGGTGGGTTACTCCAGCGCATCATCGCGATTTCCGTCTTCAATTGGCTGATAATTTTTGGGGTGTTTCAATCGGTACTTCAAACTACAGGCAATGAACCATTGGCGCGAACGATGGCAATTAATGGGCTGGTGGCGGCAGAAGTCTTTTATCTGTTAAGCATTAGCCAGTTTTTACCATCTCTAGTCGTGAGAATCCAAGGTAAACGCACACCCGTAGCCTATGCACCTGCGATCGGAATTGTGGTTGTGGTGATTTTACAATGTCTGTTCAGTCAGTGGAGCATGATGAATCAAGTGTTTGACACCACACCTTTGACATTTACCCAAGCTCTCATTTCTATAGGTGTAGGTTTGCCAGTAGTGTTCATAGCTCTCATCTTGCAGCGTTTCGATCCGCTCAACTAGGGATAGTGCTAGAGAATCTACTATAACGTATGGGTGAACTCACGAGCATTCTTATCCGGTAGTGGAATTGTCAACCTGATTTACATTAAAGGTTGCAAACTACTTGCCTCAACTGTTTGGCAAGACATCATTGCTAATCAAGTGTCGCCCTGACTTTTCACGGCATGTGGAAAAGGTCATTTTGATGGTTTCCCAAGCCCTGATTTCTCCCTTAGCTATTTTCATTAACTCATAGTTATTGAGAATAAATATGTGGAAAAAGCCACGTTTTTTGAGGGATTGAGGGCTTCCCGTGAAAAGTCAGAAATGTCGCCAGAGGAAGCAGCCGGAAATTGGGATTTGCCAGTATCTGCTATTTACGAAGCAATTCGTTACTGTGAAAGTCACAAAGAACTAATGAAACTGGAAGCCCAAGAAGAACGCTATCGCTTGCAAGAAAAAGGAATCTCACTTTAGCATACGAATTTAGCTAGATGAGGATTTTCAAACAAAGTATTTGGTCAATCTTCTTGTCCGAGATCCAAACACGTTAGAAAATAACAAAATGTGACTCTCAAATTAGAAACAGCAGATGGCAGTTTATCAAGTTCGATTCATCAATCCTACACTTGGATTAGATCGCACCATTCAAGTACCAGATGATCAATATATTCTGGATATAGCAGAAGAAGCTGGTATCCGCCTACCATCTGGGTGCAAACAAGGCGAATGTTCTGCTTGTGTGGCTAAACTCATTAGCGGTGAAGTTGATCAAAATGAGCAAAAATTTTTGCGCCCAACTGAAATACAGGCTGGTTATGTTGTTACTTGTGTAAGTTACCCTTTGTCTGATTGCACTTTAGAAACCCATCAAGAACAAGTCTTATATAAATCAGCCCTTTACTATCAGCCTGAGTTGGGAAAATCTCAGTGATTCTTACCCTCTGACATTAAATTAATCTTAAATTTGTAGGGTATGTGTAAGATAACGCACCTTTAAAAACATTGTCATTACCAACATTTCTGTAACACTCAAAGTGTAGCACTGACCCACATCCCACCCGGAACTTAAGTTCTGGGCTAATAGCTTAAGTCCACTTAAGTGGACTTAAATTTTCGCTTACATAAAGTCTAGTTATCTATATCGCTTAAAATCTTGTATTTAGTCCTCTTGAGAGGACTTTAGCTATTAGCTTTGGAATATATTCCCAAGCGGGATAGCAAGGAAGCGAGTAGCAATTACCTACATTCTACCCAGATGCATATATATTATAACCGCTATAGATTTCTCAATGATCGACCTAACGGTAGAAGCAAATTCTATCTTGCAAGAGAGGTTAAAACCTAGCAGATAGATAAAGATGAGATCAGAAGTTACAAACAATAAATCTTTAGTTATTAGGTCAAAAAAATGTTGACACCATTATTAACCGCCCTAGCTACAGCTTTGAGCCTGTTAATTGTTGATTTGGTTGTTCCAGGCGTTAATATTGCTAATTTTCCGGCGGCTTTGATTGCCGGTTTAGTAATTGGTCTAATTAACGGTTCATTTAAACCAGTTCTATCTACTCTTTCTCTACCACTTAACTTTCTCTCATTTGGAGCATTTTCGCTCATCGTCAACGGTTTTTGTTTCTGGTTAGCATCAGTGCTAGTTCCCGGCTTCTCCGTTAGTGGTATTATTGGTTTCCTTCTAGGTCCAGTAATTCTATCTTTTGCTAACACCTTTATCAACAACTACTTTGTTGAAAAAAATCTTTTAGCCGGCAGTGGTAATGTAAAAAATCAAGGTGAATTACCTTCTAGATAAGTATTAAAGGGAGTAGGAATAGCAATTTAGTCATGTCTCTACTCCAAATAAAATATCCGAAAGTGGATTTCCTCATTCGGCATATTCAAATTAAACAAAATCACCAAGTTGTAACATCATGAAATTAGTTCGTTTTCTTCTAGGTTTGTTAGTGCCTCCTTTAGGCGTATTTCTGACAGTTGGAGTTGGCCCAACTTTATTTATTAACATTTTGCTGACAGTTCTAGGTTGGATACCCGGTAGTATTCATGCAATTTGGGTTATTGCCAAGCATGAAGAACAACTTAATCAAGAGGGACATACTTACTAATACGTAACATTAATTTTAAGGACTTTAAATAGGGTGTAGAATAACCCCACCCCCAACCCCCTCCTCGCTCTTCGAGAGGGGGCTATGATGTACCTCACCTGATTAATAAACGCTATAGGTAGAACACCGGAACGCACCAATTTTTATGTATGGAATCTGCCGTTGTGTTAAGCGCATATTTCAAGATGATTTGTAAATAAAAATATTTCGGTAAAGCGCCTAATTTACCCTAATACAACATGGTGCATTACGGCTAAAGCCGTAATGCACCAGATTAAATCAATTAAATAGCAAAACAGTCTATTTATAAATAGTATCCCGCTTTTTCTCAGCAGAGTCCTTATCTTTGAACAAGTCAGCCGCCGTTAAGAGTAACTGTCTTAAGGTTTGTTTGATTTGCCGCTCTTTCCTGGCTACAGATGTACCAGCTTCACCTAGTTGCTCTTCTAGTTGCGATCGCTTTTCTCCTACCTGTGTAGCCAGAGACTCAGCTTGAGGACGAGCTTTATCATACCAGTGTTTCGCCTCGTCTAGATAATCTTGAACCTCTAGAGAACGTCCGCCATGACGTGCAGCTAAGTTAGCTCGGACAAGGGCTATCTGCGCTTGCAGTTGCGCGTAACGCTTCTTTAACAATCCGACTTCTTCACTATCTTTAATAGCATTGACAGCAGAATCAATTGCAGTTTTGGTACTAGCAGGTTTTTGCTTACCTGTCTCTTCAATCTCTGCCAAGATTACATCAACTTCTTGTTGGAGTTGCTCTTCCTCACCATCCAGTTGAGCCTGGAGCCGCTTGATATCTGTCTGAGTTTTCGCAATGCTTTCGTGTCTTTGACTATTAATTCCTTCTAGCGCTCCTTCAATGGAAGCTGTCACTTCATCTTTAAGTTCGCTACCTTTTTCTTGGAAGTTTTCAATTACAGCTGAAACTGCATCTCTAACAAGGCTACGAAGTTCACCCGAACCTTGTTTAAACTCAGAAGCTACTTGAGAAACTGCGGATTTCACAATTTCTCGAATCCGATCAGTTCTTAATTGTCCGGTTTCTTTGGCTTGTTGCAAATCGGCTTGAATTTGTTGTTTGATATTGTTAGGCATTTTCAACTCTGGGGATTTAACTAATTTGGATGGATAAAAGTTTCTAGAAATGTTCCTACACCCACATTATGGCGTAGTCTGATTTGGCTAGGCACTTCCTTTAGATAGAAAATAACAGCCCCAAAGAGGTGATGTGTAATATGTTGCCCATTTGTGAGATGATTAACATTTGTTGGTAGTAATTGAGAGTAAAATATGTGGCGAGTAAATATTACTTGTTCATCTGATGCCTGGAAGCATTATGGTACTGAATTTAAAGCGATCGCAGAGAAATATCAAGGTGAATTGATTGGTTCCAAAAAAATGCCAGATGGCACACGGATCATGTCCTATAAAATTGAGGATGTGAGTGATGCAGAAGCCTTTCAAGAAGATTGTGCAAATTTTACTGGATTTACAACTGACTTTGAATCCCTGTAGTATTGGTTATGACACTTATGCCTGCAACGAGTATGTCAAAATCGGGAAAGGTGGAGTGAAACAACTACTCTTCTCACTCCTAACTCCTAATTCCTAACTTCTCACTCCTAAACTTGAAAATGAACTTACCCAAAGCTAGCCGTCTCCAATTCACTCCCGATTTAAACATCTGCCGCATATTAAATGGGATGTGGCAAGTCTCCGGCGGACACGGATCGATAAATCCCCAAGCCGCTATTGAGATGATGTTCAAATATTTAGATGCAGGCTTTACCACTTGGGATTTAGCAGACCATTATGGCCCTGCAGAAGATTTTATTGGTGAGTTTCGCTGTGAAGTAATTGATACTCGTGGGAAAGATGCTTTATCTCAGGTGCAAGCCTTGACAAAATGGGTGCCTCGTCCAGGTAAAATGACGAAAAAACTCGTCGAGGAAAATATTGATATTTCCCTGAGAAGAATGAATGTAGAATCGTTAGATTTGATGCAATTCCATTGGTGGGAATATCAGGATAAAAATTATCTGGATGCTCTGAAATATCTGGCAGAACTTCAGACTGAGGGGAAAATTAAGCATCTAGGTTTAACTAATTTTGACACAGAACACTTGAAGATTATTACCGAAGCAGGCATCAAAATTGTTTCTAACCAAGTGCAGTTTTCCCTGATTGACCGCCGTCCCGAAGTTAATATGGTGGAGTTTTGTCAACAGCATGACATAAAACTTTTTACTTACGGTACACTGTGCGGCGGTTTGTTATCAGAAAAATATTTGGGGAAACCGGAACCGCGAGGATTTGATGTACTAACTACAGCTAGTTTGAAAAAATATAAAAATATGATCGATGGTTGGGGTAGTTGGCAATTATTTCAAGAGTTGCTGGCTATCCTGAAGGAAATTGCGAATAAGCATGGCGTAAGTATTTCTAACGTAGCAGTGCGTTACATCTTAGATCAGCCAACTGTGGCAGGTGTGATAGTTGGTGCAAGGCTTGGTGCATCTGAACATATAGAAGATAACGCCAAAGTATTTAGTTTTAGTTTAGATGCTGACGATCGCGATCGCATCAATGCAGTATCTCGGCAATCACGGGATTTGTATCAGCTGATCGGCGATTGTGGGGACGAATATCGGCGATAATAACTAAGCCTTTAGGAATAGCGTAAGCCTTTAGGAACAGGGCAAATCTTGATAAATTGGGTGATAATACGGTGAAGGTTATTGTGGAAACTATTCCGACAAACCATGCCCCTAAACCTCACCTTCGCCCTTAATCAACAGCAAACTTTTGAACTGCGCTTTCACAATGTTTCACGTCCCTTAGATAAAGCAGAGTTGGCAGCGCTGATTGATTTGTGTGAGCAAAATTACTATACTCAACAAACACTAGCCTTAACCGATCTCACACAGTTGGGACGTAAACTTTATCAATACCTGGATGGTAATGAGGGATGGCTGAGAAAGTCGCTAAATGAAGCAGATCAAACAATTTATCTAAATTTGATTCAAACCAGCCAAGCGCAGGGGTTGAAGCCAGAAACAGAACAAGTAGTGTTGGGATTAGCACATTTGCCTTGGGAATTACTACATGATGGTGCAGAGTTTTTAGTAGAACGCCGGGATATTTCCGTCTTACCAGTGCGTTCTGTGGAGCAGCGTCAAGCCCAAGTGATTGGCGTGCAAAATCGCCCATTGCGGTTGCTATTCATGGTGACTTCTCCTGAAGATCCCAGAGTTCCCCCACTCAGGTTTGAGCAGGAAGAAGCGAACATTTTGCAAGCAACTAAACAGCAGCCTTTGGTGTTGATTGTCGAGTCAAGTGGCTCAGTTGCAGAGTTAGCTAATTTGGTGCAATCCTATCCAGAAGACTATTTTGATGTCTTTCACCTCACCGGACACGGGATAATTTATACCAAAAAAGATTACGGTTATTTGCTGCCACAAGGTGCAACACTATCAGACAATACTCCTTGCTTGATCACTGAGGATGAGGTAGGGAATTTGCAACTAACTACCGTCAATAACTTAGCTAGAGCCTTTCGTGGACGCTGGCCGCGTGTAACTTTTCTCTCTAGTTGTGATCCGGGACAGGTTCCTAACAAGAAGACATTACCCTCGATAGCGCAGGCATTGGTAAAAGCAGGGGCAGGTATAGTTTTAGGCTGGGCGGCTCCGGTGTTTGACCGCACGGGTATTGTAGCAGCACAGGCACTCTATCGAGCTTTGGCGACAGGGGCAACTGTTGAAGCAGCAATCAAAAGGGCGCAACAGGAGATGATTGACAAAAAATGCACCGACTGGCATCTGTTGCGGATGTATCGGGATACGCGCCCCATTGCAGAACTGGTGACACCACTGAGAACAAGAAATCGTCAAAGGCTGAAGTTCACAGCCCCAGAGCCAGAATTTCTGGATGAGAATAATCAAATCAAAGTTGCCAGTCAGTTTGAATTTGTCGGACGCAGGCGACATTTGCAACGGTGTCTCAAGGCATTGCAGGAAACCAGCGACCAAATCGGTGTGTTTATTGCCGGGATGGACGGACTGGGCAAAAGTAGCTTGGCGGCGCAGTTATGTACGCGAGTGCAGGCGCAGCGCCCCAATTTTAGGCGAGTCGTGTTGATTGGCTCTCTGGATGAGTGGGGTTTGCTAAATCAGCTTTGCAATCAGTATCAGGAATTTGCAGATGTGCCCAGACTTTTGAATCAACCAAAAGTAACTCTCAAAAGGCGGTTGCAAAACTTCTTTAAAGCAATAGAAAATATCCACAACCAACCCTTGCTGCTAGTGCTGGATGACTTTGAGCAAAACATCCCCAACCCTAATATTGAAGATGGCTCATTGCCGATGACAGCAGAGGCTTACGAGATTTTAGAGGCGATTTGTGCAGCATTGGCAGAAACTGGGGCAGAAAGTCGGCTGATTGTTATCTGTCGCTATTTGAAGTCAGACACCTTGCCACCCCACCACCTGCACTTGGAATCTTTGGCAGGGATAAGTAGCAGTGATATTGAGAAAATCTGCTTTCCCTTAGATAAAAAAGTTAAGCAACATTTAAAAACTCAGCGGATTATTAACATTGCCAATGGCAACCCTGGTTTGCTGAAGTGGCTATTGGAGGTGATTGGGCAACTAGGACTGGCGGGGGATGAACTACTAAATCGGCTGGAGAAAACTGAGTCAAAGTTTCGTGAGCATATTTTGGCACAAACTCTGCTGGATGCCTTGGAACCGGAAGAACAAAAGTTTGTTGCCCAGTTGAGTGTGTTTCATCTGCCTGTGACAGAAGAGATAATTAGTGTCTTCATGGAGAATCTCTCCCCAACCCTCCGACAACCAGAGGGTAGGGTTAGATCACATTTCCCCAAGCTTGTCAGTTATGCGGGCATCCCAACTTTGCACAAATACTTGGCCAATAGAATTCGCCGCTACACAAGCCAAGGCCGCTCCGTCCCTTGGGCGGTAACTATAGAAGAAGTTCTGATACCTGGGTTGGGCTGCGCTAAGGTGGGTTCCCGGCGCTCAGACTTCTCTCTGCGCGAACTAAAGCTAGCCAATCTACTGCTTCACAGAAGCCATAAGCCCAACGTCTCCCCCACGAGAAAGCTAGGCAGGCTTTGTTTGCGTACCCCCAACAGCCTTTTAGTCTGTTCGCATAGCCTGTCCTTGACGGAGGGCATTTTGCACATTTGGGATGCTCCCATCAGCCTCAGCCTAGTGGAGTTCACCACCACTGACATCACCCAGCCAGCTAATTACCGAGTGGCGACAATTTTAGAACCCTTGCTGGAATCAGTATTAAGTGAGTCAGAGTGGCAAGCAACCCGACAGCAAGCGGTGAGGAAAATCTATCAAGTTTGGTGGGAGAACTCTAAGCAACGTACACAAACAGAAGGACTGGAAATTGTCCGTTTGGCACTGCTGGCAAGAGAGCAAGAAATTGCTATTAACGTTGGGGATTGGATTGCAACCCGTTGGGTGAATAGTTCGCGCTATGTGGAAGCTTTGGAGTTATGTGAACAAATCTTGGCAGTTTTTCAAGACTACCGCATCTTGGGAAGCATTGCCCGTGCCGAAGAGGTTTTGGGTTTTTTGCCAGAGGCTCTTGTTCATTTTCAGCAAGCCTTAGAGCTTTGCCCTCAACAGGACTTGCAAGAAAAAGCCACAACGCTACACCAAATTGCAGGGTTAAAAGCCCAACAAGAAGACATACTAAAAGCGATCGCTTTGTATAAACAGTCTTTGCAAATCAAAGAAGATATCAACGATGTCTTAGGGAAAGCCGCAACGTTACACGAAATGGCAGGGTTAAAAGCCGAACAAGGGGACATTTCCGGGGCGATCGCTTTCTATGAAGAGTCTTTGCAAATCGAAGCAGATATCAACGATGACCTAGAAAAAGCTGCGACGCTAGCAAACCAGTCTGACTGGGCGGGTGATATTGGAGATAACGCTAGGCAGTTAGATGACAATTTGTAAACTGGTGTCACACTTGCACAAATGCGTGCATGACTCAACGATCCAGAATTTTACGCGATCGCATTTTAAAATCCTTGAGGGCAACTGAACTTGAGTTTGAAAAGGAATTTTTATTGTTCTTGCAACAAAGCAAGCTTTAGATCATACTCCAATCACTTGAAGGCAAACTATTTTAAATAGTGTCGCAGCCATGACCATACTTCATTTTTGAGATTAACAGGCTCTGGATTAGGCAAAAGAGTTAATGGTTTTGTTTGGGCAATACTGTTCATCGAAAGTACACAAATAGTTAATTCCCCATCTGTGTAATATTTGTCGCCTCCTCCATTATGACCTTGCCATGTGGCTCCGACACCTGTGACTTGATATAATTGGGCAATCTGGTGTATATTTCCAATACTGTTAATCAGGTTATCTCTTTCAAGATCAATGTTTGCACCAATGCGGTGAGTAATTTGTCCTGTGCGGTGGCTAAGTTCGACGCTTTGATCAAATGTCGCAGAACCTAACCACAGAGGTCTATGATCACTACTCAAGTCATTCGATTGCCACAAGCGGACGTGGTGTCTAGCTTTGGCATTATTGCCCACGGGTAGTTCAAAAGACACGTCCTGTTTGCGTCCCCACAAATATAAATTACTCACAGGTGCAGTTGGGTAAGAATCCTTGAGGAGAACACTTTTAGCAATCCCAGCACTTGAGCGTAAGGTGATCGGGTCTGCTGGATACCAACCTACTGCCAGTAGCGTCTGCACCACTTCTGCTGTTGTACCGACAAATCCAATATTCAGAGGATCTCCAGAGATCCCTTCTGCCGTTTGCGTTGTTTTCGGAGAATGTTCTAGCTTTGGGTTATGTTCGTAGTGACGCCATAGTCCTGGTAAAACGATATAACTCAGCAGTCCATATAAGCCGAATAAACCAACTAACGTCCCAAAAATGTACCAAAACGAATGTCGATGTTTTGGGCGTGCGTCACTATTTGAGTTAGAGGCTTGTTGCATTTGAACCCGGTGATCAAGCTATATTTCCTTTTTTAATTAATCATCGCATCCTTAGAAACAATGTTTTTAAAAAACTTTAAAAGTGTTCATAATTTTGGCTTTTGCCTGTTGATAAATCTTTAGGACTAGCCCTTTCAATGTGAACATTTGTACTATTAAATAAATGATGTTTTAACCCAATTTTGGTATTTTGGCAGATGCGATCGCTTTATTTACAGTTCAAAAATTTGGAGTTTAATGCATAAATTCTTTGTTTAATTCCAGCCGATGCCTGAAATGTCGTAAAAACTTTGATAGTAGAATATGCTCCTGTGATCAAGATTATTATCACACGAAAAATACGCTCAAAGCCGGAAATATCGATGAGAATGAGGCATTAAAGAAGGTAGAAATTTTCTCGTGATCACAGGAATCAGTCGGATCACGTACATTTTGGTTCCAATGCTAGTCGCACGCGAAGATTGGATAAAAAATTTGTTGTCAATCCCTAATGAGGAATCCCAAGCACATTCTGCTGTAGAGGAACACCAAGAAAGGCAATTTCCTCAACATTCAAGACATTCAAGGTGAACTGATCACGCTTAACGGTGTAATTGTTGGAGGTATCTGTAATAATGTAATCACTTTTGAAATCAGGCAGAATTAGCTTATCCCATTCCGAACCACCATCGATAGTGGCATTACCGTAACCAACATCAAATGTGTCGTTTCCACCTCCGCCTTTAATCAAGACATTGGCAATAGCGCCCCCTTGGTCTGAAACGGGATTACCATTAGCATCAATTCGACGAGCTTTGAAGTAATCGTTACCGCTTCCGCCATCAATCGTGCCGCCTTGAATGCCAACGCTGGTGCCATAGCCAGTCAGGATATCAGATCCTGCCCCTTCACAAATAATGCCATTAGTATTAACAATGCCAGTACTTGGACTAATGCCAGTACTTGGACTAATGCCAGTACCAATGATGGTATCATTGCCATCGCCTAAACTGATCATGCCACTGTTAACAATGCCTATACCTACACCAGGTCCAACTGTCCCATATTCAGGATACGAAGGGATATAGGAATCCTCACCGCCTGTGCCCGTGCCAGAAAGAATGTCGTTTCCCTGCCCTCCACTAATTACGCTACCCTGGCTGTTGGAGATGCCTATACCATTCCCCGCAGAGAGATTCGTACTAAAAGGGGATACTATCCCATTACCGCCCTTGCCGATACCAGTAATAGAATTGTTTCCTTCACCTCCCTTAATGTGGCTACCACCACTGTTGAAAATGCCTGTAGCATTTAAACCCCAGTTATTATCCACACTAGTTCCAAAAATAGTGTTGTTCCCAAATCCTCCATCAATCAGGCTATCCTGAGTGTTGGAGATTCCTATAACATCACCTTGACCTCCTCCAACTCCAGTTCCAAAGATAGTGTCGTTCCCAAATCCTCCATCAATGCGGCTATGCTGAGTATTATTGATGCCTATAGGGATGTCGATTTTACCAGAGCCGCCTCCTGCTGCGGTTCCCTTGATCAAATCATTTCCGTCTCCTCCATTAATGTAGCCATGTGTGTTAGAGATACCTATAGCAGGTGGTCCATAGTTTCTTAACTCGTAGCCACCAGTGCCAGTGCCAGAGATAGTATCATTACCTGCTTGAGTATCAATGACTCCGTTTTTTAGAACCTCAATTCCAATTGCTGGAATTGCTGGCAATAATGTATTATCCTCTTTGCCTACCACTAGATCGGAACCAGAAGTGCCTATCAACGGGGGGGAAGAAACAATTAGTCTGGACATAATATAATTTTCCGCAATTGAGTGTGATACTTTTTAACTGTTCGGCTTGCGTAACTCATATCTTGCACTTAAGTGCTGCACATTACAGGAAGAATTTATCATTTTCTCTCTACGTGCAATAACGCCTTTAGAACAGCTCCTTATTTCCTTCATCGGAATGAAGTATTTTTATGCAAATCTCCCGATCTTTTTTTAGTGCAGTTCTAGCGAGGGTATAAGAATTACTTGACCCAAAATCTCTATTAGGGATTGAACCTATCCCACTAATATCGAAATGTGCTAACTTACTTCTCATATTCAGAAGGGTGTATCTGTTTATGGCTGGGCGTAAATAACGATAAAATTCTAGCTGAACAAGCGTTTTCTGTGTCATTGCCACCAAACACACTTTGAAAGCCGTAATTATTGACACTGGGACTTTAGGGACTTCCAACAAATAAATTACCCAATCTTGTGGGGTGGGCATCTTGCCCGCCCTAAGCCAGAGGCGGGCGAGACGCCCACCCCACAAGAAGTATTAGTCACGAGTGAGTTTCTGCAATGAGTCCCCAAGGTTCATTCACCAAGCTCAGAGGTTCATTCACTAACCTCAGAGGTTCATTCACCAAGCTCAGAGGTTCATTCACTAACCTCAGAGGTTCATTCACTAACCTCGGAGGTTCATTCACCAAGCTCAGAGGTTCATTCACTAACCTCAAAGCTTCGTCCACATAACACACCCTTTTAAATACTACCCTTGAAAGCAATTCCCCACTCCCATTCGGCTACGCCCTTCTCTACGAGAGGCTGCGCCAACGACTACGCTCAAGACAAGCTCACGGCAAGCCCACTTCCTACTGATCCTTATGCTTGGCTAGAACCATCCTTAGCAACTATTCATCGGGCAGACTGGTATCGTTCAGTACAAACAATCCAGAGTCGTCCTGGTGCAACGGTGGTTTTAGCTGGGCAAGAGGTAATTAATTTTGCCAGCAATGACTATTTAGGACTTGCGGGAGATCAGAGGTTGAAGGCAGCCGCAACTGCTGCGATCGCCGAATTTGGCACTGGTAGTACTGGTTCTAGATTACTCAGTGGGCATAGAGAATTACACAGAGATTTAGAGGAGGCGATCGCATCTATCAAACAAACAGAAGATGCCTTGGTATTTAGTTCTGGGTATCTAGCAAATTTGGGTGCAATTACCGCGATCGTTGGCAAGCGTGATTTAATTTTATCTGACCAATACAATCATTCCAGTCTGAAAAATGGGGCGATTCTTAGCGGTGCAGCAGTTGTGGAATATCCCCATTGTGATCTTGCAGTCCTAAAAACTCACTTAAGTCAACAACGGCAAAACTACCGACGCTGTTTGATTCTGACTGATAGCGTCTTCAGCATGGATGGCGATTTATGTCCGTTGCCCGCACTATTGGATCTCGCTGATGAATTTAGCTGTATGCTGGTAGTTGATGAAGCTCATGCCACTGGGGTACTAGGAAAAACTGGCGCTGGGTGTGTGGAACATTTTGGGTGTACGGGAAAGCAGTTAGTTCAAGTTGGTACATTGAGTAAAGCTTTGGGTAGTTTAGGCGGGTATGTCGCCGCAAGTAGCGCCTTAATTGACTTTTTGCGGAACCGCGCCTCCACTTGGATTTACACCACTGGGCTTTCACCTGCTGATACGGCGGCGGCCTTAGCAGCAATCAAGATAGTCCAACAAGAACCGCAACGCCGTGCCCAATTGTGGGAAAATGTAGATTACTTGAAAAATTTACTGCAACAACAGTTACCTAATCTAAAATTACTGCGATCGGAATCACCTATATTATGTTTTCAATTGCCCAGTGCGACAGATGCCCTCAAAGCTGGAAAACAGCTAAGAGATGCTGGCATTTTTGCCCCAGCAATTCGTCCCCCCACAGTGCCCACAAGTCGGATCAGAATATCTTTAATGGCAACTCATGAAGCAGCACATATTGAAAAATTGGTAGCAGTGCTGAAGGATATCTGTTAACTCCTGAGATTCTAAGTAAGTAGGCGTAAATAATTAAAGGTTTATAGTGTACTCCCTTTGGGGAAGCAAGCTACGCCTAGCGTCTCTTAGAAAGGGCTAAAGCCCTCTTTACAAGCAAATTTTAATATTTTTATATTACTTAACATAGTTTGGTTTATCTTCGCCCACTTACTTATAGCAATCCTAAACAAGATCCCCAACTTCTTTGATAAGTCGGGAATCTGTGGCTTTCAATCTTTACAAATCAAACAGGATTGCGATAAGATTGACGATAATTTTTTGTTTTTCATACTATATTCTTGAGCAATTAGCTTCTAGCAAAAGAGGTTTTCAAAACTAAATAAAAATCTATCTGGGGATAAGTTACTAAAATTAGCGAACTAGCTTAGGGTATGTAGAGCCTCTGCAATAAGTATTGGTTATTCCTAGACATTTTCATGCCCCCTATTCATTCTTCCCAATTACTGCGTTATAGCATTGTTGTCTTAATTGTCGCAGTTGCATTAGCGATAATGTTGATGCTAGACCCCTGGTTAAGCATGAGTGCAAGTCCTTTCCTGCTGTTTTTTAGCGCTGTAATGGTGAGTGCTTGGTATGGTGGTTTGAAGTCAGGGCTGTTAGCAACTTCCTTGTCTGCGTTACTGAGCGATTACTTCTTTCTCCCCCCAGTTGATGAACTGAATTTTGACATATCCAATTGTGTGCCAATTGGGTTGTTTGCATTTCAAGGATTGCTCTTTAGTATCCTATGTGATGCCTTAAAGAGTGCTAAAAGACAAGCTGATGAAAATCTCCAAAAGCTGAGAGTTAGTGAGGAGC
This sequence comes from Nostoc sp. NMS7, assembly GCF_017115085.1. Classification (GTDB taxonomy): domain Bacteria; phylum Cyanobacteriota; class Cyanobacteriia; order Cyanobacteriales; family Nostocaceae; genus Nostoc. The sequence continues at coordinate 75,218 of NZ_JABXKJ010000164.1, read as the reverse complement.
GATTTCAATTAGCGTTAAGTAGTTCAGATATTGTCGTCTTTCAGCAAGATCGTGATTTGCGATATCAGTGGATTCATCATTCTCAAGGTCTAGATACTACTGAGGAAATCTTAGGTAAGTCTGATGATCAATTATTTCCAGCTTTAGTAACCGAGCAATTGAGGGCAATTAAGCTGAAGACACTAGAGACTGGTGTTGCAACCCGTGAAGAGGTTAATTTAACAATTTCTGGAAAAGACCGTTACTATGATTTGCTAGTTGAACCGCTAAAGGATGCAGACAATAACATTCAGGGTATTACCTGTATAGGTGTGAATATTACTGAGCGCAAGCAGACTGAGGAAAGACTCCGCTATATCGCCGAATTTAGTAGTGTACTCTCTACTTCGCTAGATTATGAACAAACTTTACAACAGATCGCTAAAATCTCAGTTCCCCAGCTTGCTGATTGGTGTAGCGTTGATATTTTAAATGAAGATGGTTCCATTCGCCGCTTACCCATTGCCCATGTAGACCCAGCTAAAGCAGAGTTGGCGCGTAAACTTGAGGAGTATATCCCCGATCGCAACGGTGCAAATCTCATCGCGAAGGTACTGCAAACCCGGCAAGCAGAATTAATTTCAGAAGTATCTGACTCGCTATTGGTGGGGACTACTCAGAATCAGGAACACTTAGAACTGATTCGAGAATTGGGGATCAAGTCTTTGATGATTGTGCCTTTAATCGCACACCAACAACTACTCGGCTGTATCTCCTTTGCCACCGCAGAATCAGACCATCGCTACGATCGCTCTGATTTAACTTTAGCAACAGATATTACCCATCGTGCGGCCTTAGCAGTGGAAAATGCCCGACTTTATCAAGATATGCAGCAGGCTTTAGTCCATTATGGCGAATCTCTATCTCTTCTAGATGCGCTACTCGGAGCTGCTCCGGTTGCTGTATGCTTTTTGGATCGGGAACTGCGATATATCCGAATTAATCAAGTTTTCGCTGACATTAACGGTTTGACCATAGAAGAGCATCTAGGACGCCAATTTGGGGAAGTGCCGTTATCTTTAGCGGCTGAGTTTAAGCTACAGTTACAGCGCGTGTTGGATACTGGAGAACCCCTGCTGAATATGGAAATCAGCAGTGACAGCGGACAACCAGGATCTTACAGCTATTGGCTGGGCAACTATTACCCCGTCAACAACGCAATGAGTGAAACGGTAGGAATTGGGATTATTTTGGCAGATGTGACAGCAGCAAAGCAAACTTCACTTGCATTGCAGGAAAGTGAAGAAAGGTTCCGGGCAATGTTTAACCAAGCAGCCGTGGGCATTTCTCTAGTAGGATTGGATGGACAATTTCTGCAAATTAATCCGGCTGTGTGTGAAATTACTGGATACAGCTATGAAGAGTTAATCCAGATGAACTTTCAGGAAATTACCCACCCTGACGACTTAGAACTTGATTGGGAGAATGCTGGGCGGGTTTTCGCAAAAGAAATTAGTGGTTATTCTTTGGAGAAGCGCTACATCCGCAAAGATGGTTCGATTGTTTGGGTAAACTTAACTATATCAGGAGTTTGGGATGCTAAGGGACTGCCAAAGTATGCATTAGGGATTATTGAAGATATTAGCGAACGTAAACGAGTTGAAACGACTCAAAACTTTTTAGTCGAAGCCAGCACCTTACTAGCGGCCTCATTGGATTATGAAATCACTTTGGAAAGTGTCGCGAATATCGCAGTTCCGACCTTAGCTGACTGGTGTATTGTAGATGTTTTCCGCGAAGATTGGTCAAGTAAACAAATTGCGATCGCAATTGCCGATCCCACAAAACTAAATACTTTAGAGGAAATCCGACGGCGTTATCCACCCAAAACCCGAGCCAAAAAGCTTTTACAGCAGCTACAGCTAGGAATATCTATCTTTTATCCCGAATTATCTGACTCTCATCTGATCCAGATGGCTAAAGACGAAGAACATCTGCAATTGCTGCGAAGCTTGGGTATTCGTTCTCTAATGGTGATTCCAGTTCGTTCTCGTGGGCAATTATTTGGAGCAATCTCTTTTTTCACAGCCGAGTCAGCTCGCCACTACAAACAGACAGACTTGGCTTTAGCAGAGGATATTGCTCGGCGGGCGGCGACAGCCATCGACAACGCCAGACTCTACCAGGAAACTGAAATATCTGTGAATCGCACGGTACTTTTACAAAGAATAACTGCTGCTCTTTCGGAAGCGCTAACTCCCGAACAGGTGGCTGATGTGGTGGTGAATCAAGGGATTGCCGCCTTGTCAGCCACTGCTGGTTCCGTTGTCTTACTAACTGAGGGAGGTACTACCCTAAAAGTTGTGCAAGCAATTGGCTATCCGCAATCATTCATTGATGCCTGGGCAAATTTTCCGATCACTGCACCTAACCAGATAGCGGAAACAGTCAGAACAAGAACGCCGATTTTTTTAGAAAATTTAGCAGCGATGATTGCTAAATATCCGAACTTAGCAAGTCGAATGGCTCTTACAGGAAATAATGCCTGGGCTTCCATTCCCTTGATTGCAGAAGGTAAAGTAATTGGGGCGCTGGGATTAAGCTTTGCCACTGTCCAAATATTTAACGAAGAATACCGGGGATTTATATTGACACTGGGGCAACAATGTGGTCAAGCGATCGCTCGCGCTCAACTTTACGAAGCCGAAAAGACTGCAAGGGCACAAGCCGAGACAGCCAACCGGATTAAAGATGAATTCCTCGCCGTCCTTTCCCATGAACTCAGAACTCCCCTAAATCCGATTTTAGGGTGGGCAAAGTTACTCAGAACCCGCAAGTTCGACGAAGCCACTAGAATCAGGGCATTGGAAACAATCGAGCGCAATGCTAAGTTACAAACGCAACTGATTGGAGATTTACTTGATGTTTCGCGGATTTTGCAAGGGAAAGTTAGGTTAAATCTCTATGCAGTAGATTTGAAAGTAGCGATCGCATCTGCACTAGAAACAGTGCGTTTAGCAGCAGAAGCCAAGTCAATTGAAATAAAAACGGTGCTAAGTCATGATCTCGGCAAAGTTCTGGGTGATGGCGATCGCTTGCAACAAGTGATGTGGAATCTCCTCTCCAATGCCGTTAAATTCACACCCACAGAAGGACAAGTAGAAGTGCGTCTAGAGCAAGTTGGCTTAGATGCCCGAATCCAGGTAATTGATACAGGTAAAGGAATCAACCCGGAATTTTTGCCCTACGTATTTGATTACTTCCGGCAAGCAGATGCCAAGACAACCAGAGTATTTGGGGGACTAGGATTAGGACTGGCAATTGTGCGTCATCTAGTAGAACTTCACGGTGGTACAGTTCAGGCAGAGAGTCGGGGAGAAGGAAAGGGAGCTACCTTTACAGTCAGACTACCTTTGCTGAAAAATTCTGAGTTGCGAGTCAGCAGTAGTGAACCCTCTCAACCAGAACTCACCACTGAGGAGACATTACTGGCTGGAGTGCAAATTTTATTTGTGGATGATCAAGCAGATGTGCGAGAGTTTTTTAGCTTTGCGCTAGAACAATATGGCGCGACTGTAACAGCAGTTGAATCAGCCGCCCAAGCGCTGGAAACATTAGCCCAATCAAAGCCACATATCCTCTTAAGCGATATTGGAATGCCCTTAATGGATGGCTATATGCTGCTGGGTGAGGTGAGAAAATTACCACCAGAGCAAGGCGGACAAATTCCAGCGATCGCTTTGACTGCTTATGCTGGAGAAATTAATTATAACCAAGCAATGGCCGCAGGATTTCAGAAACACCTACCTAAACCCGTCGATCCTGCGGAATTAGCTACAGCGATCGTCAATCTGATCGCGCCCAATCAACCTGGAGTTTAGTACAGAAAATCACAAAAAGAGTAATTATTTTGTCAACCAATAGGGCGATTACCAGGATTGACAGCATGAATATATTCACTACCCGATCGTGGTCTTCCTCGTTTATAATAAGCTTCTTCTGGTTTACCCCATCCTAGCTGCAAAATCATTTCCAAAAAGCTAGAGTTTTCCCACTTGCACAAACTTGCCCATTCTGTTCTTTGAACAATTCTGTCAACATCAGATGTGACAATTTGTTGATATTGTTTACTATTATTGAAACTCAAGTATAAATCCATCCCCATAGATACTTCATACCAAAATTCTACAATAGAATTTTTAGCAGCTTTTAATATCTCTAAGTCACTGGTGAGGGCGATTAACTCAGTGTCTACTTCCGGATAGTTCAAGTTTTTCCCTTTGACTCTTACCTCCCGCCAGATAATACCTGAAACTTGATTTTCCCTCTGATAGTCATGAATTGCAGTTTTGAAATCTTGATAGGCAGTGAACCGTTGTAGCCCATCAGTTCTAAGAAACTGGTCAATTAGAGGATTGCCAGAGACAGTTATTTCTAATTTTAGACGTTTTCCATTCAGGCAGGCTTGGCGTTCAGCTGCCAAAATTTGAATTAGCTCCTGGGTGGTGTAAACCTTTGACATCAGAATACACTCTAGTTACTCATTGGTCACTTGTACTGACTTGTACTGAGCGATGTCGAAGTAGCGTTGCCGTTGGCGTAGCCTCTCGTAGAGAAGTATTGGTCATTAGTCATTTGTTACGGACTATAGACTATGGATTAACTTTCTAATCTGTTAACACAGACATTTAAATATTATGCTTTGGCATCGGCACAAATGTAGTAACAGATAGCACTAAAAATTAGAGCAGACCAATTTGGTCTACCCCAGAAGTTACTTCGCTAACTCACTACTGAACTCATTGAAGGCTCGCCGCTTTAGCTTTGTTGTTTCCGTGCGTGGTAGCAAATCAAATATTTTGCGAAATTCATCGTCTATATCTTCAAAAGCTACTTGACCCTTCTTATTCAAAACTACCTCACCTGATTTATTAAACACTACGACTTGAGGAACACCCCCAGAATAGTAATATCCTGGTTCTGTAGGGTCATAGGTGTGTTTAAGCGGGATAGTATCTACATTAATCGGCATAATCTCTGCTACCCGACCATAGAATTCCTGTACGCGTGAAATGGAAATGGCATATCTTTTGGAATCGCTGCTGTCATCCAAATAAAATGCCAAAAATATGGGTTTATGTTCCGCTAAAGCCTGTGCTAGTGTCTGTCTGGGAGGAACCAAAGAACCATTGCCGGCATAAATGACAAAGATGTTGCCATCATATAAATCATTATTGAGACTGGCATACGCAGGTTGCATACTTATAATGAAAAGACTTGCAAGCAATAATAGGCTTTTGGATAACAACCTTCGCCAGGCAGTAATTTGTTTATGTAAAAAAAGAAACTTTGTGCTATTCATCAAAAGGAACCTTGCAAGTTACTAGTTGTTGTGAGTTTGTGCTGAATTCGGCAAACTGGGCTGGATATGTAATTATGCCCACACACTATTTTTTAAGATAACGCCTACTGAGATTATCTCTCGCAAGTGGCTGGTATCGCTACGCAAAAATCAAAACAGAGGTAAAGTAGCGTAACCGTAAGGCTTAACCATCCCAAATCGTTCGACTGAGCGTTCGCGTAGCGTCTTGTAGAGAAGTCGAAGTCCAAAATTGGTATGGCTGGCTTTTTCAGCCAGGATTCGGTAAACTCACAAGATTAAATTTGCAATTAAATACTTTCAATTAGCAACCGCCAGAAGACTAGGGTATAGATGTGGGAAAAATACAATTCATAGATAGGCTGCGATTGGGTTTCGCGGTGTCAGTGGCAAAAAGTGTAACGTTTATTGTACAATTTTTGCGTCTGGGTGCTGCTAGTGTATTACCAGGCGCGATCGCTCGTCGCATTCAACCCCGCCTTTTAGAATTATTGAGTCAGCAAGTTAAAAACGGGGTGATTTTAATTGCTGGTACTAACGGTAAAACTACTACAGCGCTGCTTTTATGCACGATATTAGAACGCAAGGGTTATCGCATCGCTCATAATTCTACAGGTGCAAATCTCGAAAATGGCTTGATGAGTGCGCTATTAGAAAGCACTAACTTACTAGGTACACTAGATGTTGATTACGCGATTTTAGAAGTTGATGAAAATATTGTACCAAGAGTATTAACGCCACTCCAACCGCGAATTATTCTCTGTTTAAACTTGTTCCGCGACCAACTCGATAGGTATGGGGAAGTAGACACAATTAGTAAGCGTTGGACAAAAGTTATTTCTACGTTACCAGCAGAAACGGTAGTAATTCCCAATGCTGATGACCCAACTTTATCTAACCTCGGTCAGCAGTTACCCCAACGGGTGTTATTCTTTGGCTTGAATGAGCCAGAACATTATTTAGAAGCAATTCCTCACGCAGTTGATTCTATTTATTGTCCCAGATGTGGACATTCTTTAGATTACAAAGGTGTTTATTTGTCTCATTTGGGAGATTTTACTTGTCCCAAGTGTGGTTTTGCTAAAAGTAAAGCGACTCTCGAAAGTAGTGAATGGTCACAAATTCTGGTTGGTTTGTACAACAAATATAATACTTTAGCGGCTGCTACTGCGGCTATTGAGTTGGGAGTTGATCAAGCAACAATCAGAGATAGTATTAACAATTTCCAAGCGGCGTTTGGTCGGGCTGAAGATTTAGTAATTAATGGTAAACGCGTGCGGATATTGTTATCAAAAAATCCAGTGGGAACGAATGAAACCATTCGCGTAGTTACTGAAAGCACAGATAAAACCACACTGCTGGTATTGAACGATCGCACGCCCGATGGCACTGATGTATCCTGGATTTGGGACGTGGATACAGAGAAATTAGTCGAACGCGGAGGGACTTTAGTAGTGAGTGGCGATCGCGTCTACGATTTGGCTCTACGTCTACGTTACAGCGAAAAGTCCCTTCAGAGTAAGTTAAATTTAATTGTGGAAGAAGATTTGCGACAAGCGATCGCTACTGCATTAGAGCATACACCAGAGAATGAAACTTTGCACATTCTACCCACCTATTCAGCCATGTTAGAAGTGCGAGAAATTTTGACTGGGCGGAAAATTCTTTAAATTGGGGAGACGCGATTAATCGCGTCTGTACAAAAGTTAGGTATTGGGAAGAATTCGTGTTCCATGCCCAATGCCCAAAGATATAGATAAATCACTGAAATTGGTAATATGCTTATTCAACACTTCCAGATGCTCTCGCGCTACAATTATTTAGCAAATTGTCGCTTGTATGATGTTTGTTCACTACTTTCAGATGTAGAACTTAAGCAGACTCGACCAGCATTTTTCAAAAGTATTTACGTGACACTGAATCATATCATGATCGGCGACCGCATTTGGATGGGGCGCTTTACAGGTAAAGAGATGTCATCTCAAGGACTTGATGCTATCCTCTATGATAAATTCGAGGAATTGCGTGCAGCCCGTGTTTTAGAAGATGAACGGATTACAACATTTATTGATAATCTAGATGATGACTTCTTGAAGGGAATAATTACTTATAAAAATAATCAAGGTAAAATTTATAGCGATCCGGTAAATCTGTTGCTAGCACATTTTTTCAACCACCAGACACATCACCGAGGACAAATTCACGATATGCTAACCGAAACGGAAATTACACCTCCAAGTCTAGATATGCACAGAGTAATTTCATCCTAAGTTGATCAGCTGTTCCACATTTAACTTGCATATCTTGGGCGCTCGTGTCGCCCACCCCACAATAAATGTACAATTTCAGATTATGCAAAATAGATGTGGTTTATAGCGTTTCCTAATCACATAAGGTACATCATAGCCCCCTCTCGAAGAGCGGGGAGGGGGTTGGGGGTGGGGTTCTTGTACCTCACAAGAGCTGAGAACCGCTATAGCTGAAAAACTATTAGTTATTAATCAAGAGTTATTTATGAGTTCTCAACAATTGGAAATCACAATAGGTTGGCTTTATCCGACGCTGATGAGTACCTATGGCGATCGCGGTAATGTAATTACTATAGAACGTCGCGCTCAGTGGCGGGGATACGATGTTAAAGTGTTACCCCTGGATCAAAATGCCACAGCCGCAGATATTAAAGCTGTAGATATCATAGTTGGTGGTGGCGCACAAGACCGTCAGCAAGAAATTGTCATGCGTGATTTGCAAGGTGCGAAAGCCGACGCTATGCGCGAGAAAATCGAAAATGGAACACCGGGAGTTTTTACCTGTGGTTCACCCCAATTACTGGGACATTATTATGAACCAGGATTAGGACAACGAATTGATGGTTTGGGAATACTCGATTTAGTTTCTGTCCATCCTGGTGAAAATACTAAGCGCTGTATTGGTAACTTGGTAATTGAAGTTACAGCTTCACGCCTAGCGCGAGATTTGCAAGAAATGACGGGTAGTACACCATATTTAGTCGGCTTTGAAAATCACGGTGGACGTACCAAACTGGGGAAAGTGGAAGCATTGGGGCGCGTGGTGTATGGCTTGGGAAATAATGGTGAAGATGGGACAGAAGGAGCATTTTATCAGAATGCGATCGCTACTTATTCCCACGGACCATTGTTACCCAAAAATCCTTTTGTCGCCGATTGGTTAATTCAAACAGCGCTGCGGCTAAAGTATCAGCAGAAAATTACCTTGCAACCTTTAGATGATAATCTTGCTGTCCAAGCGCGGGAAGCGATGTTTAAGCGGTTGAAAGTGAGTTTAGGGACGGGTCATCTTTGAAATTGCTGACTAATATAATACTTTGATGCCTGCACGCCGCACATTTCCATCATCAGCACTGGCGCAGTTTTTGAGAAATCAGCACCAAAATTCCATGAAACAGCAAAAAAATCAGTTCACCCATCTTACTGCGATCGAAAGAAGTTATCTATCATTTCCTGCACAGTTTTTATTAAATCAAAACCTGCTACAAGGCAAAATACTAGACTTTGGTTGTGGCTTTGGTAATGATGTTAAAATATTGCGCCAAAAAGGTTGTGATATTACAGGTTATGACCCTTATTATTTTGCAGAATATCCTGATAATAAATTCGATACAATAATTTGCTTTTATGTTTTAAATGTTTTATTTACTGAAGAACAAACTAATGTTCTTATGGAGATATCACATTTATTAAAACCAGGAGGTAAAGCTTATTATGCCGTAAGAAGGCATATCAAAAAGGAAGGTTTTCGAGAACATTATGTCCATAAAAAGCCTACCTATCAATGTATTGTCAAACTTCCCTTTCCTTCAGTTTTTTTAGATGAACATCGGGAATTATATGAGTATCTTCACTATACTCATCAGCGAAATTCATCTAATTATTGTATATTCTGTAATCCTCATAAAAGCCTCAAACTATTAACTGAATCCGCAACTGCTTATGCTATCTTTGATGGCTATCCTATAAGTAAAGGCCATGTTTTGATTATTCCCAAACGTCATGTTAGCAGTTATTTTGAACTACCATTGAAAGAGCAATCTGCTTGCTGGTTTATGGTGAACAAAGTACAAGAAATTCTCAAAACGGAATTTGAGCCTGATGGTTTTAATGTAGGAATGAATATCAATCGAGCCGCCGGTCAAAATATTATGCACGCCAGTATTCATATTATCCCTCGTTACAAAGATGATACTGTTGGTAGTAAAAGTGGAATCAGAAACGTTATTCCTAAAAAGCAATAGTTTTTAATTACGAATTACGTTAGCGTAGCGTCTGGTAGAGAAGCATTAGCGAGTCATCGTACTCTTACAGAGAAGCAAGCTACGCTTTTAGCGTCTCGTAGAGAGCGTCATTATGAATTATTTTAACGTTAATTGTGAGCAAGAGTAATTTAGATGCGTTTGCCCTGAAGAACAGAATCTCTAAAAACTCCTCACATCAATTTCTTACCCCAAGAATTAAGCTAAGAAGCAAATGGCAAATATACCATCGTAACGAGAATTAGATTAAACTAATTCTGTCTGTATAATCTCAGTGGCTTTAGTTCTGAGAGTGTCAATTGATGCCTAAATTCTAATTGTCACAATCGAATTATCTTGATGATGCAATGTTTTGCTTTGACTAAAAGATACCACTTATGGTATGAGAAACGCCCAAGATTCGATAGATATAATAGTTACTGGCTCCTTTGGTGGTTGTGCAGAGTATTGCCTCAGCTAAAGTTGCAGCCCAATCCAAGGAAGTTGCTTAAGCCAATAAAATTTTGGTAACTCTTAACTATTAATAAATATATAGGTGCTTAGTGCTATTCATTGAAAGCGGCGGGAAACTCAACTCCCTTGAGTGGGTGGACGAGGTTGCTCCCCCGCCGCTTGGGGCATAGGGCATTGGTAACTTCTTCCCCATGCCCTATGCCCCATTCCCCATGCCCAAAAAATCCATCCCCTTGTGGGTGGAGTTTTTTATGCTTTATATTTAGCGACAAGGTGTACAAACAGCCACTCATGTTCAAATACTTAGGAGGCAGTACCCACCGGAAGCAACTCATGCTTCGATACCATCAGCACGCAGCGTAAGTAAAGGTTAAGTTGATATTAAAACGAATAATTTTTGCTGAATTGCGGCAGATAAAGACTAAACTAAAAAGTCTTGTGCAGCAAAACCTGTAGCTTTAAATGAAATAATCATGTCTAAGGTTCTTGTCTCTGATTCTATTGACCAAGCTGGAATTGACATTCTTTCGCAAGTTGCTACCGTTGATGTCAAACTAGGTCTAAAACCAGCCGAACTGCTGGAAATTATTGGTGAGTATGACGCGCTGATGATTCGCTCTAGTACACGCGTTACTCAAGAAATCATTGAAGCCGGCACTCAGCTAAAAATCATCGGTCGTGCTGGTGTGGGTGTGGATAATGTAGATGTTCCTGCTGCCACACGCCGGGGAATTGTGGTAGTCAATTCTCCAGAGGGAAACACAATTGCCGCCGCCGAACATGCGCTAGCGATGATTTTGGCTTTGTCTCGCCACATCCCTGATGCTAACGCTTCGGTGAAACGCGGTGCATGGGATCGCAATAGCTTTGTCGGCGCAGAAGTCTACAAAAAAACTCTCGGCGTTGTCGGTTTGGGTAAAATTGGCTCCCATGTTGCCTCTGTAGCTAAGGCAATGGGGATGAAACTCCTAGCTTATGACCCTTTTATTTCTACAGACCGAGCCGAACAGCTTGGCTGTCAGTTAGTCGAGCTAGATTTACTCTTCCGGCAAGCAGACTATATCACTTTACACATCCCCAAAACCCCAGAAACTACCCACTTAATCAATGCCACAACTCTGGCAAAAATGAAACCCACAGCCCGGATTATCAACTGCGCTCGTGGTGGGATCATTGATGAAGTAGCTTTAGCAGCAGCTCTGAAAGCTGGTACAATCGGGGGTGCAGCCTTGGATGTGTTCGAGTCAGAACCACTGGGTGAATCTGAGTTGCGATCGCTAGGTAAAGAAATCATCCTCACCCCCCATTTAGGAGCCTCGACCACGGAAGCTCAAGTGAATGTGGCCATTGATGTTGCCGAACAAATTCGGGATGTACTTTTAGGACTACCAGCACGTTCCGCCGTCAACATTCCCGGACTCGGCCCCGATGTGTTGGAAGAACTCAAACCCTATATGCAACTAGCAGAAACTCTAGGTAATCTGGTGGGACAGCTAGCTGGCGGACGGGTGGAAACACTCACTGTGCGACTGCAAGGTGAACTAGCGACCAACAAAAGTCAGCCTTTGGTAGTGGCTGCGCTAAAAGGATTACTTTACCAAGCTTTGCGGGAACGAGTAAATTACGTAAATGCCAGCATAGAAGCCAAAGAACGCGGAATTCGGGTGATTGAAACCCGCGATGCTTCGATTCGAGACTATGCTGGAACGCTTCATCTAGAAGCTACGGGTACTTTAGGTACTCATTCTGTCACAGGTGCGTTGTTGGGTGAGCGGGAAATCCACCTCACCGACGTTGACGGTTTCCCGATTAACGTCCCACCCAGCAAATATATGTTGTTTACCCTGCACCGCGATATGCCGGGGATTATCGGCAAACTTGGTTCCCTACTCGGCAGTTTTAATGTGAATATTGCCAGCATGCAAGTAGGTCGTAAAATCGTCCGTGGTGATGCTGTAATGGCTCTGAGTATAGATGATCCTTTACCTGAGGGCATTTTGGATGAGATTATAAAAGTCCCTGGCATTCGGGACGCGTACACAGTAACTCTCTAATTTTGGATTTCGGACTTCGGCTCCTTTCGGCTTTTCTACGAGACCCTTCTCTACGAGACGCTCCGCGAACGGCAAGCTCAGGGCATCGCGCTACGCGTTCGCTCAAGGCAAGTCGCTCAGTCGAACGATTTTGGATTTTGGATTGGTAATGGCTAACTGTTCATTGTTTTTCGCATTGGTCATTAACCATTACCTAGTCCCCAATCTAAAATTTAAAAGCGTTCGACTGAGCGCTCATACCGAAGTCTAAAATCTAAAATCTAAAATTATATGGCAAACACTTGGTGGGAACTACAGATTTTATGTGAACCAGACCTAGAAGATTCAATCTTTTGGCGACTGGAAGATTTTGGCTGTCGTGGTACAGCTAGTGAAAACAAAGGAAATTCATCTTTAGTAAGAGCTTACTTGCCGACAATTCAAACACAGCTACTAGATTTGGCAGCGCTGTCGCTGTGGCTGCGTCAAGATGCCCTCTGTGTAGGAGTTTCATCTCCCTCCCTGCAATGGCAGTTAATTGATGAGGAAGATTGGGCGACTAGCTGGAAACAATATTGGCATCCGCAGGAAATAGGCGATCGCTTCCTGATCAACCCCGCTTGGCTACCATTACCAGAAACAACGGAACGGTTAGTGATTCGTCTTGACCCTGGTGTAGCATTTGGTACGGGCAACCATGCCACCACTCAGCTATGTTTGGAATCTTTAGAAATGCGGCTGAGTGGAGTTTCTCAGTCGTTTGTGGGTAATAGTGGCAAACATGAAGATATGGTAATTGCGGATATTGGCTGTGGTTCTGGTATCCTTTCCATTGGGGCGCTGCTACTGGGAGCCGAGAAAGTCTATGCAGTGGATAATGACCCTTTTGCGGTGCAATCAACTATCAGCAATCGCACCTTAAACGACATTAGCCCAGAACGTTTACTACCTGCACTGGGAAGTGTAGACGTTTTGACACAACTGGTTTCTCAACCAATTGACGGTATCGTTTGCAATATTTTGGCTGACGTGATTATTGAGTTGGTTCCAGAAATGAGTGCGATCGCTAAACCTGAGACTTGGGCAATTTTCAGTGGTATTTTACTAGAACAATCTAAAGCTGTTGCTGATGCTTTAGAACAAAATGGTTGGATCGTGGCTACCCTGTGGAAACGAAAAGAATGGTGTTGCTTGAATGTCCGGCGTTCTTAACAAACAGAATTCCTTTTGATAATTTCCGCATCCCACACTGTAACTTTCATGGTTGTACTCCTTGACCGATACCTTGCATAATTGACGGCTATTCACTAGCTGTTTCCGTAAATTGATAATTACTAATTGCTTCCCCTGTAATTTCTGCATAAAGTACATCGGGGTCAAAATCTGCGCCATTTTCCCAGTAAATCGTTCCCCACTCAGGGTTGATTTTTACTTGTTTGAAATAGTTAATATCTTCTAGTGGTGCAAAAATACCTGTAAAGGGGATTATTTTACTAATATCAATAATTCCTTGTTTGTCGTCTTCAAACTTGAGGTATAGTTGATAACCTTCTCTCGGTTCGACTGCAATAATATCTTTGAGCATGATTTACTCCAGTGGTTCGATTTTTTCTACAGGATTATTCCGTCTAGCTTTTTCCCAGTTTTCCATCAATTCTGTTTTATGTAAGTTTGCCCATTCAAGTACAAATGCTAATACTCTTGAAGACAGTTTTCCTTCTAATATCGATAATGTTTCGATATTAATAATCGCTTTTTGTTGATTATAGCGAACGTGGAAATGTGGGGGTGGATGGTCATTATAATACATGGTGATAATAATTCCTAGAAAACGGCTAATTTCTGGCATTACATGTAAACAACTAAAAAAGTTGTACAATTTCGCAAACGACTTCCCTGTAAGGATTTGGGAATATTTGCTCCAAGATTTAGTGGCGATCGCATCCCAAGTGCAAAGCTGAATCAACAGCTTGAGGAAAGCGAGGGATGCGATCGCACGAACCTATCCCACTATTCTAAAAATCCCTACTTCTTTTTGTAAAATGTGCTTGAAAACCTGAATTTTTCGTTTTCAGTTCGTCAATAAGCTTAAGCTTTATAGCACAAATATTATTAGTGGGATAGGTTCACAGGTTGCACTAAGTAAATTTGGAGAATTCCCAAGCGAATCAAATGCTTACCAATCGTCATTATGGAAAAATAAGAAATTAATTTTGCAGAGATACTTAACTTTAACCATCGTTCCACGCATTGAGTTAATGTACAAGCGCGATCGCACCATTTCAAAAATGCGATCGCCCTCATCTGCATATATTTTATTTTTCAGCAAGTCAATTAATTTTTATCCGTAGCGTTGTTCGCCGTTTGTTGGAATGTTAGGCTAAGATTTTCTGGCTAAATTTACTGTATGGGCTGTTAACCAGAAAAATCTAGCTATTATTCCGATTTTGGTAGTGAGAGAAAGGATTTAGTCATGGCAAGAGATCAGGCTTATCAGAAAGCGGAGCAGCGTATTGAAAAGGCACGGCAAGAGGGAGCAACAGAACTCGATCTCAGCAATATGGAACTCACTGAGGTACCAGAAGCGATCGCCTCCCTGTCTCAGTTGCAAGAGCTTAACCTCTCGAACAACCAACTGACAGAAATACCAGATGCGATCGCTTCCCTGTCTCAGTTGCAAGAGCTTAACCTCTCGAACAACCAACTGACAGAAATACCAGATGCGATCGCCTTCCTGACTCAGTTGCAAGAGCTTAACCTCTACAACAACCAACTGACAGAAATACCAGATGCGATCGGCTCCCTGACTCTATTGCAATCGCTTGACCTCTCCAGCAACCAACTGACAGAAATACCAGATGCGATCACTTCCCTAACTCTGTTGCAAACGCTTTACCTCTCCAGCAACCAACTGACAGAAATACCAGATGCGATCGCCTCCCTGACTCTGTTGCAAACGCTTGACCTCTCCAGCAACCAACTGACAGAAATACCAGATGCGATCGCCTCCCTGACTCTGTTGCAAACGCTTTACCTCTCCAGCAACCAACTGACAGAACTGCCAGAGGCAATCGCCTCCCTGTCTCTGTTACAAATACTGAATCTCACCAATAACAAACTGACAGAACTGCCAGAGGCAATCGCATTCCTGAGCCAGCTGCAACATTTAGGTTTAGGTTATATGTCTGGAGGGAACCCGCTCTTAAAACTTCCAATATCTCTCAGACAACTTAAGCAACTCCGAAGATTATGGGCTTACCAATGTGAATTACAATTTTTGCCCAATTGGATTGGTGAATTTACACAGCTTCAAAAACTCGAATTAAATGCCAATAGTCTGACCGACTTACCACCATCTTTAGGACAACTTCCGCACTTAGAGACTGTGGAACTCGACGATAATCCGCTCAACCCCGACCTTGCGGCTGCTTATGAACAAGGCACTGAAGCCGTCTTAGAATACCTGCGGGCAAAAGCAGACAAACAAATAACACTAAATGAAGCCAAACTAATCCTAGTTGGTGAGGGTGAAGTCGGGAAGAGTTGCCTGTTAGGAGCGTTGGGGGGTGATGAATGGGTGGAAGGTCGCCCCACCACTCACGGGATTGAGATTAAACCTGTAATTCTTACCGATCCCGACAGTGGCACAGAAATCACCTTGAATGGTTGGGATTTTGGCGGTCAACGGGTTTATCGACCAACACACCAGTTGTTTTTCAGTGCGCCAGCCGTGTATCTGGTAGTGTGGAAACCACGGGAAGGACCCCAGCAAGGTTTTGTCAAAGAGTGGATCACGCTAATCAAAAATCGAGAACCGGATGCCAAAGTATTGGTAGTTGCCACCCACGGCGGACCCGGACAGCGACAACCAGACATTGACAGACAGGAAATTTTGGATCAATTCGGCAAAGATACGGTGCTTGATTTCTTCCATGTAGACAGTAAACCCCAGGAAATTACAACACATAACACCGGGCTGATAGAATTAAAAGAAAAAATTGCTCGTGTCGCTGCATCTCTTCCTGAAGTCGGGCGTTCCGTTCCTGCCAAGTGGCAACAGGTACGGGAAATCTTGAAAACTAGGGACAAAGCCTATTTACCTTACGATGATGTTATTGCCATCTGCGCCCAACAGGGAATTGATGAGCAGCAAGCAGAACTATTCCTTCGCATCTCCCATATCTTGGGGCATTTCATCCATTACCATTACGACCCAACACTGCGCGATATAGTCATCCTCAAACCCGACTGGCTGGCAAAAGCGATCAGCTTCGTGCTGGATGATAAAAAAACTCGTGACAAAAATGGATTAATCGAATTTGATTATCTCAGTGAATTATGGAGCAATCCCCCATTTGCAGGGGAAGAAGGCTACTCAAAAGAACTCCATCCCATCTTTTTACGGCTGATGGAACGCTTTGATCTCTCCTACAAAGTGGTATTAGATCAGTTAAAACCTAGCAATACCAGCCTGATTGCCCAACTCGTCCCTGATACACGCCCGGAAAGATTACCCAATTGGGGAGAGCAACCAGAAGCGGGAGACAGACAACAGGTACAAATCTGCCGCATTGTGGACAGTCGGGGACAGTTTGCAGTGGCAGAAGGATTGTTTTACCAGTTGATTGTTCGGTTGCATAAATACTCACTAGGGCGGACAAATTACGAAGACAGCATCCACTGGCAACGGGGTTTGATGCTTGACAATGACTACAACGGTCGGGCATTGCTGGAGTATGTGGACACTGATGTAAAAATTACAGTGCGGGCAGCTTATCCAGAACGCTTTTTGTCCTATCTCACAGAAGATATTAAATGGCTAGTTGAAAACTTCTGGGAAGGATTACGTTGTAACGTTATGGTTTCTTGTGTTGCACCTTGCGGCCTAAATACACCTGGAAACGGACTATTTGAGGTAGAAAAATTAATTAAGAGTAAAAAGAAGAATGATGAGTTTCTCTGCACAGTTTCAGGATGTGATGAATGGCAAAACATTGATTGTTTGCTAAATAACGCACCCACGACTCCGCCCCCATCCCAAGTAATTGGCATTAAGCAATTCCGAAGCATCGTGAAAGAGGAGTTAAAGGTCATCCGCAGAGATTTCATTATCTTAGATAGTCGAAATCAACAACGCTTTCAGGCATTATCTCAGAAGCAACGTATTATTCTCAGCCAAGTTGATCAACAGTTTGCAGACCTAATGCAGATGTTCACCGATGAAGCGAAAGATGGACCACGTTTGTTTAGCTTTAAGCCCATTGAACCAGGATTTGGCGATCGCCCCAAATGGATCAGCGCTAAGTTTCAACTTACTCTCTGGTGTGAACACGCACGTCAACCTCTTCCAGCCTTAAATCCCGACGACAAGAAAAAGGGAGTTTATGAATTAGACTTGCGCCGTGAGTGGTTCACCAAGGCAGTCCCCTATCTCAAACTTTTGACAGGAACTCTCAGCCTAGTATTACCTGTAGCTGGTTCGGCAACTAAGTTTATGCTGGATGACACCACCTACAAAGCCTTTGAAAAACAACTTGATTTGGGACAAAAAACTATTGAATCTACTTTGAAGGGCAGTGAGATGGCATTAACTGGGAAGTCCAAAGGCGATGCTTCCTTTTTAGAAGGTGATGCAATTCGCGCCCAAGGCTCGATTTTGCGAGAATTACACGCCCTATTGAAACAAAAAGATCCTAGCTTTGGTGGTTTGGTGCGAGTGCAGAACAAACGCCGCGAATTTCTGTGGGTTCATCCTCAGTTTGTAGATGAATATTAATTTCTGGGTTCACCTTACAACCCCAGCGAATTGCTGTATTTATCACGACCAAAATAACTCTATTAGCGTGAGTTCGACGACTTAAAAAATGGCAGGAGTTAAAGCAGACAAGTCTTTTGGATAAATATCTAGTGATGGTTTTTGTGGCAAGTAAGTCGCCGAAATAGCAAATGGAGTCGCCGAAATAGCAAATGGAGTCGCCGAAATAGCAAATGAGTTCGCCGAAATAGCAAATGAGTTCGCCGATATAGCAAATGAGTTTGCCGATATAGCAAATGAGTTCGCCGATATAGCAAATGAGTTCGCCGAAATAGCAAATGAGTTCGCCGATATAGCAAATGAGTTCGCCGATATAGCAAATATGCGACGCGCACCTTAATGAACCGTATTGACAAAACCCTCATGTAAGCATATAAAAAAGTTCAACAATTCTAGTCTCTCAAAGCATTGATTTTTCGTGGTTGGGTGCAAGTCCACGTAAAAACAAGTTGAACAATTTGGGGATAGAAAAGGTATCACCATACCACTTTTTCAACACAGAGACACCAAACTTAAATAAAAAAGTTGAACAATTAGGAGAGTGATTCTACCCGAATGTGGGCGCGATGGGCTACGCCCCGCCGGAGGCGATCGCTCTAGTAATAACGTAGCGATCGCACGGCGTACAGACAAGCGAGCGATTCATGGACGGATGCCTGGAGCGGGGTAAAGCACCTAACAGAAATTGTAGAACTTTATTATTTATTGTTGAACTTTTTTATTCCTCTACACCTCACTGTAGAAGTATAAAAAAGTCGTACAATTTAAGCGCCTACAAGCATTATTCTATCGTTAGCTACTCAGAAGTTATAAATTGTACAACTTTTTTATATATTGTATAACTTTTTTATTTGTTATACGACTTTTTTATTGTTGTACACTCACTTAATATCTATCCCAAACACTTACTCAACTGTTACAGACTTGGCTAAATTCCTGGGCTGATCGACATCCAAACCGCGACGGGCGGCAATATGATAAGCCAACAATTGTAAGGGAACTACTGTGAGAAGGGGAGAAAGTAACTCGTCCACATGAGAGACAGGAAGAAGATCGTTAAAGATTTCCGCAGCTTCGCCATCGTTGACGGGAGTCACGCCAATTAACCGAGAATCTCTAGCTTTAGCTTCCTGGGCATTGGAAATAACTTTTTCGTAAACACTACCAGGGATTGCGATCGCAACTACTGGTACTTTCGCATCTAACAGAGCGATCGGGCCATGTTTCATCTCTCCAGCCGGATAGCCTTCGGCGTGAATATAGCTGATTTCTTTTAATTTCAACGCCCCTTCTAAAGCAATCGGAAAGTTAATTCCCCTTCCCAGAAAAATAAAATCTTGGGTTTCGGCGAATTCGTGGGCTAACTGTTCAGTTAAACGTTCCTGAGTTTCCAAAGTTGCCTCAATTTCTTTGGGAATCTGCCACAACCCATTAATAATTTTCTCTAAAATATCTTTTGAAAGTGTCTGACGACGAGCTGCTAAATCCAATGCCAAAGCATAAAACGCCATCAATTGAGCAGTAAAAGTTTTCGTCGCCGCTACCCCAATTTCAATTCCCGCTAGAGTACTAATGATATGCGATACCAGATGACCAAGGCTGCTTTCGGGGCGATTAGTAATACCCAGTAGTCGCGCTTGATATTTGGGTTCTTTCCCTTGGCGACGTTCTTTTTCCATCGCCAAAGCTGCTAGGGTATCGGCGGTTTCACCTGATTGGGTAACGCCAATGATCAACGTATTAGCGGTCACGGGTGATGGTGCATAACGATACTCAGAAGCGTAATGTACCTGAGTTGAAATTCCTGCTAGTTGTTCGATTAAATATTTTCCGATTAATGCTGCGTGCCAACTGGTACCACAGGCGACAATCTGAATTTGTTCTGAATCGTTGTATAAATCCGCAGGTAAACCAAGATTGATTGGCGATTCGGTAGATTCTCCAAGATTATTAAAGTATGCTTCTAAACTAGCTCTTACTACCCCTGGTTGCTCATGGATTTCTTTGAGCATGAAGTGTTTGAATCCCTGCTTTTCTACCATTCCAGGATTGAAGTTGAGCAGCCGGGGTTGTTTTTTCAACCTGTCGCCAGCAAAATTGTAAATCTCAACGCCCAAAGGTGTGAGGCGGGCAATTTCGCCATTTTCCAAAGGTAGCACTGCACGGGTGTAGGAAGCGATCGCTAGGGTGTCAGACGCACAAAAGAACTCCCCTTGCCCAAAACCAATTACCAAAGGTGCTTGTTGGCGAACAACAATCAATTCATCGGGGTAGTCAGCAGAAATAACTGCGATCGCAAATGCCCCATGTAAGTGGTTAACAGCTTGGCGAATTGCTTCTAGGAAGCCAGATGAGGTAGATGAGGGGGGAAGATTCTTTAAAAATTCGGCTATGAGATGGGGAATTACTTCTGTATCGGTTTCAGAAAGAAACTGGTGTCCTTTTCCTTTGAGTTCCTCGCGCAACTCGCGGTAATTTTCGATAATGCCATTTTGTACCACCGCCACTCGCTTTGCCGTATCCATGTGGGGATGGGCGTTGTACTCTTCTGGTTTACCATGAGTTGCCCAGCGTGTGTGACCAATACCAATTTGGCTAGGGGTTTCTATTTGTTCAAGTTTAGAACGCAGGTTATGGAGTTTGCCCTTTGCCCGCACACAATTAACCTTACCTTCCCAAATAGTGGCGATTCCAGCAGAATCGTAGCCCCTGTACTCTAGTTTTTCCAGCCCAGCTAATAAGATGTCTGTCGCCGCTTGAGTGCCTATATATCCAACGATTCCGCACATTCTTCACACCGCTTTTTTTCAGGATGATTAAATCCACCAGTATAGTTGTTAGCACAAATTCGACTTTTTGCAAAGAAAAAAGGGAGTAATTTACTCCCTCCAGCACTAGGTATTGCTAAAGATGCTTTCTAAACTTCATCTACAGCAGAATTGAGAATTCAGAAGTAAAACAGGCTTTATACCTGGCTTTGAGACGAATCGTTGTGTACTTCACTTTCGTTGAAATCTGCTGTAAGTTTATAAGCGTAGTTTTCGCCCTCTCCCTAAATCCCTCTTCCATATCTGGGAGAGGCACTTTGAAATTCTGGCTCCCCCAATCCCAAATCTGGGATTCGGGGTTGGGGGATGAGGGAAAATTTTTTTCATCATCGAAGAACTACAGGTTTCAAGATAGACGTGGTTTATTAAGAAACTTTAAAATTCTTCAAGACTGAGTTCTGAGTTCCGAGTCCCCGTTCGCCCTTGGTGTCTGCCTTTGCAAGAAGTTCAGATCGACGGAAACCGCCGATCTGAACTTCTCGCTGAGTGAAGAATCAAGAAATTGTTTTTTTGATTTACTTCATTTTGCCTCAGGACTAACGACGATCGCGAGAACTCTGTAGCAAGATCCCGCAGGGTGCGGAGGCTTTTTTTGATGGTCTATATCACTGGCCACAGGCGCAAAGGCTTGCATCTCTCCCTTGTGTCCAAAGGGGACAAGGCAACCGTTCTGGAAAGAACAGTTGGGCAGTAGACCCGCATCGCAATCAGCAGTTCAGTCAGTCAGCACTGAGCTTTTTAGTAAGCTAGACCCATACTGCGAGTTGTTTCAGGACCCAGGTAAACCCGGATGCTCAAAAAGTCGGTGGGACAAGCGGTTTCGCAGCGCTTACAGCCCACACAGTCTTCTGTACGGGGCGAAGAGGCAATTTGAGCAGCTTTGCAGCCATCCCAAGGAACCATCTCCAGTACATCAGTAGGGCAAGCGCGGACGCATTGGGTGCAGCCAATGCAGGTATCGTAGATTTTTACGGCATGAGACATTTAAAAAACCGCTCCTTTCGAGTGTTCTTCTCTGCGAAAGAATCATAATCAACGCACAGTTTACCGCAGTGGTTGATAGGCCGTAATCAAAAGGCTACATAACTTCAAACAATGTAATGAACACCCTTGATCAATTGTTTTTGCGAGATCGTCCCGATTGACTTATTAATCAGCAACATGATCGCAGCGTATTTACCCCAGTCATCTACCATAATGGAGGTGAATTGTAAAGTCATTTGCCAGAAAAGTCAATCCAAAAGATTAGATGGGAAAGTTATCTATCGTTGCTGTGCAATGGCTTCTAATAAAGCTGTGGCATCTTCTACAAATGCTTCTGGTTCTAGAATGATGTTAGTATCTAGCAATACCTTCATTTAAAATTATCTCCACTTCCGCATCGGTTAGTGGTGTTGTGTCTATTTTCACTAGCTCGGTCATCCGATCTACTATAGCTTCTAGAACTGGTGGGCGGAGTCTGAGATCATTTTGTAGTTAATGAGCGATCGCACTCAGCAATTATCGGTGAGCTATCGCTCACCAATAACTTCCATATTTGACTTTTTAATTCTGACAATCTTATAATATTTACTTTTAGATATCAGAGGATTTCCGAAATCGCAAACTCATCATTTTTAGCAGCAATTTCGGTTGGAATCTTTGGCTGACTAACCATCACTCTCAGTTGTTCTTCGGGATTTTTGGCATCAGCCAATTTATCTTTTGTATACTCCGTTTCTCGGATTTGTCGAGCAATCCTTTCTAGTAGCCAAAGTTGTTCTTCCACAGACAAGGCACGCACGGAGCGCTCAATTTCTTCTAAATTCGGTGATATCATTTTGCTTCTGATTCCCAGCAAGGTATATTTTTCCAAGATATTATATTGAGTCTATCTGGTTAAGGTAGAGCATCGCAAATTCCGGCTCATTTTCCCTATGCCGATCTTTTCACAAATCAAATGAGATTGCTATAAATAACCATAAGCTAGTTTTATGAGTTTTTAATTAGGTATTCATACTGAAGCAAAATGTACGCTAAACTGACTACATGAATTACGAAACAGCTCGGAAACTCCTCATAGATCAGACAATCATAACCGAGGAAAACCCAGATGCGCTGTTAATGCGTATGAAACACGGGAAACCCCCGATACCTGGTCAGATCACCTCGATTTTGTTGGCATTGAAAGTGGTGTTTGAAGCCCTCAAAGATGCAAAAAGCCTAGACCGAGAACTGGCTTTAGCCCTTTATCAGTTAAGCATTAAGGCGCAACAGCTGTTTACCGCAGGGTGTAAAGCCGGGGTTGATTGGCCGCCACTACTGAAAGAAGATTTGCTACGAATTTCCTTAGCATCTGAAAGTATTTTTTCGGGTATATGGCAAACCCTAGCGCCTGTAGGGTTGGGGAAGTTGTAGAACACCAATTCAGTAATTTTTAAACCAGAAAAGATGAGGGAGACAAGAGAAATGCCCAATGCCCAATACTTCGACTTCGCTCAGTACAAGTGCCCAATGCCCGATGCCCATTAACGACTTTGCAGTTCCTTTTCTAACTTGTCTAGGTCAGTTTTAAGCAAAATCGTCATTTCACCGGTAAAAGCTTTGCCAGTCTTCGGTTGGGCGATTTCCACCCAATATACATAGCGATCGCCTACTCGTAATTCTCCCTTTAAAGCTTCCCGAATCGGAGTTTCGGCAAAACGCGCCGAGTTAATTACGCTTTGGTTGGGATACTGATACACGACTTGGGCGCGATCGTAGTCTTGATAAATCTCCAAGCCATAAATCACCCGCAAGGATTCCTGGAGACGCGCAAATGTCATACCGTTAATGGCATCATACATGGCAATGCGCTCAGTGCGAATTCTGCCACGGTCTTTAGAAAATTCTATCCTACCGGGAGGCAATACCGACGCTTGAAAACTGAATCGTTGAGCAGCTGTATCAGTCTTTTGCACAAATAATTGCTCCCCACTCCTGGGGCGGAGTGTGGGATGTGCTTTAATCCAGGCGCCTACTTCCTCTGTACTTTGCCCTGGTAAAGCATTCGCTTGAGAATCAAAAAGCGTTCCCACGCACAGCCCGGTTGCTAAAGAAAAAGGCAAAATTAGACAGTTAAGCAGAGATTTTTTGAGCATTTTCCTATTCAGAACTTTCATGGAAATTTCCCCATTAGTGAAGTAACCATAGTCTTCCCGTTTTCAGGAGGATTACTTCAAACCTCAATCCAACTTCAGACATTAAGGATCTGACTTATCAACGCTCTATCATAGAAAAAGCCAAGGATGGAATCGTTATGAGCATCACTTGAAAGGGGAGAAAGAATTGATGGTGAAACTTTTGTGAATCAGCTTTTAACACAGTTGAAGCAAGCAAAAGAGGCTTAGGAATGAACCGGTACATTATCTCACTCCCTGCTTCTGGTGATTTACAAGCGATCGCAGATTATTTTGCGGTAGAAAATGTTGAGGCTGGTCACAAGGCTATGCAACTTTTAATTGTTCTGAGTTAAATATATGGAGCTAGATCAACTTAAAAATCTTGTTAGAGCGGGTCAGTTTAAAGCTATTACCTTAGATACATCAATTTTCGACGCTCAGGGTTTGAGGCTAGAATCAGGACTACTTAAGCAATTAGAACAATTTCGAGATAGTTCTACAAGATTGATTCTTTCTGAAGTGGTTAGAGAGGAAATTACATCACATCTAATACAAAAAGCAAGGGACGCACAAAAGGAAATTGAGAAATCGCTAAAACAAGCTAAAGAGCATTGGCAGGTTGAGGATAAGAAGCTCGAAGTTATTAAAAAAACAATTTTCGGCGAACATGAAGCACAGGAAATTGTGTCTGAGCGATTTAGTCAGTTTGTAAAAGTTACATCTTTAGAGATAGTTGAAGCGGAAGGCTATGTAATAGTTGGTGATTTGATACAGAAATACTTCCAAGCTAAACCAGAAGTTGAAGTTGAAGATGTTGAAATTGAGATTACAGTGCCTGATGTCGATTTTGGGATGATTGAGCCAGATTGGATGGATGAGGAGGATTATGATTACTGAAAAGCGACATTCCTGGAAGCCCTTGATGTGGTTGCAAAGGTTTGCAAGTAACCCTTTAACAGGAACGTTAGGCTGCTTCAAGTTTTTTGTTGAAGCGTACTTAGAAAATTATCTGTACGGCAAGTCCACCAAAAGTTATTGAGAGTTTTATGATTCACTAAATAGAAGCTTAAAGTAGTACAATTAAACTATAAGAAAGAAGCCGGAAATTCTTCATAGCTCTTGCTGTGATAACTCTGTAAGCTGATGTATTAGAGCGAATCAAGGCTAGCTATTATCTAGCAGATTGAAGGAGGTGGTTGTAGTGTTGTCATGTTTTAACGTAGCAGATTACTTTATCTGGTTAGCAAATGAAACAGGCTCTTTTATAAGTAATCTAAAGCTGCAAAAGCTTGTGTACTATGCTCAGGCTTGGCATCTTGCACTCAATGACACTCCTCTATTCCCAGAGGATTTTCAAGCCTGGATACATGGGCCTATGATACCTGCGTTGTACCAGAAGTATAAGCTTTTAGGATGGCAACCAATTTTAGAGGATGCTAACCCGGAATTACCCCAAGAAATTCAAGAGTTTCTAGATGAGGTTGCACAAGAGTACTTTGCCTGCGATGCTTATGAACTAGAGCAGATGACTCATGCCGAGACACCCTGGAATTTGGCTAGAGGAAATCTACCACCTGATGAACCTTCCAACGAAGTTATTCAGAAACAGTGGATGAAGGAGTACTACGGATCTCGTGCCGAAGAAAAGGATTAAGAAGACTGAGGTTGCCAAAGACGACGCATCAGGTATTAGACCAACAAAGCTGAAGCCACCTCAAGGCATCAGCTTTTCGTTTAAATACTATCAAGATGCCCACAACAAGTTTTCTTGTAGGGAAAAAGAAGTAATCTACTGGCTGACCTTGCTTGATCGGTTAAAAGCTCTATCTAGCCTAACGGCTCAAGAGTTGTTAGTGAATCGTAGCACTACCCTCAGATGTCATCCCATCAAGTAGGAAGATACCAGCGAGAGGGGATTTGGTTTGCCGAATGAAGAACAATTAGTTGATATACCATATCAGTTTTCCATCTCCTCAAATGAACATGGTAGGGTTCATGGATTCTTTATTAACGAGATTTTCTACATTGTTTGGCTAGACCCAGATCATCTGCTGTACTCTGCAAAAAATTAAGCAGCGATCGCCACCTTAATTACTTTACGCGCTTTCATCTCACAAAACACCTGTTCTAAATCTTTTAGCGATCGCAGTTTCTTGGTTAGGCTGCTTGAGGTTATTTAAAATCTGCTAAAGTTTCAGTTAACCTAAAACTCATAATTCAGCACTGATGCAGAACAGGCAAGAAAAAATTTCGCAAGTGGTAGTGACTGCTGGGCAGATGCGCGATATTGAAGAACGAATCTTTGCGGCGGGAATGCCTGTAGCAGCTTTGATGGAAAAGGTCGCGGGATTAATTGCCCGTCGCATTCAAGATATTTACCCGAACCTTGGACAAAGCGGAAACAATTCAAAATTACTCTCCCCCTCCCTAAATCCGCGTGTCGGAATTCTTGTCGGCCCAGGTCATAATGGCGGGGATGCTTTAGTAGTAGCCCGTGAATTATACTTTCGCGGGTATGAGGTTTGGATTTATTCTCCTTTCTCTAAGCTCAAAGAATTAACTTCGCAACACTTGCAATATGCCCAGAATTTGGGCATCCCAATTTATCAAACAATTGAGCAACTACCAAATTCTGATTTGTTGATTGATGGCTTATTTGGGTATGGTTTAGAAAGAAATCTTACTGATCCCATCGCTTCTGCAATTAATCAGTTAAATGAATTATCTGTGCCGATTTATAGCATCGATTTAGCTTCAGGTTTACACACCGACACAGGCGAAGTATTAGGAACTGCGATTCGCGCCACCCACACATTTTGCTTGGGTTTATGGAAACTAGCTTTCTTCCAAGACCAGGCGTTGGAATATCTCGGCAAAGCTGAGTTAATCGATTTTAATATTCCTTTCGCTGATGTAGAAGCTGTTCTAAAAAATATACCCAGGATTAAACGTATTACAACAGCAACGGCACTTGCGACTCTACCCCTACCCCGTCCACCAGTTACCCACAAATATCAGGAAGGACATTTACTGCTGATTTGCGGTTCGCGGCGCTATGCAGGTGGGGCAATTTTAACTGGTTTGGGTGCTAGAGCTAGTGGTGTGGGGATGCTTTCCATTGCCGTACCCGAATCTCTAAAACCCCTTTTGGTGTCACACTTGCCAGAAGCCCTAATTGTCGGTTGTCCAGAGACAGAAAATGGAGCGATCGCCCACCTACAACTACCAGAAAACACCGATCTGAGTTCCTTTAATGCGATCGCTTGTGGTCCGGGTTTAACACGAGATGCCACTCCGATTGTGCAAGAAGTGATCGCCAGCGATCGCCCTTTAATTCTCGATGCCGATGGTTTAAATATCTTGGCACAAATGGGAGCGATCGCCACATTAAAAAAACGTCAAGCAGTAACCGTACTCACACCTCACACTGGCGAATTCCAGCGATTGTTTGCTGATGTCGCTGATGCCAAACATCACAGGGTGAAAGCAGTACAAGAAGCAGCCGCGCAAAGTGGGGCGGTAGTATTGTTGAAAGGGGCGAGAACTGCGATCGCAAACCCTGAAGGTGTCGTTTGGATTGTTCCTGAAAGTACACCCGCCTTAGCGCGTGGCGGTAGCGGCGACGTGTTAACTGGGCTACTGGGTGGATTGTTGGCGCAAGCAGCAACTAAACAGATTCCCATAGAAGATATTGTCGCAACTGGCGCTTGGTGGCATTCGCAAGCAGGTATAATAGCCGCCCAAGAGCGTACCGAATTGGGTGTAGATGCGTTTACATTGACACAATATTTAATCAAAGCTCTAAGTAATTAAACGGTTTTTAGTTTATTAAATTGTAGACAAGTCTTAAGTGCGCTTCCGGGGCAGCAATTTATCAGTAAGCTGAAAATTAAGAGATTAACTTGAATTAGATGATGTTTAAGCTATGAACACTCAACCAAAATCTGTTGTGAGTGATTTAGAACAAGCCCATAGTCAAGATATTGAGACAATTACCCTGTTGTTGGCGAAGATTTCCAACCGGACTCCAGAAGAGATTAAACCTCACTTGGATACCATGCTTGAGCGACTGGTACAACCATCAAGGGAACGCCCTTTCTATGAAAGTGCCACGATGCGCGACTAGTTGCAGCAATGCTGGTGCATGGGTTAACCCATATTCTTACATTTAATATTAGTGATTTTGCCCGTTACTCAGAAATTACTGCTGTTAATACAACTGCGATCTCACCTTAAATTACACCCATAGATGATTACTTGTATACAAGTAATCATCTATGAATGAGGTTTTTATTTATGGAATTCAGCACGACTAATAATCTTCTGAATCACTGCCCCAATCAAAGATTTACGAGAAGATAATTAGTGGTCTTGATTTTCTAAATACCAACGCTGTAGCGCCAGTCGATGAATTTCGCGCCAGGGAATATGATGTTTTCGGGCTAAGTCTGCACAATCTTCATATTCTGGCTGCACATTAGCAATAACTTTTTCTAGTGATTGTCCCTTCCATGCTATTTTAACACGCACTTTGCCATATTCAATTTCCACTTGTTGAATTTCTCGTTGTAAAATGGCGCGTTGTTGAGTTGTTCGCCGAATGCCCAAAGTAGTCGTTTCACTAAATAAAACCGCTTCACAACTGAGCAAATTTTCTGGATGACAAATCACAGTTAGTAAAATCCCTGGACGGGACTTTTTCATGCCGATCGCTTGGGTAAAAACATCTAGCGCACCAGCAACAAATAACGCCTCAAACACATAGCCGATCGCTTGCGGATTTAAATCATCAATTTGGGTTTCTAATACTGAGATGGTTTCTAAATTTTGGCTGCTATCTTCAGAATCACTGAAATTAGACTGTAAACTTGCGCTTTCGCCCAGCCAGAGGCGTAGAATATTGGGAATGGGTAAATTTATGGTTCCTGCTCCCAGTCCTATCTGCTTAATAGCGATCGCCGGTGGTGAACCAAAATCTCTTGCCAAAGTAGTGGCGATCGCGGCTCCGGTTGGTGTCACCAGTTCTCGTTCAATGCCATTACTATAAACTGGACAACCCCGCATTTCCCACAGCTTTAATACTGCTGGTACTGGTACCGCCATCTGACCATGTGCAGCCCGAACAGTGCCGCCACCAGTCGGGAACGCCGAGCAGTAAAGTAAAGGCCATCCTTCCTGATTGCTCTCAATCCCCAACCAATCCAACCCCAGGCAAGTACCCACAATATCGACGATCGCATCTACAGCACCCACCTCATGAAAATGAACTTTTTCAGGGTCAATGCCATGCACCGCCCCTTCTGCGACTGCTAGCTGCCGGAATACCGCCAAACTCCAAGCTTCTGCCCGTGATGGCAACTCCGCTTTGAGAATCATCTGCTCTATTTCTGGCAAGTGGCGTGTGCGATCGTGACTGTGTTCGCGATCGTGGTGATGGTGATGATGATCGTCTACTAAATCCACATGAACTTTAGTCGCCTGCTGACCATTCCGTTGGACAAACTCTGCCCTTAACTGATATTCCTGTTCAATACCCAACCCATTGAGTTTTTCAATTAAATACTCCACAGGAACACCCAAACTTATCAAAGCACCGAGGCACATATCACCAGAAATTCCTGTCGGACATTGAAGATAAGCTATTTTATTCATAGTCATTAGTCATTAGTCATTAGTCATTAGTCATTAGTTATTAGTTATTAGTTATTAGTTATTAGTCATTAGTCATTAGTCATTAATTCTTCTCCCTCACTGCCTCATCTCCCTCATTTCCCTCATCTCCCTCATCTCCCTTATCCCCCACTCCCCATTCTCCCACTCCCCACTCCCGGTTATGGCAAAAATTTTCTCAGTTCATCCGGATAATCCTCAAATTCGCCGAATAGAGGAAATAAAGTCGGCGCTTTTAAGTGGCGCAGTCATGCTTTACCCTACTGATACAGTCTATGCGATCGGTTGTGATTTGAATGCTAAATCGGCGGTAGAACGAGTGCGGCAAATTAAACAGCTAGCAAATGATAAACCACTGACATTTTTATCTCCCTCGCTTTCAAATGTGGCAACTTATGCCTTCGTAAGTGACACAGGCTATCGAATTATGAAGCGGCTGATTCCAGGTCCATACACGTTTTTGCTCCCAGCGACTAAGTTAGTACCGCGATTGGTGCAAAGCCCCAAACGGAAAACTACTGGAATTAGAGTACCAAACCATACTATGTGTTTGGAGTTGCTGGCAGCGTTGGGCAATCCGATTATTTCTACTTCAGCACATTTGCCATCAGATGAAGCAGATAATGGCATGATTCCAATAGTTCCAGAAACTATTCTGTCGCGGGTAGAGCTATTTGACCGTTTGGACAAGTTAGTAGACATAATTGTAGACACTGGCGAGGAACCTACATATGAAGTCTCTACCATCTTGGATATGACCGGAGACGAAGCAGTAATGATACGGAGGGGTTTAGGTTGGGAAGCCGCAGCAGCATGGGTATAAGAATTCCACTTCACAGGCGTACCTCTTTGTTTCGGAAATTGTGATCAAAACAACTCCAGTTTTGAAATTGTCATATTTAAAGGCGATGTCTACGGCGGGCTGTTTGGTGAAGCAGTGGATATAACAAAATGGTGGCAACAGTTGGCACAGCAAGGTATTTGACAACTTTGAGAAAATGGCGGGTACTCGTGTCCCAGCCTCAATCTAGTGGCTTGTGAAAAAAACCGACACATTGCCATAACTGTAACTCTTTCGTATTTCCTACAGTTTTATATATGACCTTTAGATATGAGCATTACATAGGGCAAGTTTTGATGGATGAATGCCTAAAGATTCACAAGCCAAGCACGGTCTTGATTGCTGTGTCTGCGTTGTAATTACGGTGCAATACTACTACCTGGAAAAGTCATGAAAGCTAACGTCGTCAATCTACCAAACTCTAGACCCATTTTTGAGAACCACCTTTCGACTGAAGAATTTTCAGACAGCAGCAGCGATACCTTGATTGAATTGCTGTGTGAGGAAATGCAAGGGCAAGTAAAAGCAGCGCCCAAGTGCGTAGAAGCTTTAGCAAAGCGCATAGTCGTGGAAGTAGAACGCATTTGCGAGAAAAGCTCCCGTATTCAAACATCTGGGGAAATCAAGTCCTGGCAGATGACGTTGGGAAGGCATCGGATGCAGAAGTGCTTACGTTACTACCAACTAGGTTCCAAACAAGGACGGGTGGAATTACATAGCAATTTGGGTGCTATGGTTTACCGCCATATAACTATGTCAGGCTCGGAGTTGGGTTTTGAGGCTCGTTACAGCCTAATTGAAGATTTTTTACAAGCATTTTATATCGAAGCTATTAAAGCTTTCCGCAGAGAAAACGAACTACCTAATGATCAGACGCCGCGTACTCAGCTGCAATTAGCTGAATATATGTCCTTTACAGAACAGTACGCCAAACGCCGGATCAATTTACCTGGTGGTGCAAATCAGCAATTAATTATCTTGCGGGCCCAAGGTTTTGCTCGTCGTCAGCCCCAAGAAACTACTGTGGATATTGAAATGGCGGTAGAGTGTGCCAAGGGTGAAGAAGCAGAATCTTACCAGCGTAACTCGGCGGTGCAACAACTGCGATCGCAGATGATTGCCCAAACTAATTTTGATCCATCAGAAGAGTCAGAACGCGATCGCGTCATCACTGAATTGATGAAATATCTGGAGTCTCAAGGTCAATCTGACTGTATGAACTACCTCAGCTTGAAACTCCAAGACCTTTCAGCCCCAGAAATTGACCAAATTCTCGGTTTAACCAGCCGTCAGCGCGATTATCTCCAACAACGGTTTAAATACCATGTGGAAAAGTTTTCTAAGCAACACCATTGGCAATTGGTACATCAATGGTTAGGCGCGGGTTTAGAGCAAAAGTTGGGTTTATCTTCCCAGCAGTGGGAAATCTTTGTGAATCAACTCACACAAGAGCAACAGCAACTATTACAGTTAAAAACTGCACGGGAAAACGACCAAGCGATCGCCAAAGTCATCAAATGCACCCCCAAACAGTTACAAAAGCGCTGGACTCAACTTTTAGAAATCGCATGGGCTATCCGCAACGGTCATACTGAAGCCCAGACAGGCTAAAGCTAAGGCGAAATCACTAAAATTTATCCAAGCTAAATTCCAGTTGTTAAAGAGGTTAAGGGACAAAAAGAAAAGGAAATTTGATTCCTTTCATACTTCCCTGAATTAGTAACTCCTTCCTCATCCAAATTATTAATACATTTGTATTTATTTAGTACAAAAGTACCAAACTTGCGGATTTTTTTACCTATTAATCCAACCTTGTTTAGTCAAAATCAAAAATTCATATTAAGTAACTGACCCTTTTTTAGTGCTTCTGTGAAATCCTATAATAAGTAGGACTTTTGGCAGAGGGATTGAAGATGGCTCTGACTCAAGGCGGACGAGCAAATAAGTCTGGGAATATTTTAGAAGGAAATGTAAAAGCAATCTTGAATGGGTATAATTATTTCCAAGTAGGGAACTATGTCCCGAAAGAATTTATCCTAAATGCTGCTTTATTACCAAAACGTTATGGAAAAGAAGTTTATATTGGAACTGGAATTTATCATACCGATCTGAAGGTTGATTTTTATGTTATTGGTTCACCTGCAATGCCATCTGGTTTAATTTTCGAGTGCAAATGGCAAGAAAGCCCCGGTTCGGTTGATGAAAAGTTCCCTTACTTGAACATGAACATTCAGCACTATTACCCTGCACCAACTATCGTGATTTTAGGTGGTGAAGGTATGCGAGAAGGTGCAAGCAAATGGCTGAAAGCAAGAGTTAACGATAACCATAATTTATTAGCAGTTTATAGCTTAGACAGGTTCATTGCTTGGGCAAATAAAAATCTTTAAAAGATGTAATTAGTAGTTCGTCAATCATGCCTCTATTTTTTATATTTGAGTTAATTGAACGCGCTGCTTTTATTTTGGAGGTTTCAAAATTAATCTCTGTATAAATTTTTCTAATAAATTCGCTATCAGAATTACATACCATAACTTTGACACCACGACTTGCTAACTCTGCACAAGTATCTCTTAAAAGTTCTTGGTCTTTTTTACTAAAACAATTTTGACTATAAGCGGTGAAATAGCTAGTTTCACTGATCGGATGGTAGGGCGGATCAAAAAATACAAAGTCATCACTGCTAGTCGCATGATTTAGGACTTTTGTAAAATCTGCTTGTTGAATTTCTGCGTGAGAAAGTGCTACCGAGGCTACTCGCAGTAAGTTTTCATGACAGATATTAGGATTTTCATATCTGCCTAAAGGCACATTGAATTTACCCTGTGAGTTTACCCGATAAAGACCATTAAAACAAGTCTTATTAAGATAAATTATTCGAGCAGCTTTTTCTATATTAGTACCACCAGAGTTATTTCGGACACTATAGTAATAATCTTTATCATGTCGAATTTTATGCTCTTTCAATATATAAATTAATTCCTCAACATGATCTCTAACACAACAATAAGTATTAATTAATTCGGCGTTAATATCAGTTAAAATGGCTGCACTAGGTTGGAGATAGAAAAAAACAGCACCACCACCTAAGAATGGTTCATAGTAATTTTTATAACTCTTGGGAAAATAAGGAATATATTGCTGTATCAACCTACTTTTACCCCCTGCCCACTTCAAAAATGGACGCGGGCTAGTTTCCTTGGGGATTTGAATTACCATTTACTTCCGATTGAACTGAAAATAATCACAACTAAATAAAGCCAATATAACCGACGAGCCATATTTTATATTAACTGGCTAATTTTCCAGCCGCATAGATTACAATTGAGTGGATAAAGCATATCAAAACAAACGTAAGTATATAACAAGGCAGTTGACATTCAGATGTTTGACGGATTTTGGGATAACGTCTTTCGCTACCCCCGGTACTTAATTACTATCCTCTTAGGAGTGTTTCTGAACGCCTTTGCGCCATTAGTGCCACTGTTGAAGCGCCCTGTTACCTTCATCGCCATCTTGGGTTTATTTCTGAGCAGCCTAGTCTTCCTTACTCTCACCCTACGTGCAATGCTGGGCTTGAGTACAATCTAGACTAGCGCTATATCGGGGCTGTGCCCCAGAGACGGTTGATCTTAGCGTTGCTCCCGCTAAGTATTGTCTACCCAACTTGCATCTATTTTTGTCGTACAACCTCTGTGAGGAGGCGAAATTTTTATGTCTACAAATCGCCGGGTTTCCCGCGTTGCTGAACTGATTAAACGGGAAGTTGGCCAAATGCTGCTCAACGGCATTAAAGATGACCGTGTGGGTACAGGAATGGTAAGTGTTACTAATGTTGATGTTTCTGGCGATCTCCAACACGCCAAAATCTACGTCAGTATCTATGGTACAGATGAAGCTAAGGCAGAAACAATGGCAGGCTTAAAATCGGCCACGGGTTATGTCCGCAGCGAACTTGGGGCGCGGGTACGGCTACGTCGTACACCAGAGGTGATATTTGTCGAAGATCACTCCATAGAACGCGGTAATAGAGTACTAGCACTACTAGTTCAACTTAACGATGAGCGTCCGCCAGAAAATCTGGTATCAGTAGAAGACAGCCCAGATCAAGATAATCAATCATCTAGTGAATAAGTAACTTAAATAACAATGTAACTTCAGAACAATTAATCTCAGCAAATCCGCCAAACAGTTTACAGACGTGACTAGATTGCGCCTGTTTTAATGTAACTATAACCTGCTTCCGGGATCGGTAGTTCCATATAGCAATCCTAAATGCGTTACGAACAAAAAGATTCCCGACTTCTTCAAGAAGTCGGGGATCTGAGCCTCTCGGTGGAGAGCAAATCAAATAGGATTGCTATATATATGCTTTCTGTTTATATGTGTCCTAATTACGAATTAGTATGACTCCACACTTCTACAAATGTTTTTCAAAAGAAAACTGTGTAATATCAGTGCTGAAATTAACCAACTACGCTTTTGCTTAGGAAATTGTTAAAAAATGCTAGGGTAAAAGCTTTCGTAGTGTACTTTAGCGGCTATGTTTTGCACCCTAGTAGTCTGTCAAGTTTAAATTGATGGGTAAGCAAGTTCGTAGTAAGGACTTTAGTCCTTATTTTCTAAGCACTAAAGTGCTTACTACAAACCCTCAAAACCAACTTGACAAAGTACTAGTATCTGACAAACATTCTTGTGTTATTTACGCTTAGATAAATACCAGCAGTTCTAGATCCGGTTTTAAGGTGATTATTTGATATCTAAGCGATGCCCTTCTCTACGAGACCCTTCTCTACGAGACCCTTCTCTACGAGACGCTGCGCGAACGGCAAGCTCAGGGCATCGCGCTGTGCGAACGGCAAGCTCAGGGCACCGCGCTGCGCGTAGCTTGCTTCCAGGAAGTGGTACGGCGCATGCTCAGGGTAAGACCTGCGGTGGTCACTGAGCTTTGTCGAAGTGCGGGCTATGACGCTCTATGACTCGCTCTCGGTGACGCGCCCTGAACTCTTCCCAACTGCCAAATCTTGCCTTAAGACTTATTGGATAAAAGTCATAGAGCTAAAGAAGCAGGTTAAGTTAACTACTCGGAATTTTTTTTGTAAAGCGGATTTTGCCAAAATGTCAGGATTTGTTGACTTTCTTAACATTTCTTGAGATAATTTCAGGATATCTAGCGTCAAAATAAAAACAGTTCCGTATAGCAAACTACAAAATCCTGGACACAAGTCTAAATTCTGTCATGTTTGTTCCTAATTATTAACGGGAATACTATCGTAAGTGTTAATTAGTGAGTAAAAACGATGAGTGTGAATACGGTGTCTTCTATCAATTACTATTCTCTAGATGTGATTCAAGACGAAGCACGCCGACTAGTGCAAAAGGGAATGATTAGCAGACAACAGCCAATATATACCCTCTGCCAATACATTCCAGCGAGAGAGTGGGTTTGCGTTGAATGTGAATTAGAGAAATGTGACTTTTTGTTGCGCGATCGCATTGGCGACCTAATTGGTCGTGAACAATGGGACAACGACTAATCAATCTTTGATTTCGGATTTGAGATTGGGAGTTGATTTTCGATGTGTCGATATCACAATCAAAGATTCGACACTCAACTTAGGGGATAATCTCTGGTTTTTGATGAGCATTGCCCGATATAGAATCTTGCGTTTTTCATTAACACAGAAGCATTGGAGTCTGAATTGATACAACTTTTCAAGTGGAAGAAGGCATGAGAACGATTTTTTCTGTATATCTGGTGCCACAACTTGAGTAAAGTATGTAGATTGTCAAACCGGGGTAGTTCCTAATGTTGAACTGCTCCGGTAATTTTTATCGAAATATTACCCAACTTGCTCTAAATACTGATTAATGTCTTCAATGATCCGGGTAAGTTCAGCTTCAGTAGTCAAGCGGATGTTGACGTTGCGGACAGTCAGCAAAACTTTGGCTGCGAAGGGCGTTGGCCAGATATTAGGATTACAAAAAATTTCTAAAAATACTTCACCTGTATAACAATATTCTAGAGGAGGCTGGGGAGTGATTTTACCGCCGCTAGGAGTGGGTTTAGCGGCGACAGCTTTCAGGCGCTCCATCAGTTTATCCGTCGCTGTCTTTAATTCTCGTGCTGCTTGGGGTGAAAAACTAAAGGAGACAGAACCTTCAATTAGGTTTAGTGTCAGAGGAATTGAGGACATGAGCTATTTATTAAAACTTCTTGATAATTAGTTATTTTAGCTGAATAGGTAGTCTAGGCTGGTACATTCATGCCATCGGTAAAGATGCTTTAAAAAGCGTTGATTCTAGAAAACAGTAGTGAAAATATCTATAATAATTTTTGCGTCCGCTTTGGCGATGCAAATCATGGTGTCGGATGTGTTGTTAGATTCTACCTCCATTTGGATCAGAGTTTAACAATTGTACCTGTTTAAAGAACTGATCCGATCGCATTCGTCCCGCCTCTCAACTGATGCGATCGCACTTATCTCTGTGCCACTTTGCACTTTCTTATGGGCCGGAAAATACAGCTTGTTCTATATCATCCCGACTAAGGGAATATTTGAATGAGCGTTGGATATCTTGTCCATTTTGCCCGGATTGGACATATCGCACTACGACTTGCTCAACATCAAGCCATAATTCAGCTTGCCAACTAGGGCGCTGTACACGCCAGCAATGTCTCTCTATATCGTCTTGTTGACAGCCTTGATCTTTTAGCCACTGCTCAATTTGTGGCAGGGAATGATTATATAGGGGGGTATCAGAGGGAAGAAGAGGCATAGGAATTTTAGATTTTGGATTTCGGTTTCTCTACGAGACGCTCCGCGAACGCTCAATCGAACGATTTTGGATTAGGAAATTTTTTTATTTTTAATTACCAGATGGGTAATTGGTTGCGACACATGGATAATCTGCTGTTGTACAGGTGCAGTTGGTTGCAGCAAATGGGTTTGGATAGCAGTTTCACCACGAGTTAAGCCGATGGCAACTGCTAGTAGTAGACAACCTACAAATGTTAACACCAACATAAATAAAGCAAAGATTTCGCCAGATGAGAGGGGGCGATCGCTCGCATCGAGGTAAGCTGATTTTGACCAGTCATGAGAACGGGAAACGGGCTGATTTAAATCAGGGGGTGGTTGAATCACTCCAAAGCGGGAATAGCCAATTTTTAAATCGTAGCTTAACCGACGTTCTGGATGGCTAAGGGTGGCGTAAGCTTCGTTGATTTGCTGAAATTTGGGAGTGGCGATCGCAGTCGGCAAGTCTGTAGTATCAGGATGATAGCGTTTGCTCAGTTGCCGATAAGCGCGACGAATGTCGATTACCGATGCCCAGGGATGCAGTCCTAGCAAGGAGTAATAAGTTGGTTTACTGCTTTGTGGCATTGCCCCGTTCTGATTCACGGCTGTTTAAGTCACTTTGCGATCAAGTTTTTTCTAATATTGTAAACCCGCCCATTCTACATGGGAAAAAATGGCTGATGATATTCTGGGATCATGCCCAACCCTTTTATAGGTGAAGACTTGAATAGTTGGATTTAGATGATTTATATCCTGTATAATAGTAGCTTAAGGGGCGAACGTCGGCTTCATGCCGTGTGTCCGAGTAGTAATTCTACTTAGACCTAGCCCCTTTTAGCTTTTCAAGTGTTAATGGGTTGCGATCGCCATACCACTCTCCATAAGGTTTGTTGCGCTTATCGTCCAAGTCCATAATCAGTCTATATTTATTGGCAAGAGGCAGAAAAAACTGGTCATCGTCGCGTTCATAGCATCGCTGTACAGCCCACAGGTAATAGTCGATGACTTGTAAACCAGCAACCTCAGATGGATAAGTAGGCTCAATGATAATCGAGCTATTTGAACCAATTTTCCATTGAGACTCAAAATTTTTCTGAGCTTGGTTAATGGCTTCTTCTAGTGCTTCTTCGCGTACTGCCTTACCACGTCTAGCAATAGCAATTCGGATAACGTCTGCTTTATGGAGCAGATTTTTGAATACCTGTGTTATTAGATCGTCATAAATTGCGTTCTGGTGAAGCTTTGTGCCTAAGCTCTTAAAGTTTGCTTTTGCTGATTCTGCCATATCAGCTTTACTGCAAATTGCAACTAAAACCTTGATGTCGAAAGACTGCATCAGATCAAAAACCTTTTCACGAATTTCAGGATGATCGTTTTTTGCATGAAAGGTAATTGCAGTCTTTTTTGCTTCAGGTTGCATAGAGGGAATATTCTTGAAGCGAGGATGTGTCATCAAGCTAGAGCGGAGTGCATTCAGTTCCCAGGTAACTTGTTCTGGATCAGAAATTTGAGCAACACCAACCATGAAAAATTTAGATGCTCCAGGTTGACCTACGATGATGCGTCCCTTTTTATCGAAGAATGTAAGATCACCTGCTTCGTCAACAAAGTAGTGACGAAATTTGATTTCTGCTGACATGCACTGGAAGAGAAAAGTAGATTTGACCTATTTTACGTCAATCTGAGATTATAGCCTCTAATTCCCCGATCGCTATCCCTAACCCAGTAAATCAGCACGGGGTTTAAAGGTTTCAATTTGCCGTAACTTTTCGTAAAGTTCCCGTTCTTCTTGACTAATATTTTTCGGTGTAACGATTTGAATTTCTACTAATTGATCCCCACGTTTCCCATCATCACTGGGATAGCCTTTATTCCCTAGTCGGAATTTTTGACCAGACCTAACTCCGGGAGGAGTAGTCATTTTTACAGGACCATCAAGAGTGGGTGCTTCTACCTGTCCTCCTAAAACTGCCTCACTAGGAGTAACTGGGACTTGGCAGAGTATATTTAAACCTTCTAGCTTAAATAATGGATGAGGTTCAACGGTAATTTTTAAGTAGAGATCGCCACCACCAACGCCTTGGTTTCGCAAACGGATGGTTTGACCTGTTACCATACCTGGAGGCATACTAACTTCTAGCGATCGCCCATCTTCCAAACGAATGCGTTCATTACCACCTTGATAAGCTTTTTCTAGTGGGAGCGTTAATCTAGCTTCTATATCCCGACGGGTTGTGCGAGGTGGAGTGTTAACGGTATAGGCAACTTTTGTTCTGGGGGAACGAAATGGATCGCTAGTATTGCCATTAGTGGAGTTATTTGCCCCATT
This sequence comes from Nostoc sp. NMS7, assembly GCF_017115085.1. Lineage (GTDB taxonomy): Bacteria > Cyanobacteriota > Cyanobacteriia > Cyanobacteriales > Nostocaceae > Nostoc. Next base: position 35,656 of record NZ_JABXKJ010000164.1, on the reverse strand, counting down.
TTTATTTTTGACGCCAATAACTTGATTAATAAAGCTTTCAAAGTCGGAGAATTGACTTGGATCTACCTCCTGATTAACGTTGCGATCGCTAGCATTACTCTGCCAAGTTTTAGCCTTTGGCGTCTGTTTATTGCCCGCAAAGCCTTTTTGCTTCCAGTAGCGGCTAAACTGGTCGTATTGCGATCGCTTGGCCATGTCTGAAAGAACTTCATAAGCCTCGCCAATATCCTTAAATTTTTCCTCAGATTCTTTGTTACCCGGATTGAGATCGGGGTGATATTGCCTTGCTAACCGCCGATAAACCTTTTTAATTTCCTCACTAGAGGCATCTTTAGATACTCCCAAAATCTCGTAGTAATCGCGGAAATTCGGCAAATTTTGCATAGTCAGTTATTTAAATTTTAGATTTTAGACTTCGGACTAACACTTCGACAAGCTCAGTCGAAGGATTTGGGATTTGGGATTAATTAGAAGAGAGGAGTTAAGAGTTAAAAGTTAGGAGTTGAAAGATTTAATTTTTAACTCCTCACTTATCTCTTCTAAGTCTTATTAAAAGTACTACAACCAATCATTGTCTTCTTCATCATCCCAGTTATCTTGGTAGCTGGGGCGTGATTTGCGTGCAGGACGGCTGTCATAGGAAGAAGAACGATCCTCCCGACTATAGTCTCTGCCATAGTCTTTACCGTAATCTTTGCCATAATCCTTACCGTATGAGTCGCGTTCTCGATATGTATCTCTGGGAGATTCGCGTTCTTTATCTTTATCACCGCCAGTAAAGATGTCACGGATAGTACCAAATAAGTCGTCGTCTTCATCTTCAGCATAAGTCTCGCGGACTTCCCGATTTAGCTCATAGAGAGCATCTTGCAAATCGGCGTAGGCTTGATCAATACCGCGATCGCTATTTTCCTTAAGACTCTCTTTTAGTTGTCGGCAAATATTATCAATTCTTTGGCGGCGGCTGCGGGCAAACTGCATACCAAATTCCAGCGCTACTTCTCTGAGTTGGCGTTCTGCTTGGAAAATCAACGCCTCAGAACGAGTCCGTTTTTCTACCCTTTCTTTACGTTCCCGATCAACATCGGCGTATTTCTGAGCGTCCTGAATCATCCGATTTACTTCCGACTCGTTCAAGGTGGAAGCGCCCTGAATGGTGATACTTTGCTCTCGCCCAGTAGTTCTATCTAGGGCTGTTACCTGTAAAATCCCGTTAGCGTCGATATCCAATGACACCTGAACTTGGGGGATTCCTCGTGGCGCTGGCGGGATGCCATACAGCTTGAAGCGTCCTAGAGACTTGTTATTTGCTGCCATTTCCCGTTCACCCTGGACTACGTGAATTTCCACAGTATTTTGGTTATTTTCGGACGTGGAAAAAATGTCAGAACGGCGGACTGGGATAGTAGTGTTGCGGGGAATGAGTTTTTTCATCACGCCGCCGATGGTTTCCAATCCCAAAGAGAGGGGTGTGACATCCAAAAGCAGCACATCTTTAAGTTCCCCGGCGAGAATGCCTGCTTGAATTGCTGCACCCACTCCCACGACTTCATCGGGGTTGACGTTTTCGTTGGGTTCCGTACCAATCAAGTCCCGCACAAGTTGTTTTACCATTGGCATCCGTGTAGAACCGCCAACTAACACAACTTCTTCAATGTCTCTAGGTGAGAGTCCAGCATCTTTGAGCGCTCGTTTGACTGGTATCCGCAACCGCCCCACCAAATCACTACACAAGCCCTCAAACTGGGAACGAGTTAGACTAGTTTCCAGATGTTTGGGGCCATCTTCCGTGGCGGTGATGAAGGGTAAGTTAATATCAGTGACGCTGACAGCCGAAAGTTCAATTTTGGCCTTTTCCGCCGCTTCCATTAGACGTTGTAAAGCTTGGCGATCGCGTCTTAAGTCTACCTCTTCTGTTTCCAGAAATTGATCTGCTAACCAATCTACGATTTTTTTGTCAAAGTCATTACCACCAAGTTGCGTATCTCCACTGGTAGCCTTAACTTCAAATATCCCATCACCAACGTCTAAAATCGACACGTCAAAAGTGCCACCACCCAAGTCAAATACTAAGATAGTTTCCGTCTCACCCCGATCTAATCCATAAGCCAAAGATGCAGCAGTCGGTTCATTCAGAATCCGCAACACCTCTAAACCGGCAATTCTGCCAGCATCGCGGGTTGCTTGGCGCTGAGAATCGTTAAAATAAGCAGGTACTGTAATCACTGCCCCTGTGACTGGTTCACCCAAATAGCGGCTAGCATCGTCTGCCAATTTTTTCAGCACCATTGCCGAAATTTCTTCTGGGGCGAAATCTTTATTTAGACGGGGACAGGCAATCTTAATATTACCCACTTCGTCTTTGCGGATAGTGTAGGGTATACGCTTGGAATCTGGGTTAAGTTCGCCATACTTCCGCCCAATGAAGCGTTTCACTGCAAAAAAGGTATTTTGGGGATTGAGGACGGTTTGGCGTCGTGCCATTTGCCCAACCACCCTTTCACCTTCTTTGCTAAAGCCAACTACGGAGGGGGTTGTTCGCATTCCTTCTGCATTGGCAATCACCACCGGCTTGCCACCCTCCATAACGGCGACTACTGAGTTGGTTGTACCCAAGTCGATGCCGACTACCTTGCCCATGCGTTACTCTTCTCCTAAAGTGTCTTATATATTTATTATGATTGGGCGGAACTACCTCTAGCTTTGTGCCACAGGATAAAAACACCCCAATTGTATAATAGTCATCATTAAGGCAGTAAGCTCAGAAGTGCAGTTAGAGGAGATAGTTGCAAGACTAGGATAGCATTGAGATGGTTGGTGTGCCTAAGCTGCCTCAATGCTACTTCTATTTATGGTATCTACAAGTTGATAAATGCACCTTAATAATACTTGTTCTGCTTCTTTGAGTGCCTGAAAACCTTAATATTGCCACTACTTTAAAAATTTGAATTTAACAGAGCGATTACAAACTTCCCTGAGTGCGATCGCACGAGAACGCGATCCTTACATGGCAACGGCTGGACATTTTTTTGTCCAAGAATACATCCGCCAGCAATTTTCCCAATGGGGGAGTGTGGAAATCCACACCTTTGAAGTCAGAGGTAAAGCTTGTAAGAACTTGATATTAAATTTACCCTCCCAAGCTAGAGGGGAAAAACAGGATTTGCCACCTATTTTAATTGGGGCTCATTATGATACCGTTCCGGGAACACCAGGAGCTGATGATAATGCTACAGGTGTGGCGGTGTTGCTAGAATTAGCCAGAAAGTTTGCTGGCCAAGCTGTAAGATATCCTTTAAGGCTGGTTGCTTTCGATATGGAAGAATACGGCTTACTGGGTAGTGCTGACTATGCAGCTTTGTTGCATCAACAAAAACAACAGCTGCGCTTAATGATCTCCCTAGAAATGCTGGGCTATAAGGATTCTACAGCCGGTTCTCAAAGTTACCCCTCTCCTCTGGAACGCTTCTATCCAGACAGAGGTGATTTTATTGCTTTAATAGGCAATTTGCGGACATTGCCTGACTTAATTGGCATGAGTCGGAGTATTCGGAAAACTGGCGTATCTAGTCAATGGCTACCCGTACCAAATAGAGGTTTAATAGTTCCCCAAACCAGGCGTAGTGATCATGCACCTTTTTGGGATTTGGGTTATCCGGCAATGATGGTTACAGATACGGCATTCTTGCGAAATCCACATTATCACAAATCTAGTGATGCGATCGCTACTTTGGATTTAGATTTTCTCAGCGGTGTATGTGAAGGGTTAGAAATTGCGATTCGGGGGTTGTGAAAAATATTAGACATCTCCAGAAATTAAATATACTTTATCCAGAACCTTTGTAGAGACGTAGCACTGCTACGTCTCTACATTCTTTTTGCCCATTCCCCACTCCCCACTCCCCATTCCCCAATGCAGTTGTTACCAATTACCACTTTATGACTCTGAAGATTGTACTAATTTACACGAAATAATCAGGCTAATGAATGCCAAGATCAAAAAAAGGATGCCCCAAGGATATTCAAAGTACTATGCCAGAATTACACCAATCAATTGCCCAGCATTATCACGAACGGACTAAATACAACCCTGATACTCTCGCCTCCAAAAATCAAGGGTTAGATTGGGCTAAACAGCCGGTTCCCTTCAAAGAGTACAAAATTGGCTCTACTTTTGATCTCAAACCCTATATCCAAGAGAAACCAGAGGCTTATGCTAATAACCCAGATGCTCAATGGTGGCAAAGACTTTCACGGCTGCTGTTTCGCAGCTATGGATTGACAGCGAAAATGCCTTCTATGGGTAGTGCGGGGTATTTACGTGCTGCTCCCAGTGCCGGCGGATTATACCCTGCCGAGGTGTATGTGGTTTCCCGTGGTACGTCGTTATTGCCACCTGGTCTGTATAACTACCAGTGTCGGGATCATTCCCTGATGCATTATTGGGAAAGTGATGTTTGGCAAACTCTCCAAGCTGCTTGTTTCTGGCATCCTTCCCTAGATAATACCCAATTAGCAATTATTGTGACTGCGGTATTTTATCGTTCTGCGTGGCGCTATGAAGATCGGGCTTACCGCCGGATTTTTCTAGATACAGGACACCTGTTGGGCAATATCGAATTGGCTGGTGCGATTACTGACTATCGCCCGCATTTAATCGGCGGTTTTGTAGATGAATCGGTAAATGATCTGCTTTATATCGATCCGCAACAAGAAGGTGCGATCGCTGTCTTACCTCTGGCAGACTTGTTAGATGTCAATCAAAATTTGCCATTGGGATGTACTGCTTTACCTTCGGCTACCGAAACCAGTTATCCCCAAATCCCCGATGGTGAATTGCTGGCATATTTTCATCGACACACCCAGATCCAATTAGGTATAACTGGCAATCTCAATCTCCCAACTATCAAACAAGAAAAATCTTTGGAGGATAAATACAATTTTCCTTTCTGTTTGAAAATTCCCACCACCACTGCGCCTATAGACTGGGGGAAAAATCTGTCAAAACTGGAAATCACAATGTACAAGCGACGCTCTACCCGCGCTTACAATGGTGATGATTTAACTTTCGATGAATTGAAAAGTTTACTCGATTTCACTTACCAACCGCAAAATTACATCGACCAAAATTTAGATATTTCTCCAGACTACTTTGATTTGAATTTAATCGAAACATTCATTGCTGTTTGCGGAGTCCAAGGATTGGAGGCGGGTTGTTATTATTACGCACCTAAAGCCCAAGAATTACGCCAAATTCGGTTTAAAAACTTTCGGCGAGAGTTACATTTTCTCTGTTTAGGACAAGAATTAGGGCGGGATGCAGGAGCGGTGTTATTTCATACAGCCGATCTGAAAGCTGCGATCGCACAATATGGCGATCGCGTTTACCGTTATTTACACATGGATGCTGGTCATTTGGGACAACGCCTAAATTTAGCTGCAATCCACCTGAATCTCGGCGTTAGTGGCATCGCTGGATTTTTTGATGACCAAGTAAATGAAGTTTTGGGTATTCCTGCTGATGAAGCTGTTTTATATATCACTACATTGGGATGCCCAAGATAAAACTAGGACTTACGCATTCACAGAAAATACCAAATATGTATGATGGAAAAAAACCGGAACTGTCGTAGGGGTTTGGCAATGCTAAACCCTTACATCCGATTTTTGTTAGCAACTTGGGTTTGGTAGTGACGCCATTTTTGCTGCTGACGCCCTCTTTTCTCCTCGGTGAGGCTATCAAAACAATAGGGACAGGAGATACCTAGCTCATACTTTGGAGACAGCTTATCTTCTTCAGAAATCGGACGTCCACAACAGAAGCACCGCTCACAACTCCCTTCATCCAACCCATGACTGACAGTTACCCGCTCATCAAAGACAAAACATTCGCCTTCCCATAAACTTTCCTGTGCTGGAACTTCCTGCAAATACTTGAGAATGCCACCTTTGAGATGATAGACTTCTGCAAAGCCTTGGGCAAGCATAAAGGATGAGGCTTTTTCACAGCGAATGCCGCCTGTACAAAACAGAGCAACCTTTTTGTGTTTAGTTGGGTCGAGGTGGTGTAGCACATAATTGGGAAATTCCCGGAATGAGCCAGTTTGGGGATTTTCCGCCCCTTGAAAAGTACCGATACTTACCTCATAATCATTGCGGGTGTCAATTACGGTTACTTCTGGATCACAAATCAAATCATTCCATTCCTGGGGATTGACATAAGTCCCAACTTGCTCACTTGGGTCAATTTCAGGCAACCCCAAAGTCACAATTTCCGGCTTCAATCGCACCTTCATCCGCTCAAAGGGCGGGGTTTCGGTATAGGATTCTTTGGATTCTAGGTCAGCTAAACGGGGGTCAGAACGCAGAAAGCAGAGAACAGAGTCAATCGCTTGACGCGAACCCGCAATTGTACCGTTAATGCCTTCATGTGCCAGCAAAATTGTTCCCTTGACATCTTGTGCTTGGCAGTAAGACAGCAGAGGATCTCGTTTCTCGGCAAAATCTGGCAGCTTCACAAATTTATACAGTGCTGCAACAACTTGGATATTTTCTAGCTTCATCCTTTTGGTAATGGAACAATATCAGTTACAATAACAACAGCAACCAAAGTTACCTACTATTTTAATTTTATGGGGGTTTGGCTCAGTTGGTAGAGCGCCTGCTTTGCAAGCAGGACGTCAGCGGTTCGAGTCCGCTAACCTCCATTGGATATGATTTATTTCAATGCGCGATGCCCTTCTCTACGAGACCCTTCGGCAAGCTCAGGGTAAGACCTGCGGTGGTAACAGAGCTTTGCCGTTGGCGCAGCCTCTCGTAAAGAAGTGCGGGCTACGCCTATGCACATCCAATGTCAATCAAAACCCCAGAATTGAGCAAAGTTGCAAGTTTCATCGGGTTATTCTTAACTAGAGCATCGATTCAGTAATCAAAAACCTAACCTCACAGCCGCCAAGCCTTGTAGGGTTGGGGTAGATCAACCATGCGTGTCAACTTAAGCCTTGGCGAATGGAATTCGCGGCTACACAAACTCTCGTCCACCTCCGTGGACTAATACAAAATCAAGGATTCTTAACCCACGGAGGTGGGTAAAGCCTCGTGTAGACAAGCCAGTGCGTTGGGCGGCTCCGCCGACTTGTTCGCGCCAGGTGCGTCTCCCCTTGGGAGAAGCACCTGGCGCGCGGTTTCTAACCGCCCTTTTTGCTTTTAAAACCTCGTTTCTAGCCAGAGGCTAGAAATGCTCCTCATTGCGGTGCCGCAAGTCTTGAGGCGGAGCCTCTAATTAGGCATTCCTAGTCTCTGACTGAAAACGAAAAATTGATAATTAATAATTGATAATTTAAATGAGTGTTAGCTTTGAACTCTCCACTCATCCAGAGCCAGTTAATCAGAGTTTCACTTATATATACTGAGGGGGTTGTTTGAAAAAGCGTCCATTGGGATTAGTGGCAATTGTTTTCTACAAAGCATTTACCGCGATGCTGCTTATGGTTACTTCGATCGCTTTATTATTGACATTAAAAAATTATCAAAATCTAGAGGTGTTTTCAGAAAATTATGTTTTAGAAGGTAAATCGATAATTATTGATTGGGTTTTAAATAAAGTTCTCAACTTAAATCCGCGAACCTTGGCATTTAGTGGTATTGGAGCAGGAGTTTATGCTATTGTTACTACTATTGAAGCCGTTGGTTTATGGTACGAAAAGCGTTGGGCACACGTCTTGGTGTTGGTACTTGTTGGTATCAGTATTGTCCCAGAAATTTATGAATTGATTCGGGGGTTCTCGGCGATAAAAATATTTATTCTTGTGTTGAACTTAGCAGTGTTTGTCTATTTATTCCGAACTTTTCCTAAACATTCAAAATAATTTTTGATTCGATATAGGACTAGTATTTGATTTTTGAAATGCACGTAGTGGACTGTCTAGGCTAAAATAGTACATTAGACGTAGGTTGGGTGGAGCGGAGCGGAACCCAACTGATTATCAGGATGTTGGGTTACGCAAAGCCTCCACCCAACCTACAATTTTTTGCAACTTAGCAGTGTTTGCCTATTTATTCCGATACAATCTGGAGAGCGACTTGCCTAGATCGATTCAGTCTACTCAACCACCACTGAAATTTATTACTCAACGGTTTAATCGGCTGGTACTTCAGATTGTTCGGTGGTTACTGCCGATCGCACTACGGTTTCGCACTCGACCTTGGCTGACGGCTGGTATTGTTAGGATTGAAGCCAAAAATGTTGAGGTATTAGCTGAACTTTATCAACAATTTCAGGCTGGAAAAATTCGCTTTTTGTTGGCATTTCGCCACCCAGAGGTAGAAGATCCTCTCTGTATGCTGTATTTGCTTTCCCGCATTGTGCCAAAGGTTGCGCGTCAGCAAGGTATTACACTACAATCTCTTGTTCACAGCTATTTTCTCTATGACCGGGGTATGACAGTTTGGGCTGGAGATTGGCTAGCTTGGTTGTTCTCTAGAATCGGAGGTGTGCCGGTTCATCGCGGTAGGCGACTAGATCGCCAAGCTATTCAAACTGCACGGGAGTTGTTTGCTAATGGCGAACTCCCGATCGCAGTGGCACCCGAAGGCGGTACAAATGGTCATAGTGGTATTGTTAGCCCACTGGAACCCGGTGTTGCTCAAATGGGCTTCTGGTGTGTAGAAGACTTGCAAAAAGCTAACCGTTCTGAGACTGTGATCATTGTGCCGATCGCGATCCAATATCGCTACGTTGAGCCACCTTGGTCTAAACTGGATTTGCTGTTGAGTAAGTTGGAAGCTGATAGCGGCTTGGCAGTTAAGGAGATTGATTCGGGTGAGGGCGTAGAGTTTTGCTATCAACGCCTTTGTCGGTTGGCTGAATATCTAATTACGGAGATGGAAGAGTTTTATCGTCGCTTTTATCATCAAGATATCCCAAAAAGCATCTCAACTGATGAATCTGCTAGTCCGAATCAGGTGTTGATTGCCCGACTACATCGCCTACTGGATAAGGCTTTACAAGTTGCGGAACAATATTTTGGAGTTCAAGCGCAGGGTAATTTTATTGACCGTTGTCGCCGTTTGGAAGAGGCTGGCTGGAATTACATTTATCGGGAAGATTTGCCAGATATCAAGACTTTACCACCCTTTAAACGCGGTTTGGCAGACTGGATTGCCGAGGAAGCAGACTTGCGAATGCGACATATGCGGATAGTCGAAAGTTTTGTTGCCGTCACAGCTACTTATATTCAGGAACAACCGACGGCGGAACGGTTTGCAGAAACAGCTTTGCTTGTATTCGATATGCTTTCCCGAATTCAAAATACCACACTTCCGGGACGACCTGGTTTAGGTTTGCGACAGGTACAAATCACCGTGGGAGAGCCAATTTCAGTTACCGAACGCTGGGGAAATTGTCAAGGCGATCGCTTGGCGGCTAGACAAGCTGTGAGCGATTTGACAAAAGATTTGCAAATCGCTTTAGAGAAGATGATTAGATAACAAAAATTCTAAGACTTCTTTGCTGGAATTTTGTCAAATATTGCACCTTCATTAAAGATAACCAGCGTCTCTAGGAGGTAAACTGCGAACCTAAAATCATTGTCCCAATCCCAACATCAGTAAAGATTTCTAGTAATAGAGCGTGAGGAATGCGACCATCAATGATGTGTGCTGCACGGACTCCTTGAGCAAGCGATCGCACACAACAACTTACTTTGGGAATCATCCCACCGCTAACTATACCATTGGCAATCAACTCGCGGGCTTCGCGGATATCTACTTTTGGAATCAAAGTAGACTGGTCTTTGTAATCTTTTAAAATTCCACTGGTGTCGGTCAGTAAAATTAACTTTTCTGCTCCTAGTGCAGCAGCGATTTCTCCAGCTACAGTATCGGCGTTAATATTATAAGCTTGTCCCGTTTCGTCTGCGGCGACGCTGGACACTACCGGAATATAGCCATTGCTAGCGAGGGTGTCCAAAATCTTGATATTCACATTACTGACTTCCCCCACAAAACCGATGCCTTCTTGACCTTGGGGACGGGCTGTAAATAGATTACCGTCTTTGCCGCAAAGTCCTACAGCCAAGCCTCCAGCTTGGTTAATCAGGGAGACAATTTCTTTATTGACTCGACCAACTAAAACCATTTCCACCACATCCATTGTGGCGGCATCAGTGACTCGCAGACCATTTTTAAATTGTGGTTCGATGCCCAGCTTATCTAACCAACTGTTAATTTCTGGGCCACCGCCGTGGACTACAATTGGACGCAAGCCCACGCAGGATAAAAATACAATATCGCGGATAACTTTGTCTTTGAGTGTGCTATCTTTCATCGCTGCGCCACCATATTTGACAACAACAGTGCGACCGGCGAATTGTTGAATATAAGGTAGTGCTTCGCTTAGTACACGCACACGAGTGGCTTCATCTTGCCTGATGTATTCAGAATCGTTGACCGTCATGAGGAGCCGCCGTTAAGAGTTAAAACCTATTTAAGTCAGTGTAGAAGACTTTGTAACCTGCAACAATGTCTTATAGCTGCCAAGAGCAAAAATAAGCTTTTTATATAGGTATCACTCACAAATTATTTTGTTTGGATGGCCAGACGCGTAGCGGCGAGTCAAGAGATATCGCAGTTTCTCTCAAAAACTACACCACTATTTTCAATATATCACCGATAGAAAACTGGTTTCTCTCTTTTAGTAATCACTGAATAAACAGTGATATTTGGAGTTATTGTGTGGTGGGTGGAAATGCAATTTATCACGTAGTTCTGAATTGCAATATAGTTTTTAGTTCCTCTTCTTCTTCCTTTAATACGTGATAAAGTTCCCAAGTTTGTTGGAGGTTTAACCAAAACTCTGAGCTATTTCCAAAGAATTTTGATAACCGTACTGCGGTACATTGAAGGCAATCGCATTACCGCGATTCTGCTAGCTGAAAAAGACTGGTCTGCTATTCAGGAAACTCTTTACTTATTATCTATCCCTGGAATGCGAGAATCTATTAAACAAGGGGTGGCTACTCCTATTGAAGATTGTGATGGAGATTTGGATTGGTGAGTTTGCAGTTGGTTCACACAAAACAAGCGCAAAAAGACGCGAAGAAGTTAGCTTATAGTAATTCGCAAAATTTGGTAATTTAAGTCTTCTTAATGAGAGTTTATCCACTGTACAATCACCTCATCTACTGGATTGTAAACAAAATAAATTCTATTTTCTGCGATCGCTCCCCATTTCATTCAGGATTTGGCGATACAGGACATACTGCCCTAATGCTTGCTCCAAATCTTTTACGTCAGATTGCCCGACAAAACTCTTTACTTCAACAACAATTCTTTAGGTTTCTTTTTCGACTGATATCTTGCATCAGTTCCAACAACCGCCTCAGAATGAATTCTGAGGCTAATAGCTAAAGTCTTCTAAAGAAGACTGAGCAAAAGTTTGAGTCCACTAAGCGTGGAGTTGAGCTATCAGCCCAGAACTTGAGTTCTGGGCGGGCGATAGTGCTAATTGAGAATGGTGCAAGATGTCGGTTTAAACCGATTTGAGCTATAAGAAAAGAAAATTTATTTTCGGGCGGATGTTCAACTTTTGCAAGAGGTCTAATATTCCCGATTAATGAGAAACTTGTGTTTTGAGAACGGTAGGAATTGCCTCAAGTACTCGCTGGGCAACGTCTTCAGGTGTTTCTCCCTCTCGCTCGATGATGTGCAAATCGGCTTGAGAGTAAAGTGGTGTTCGTTGTTCGAGGAGCGATCGCAATTTACCTTGAGGATCAACATCTTGCAGCAGTGGTCTTGTGGTATCCTCAGCTAAACGGCTGTAAATTATCTCCACTGGCGCATCTAGCCACACTATCAAACCGTGGTGTAAGTAACCCCAATTTTCTCGCCTCATTACAATGCCCCCACCAGTTGCAATAGTCAACTTTGTAAAAGCACAAACTTGTGAAAGTACGTCGCTTTCTAACTGGCGAAACTCGGCTTCACCAACTTGTGCAAATAACTGATTGATAGATTTACCTGTTGCTTGGGCAATGACATTATCGGTATCCACAAACCCATAACCTAGTTCTTTTGCCAGTAAGCGCCCTACTGTCGTCTTACCAACGCCCATAATGCCAATTAAGTACAGGTTGACTCCTTGTAATAAACTGCTCACCAGTTACTTCGCTCCAATTGTGAGTTTTGAGTCACAGTTTCTAATTATAAACTGAATGACTCATATATGCCTATTCAAGCAATGCCTGGGTTGGGCTTGACTAACGCACTTTATTATGTATGACTAAAGTGTTACAGGATAGTGAAGATTTAAATAATATTCTAGGGACGGCTTCTCAATTTGCTTGTTCTTCTGGTTCAGTGTCTTCATCAATCCACTCTTCTAAATTTAATAGTTCAACTATTTGCTGAACATGAACTCCTTTAACTTTTTGTCCCCCAGTTTTGGGTATAGTGATCGTTCTAGCTTGGGAGTCTCGAAAACTATGATGGCTACCCTTAGACCTTTTTTTTTAAAGCCAAAAGCTTCTAATAAATAGCGTACTTCCTGAAACTGCACTTCTGGAGGCTGCTTGAGAAATTGCTCCACTAATTTCTTGAGTTTACTCATGGAGCGATAGTATCATATAAGCCTTTTTCCTTTGCAGAATAAAATTTACGTATAACTTTTATAACTCCCAATTATTTTCAGTTCCGACAAATTCATCTTCTATTTTAATTATATTAAATGCCGTGATTACTGTTATTAATGTATTTAAAGTAACTCAGGCAATAGATTAACAATTCTTCTGTGAAATCAACATACATAATAAACCCTAAATTTATAACAAATTTAATAACTTTCTTTAGGTGACTTGACAATTGCTGCTTAGGTATTTTTAGACTTGATGAAAAAATTAACAGAACTTGTTTGAAACTTTATTCAAACAAGTTCTGTCTATCTAAATAATTCGGATTTTTACTCTGGTGGGTAATTTTAAGTATACAAAATACTTTGTTTCTAAGAGCACATTGTGGTTATTCTAAAAGTTGGGTTATGACAAGCACTGAGCAATTAAATCTTGATGATAAAGGTATAAATAATGACTAATCTACTGCGATCGCCCAAAAAATAATGCAAATTTGAAGTTTTGACACAAAAACTACTGCATATTTCACCCCAATAAGCCTGAATTAATAAATAGTAGGATGAATGAGGCATCAACTATGACTCGAATTCGTGACATTGTACAAAAAGCCTTAGCAACTGGCTATTTGACAGTGGAAGCTGAAAATCAACTACGACAACTGTTGACTACCCGCTATGGCTTGGAAGATTTTAATGCTTTCATGACTTTGCAGGAAGCTGCGATGACTGGTGAGGTCAAGCAGGAGTCTAGAGAGCGGTGTGGCATCAAGTAGAGACGTAGCCTGCTACATCTCACCGACGGGGGCGTTTACCATCATTTTCAAAATCATCATCATCATCATCAAAAAATTCCCAATCATCATCCGCTTGATTGGTAGTCGGTGGCTGATAAGGGGGAATGATTACTCGATAATCAGCATCGTAAATTGATTCAGTTTTTCCCGCAGCCGTATTTTTTGGCTCACGGTAGCTGTAGGAATAAACTGAACCAGATTGAGAATTGCTTTTGGCTTCTGATTGAGGTTCGTAAGTTGTTGAGTCTCTAGGCTGTTGAGTTTGAGGATTAGGGTTAGGCGCTGACTCTGACTTTTCATCAAAGTTCCAATCATCATCTTTATTGCTATTTGTCTCCCAATCATCAAATACATCACTGCTAGGCTCTTGTTTTTTACTAGCAGGTGGTGGAGGACTGGCAGGGCCAGATGTAGGTTCTTCTCTCCGGGTTGCCTTTGCACGAGGTGAAGTCGCGCTTGCTTTGTTAGGAATTTGGCGTCGTCCTCCCACAAAATAATTGGATAAGTTAAACAAAGTAGCAATCAATATAGATGTGAAAGCACCAGTGGCAGTACTGAACAAAATCCATATCGCTAGTGGTAATGGTTGAGTTCGCACGCCCAAAAATACTAGCGATATGGCAGGAGACCAATTTTGGAGTAATAACAGCGTTAGTCCTCCTAGTACCGCCACCAATAGAATTAAGCGAATTACAGCCATAGCAATTGTGTCAGTTGTCAGTTATCAGTGGTCAGTTATCAGTTGTCAGCTATCAGTTATGAGTCTGATTATTCTTGACTGACTACTGACACTAACAGCCATCTCTATGATTACCCTTTTAAGACGATTGTGAAATTTATGATCAATCCACTCAGGGCGTTAGCGACGACCTTGCCACCTCTGAATTGGGATGCAGTCAATATCTAGTTGATCTAAAGCACGGGCAACTACAAAATCAACTAAATCCTCAATGGTTTGGGGATTGTGATACCAGGCGGGAATAGCGGGGACAATTCTAACTCCAACTTCTGCTAAAGAGGTTAAGTTACGTAGGTGGATGAGGCTAAAAGGCGTTTCACGAGGAACAATGACCAGCTTTCGCCCTTCTTTGAGTTGGACATCTGCTGCCCGTTCTAGTAAATCGGAACTCAAGCCAACCGCTAGCTTTGCCACTGTACTCATGCTGCATGGAATGATCATCATCCCCAGAGTGGCGAAGGAACCACTGGCAATCCCGGCTCCAATATCACTCCAAGGATGGCAGCGCAGTTTCCCCAAAAGTGCCACTCCAGCTTGCTCTCGCCAAAATTGTTCTTGTTGAGTTGGTTCTGGTGGCATCCGAATTTCCTGTTCTGACTGCCAAACCATGTAAGTTGATTTAGAGGCAACCAATTCAATACTATACTCCGCTTCTAGCAAAAATTTGATCGCGCGAACAGCGTAAATCAGACCAGATGCGCCCGATACGCCTAAAATTAAAGGCTTAGTGTTATTTGACACGCAACTTTTACTGGATTTTACTCATCCTCCGAGTAAGAGTCTAGGTCATCAGACTCAAGATCATTTGGTAAGTAGAGGTCTGAAAGCTCATCATGGGAACCATTGCCAGTTGAACCTTTGGCTAGACCATCGCTGCCAACTGTTACCAAATCAATTTGCTGACGGTAGTAATCGACACTTTTAACTTGCACGGCGACGCGATCGCCCAGTCTATAGGAAGCGCGATTTTTGCGACCAAATAGTGCTTGTTGTCTGGCGCGATATTCATACCAATCATCTTTAAGAGAACTGACGTGTACCAATCCTTCCACGCGCAAAGGCACACCCGGATTACTGTTGGATTCCACCTCAGCTGCTGGTACTTCAATTTCCACAAAGAAACCGTAGGATTGGACACCAGTAATCACGCCTTGAAATACCTGACCGATGCGCTGCTTCATCAGTTGGGCTTTTTGTAGTCCGGCTAAATCGGCTTCAGCTTCTTGGACTTCTTTTTCTCGGTCGTTGATTTGGACAATTACCCTAGTTAAATCGCTTTGGAGTTCTTGTTGCAATTCTGGGGGTAAAACGTTCCAGTTAATTTCCTCGTGGCTGGAGGAGTGGCGCAGGTTAACGCGCTCTCTCACACGGGTATTGCGGCGATCACGCCCGTTTTCGAGTAGCGTGTAATACACTCTCTGCATGAGCAAATCTGGGTAACGCCGCAAGGGAGCGCTAAAGTGAACATATTGCGGTAATGCCAGACCAAAGTGAGATCCTTTGGTGGTGCTGTACGCCGATGCCTTAAGTGTATCTTGTAACAAGTATGTCAGAACTTGCTCCGAGGGAGATTCCCCAAAAGCTGTGGTCAAATGCTGATAATCTAAGGGTTGGATATCGACTTCTGGATCTAGTGTGAGGTCAACGCCTAAATTGACTGCCAATTTCAGCATTTCCTGGACATCTTCGACATCGGGTGTGCCTTGGACTCGCCAGATGGCGGGAACACCAAGAGCATTTAAGTGAGTTGCAGTCAGTTGATTAACTAGCAGCACCAATTCCGTGAGTAGAGATCGCACTGGTAAATCATTCACCGCTACAGTCCCTAGAATCCCCTCATCATAGTAGGCGTTTTGACTGGGCGGCAGATTCAACTGGAGGCTACCACGAGTCAAACGTACCTGTTTGACAGCTTTTTGCAAGGCTTGGAGGTCTTGCAGCATTTGGGAAACCTGTGGTGATTGATCTTTAGCTTCACCTGTAAGAATTGCTTGGGCAAGTTCAGTACTCAGTGCCGTTTCTACATTGATCACACTGGATTGAATTTCCCACTCCAGCACTTGTCCCGATTGGGGATCAATTGTAATTAAAAAAGAGATAGTTAAGCGATCGCTCCCAGGTACTAAAGAACAGCGTTCTGCCACACTTGGGGGCAACATTGGCAGCACCAATTCTCCTAGATACACTGATTTGCCGCGTTTGAATGCTTCTCTATCTAGGGCTTCGTCAGGTTGGACATAGTGACAAACATCGGTGATATGAACGCCCAAAAGCCAATTTCCGGCTAGGTTTTTTTCTAAACTAAAAGCGTTTTCTACAACTTTGGTGTCGCCGCCATTTACCCCTTCAATGGTGAGAGTAAACAAATTACGTAAATCTAAGCGATTTTTCAGGTCTGCTTTCAGCAGCTTTTTGGGTAACTTGACGGCTGCTTCTAGGACATTATCTGGAAAAGTCCGGGAAAGGTCGTGTTTGCACGTAACTAAATCTATATCAGCAGCCGCTTCGGCATCGCTGCCGAGAATTTGCACAACTCGACCGAGGGGAGGATATTGTGCCAAGGGGTAACGCAAAACTTCCACATGAACCAGGTGATCGATCGCGTCTTCCAACTTTGCCCCGTTAGGTTGGATTTTGAGTTCAAACAGCAATCGATCATCTAAAGGCACAGCCCGGAAACCGCTTTCTACCTGCTTAATTCGTGCCAGTAATGTGTGGTTAGAACGTTCTAGAATCAGCTTCACTTCCCCTTCCGGAGAGCGACGGCGACTGCCTTCTTTGAGAACTCTCACCAAAACGCGATCGCCATTCCAAGCATTACTCAGATGACTTTCGCGGATGTAAATATCCTCAGCTCCTTCCACATCTTGAATAGCAAAGCAAAAGCCTTTACTAGAACAACGCAGTTTTGCCTCGATTATTCCTTCTTCTGAGACACGGCGGTACTTGCCCCGTTCTTTCACCAAAAGACCGATTTTTTCGAGAACATCTAAGGCAATGTGAAGTTTTTGTAAACTTTTTTCATCTTCACAGCCAAGTTTCTTTTCTAAAACTTTCCGAGCTACCAATTTATCATCGGTGAAATTGGCCAGGAGTGTAGCGATTGAAAATTCCATGCAGTGAACCGACCTTTGGTCAAAACATCATTTTTTGTTTAATCTGGTTCTTTTCTGTATACCCTCACGGCTTACAGAAACAAGCTGGAAACGAATTACCCTGAGACAAAGCTTCCTCAGTTCTAAGGAAAAGAAGCCCGACCCAGCAAGAGCGGGGAACTACTTCCGCAGTTCCTTTGCAAGGAAGCCGACTCACGGACAACTCTGAGCGTATCCGAACTTCTCACTGCACGATGCTCTCAGAGTTCGCCTGCGTTCAAGTCTCTTCACCTAACCAAACTTCAGATTGCACGCCTGATTAAAATTTAGCCCCGCTAGGTAATTACGCGACGGGTTTTTGAGAAGCTGGGTTTTAGAGAATCCATACTACCCAAAAGCGCTATGCAGGGGAGCCACTGCGGTGAGGCAGCCCCCGTCCTCTCCCTTGGCGTTAGCCTCTCCCTTTGGGAGAAGGGGAGACGCGAAGCGCGATGGCGGTTCCCGTCGATAGCACCACGGAGAGCGAGTCTTCTCCCAAAGGGAGACGCCAAGGGCGAACGAGCGTCTGGGGGACTGCCTTTCCCGTTGGGTCTT
Organism: Nostoc sp. NMS7; assembly: GCF_017115085.1. Taxonomy (GTDB): domain Bacteria; phylum Cyanobacteriota; class Cyanobacteriia; order Cyanobacteriales; family Nostocaceae; genus Nostoc. Next base: position 17,809 of record NZ_JABXKJ010000164.1, on the reverse strand, counting down.
GGGGTCTCGCTAAGTGGAGGAGCCAGCCGCGTGGGCGGGTCTCCCGACTTGAGCGGACTGGCGTCAAGTGGCGTGGAAACTACAGGTGTTTGATTGTCTAGAGTGAAGGTAATTTTACGCCATTAGACTCTGATTTTTAACTAGGAGGAACTGCCGGTGAACCCAATTTTCCCACATGTAGAATCGGTAACAATTAGGTCAGCAGGTTAATAAGCAGTGAGGGCGAACCTTATCTTCATTATTGTAGATTTAGAGCGCATTTCCAGAAAATAGTTCTAGATATCCCGTTGGGTAATTAGTATAGCATTGCAGGCAAAACTACCCAGGTCAGTTAGCACGAGCCAAAAATTTCCTCAAAAAAGAGCTACTGCTACAATTGGGACACAAGGCAAAGCAAGAATATTACCTTAACTCATCCCCCAGCTTCAAGCCGGGGGGAAATCTAAGTCATTAGTTATTAGTCATTAGTCATTAGTACCAATGACTAATGACTAATAACTAATGACAATGGAAAGGCGGGCGGCTATCCCGGACACCCCTCTTGTTGGGATGGGATTCCCGCCGATTTTCGTTGATGGCCTAGAGCAAATTATGAATTATTTTAATTGCTGACTATCAGCCAAAAAAAAAGGAGTCTAAATTAGGCTCCTAAATCAACTTCAGGTAGAAAGGGCGGTTTCTAACTAACCGCCAGTTGCTTGTCGCAGTTGACACTACAGAAATCAGGTGACACCAAAGACAATCACTAAGCCCAAAACAGCCCCAAAGACAATCAAGGCGTAGAATTGAGCGCGACCGTTTTCTAGGTACTTCAGACCTTCACCACTGACAAGGGTAAAAAAGCCTGTGAGGTTAACAGCACCATCGACAACACGGAAGTCAACTTCCATAACTTGTCTAGCTAGACGACGCAAGCCGAGGACAAAAACGCGATGGTAAATGTCATCGAAATACCATTTATTGAGGGATAACTCGTAAAGTGGTTTGATTTTAGCAGCGATCGCCGCTGGGTCAATTTTCCCTCGCAAATACATCAGCGAAGCTAAGGTAATTGCAATCAAGGAAATTCCCACTGAGGCACCCGCCATGATGTAGAATTCCGTCGGATTGAACTCGGAAGCTTTTTCTATAACTTCGGTCAGAGTTTCGCTAGGAGGAAAGATAAACTCTTCAAAATAATTGGCGTAGGGAGTTCCTAGCAAACCAATCAAAATCGAAGGCACAGCTAACAGTGCCAACGGTAGAGTCATTGTCCACGGCGACTCGTGAGGAGAATCGCTATGATCCCCGTGGGAGTCGTGGGAGTCATGGTGTTCACCAGTGGCAGCCAATTCTCCTTTTTTCATCGCCCCAGGCCCAAAATTCGGGGCTGGTTCTTTTGATTCTAATTCCAGGACAATTGTCGCTGCCGCCTTCTTGAGTTTTTGCTTGATTTTCTCGTTATTCCCCCGGAATTCACCTTCAAATGTCGAGAAATACATCCTAAACATATAGAAAGCCGTAATCCCGGCAGTTAGCCAGCCAATGAACCAGAGGAGTGGGTTAGCTTCAAAAGCTTTGCCCAGAATTTCATCTTTTGACCAGAAGCCAGCAAAGGGCGGAATCCCAGAAATTGCCAAGCAACCAATCAAAAAGGTAATTGCCGTGATCGGCATATACTTTCGGAGACTGCCCATCAAGCGCATATCTTGCGCCAAGGCGGGATCGTGACCCACAACACCTTCCATGCCGTGAATTACTGAACCTGAACCCAAGAACAGCATCGCCTTAAAATAGGCGTGGGTCATCAGGTGGAATAGTCCAGCACTGTAAGCACCGATTCCCATTGCCATCACCATGTAACCGAGTTGGGAAATGGTGGAGTAAGCCAAGCCTTTCTTAATATCGTTTTGAGTAATCGCAATGCTTGCCCCCAAAAACGCCGTAAACGCCCCAGTAAAGGCAATCACGTTCATTGCTGCTGGAACGTGTTCAAATACTGGATACATCCGCGCAATCAGGAAAACACCTGCTGCCACCATCGTTGCCGCGTGAATCAAGGCAGAAATGGGGGTGGGGCCTTCCATTGCATCTGGTAGCCAGACGTGGAGGGGGAATTGGGCAGATTTCGCCACTGGCCCTAAGAAAACTAAAATCGCAAACAGGATAGCGAGAAAATTGCTGATAGAACCTGATTGGACTAGTTGGGACAGGCGATCGCCCATAACATTAAATTCAAAGCTTCCTGTTGCCCAGTACAGCCCCAAAATGCCGAGTAATAGACCAAAGTCACCGACGCGGTTGGTGACAAAGGCTTTTTGAGCGGCATCGGCTGCTGATTTGCGATCGTACCAAAAGCCGACCAGCAAGTAGGAACACATCCCAACCAGTTCCCAGAATATATAAATCTGTACTAGGTTGGGGCTGAGTACCAGACCTAACATTGAAGAACCAAACAAACTCAGATAAGCATAAAACCGCACGTAACCGGGATCGTGAGCCATGTAGCCATCGGTGTAAACCATGACTAAGAAGGCTACCGTGGTAACAATCACCAGCATTAGGGCTGTCAGGTGGTCAATAGTGTAGCCCATGTTCAGGTGAAAATTACCTGCTGCTGCCCACTCCAAGGTGCGGTTATAAGTCGCGTGTCCTTGAATTTGACTCCATAGCAAGGCAAACGACAGCCCCATAGCTGCTCCCATCAGGGAGATAATCACCACAGCGTTAAGCTGCCGTAAGCCGTTTGTCACCTGATTGAACGAGATTAATCCTAGACCGACCAGCATTGCCCCAAAAAGAGGTAATACTGGAATCAGCCAGGCATGCTGATAGATTACTTCCATCACTGACGCCTACTTTTAGAATTCTTAACTAACGTGTCGGAACTGTTAATAATTGTGACACACACCCTTTAGGATAAAAATAACCCACCCAATGATGATTGGGTGGGGTGTTAAGCATGGCTTTAGATTTGGTCATTGGTCATTGGTCATTTGTCATTGGTCATTAGTTCCATGCCCCATGCCCCATTCACAATGCCCTATGCCCTATGCCCTATGCCTCATACTTCGACAACGCTCAGTACAAGTGCCCCATTCACAATGCCCATCAAGCTGACCGATACTCTAAGTCCACTGTTTTTGAACTTTTGTAAATTTTGGGGCAACTGCTGTATCTGGCTTTAATGCCTTCTAAAGCTAGACGTAAATCTTCTGTGCCGCGAAAGCTTTCCAAGCGATCGCCAATAGTGCCATTTTCAATCAATAGTAAAGTGGGTAGTGATTTTAGCCTATAAGTAGTAGACAATTTAAAATTTTGATCGGCGTTAACTGTAACTAATTTAATTTCCTCCCCGCATTGGGCTTGAAATTGCAACAATAATGGGTGGATAATCCGACACAAGCCACACCAAGGTGCTTCAAAATTAACTAAAACAGGAATAGGAGATTCTAAAACTTCTTGTGTAAATGTCCGTTCACTAACCGACAAAACCATGACGCCTCTTGGATTATAGGGTTTTTATATGAGACTACCTATCAGCTTTAAAGTGAAGGATTGCCAAGTCAGTAACTGCCGATAGATGCTTTTAGGAACTAAATCTCAGGACACAGAATAATTAGGCAAAAATTCAGCGCGTTAATCTGTCTCTGACTCAAAAAGCCAGCGCTACTTTCACGGTGGCTTTTTTGAATGTTAAACTCCTGATTACCGTCTTTATCTGAGAATTTGACTGAATCTGCCACTTACTCCCAAGTCAAAGCAACTGACTAACAACTACCAATATAAAATCTTTAGCTGACTGAACACACCTCCACTGATAGATCCTTCAACTTATCCTACATTGATTTTGGGACAATTGATCAGCTGAAATTCTCATTTATTTGTGATTTTATGCTGACATTGGGGATCGCCTAGATTTCCCATTTTATCCTACTAGTTGCTTCCAGCAAGAGTGGGTGCGACCACCAAAATAAAGCGATAACAATCGCAACTCCCAAATAGGCAGGGCGAAGAAATTCATGCCATTTGAGAGATTGACGTCCATCGATAATTGCTTTGAAGGGAATAATTGAAGTCCGTTGTTTGGCAATTTCAAAAGCTTCGCCATAGCGATCGCTTAAACGCCGATCCCCGTGCCAAACCCCAAACAAGTGATGCAACACCAACCCAATGGAAGTCACAATAGTAAAGGTAGTACCTAGCCACAGAGTATGGGCAACACACCAAATTATTTGTCCCACCATCTGGGGATGACGGGTAATCCGAATAATTCCTGTTTCGTAAAGATGAACTTGGGGCTTTTGAATAGCAGCAACTTCTAGTAGATTGAAGGTAGCAGGATATAAAAACAAAAACGAGATCGCTGATAGCACCCAAACAAATTCTTGCACTCCTGGCACTCCTTGTACCTGCCAAAGTTGCAAACCATCATAACGGTGTCCAAAAAAGTAAATAATTAAGATTACAGCCAACGGGAGGCTAACTAATGCAAACAGAATGCGATAAAGCCTTGGTCCGATGTATTTTTCTGCCCAAGGGCGTAAAGCAGCGCCTCCACTGTGAGCGATCACAAAAACTATTTGTAACGCCAGTATGACAAAATGACTAGGTGTCAACCAAGAAATCAGCAGCATATTACACGGGTGAAATAATTTAAAGAAAATCGAACTCAGTACAACCAATACCACAGAGTATTCCAAAGGAGACTTTAGTCAAGATGTTGTGCCACTGTCTTTTTCGAGTCAAGCCTTCAAGTTTAATATGCAACAAATCATCACTGGCTGATTGTTGCCCAAGCTGATTTGTTGTATGCATCCGCTCCTTTTAAAGTTTGTGGTTTGAGCCTTATGTCTGACCTTCCTTTCACTTTAGATCAATTACGTATTCTGAAAGCGATCGCTCAAGAAGGAAGCTTCAAGCGTGCCGCTGATAGTCTTTACGTCTCCCAACCTGCCGTGAGTTTGCAAGTTCAAAATCTCGAACGGCAGCTAGATGTCCCCTTATTCGATCGGGGAGGACGACGCGCCCAATTAACTGAAGCAGGGCATTTACTCCTCAGCTACGGGGAAAAAATCCTCAGTCTGTGTCAAGAAACCTGCCGCGCGATCGAGGATTTACAAAATCTCCAAGGCGGTACTTTGATTGTCGGTGCTTCTCAAACCACCGGCACTTATCTTTTGCCCAGAATGATCGGGATGTTCCGACAAAAATATCCCGATGTGGCAGTGCAATTACACGTCCACTCTACTCGACGCACTGCTTGGAGTGTCGCTAACGGACAAGTTGATCTGGCAATTATCGGCGGTGAAATTCCGGGTGAACTATCAGAATCTTTAGAAGTTATTCCTTACGCTGAAGACGAACTAGCGCTGATTTTACCTGTCTTTCATCCCTTTGCGAAACTGGAAAAAATCCACAAAGAAGACCTATATAAATTACAATTCATTGCCCTAGATTCCCAATCGACTATTCGCAAAGTAATTGACCAAGTGCTATCACGCTGTGAGATTGATACCAGACGTTTTAAGGTTGAAATGGAACTAAATTCCATTGAAGCAATTAAGAATGCTGTGCAATCTGGTCTGGGGGCTGCCTTTGTCTCAACTAGTGCGATCGCTAAAGAGTTACAAATGGGCGTTCTGCACTGTGCCAACATCGAAGGCGTTGTCGTCAAACGGACACTGTGGCTGATTTTTAATCCTAATCGGTATAGATCCAAGGCCGCAGAAGCTTTTAGCCGGGAAATTTTGCCCGAATTTGCTAACCCTGGATGGAATCAAGATGTGTTAATATTGGCACAAAAAAGCATCGTGGTAAGTACCTTGGATGGAGCAACGCCCATCTCATCCGGCGAAGGCTAAAATCAGGTCATTTGTCTTTTGTTTTTTGGTAAACGACCAATGACTAAATAATTCGTAATACTCGCCAAACGCGAGAAGCAAGCTACGTAATTCGTAATTCGTAATTATTAACCCATCGCTGTTCATGCAGAGTGCTGTAGGGAAGCCAGAGGTTAGACATCACTAAAAAAGTTTCCTGTTCCTGATAAAAAAATTTAGTTTCTATGTAACCTGAATGAACTAATTACGAATTATCAATTACGAATTATTTTAAATAATCACGAAAATGGAAGTTTACTGCACTCGTCCCTATTGCCCACGCCCAAAAAACTATTTTGTCGATTTAGATGATACTACGACGCTGAGAACAATGCAGCAGAAGTACTGTACCACCTGCGGTATGCCACTGATGCTAGATGGTCGATACGTGACAACGAAGTTGCTGGGAAGGGGCGGGTTTGGAGCAGCCTTTTTGGCACGCGATCGCCGAATACCTGGAATGCGTCAATGCGTAGTTAAGCAGTTTCAACCAGCCGGGAATTTAAGCCCAACTCAATTGCAACAAGCACAGCTGATGTTCGAGAGAGAGGCAGAAGTTTTAGCCCAACTTGGTAACGATCACGAGCAAATTCCTGACTTGTTTGCCTTCTTTCCAGTGATAGTTAATAGCTTGCAAGCAGGGCAGCAAGACCAATTTTTTTACTTGGCACAAGAATACATTGATGGGCAAAATTTAGAGGAAGAATTAATTCAAAATGGCAAATTTTCTGAGCAGCAAGTGTTGGAGGTGCTGCAAGAAATCCTGAAGGTGCTAAACTTTGTCCATAATCGAGGCATTATCCACAGAGACATCAAACCTTCTAACATCATGCGTCGTCGTGATGGTAAACTTTTTTTACTAGATTTTGGTGCAGTTAAACAAGTAACAAACGCTGCACTTGGTTCTGCGGCTTCTTCCACAGGAATTTATTCTATGGGATTTGCACCACCTGAGCAGATGGCTAGGGGTCAAGTATTCCCATCTACAGATTTATACTCATTGGCTGTAACTCTTGTTACTTTGTTGACAAATCAGGAAGCAATTGAATTATTTGATGCTTATAGCAACCAGTGGAAATGGCGATCGCAAGTGACTGTCAACCCTCGCCTTGCTGACATTTTAGACAAGATGCTGCTACCGGCTCCTAATCAGCGCTTCCAGTCAGCCCAGGAGGTTTTAGATGCACTTAACTCACAGCCTCAAGCCCCTACACAACTTAATTCGCCTTCTGTAACACCTTCTGTAACACTTCCGCAACCACAACCAGGCAAAAGTTCTAATCCCGTCGTCCCTCAGCGTTCATCAACTCAACCAGCGTTTTCTACACTGGAATTATTAGGTGGGGCGGCATTTAGTGGATTTGAGGGCGCATTGATCGCGATCGCCCTCTTCAGTCTAGTAAAATCACCAATAGCTACTTTCATTGTTGCATCTGTAATTTTGGGGATACTGATATTTGTCCAAACCAGGCGGTGGATTGAAAAGTTCGATTTATTAATTATTCCGGCAATTACTTTTGCGATTATTTTTTTTATCCCCTTTTTACAAGGCGGTATTGGCATTCAGGCTGTAGTTGTTTTAGCAGTTGCAGCAGGCTTAGTAACTATTTCATTAACAGCCGTCTTTCGACTTATTTATAAATTATTATCTATCTTTCTTTAAAAAACTTCTGGTGCTAACAGCCATCTATGTCTCAGAAAAACGAAACACTTAGCCTTTTCTTAGCCGCTGTCATCACCATTGGCTTCATCTTTGGTGGCTTATGGTTTTTTATGGAACGGTGGGCGCAAATAAATGGAATTCCTAAACCTTCAGAGACTGGCAACACAAGCAACATAAGTAATCCCCTAAACCAGTTTATCAACAAATGTAACGTGGCAAATCTCCCAGAGGGGACATTCAACTATGGTGGTAGCACAACCTGGGCACCCATTCGTAAAGAGGCAGACTCGGTTCTGCAAAGCCTGTGTCCTCGGTTTATTTTACGCTACACTCAACCTCCGTCAGGTCAACCAGGATCGGGAACTGGGATTCGGATGTTGATAGATAATCAACTAGCTTTTTCTCAATCTTCTCGCTCAGTTAAAGCTGAAGAAAATGCAGAAGCTAAACAAAAAGAATTTAGTCTAAAAGAAATTCCGGTGGCAATTGATGGTATTGCGATCGCAGTTAACCAGAGTCTCAATATCCCTGGTTTAACTGTCGCCCAACTCAAAGACATCTACACAGGCAAGATTACTAATTGGCAACAGGTGGGTGGCCCAAATTTACCAATTACAGTCTACTCTCGCAGCAAAGAAGCTGGGGGTACAGCAGAGTTTTTTGTCGAAAATGTTTTAAATAAAGAGAATTTTGGTGCAAACGTTAGTTATATTAACACCACCACTGAAGCGGTACGAAAAGTAGCTGCAAGTCCTGGCGGAATTTACTATGCTTCTGCCCCAGAGATTGTACCTCAGTGTACGATTAAGTCCATACCACTAGGGCGCACAAGCGGTCAATTTGTGCCTCCCTACCAAGAACACTTTATACCTCCATCTGAATGTCCTAATAAACGTAATCAGTTGAATAGTCAAGCATTTAGGAGTGGAGACTATGCAATTACCCGCAATTTATTTGTAATCGTTAAACAAAATGGTCAAACAGATCAGCAAGCTGGCGAAGCTTATGCAAATTGGCTGCTGACACCTCAAGGTCAAGAACTGATCGAAAAGGCTGGATTTGTTAGACTTAAATGATCAAAGTGGTTAGATTTAGCAAGATAATCAAATTAGGACTTACGCAAAAACTCTCTTAAACTCTTATTTCTCAGTGTTCTCTGCCTCTGGAGTAGTTCGTTTTTTATCTCAAGACCTAAGTTCTACAAATAATAAACATTTTTACTTTATTCAAATTTGTTCATGTCCCAAAAGAATGAAACCACAATTTTAGCCTTGGCTCTGTTGCTGACAGTTGGAATAGTTGGCGGTGGTTTTTGGTGGTTTAGTAACAACTCTGGTTTCAAACCTGGTAATACTCCAAATCAGAAGACAGGCAGCAATCCATCCTTACAAGACCAGATTAGTTTTGGGGAAAAATCCTTGACTCCTGGCGACATTTCTTCAGTTAAAAAAGCGGGAGTACAGGCGATCGCTGCTAAAAGTTATGATCAGGCGATCGCCAATTTCACAGCTGCCCTAAAACTCAACCGTAACGATCCAGAAGCATTGATCTTTCTTAACAATGCCCGAATCAAATCTTCAAAGAGCTACACCATTGTGGCTTCTGTACCAATAGGCAGTGACCCCAATACTTCTTTAGAAGTTTTACGTGGTATCGCCCAAGCCCAAAATGAAATTAATACCTCTGGAGGAATCAAAGGAGTGCCGTTGAAGGTAGGGATAGCTAACGACAACGACGATCCAAAAATAGCCAAGCAAATCGCTTCCAGCCTAGTCAGCAATTCAGAAGTATTAGGTGTAGTTGGGCCGATTACTAGCGATTCCACCTTAGCCGCAGGTACTATTTATACTTCTGGACAACTTGTAGCCATTTCCCCTACCAGCACATCTGTAAAAATTTCTAACTTTAGCCGCTACGTTTTTCGCACGGTTCCCAGTGATTTTATCGCTGCTAGAAGTTTGGCTAACTATATGGTGAAAACCTTGCAGAAAAAAAATGCAGCAGTTTTCTTTAATTCTCAGAGTAACTATAGCCAGTCTTTAAAGTCTGAGTTTGTTTCATCTGTTTTGCTGGAGGGTGGACAGGTATCCAGCGAATTTGACTTATCCAAGGTGGATTTTAGTGCGGCTAAAAGTATAGAACAAGCAACTAAACAAGGTGCAGAAGTGTTGATGTTAGCTGCTAACACTGAAACTCTGGATAAAGCGCTGCAAGTAATTCAGATTAACCAGAAAAAGTTAACTCTGCTCTCTGGAGATGATGTTTACACCGCTAAAACTTTAGAAATTGGCAGAGAACAAGCTGTGGGGATGGTATTGGCAGTTCCCTGGCATATTGATAGCGATCCCAAGTCAGATTTTCCCCAGAAATCTCGGCAGTTATGGGGCGCTGATGTGAGTTGGCGAAGCGCCCTCAGCGATGATGCCACTGTAGCTTTGATTGCGGCATTAGAACGCAATCCCACGCGATCTGGAGTTCAACAAGCACTAACTTCCTCTGACTTTTCTGCCACTGGCGCTTCTGGTACAATTCGGTTTTTAGCATCAGGCGATCGCAATGCGCCAGTCCAACTTGTAAAAATCGTTCCTGGTTCTCGTGCCGGCGCTGATTATGACTTTGAACCAGTGCGTTAACAATTCAAAATTCAAAATTAAAGACGACTATTTAATAACCTTTGCTTTTCCTTAACTTGTCATTAATTTTCAGGTAACAAAATACAGAAGTGGGGATTTTTAGCAGCTGCTGAGGTAGTGCAATCTTGAGGTTTTCCCAAGTGAGTAACTGCCGAACCCAGACGGCTAATGGACAAGTGGTTTAATACCTTGTCCCTTGTGGCAAAAATCAAGAATAATTTGCTGCGATGAAAATTGTATTAAATTATGGGTGCAGTCATTTATGACTTCTGGATTTTTATTTACAGCAGATTTCAAGGAAGGTGAAGTACACGACGATTCGTCCCAAAGCCAGGTAAGCTAAAACACATCTAATTTGCATATTAAAATTTTCTCAATATCTTGTGGGGTGGGCAGCGTTCGACTGAGCGCTCACGCCGAAGTCTTGCCCGCCCTGATTATGCAACTTCAATGCCGATTAGCTTATAAACCCTGTTTTACTTCTGGATTCTGGATTCTGAATTCTGCTGTATACCTTCAAGCCTACCCATAGCAGTTTCTTCACTTTGGCATTATTTTCGGTGTGCAAAAAGCGCACTTCTCTAAACTATGGGCAAAAAATATTAAGAGCAAACTTATGCTGAGTGCAACACCTTTAAGAAGGTTATCGCAAGCAGCTGCTAACGTCGCGCTTGGTTTCGCTATGCTAGCAGCTATTGGCACAGATCCAGCTCAGGCTGTCAATTTGAAAACATTTAATATTTCGGGAAATTTTGCTCCTACGCCTCTTGATAGTTCAGTAGGGCTACCTGTGAATTTAGCAAATGGTTCTTTTAATGGAACTTACACAGTAGATGTGGATCAATTACCCGCTTCTAGTTCTTTTGTAGATTTGACAAGTTGGACTATCAACTTAGTCAATGACAATACTGTTTTGCGAACATTATCCAACAGTTTGGCTGGCAATACAGCTTACATTCAAGAGAACATACTTGCTTTTGCAGACGCAGGCTTATTGAGAGGAGAAAATAATAACTTGTACAGTTTTGAACTGTATTTTGACAGGAATTTTACAGGTCTGGGTAGTACCACTGATGGAAAATTTTTGGACAACAGCGACCTTGGAAGTGTGCAAAGCTCCGGCATTACTGCCGTTACTTTCGCTAAAACTGAGCCTGTTCCTGAACCTGGAAATTTTGGTGGAATAGTAGTTGTTGGTACTATCGGTTTGTGGCTTAAAAGAAAGCAAAAAGCTTAAATAGCGGCATAATTTTGCTTTTGCTCAACGAGATTAAGTTTTGATTAATTTCGGAACCAATAAAGCACAGCTTAACCGAAATACCTATTTTAAATTAATCAAATGCTTGCGGTATCTGAATACTAAATAGCGATATTACCTGGATAAAAATTACCAAGGAGATGTGCTTTGAAACGATTTACAAAGTTATATTTTGCTCTGACATTCTTGCTACTACCGTCGATGTTTCTCGGCTCGGCGATCGCAGAGGATTCCTCTCCACACGAAGCATTGCAAGCAAACTCAACCGTCACAACTCAGCCAAATGCAGCGCCAGATGTAGCGCGATATTTGAATGATCCGCACAAGGAACCCAAGCTGCCGCCAAAGGTGCTTAAAAAACTGCTTCAGGATCGGATCAAGTACGTCTTCGTAATCTTTAACGAGAACCACTCTTTCGACAACGAGTATGGCACGTTGCCCGGTGTTAACGGACTCTACTCAGATGGACAAAAGCGTCGTGACCCAAAGAAAACGCCGGGCTTCACCCAGACCTACACCGATGCCAATGGCATGACCGTCACGGTTCAGCCATTTCGGATTGGGTCTGAGCAGAACGCTACTGTCGTTGACAGCGTTGACCACTCGCACACCGGACTGGCAACCAAGCTGCACGTTGTGGACGGCAAGCCACAGATGGATCAGTTCGTCTACGACGAGTACACGCGCTTCGCGTCCAAGGGTGGAGCCGCCAATATTGCTGAGGGCAAGCAGTTTGCGCGTCTAGTCATGTCGCACATCGACTGCGACACCATTCCATTCTTCTGGAAGTGGGCTAGTCGCTTCACGGTCTTCGACAACATCTTTGCAACCGAAGACACGCCCTCAACCCCGAATGCAGTGGCGATGATCGCAGGGCAGGCGGGTGAAACTCAGTGGGTGAAGCACGGTTCGAGCGGCAAATCTTACACCGTGGGTAGCCACACGGGGACGACGCAGGGTGTACCCCTGGTCAACGACCCACAGCCATTCTATGGTTCCCAGTTCGACACAACGACGAACAACAAGCAGCCTGCTGGCACGAAAGAGAGCTACGCCGATAACAACATCTCCTCAAACCTGACCTTCGCCAGTCTGCCGCTCACCTTCCAGGGGCGCAATATTCGGTCGGTTTTAGCTGGCAACAGGAATCCTTTATTCGATCTAGCCGATATCCAGCAGGATATCCCCTATATCCAGAAACTCCGAAGTGAGCCTGTCAATTGGCGCTGGTACCAAGAAGGCTACAATCTCGAACCGACGGATACCAACGGCATCGCTTCCCACAATGCCTATGTCACTCATCACAACGGCGCAGAGTATTTCGGCTATATCGCCAACACGCCGGAGGTAAGCAAAAACCTCCGCGGACTTGGTGACTTCTTCACCGACATCGCCAAAGATACCCTGCCCAAAGGCGGTGTCTTCTACATCCGTGGCGGCTACACGAACCAGCAGGGTTTGAAGCCACCGATCACGAACCCCAATACACCTGCGGATGAGATTGCCGCGATTAATGCGGCAAAGTCGGGCGATGACGACCATCCGGGCTACACCGATCGCCAACTCAGCGAGGCGATGGCGGCCAGGGCGATCAATGCGATCGCCTCAAATCCAAAGCTTTGGCAGCAGAGTGCTATTATCATTACCTATGATGAGTCCGATGGCTTCTACGACCATGTGCCACCAAGGATTTTGTCCTATGGCCCTGACGGGTTGCCACTCTCCCGTGGTGTCCGTGTGCCGTTAATCCTAATTTCACCCTACGCGCGGACGCACGCTGTCTCCCACGTCGAGGGCGATCACAACTCGGTGATCGAGACGATTAACACGATCTTTAATTTGCCTGCCCTCGCCAGCCTCCCCGATGAGGCACAGGCACTTGCTGCTGGTAACTCCCCAGAGTTCAACAAGTTCGGGCCGCCAGGATTTGAACAAAAGTACCTCGGACCACGGGACATCAATTCGCCGATCACCGACAGCCTGCTCTCGGGCTTCGATCCGAAGAGACTGCTTGGCATCTCGCCCCCACTGCCAGCCTCATTTGCGAAGATTCCAGATAGCGTTGTAAACACACTACCGCACTACGGTGGGCAAGGCTGCCGAGCGATCGGAATCACGCCGGAGGACAAGCGCCAGGGGATAGTCAATAAAATTCCCAAGGGCTTCAACCCACTACCAAGCACTTATCCAGCAGCTAACCCTTAAATAATTCGTAATTAAGTTTTGTGACGGGGATTTAGCGCAAAGTGCGGTCTTGGGGTCTCCCCAAGAGGAGCAACTTTGTAAGACAGACCCCGACCCAAAACTTACCGGTTATTGAACCGGGGGACTTAAACCCACGGTACTCGGTTAAAGACATGAGTGCTGAGTCCTGAGTAAAGAAGTGAGATTCTCCACTCAGTACTCGGAACTCAGCACTCTTCGTATCCCCGTTTTTCGACATTCCCTGAGGAGAATTCATGCGCTTTGTGTTAGTCTTGCTGACTCTACTTGGTATCTGCGGCTCGATTTCCCCCGCTCAGGCGGGTTCGGTGATCAAACGTGTCAAGGAACACAATGTGGTTCGCTGTGGCAGCGTCGAGCGGACAGGTTTGGCAACTGAAGCCGAGTCAGGTGGCTGGAGTGGTCTAAACGTTGATATCTGCCGTGCGATCGCCGCCGCCGTGCTGGGATCTTCTGACCGCATCGAATATCATCAGTACGAGACACCGAAGGACTTCGACGCTGTGCGTAACCAGCAGGACGACGTATACTTCCTCACAGGATCGGAAATTAACGAGCAGAAACTGGCCGGTAAACTACTGCCAGGTCCTACTGTCTTCGTAGAATCCCATGTGGTGATGGTGGCGTCCACCTCGGCTGTACACCACGTCAGCGACCTGGCCGGAGAAAGCATCTGCTTCATGATTGGCAGTTCGGTCGAGCGGAGCCTCACAGCTTACTTCGGTGCGCTCCACAAGAATTGGTTCCGTCGGGCATTCTCTGAGGATGGGGAGATGATCGATACATACAATGTGCAAAATTGCCACGCGATCGCTGGTGAAATCACGACCCTTGCAAATATCCGCCTCGACTCTGGGGTGAACCGATTATCAAGCCGCATCCTCCCGGAGTCGCTGACAACCTTTCCGGTGATCGCTGCGACCGGAACCGAAGACGCTCAGTGGTCGGCGATCGTCGCGTGGACAGTGGATACATTGATCAACGCCGAAAGACCGGAAACACCCTGGTATGCAGGCGGTGCTGGGACGCTACCGATTTCTGCACCCGAACTCGGTCTTGATAAAGAGTGGCAACGCCGAGTTCTCACATCTGTAGGTAACTATGGCGACATCTTTGATCGCCATCTGGGGAAAGGCTCACTACTCAAGCTCGATCGCGAATTAAATGCGAACCATTTCCGAGGAGGACTTCTTCTAAGCCCGTTCCTCGAATAATTTCAACCAAGAATAAATGTCTTTAATTTTGAATTTTGAATTTTGAATTGTTAATATACCTTGGCTTTTAAAATAGTCAGAAGTGAGGATTTTTGACACTCCCAGCCCTAAAGGAACAGGGATTCTTGAAGAGTCCAAACCTGAACTTTCAATGGTGCTGGCAAAAACACCCTAGACACTCAAACCAACTATTTTTCAATGCTGTCAGAATTCGTTAATAAAACACCCGTTCTCCAAATACAATCTCAAGTAGCAAGCACCTATCAAGTCAAGCACTTGTATTGAATGGACGCGCGGGTAATTTACTATGTCCCAAAAAAACGAAATACCTATTCTTGTCTTATCCATCCTAATCACGGTCGGGCTAGTAGCTGGCGGTTTTTGGTGGTTCAGCAGAAAGTCTGGTCTTGAGCTAAATACAATTAATTCTGGTAAGACCAAAACGCCCCAAGCCACATCAGAACAACCTAGTGGCAAGACTTTCACCTCAGTACAGGATGTTCCTACAGGATTATTTAATTACGGAGGCAGTACATCTTGGGCACCGATTCGACTAGTAGTTGATCCAGCAATTCAAGCGGCGCGACCAGAGTTTCGCCTACGTTATGTAGAACCTAGCAATGCATCTCCTGGTTCTGGTACTGGTATCCAGTCGCTGATAGACGGTCAATTAGCTTTTGCCCAGTCCTCCCGACCAGTTCTAGATCAGGAATTAAGCCGTGCCCAGCAGCGTGGGTTCAGTTTAAAACAAATTCCTGTTGCAATTGATGGTTTGGCGATCGCAGTTAACCCCAATATTAATATCCCAGGATTAACCATAGAACAGTTAAAGTCAATTTACACAGGCAAAGTTAATAATTGGAGCCAGGTGGGCGGCCCCAATATTCCGATTAAGCCCTATTCCCGCCGTATTGCTGATGGCGGTACGGTTGAGCTTTTTGTCCAAGACATCTTGGGTGGTCAAGCTTTCAGCCCCAATGTGGAATTTGTCTCCACAACCACCCAAGCCTTGCAAAAATTAGCTGGTAGTCCTGGTGGTATCTATTACGCTTCTGCCCCAGAGGTGATTCCTCAATGCTCAATCAAAGCCTTGCTGTTGGGGCGGACGCAAGGGACATATATTGCTCCTTACCAAGAACCTTCTGTCCTCCCGTCGGAATGTCCTGGTAAACGGAACAAGTTGAACATTGAGGCTTTCCAATCAGGAAAATACCCGATTACCCGCAATCTGTTTGTGGTGGTCAAACAGAATGGTCAGACTGAGCAGCAAGCAGGTGTCGCTTACGCCAACTTACTGCTAACTCAGCAGGGACAGGAACTGATTACCCAAGCTGGGTTTGTCAAAATTCGCTGACACTGCGATCCACTCAAGCCAGAGTGGCGAAAATCGCCGCTCTGAACTGTGCTTTAACCAGCTCTATTAATCGACTCTGCTGGCAAGCATATTAGATTATCCCCTTGGGTGAGGATTAAGCCGCGTTGACGCAGCTTGCCCATCAAGCGGGTGACGGTGACACGAGTGGAACCAATCGCGCTACCAATTTGGGCATGGGTGAGGGGAAAAGGCAGACAATAACCGCGAATCACATCTGGATCAGTGTCGCTCATTGCTGGCTCTCCATATTCCTCAATCAACAATGTGAGAAATCCTAAGAGTCGGTCAATTGTGCGGCGTTGTCCCAAGGCACTCAGCCACAGCAGCTTACGCTGGTGCTGATACCTAAAGGCATCCATAACTTCACGACGGAAGTGAGGCCAATTGTCTAGGTCGTGCCAATACATCCACAGCACCGCAGTTTGGTCAACATGGGCGTAAGCCTGGAGTGTAAATGGTGATTGAGCAACAATTTCAAATGGCTGTCCCGCTCCCACAAAACCCAAGAACGCTTCTTCTGGGGTTCTGTTGATTCGTCGAGACGTTAGCTGACTAGCAGTCGCACTAACTTGTGCGGTTCCTACCATGCGGATCGCACCCCTTTGTACCAAATATAGCAATCCAGGCCGGGCTGGAATGCGTTCATCTTTACTAAAGGTGCGGCAGCGGTAGTGTTCTTGAGCCCAGTCAAGAATTCGTTGCCAAGTCAAAAAAGGCCGTGATGCCTCAGAAAAGGAGGATTGAGATTGCATAGGTAACAAAGAGCGATCGGCTGAAAACAAAGACGTGTAAATAAAAAGGTGCAAGGAGTGTCTTTGTGTTGGCGAGGCAGGCTTAACGCCCAACAGCGCCAGCCATACAAAGAATAGAAAGCAAATTACTCTCTACTCTTTTGTTATACTTCCTACTGTACAATGATGGTAGTAAAGTTTACTTACTATTCATCGATTATTCATCAAATTTTATCCTCTTCTCATTTTTCTTCATCTAAATTTAACTTATACCGCAAGATAGATGACAAAAATTTAAAAAATATATTTTACATGATTATTTAAATAAAATTACGTGCATCATAAATTACTAGATAGCAAATATACGTCAATAAAACAGCTACTATGTAGTTGCTTGATAAATGTTCTAAGTATTGATACTTATAAATTAAAAGATATAAGCATAAAAGATGAAGAAAAGAATCTATATAAAGATAGAGATAATAGTAGAGTTTTGTATATTTCAGGTGTGGCTCTGCGACTTTCAAAATCTCAGAATCGAAAAGCTATGGAGCTTGCCAGTGCGATCGCCTCAGATGTATCAGGGATCTGTGGTGGCGTTTTTAGCATCCAAATAGTTCCCCCTGGTTGGATACATTTTGAATTGACTCACTCCACGTTAGCGACTTGGTTACAAAGTCTGGTAGTGGGGAGTTTAGGGGGAGATGGGGGAGATGGGGGAGATGAGGGAGATGAGGGAGATGGGGGAGATGAGGGAGATGAGGGAGACAAGGGAGACAAGGGGAATAACCCATGCTGCCCCATGCCCAATGCCCCATGCCCAATGCCCCATGCCCAATGCCCCATGCCCA
>NZ_JABXKJ010000027.1 GCF_017115085.1 Nostoc sp. NMS7 | reverse complement strand
ATTTTATCAAACCCTTTCTACATAAGCTTTACGTCAAGTGTTTCTTGAAAGAGGGTTTAACCGTGAATAAAAAAGTAGGTAGTCATGCTGAAGGCAACAATCATCACAAATTTCCGAATTAAGTCGGGTTCAAGTCTACGAGCATAATGAGCGCTTAAGTAACCGCCAAGAGAGCCACCAACTGCCATCAAAATAGCTTGATGCCAAGCAATTACACCTGCAAAAATAAATGGAACGATCGCAATACCATTGATACAACTCCCTAAAAATGTCTTAAAAGCATTCATTTTGTGAATACTTTTGATTCCTAAAAATGTCAGAGTTGCCAGCATTAAAATCCCTAAACCTGCGCCGAAGAAACCGCCATAGATTGCGATCGCAAGTTGAGCCAGTACCAAATTAAATAGTGGTACAGACTCAGGTGATGTATTCTGACTTTGACGCTGCAACCACTTTTTGAACGGTTCACCAAAGGTAAACACAACTGTTGCTAGCAGCAGCAGATAGGGAATCAGCTTTTTAAATACATCTGGCGATGTATACAACAAAGCTATGGAGCCAATCATGCCACCAAATAAACTGACACCACATAGAACTAAAAAATCTCGTCGCTCGATGCCTAAATCTTGACGATATGCTCCAGCACTTGCTAAAGCCGCCACCCACATCGCGGTATTATTCGTGGCATTAGCTGTGATCGGGGGTACACCTGTAAAGATGAGAGTTGGAAACGTGATAAAGCTTCCACCACCCGCCACAGCATTTAACCCGCCTGCAATGAAAGCGGTACTAAACAGAAGTAAGCTATGGAAAAGTGTTAAAGATGGTGGCATTATTTACGAATTATTAATTTAGGAATATCACTTGGAGAATGGGCAATGAAGTCAGCACCGTGAGCTTTTAATTCCTCCTCAGTTCCATAGCCATAGGTAACACCAATTGAAGCGATTTGATGGTGCTTGGCTCCAATGATGTCATGTGAGCGATCGCCTACCATCACCACAGTAGAGGGTGAAAGATTTTCTGTTAGTAAAATGTGTTGAATTAAGTTACTTTTTATGCTCCGTGTTCCCTCAAGTTCACTACCATAAACACCATCAAAAAGCAATGATAAGCCAAAATGCTCAATAATCCGTGTAGCATAAATATATGGTTTAGAAGTCGCAACAAAAGTTTTATAACCAGCAAAACGAATGGTTTTTATGACTTCTGAAATTTGGGGATAAAGGGAGTTTTCAAATAATCCAATTGTGGCAAAGCGATGACGATAAAGTGAAATAGCCTGTTCAATTACTGTGCCATCCAAGGTATTGAGTAATTGCGAAAAGCTATCTTTAAGTGGTGGGCCAATACACCAATTTAATTCATCAGCATCCGGTGGTTTGTAACCGAGTTCCGAGAGCGCATACTGAATGCAACCAGTGATGCCAGGTTTAGGATCTGTCAAAGTCCCATCTAAATCAAAAAGGACAGCGTTAAAAAGCATATATTAATATCAAATTAGACATAAGTGATTGATCTGTAGTTTCACTACCTTTTGCTTATCTGCGAATAAAAAAGTAAGAGGTAATTCCCCAGGCAATGACAATAATAAAACGCCTCACCCACTCTGGTTTTAATTGACGAGTATAATAAGCTCCGCTATAGCCACCAATAGCTGTACCAACCATCATTAGTGCAGCTTGCTGCCATGCTATGAATCCAGCAATCACAAAACCAAAATTTCACTCTAATAAGGTTTATTTAAGTTTTTTTGAGTATTTTTCTAACTTGATTCAGTATCTTCCCATTTATTCAACTCATTTAGCAGTTCATTGCGTCGCTGTGGGGATGTAAACGCTACCTGAATAGCATGACGAGTCACATCAAGTAATTCATTTGTAGAAAAACCGAGGGCATGAGCTATTGTATATTCCCGTCTAATGGTCGTACAGACTTGAACAGGATTGTCTGTACAGAGGACGACAGGAATGCCAGACTCTACAAACTGTCGAATTTGATGCTTTGTATAGGAAGATACTGCCCCTAGCAAAACGTTACAACTTAAAGAACACTCAACAGTCACGCCACTTTTAGCTAGTAAATCAAATACATGGGGGTCACTGATGGCGTGTGTGGCATGACCAATTCGCGTCAGTCCAGGTACGCGCAGGGCAGCAGCAATATTGGCACTGGAGAATTCCCCGGCATGGGCGGTGATTCCTAACCCTGCGCTAGCAGCCTGCTCGGCAATTTGATAAGCCGTAGTCCAATCTGCTTCTGTATCATAAGGTTTGTAAAGAAAATCTATTCCGCCTAAGCCTTCATCTACCGCCTGAATACACGCTTTGACGAGATGGTTTAAGCGATCGCCTTCAAACCTACTTAAAATCAAAATAAATACTGCCTCAGCCCGGAGGCTGGGATATCGCACTTGGACGCGACGTTCAGCTTCTCGGAACAATGTCATCAGGTCAGGTCTGAGTACATCTTCGTTGCCAAAACGGACTTCTACCAAAATGGCTCCGTCTGCTGCTGCCTCTTCTAATAGATCCTCAATACGTGCGATAAAGTTTTCTGGCTTGGCATTAGCCTCTTGTGTTGCAGGGAAAACCTGAGCAAGTTTTTGAAGGCGAGGCATTCCTGGTGGAATTTGAGTTATCAGCTGCTCTGCCCAATCATGCCAATTATATAGCGATCGCCCTTCACGCCGCGCCAGCACGCGGTCAAGGCGCGGCGACCACTCCTGATGTACGTGCAGGTCTACTTTGGGGAGTGCAGCAATACGTGGGTCTGGCTTAACTTCAGCAAGTGGATTGATCAATGTTATACCTCCTGAAACTGGAGACTGGGGACTGGGGACTGGGGATTGGGGATTGGGGACTGGGGACTGGGGGAAGTGTCGGGGTGTCGGGAGAATAATAACTCAGCACTCTCAATGACAAATGACAAATGACCAATGACCAATGACCAATGACCAATGACAAATAGACAAATTAATTCCTGATTTTGAAGCCTTTAACAAAGCCTTCTCCACTAAGTAACGCGATCCCCAATGTAACAATAGCAATCCCTACACTCTGAATCACATTTAAAGTTTCGCTAATGCTTATCCATGCAACTAGCGCCGTCAATGCTGGACTGCTAGAGCCAATTATGGAGGCGGTAGATGCGCCAACCATCCGAATCCCCACATTGTTTAGAGTGTGTCCAATAAAGCTGACAAGACCGGAAAATATGCTGCCAATCCATAGGGGTGTCCAGTCAAGTTGGCCGCTCTTAGCTGGCCAAAACAGTAAGCTAATACCAGAAAGCAGTAGAGTGCAGGCAAAACTGATCCAGGTAAAGGGAATTGGATGGAATTTTTCTAAACATTTTTGAGCAATGATGCAATAAAAGGCGTAAACGATCCCAGCGCCAAAACTAGCAAAAATGCCGATCGCAATGGTATGACTGCTGTAAGTAGGAGAAGATTGGGGAATGGTGAGAGCGCTTCCCACCAGAATAATAGCCATTACCAGCCAACGGAACAATGTGGGGCGATCGCCAAAAAACCTCCATGACAACAGTGCTGTAAATACGGGATAGGTGAAGAAGAGAGTCAAGGCAATACCTGTGGGAATCAAGCCAATAGCAATGTAGAGTGAGGCAATATACACAAACATCAGCACCCCACAGCCAAGAGCTTGGATTAAAATATCCCTACCGTTACGGGTGAACAAGTATTGGAGTTCTGTCCAAGCAGATGGATATAGCTTGAATGATAGAGATGCCATCAGTGGAACCACCAGCAGCATTCGCATGAACATCAGCAAGAATGAATTCTGCAAATCCGGTTTAACGTATCCACCGAGTAAAAATAAACCTAGTACGAGATGTTCTGAAAACAAAACTCGGACAGTAACGTTGTGAAACGTCAAAACAAAGGAGGATAGAAGAACCGTCAGGATGCCCAACACGATAAAAAGTTTCCTTAGAGACGACTTAGATTGTATTGTTAAAACCACTGGAATAACAAACCAGATGGAGTTTGAGGAAATCAAAGCCGTCGCTTCAAAAACACTGCTAGACGGTTAAAGAGACGCGATAAATCGCCGTCTCTACCAGGAATTTATCCATCAATTATTACTATGCCAAGGAACCGACGCCCACAGGTTCAGGAGCAGTATTTGTGGTGAACTGGTTTACCGGACGGGGCAAACCGAGATTTTCGCGCAGGGTTCGCCCTTCATACTCAGTACGAAATATTCCTCGGCGTTGCAATTCGGGAATTACCAAATCTACGAATTCATCTAAACCTCCAGGCAACCACGGCGGCATGATGTTGAATCCATCAGCCCCACCATTGACGAACCAATCTTCTAACTGATCGGCAATGTGTTCTGGTGTTCCGAGAATCGTTCGATGTCCCCGCGCACCTGCAATCCACAAATACAGTTGCCGGATTGTTAAATTCTCTCTACGGGCCAGATCGGTGATCAGCTGCAAGCGGCTTTTGCCACCATTGGTATCTGGCAGATCCGGCAGTGGCCCATCTAGGGGATACTTAGACAAATCATGGCCACCCACTAGCCCAGAAAGTAGCCCTAATCCAACTAGCGGATGGATCAACTCCTGAAGTTGCTCATATTTATCCTTAGCTTCTTGCTCAGTCTTACCAATTACCGGGAATACCCCTGGCATAATCTTGAGATGATCAGGGGAACGTCCGTATTTAGCCAATCTCCCTTTGACGTTGGCATAGAACGCTTGAGCTTCTGCCAGTGTCTGTTGTGCAGTAAAGATCGCCTCTGCTGTTTGGGCAGCCAAATCCTGTCCAGCTTCCGAAGATCCGGCTTGTACGATTACTGGATATCCCTGCGGTGGACGCGCCACATTCAGCGGCCCGCGCACCGAGAAATATTTACCCTTGTGGTGGGGAATATGCAACTTTTCTGCATCGAAGTAAATACCTGACTTTTTATTGTGGAGGAAAGCATCATCTTCCCAACTGTCCCAAAGTTTGGTGACAACATCCACAAATTCCCTCGCCCGTTCATAGCGTAGCGAGTGTTCTAGGTGGTTTTCTTGGCTGAAATTCTGCGCTGCGGCTTCAGCAGCAGAGGTTACAAGATTCCATCCAGCCCGACCACCGCTTAAATAATCCAGTGACGCAAACTTGCGAGCCAGATGAAAAGGTTCATCATAGGTCGTTGATGATGTCGCCACCAATCCGATATTTTCTGTCACGGCAGAGAGAGCCGACAACAAGGTTAAAGGTTCAAAGTGGACACTGAATTGTCCCGAACGGCTAAAAGCCTCAGTCCCTTGCCCTCGATCCCAGACGGCTAAACCATCCGCGAGGAAAAGCATATCAAATTTACCCCGTTCAGCCGTCTGTGCCAGCTGCTTATAATGTTGGAAGTTCAGACCTCCATCAGCCGGGGTGTTGGGATGTCGCCATGCTGCGACGTGATGACCACTACCTGGTAAAAATGCTCCGAGTTTAAGTTGTTTTTTTGTACTCATGTTTGTATTTGCAAAGGCGTACTTATACTTTGAAAAAATCTGGTAAATAAATTAGTAAATCTTTGAAAGATATTTCAGTGGCATCTACTAATCTGTCATGTTTAAATTCAGGACTTACGCAAACAATAGCCGAAACCCTTATTTTCAGGTAGGGGCAATACCCTGCGGTCAGCTAAAGCTACATGAATTGCCCCTAGAGCGTGTGGTTTTGCGTAAGTCCTAAAATTGATAGATAAGCAAGTTCGTAGTAAGGACTTTAGTGCTTAGAAAATAAGGACTAAAGTCCTTACTACAAACCCTCAAAACTAGCTTGACAAAGTGCTATTTTGAGTCTCGATCCAAAATCAATGGAAGGTTAAGCCAGCAAAGGGGAGTGGGGAACAGGCAGCAGGGGGAGTGGAGTTGAAAGACTCATCCGCGAGTGTTAAAGACTCGTTGACGAGTATTAAAGACTCGTCGGCGAGTATCAAAGACTCGTTCACGAGTATCAAAGACTCATCCGCGAGTATTAAAGACTCATCCACGAGTATTAAAGACTCGTTCACGAGTATCAAAGACTCGTTCACGAGTATCAAAGACTCATCCGCGAGTATTAAAGACTCATCCACGAGTATTAAAGACTCATCCACGAGTATTAAAGACTCATCCCCTATTCCCAATGCCCAATACTATTACGCAGTCACCGCCTAACGTCGGTTGTACTCAGAAGCGTCTCCTTTTATCTCCAACAAGTTTATGTTTTTACGTAGAGACGCGATTCACCAGACGCGATGAATCGCGTCTCTACTATTAAATACCAGGGGTAGATCCGCCATCAACGATAATCTCTGTTCCTGTAATCGATGCAGCTAGATCAGAAACCAAAAATAACGTCAGCGCGGCAATTTCTTCTGGCTGGGCGATTCTTTTTAAAGGAATACTTTGAATGCTTTGTGCCTTCACTTCCTCAACAGTGATCCCTTGCGCTTGGGCGTTCTGCTGGGCTAAACGTTCAGCACGCTCAGTAGCTGTAGCACCGGGGGAGATAGCATTAATCCGAATCTTGTACTCGGCTAACTCTTTAGAAATGCCCTTTGTGAAGTTGAGGAGAGCCGCATTGCTTGTGCCACCAGCTAGGAAGTTAGGACGAGGGGTACGTCCTGCACCGCCGACTATATTCACAATCCGCCCATCACCGCGACTTTTTTGATGGGGGACGACGGCTCTAACTAGGCGGATATAGCCCAATAATTTTAAGTTCCAAGCATCCAAAAATAAATCATCAGTGGATTCTAGGAAAGACCCAGCACGGGCTGAACCTGCATTATTAATCAAGATATCAATCTGATTAAATTGGGCTAATGTTGTGGAGACAACTTTCTCAACATCCTCTGCTTTTGTTAAATCCGCACTGATGGCAATAACTTTCGCGCCTGGAGTGGGTAGGGATTGGATGTCAGCTACTGCCTGATCTAAGCGTTCTTGATTGCGGGCTGCGATCGCAACACTCACACCCTCACTATAGAGGGCTTTGGCAGTGGCTAAACCAATTCCCGCACTTCCTCCTGTAACGATCGCTGTTTTACCTGATAATTTTAGTTCTAAGCTCATACAAAGTTCCCCTCAAAACAAAAATTTAATTTACTTGCGAACCAATAACATTGCTGATTGAGAGCCTGTATTGTGGATATCAAAAATGGTTCGACTTTCCCCTGATGTACAACCCAGAAGTATCTTGATTTCTGTATCTCGTTTTTCCAAATCAACACTACAAATGACGGCAGTTACTGTTTGACTAGACAAGCTACCTATCCAAACATCAATATCATCTCCATCTCCAGAGCTAGTGTTTTCCAAGTATCCATAGTCCAGTGGATAAACGAAGTATGGATAACGTGGATGTGATGTTCCTTTTGGACGATCTATCTTGAGATTACTAGCGGCTACAAGTTGATCTAGTTTGAACCAGAAGTCAGTACTATCCCTCATGCCATCAGCTAATACTCAATTGGAAATGTGTAACACAGCCTTACCAGGAAAACGCCTGTCGAGTAGTTGTTGCGCTACATCAGCTATTTGTGTCCAAGAAGCTTCTAAATCAATGTGAGGACGCAACTTACCTGTTTCTACTAGACTCAAAAGCCGTTTTAGACCGACTGCGGCTGATTCAAATCTCAGTTCATCGAACAGACGTAAACCATACAAACTCACGCCACCAGTCCCATAAAATTGAGCGGCGTTGAATGTTACTTCTGCTCCCCCAGATACTCCATACAGCACAGTTTTTCCATCCTGTGCCAGTAAGCCAAGGGCTACCCCCAAAGTCTTGCCACCCACTGACTCTATAATTAGATCATAGGGGCCATATTCGCTGGCGGGTGAGAGGTCTTCGCCAATCACCACCGATTGTGCCCCTGCTTCTCTAACTAGAGTCTCATAGCCAGCTTGACGAATGTATGCTACGACGTGCGCCCCTGACAGTTGCGCCAATTGGATAGCAAAGTAACCAACGCCTCCTGATGCACCTGTAACTAGAACTGGACGACCTAACAGTGAACCACCTTTTAGTACTGCATGATACGCGGTCAAACCTGCTACAGGTAGTGTGGCAGCTTGAGCAAAGGATACCGATGGCGGCACTTCTGCTAAGGCGTTGGTGGGAACAGATACGAGTTCTGCCCAAGCACCGGCGCGGCGAAAGCCAACTACACGCGCCCCTTGGGGAAGCCCCGACCCATCAGCAGCCGGGGTTTCTACTACACCTGCCAAGTCCCAACCAGGCTGCCAACCAGCCTCAGCAGTAGTTGAACGTTTCACCTCTCCCCGATTAAGAGAAATCGCCGCCACTCTGACTAATGCCTCATCTGGAGCAGGTGTTGGTGCAGTCACTTCACTCAGTGCCAAACGTCCAACCACATTCGGATCAACAATCACAGCACGTATTTTACTCATAGAGAATGCCCTGGCTTAGAGATGAATTTCTAGATCGGTGGTTCACGATGTACTGCCTACAATAATAAAGTCGATAGATTTCGCTAGTCCTTCTTTACCCCAAATCCCTACAACTAGGTTAATGATATTTAACAATCTACTGCAACCCGATAGACTTATAGTAATTTTAGGGCGTAGAAAGAAAACTATCACAATATAGACAAAAGAATCAAGCATCCCGCAAAAAGATTTGTTTCATCAATGCTTGCATTTATTGCTACGTAGTAAGCTAGTCGCTGTCAACCTCCTACTCTAGGAGAAGCCGCTTTCCAGCAGTCTAGGGATTTTCCTAAGTAGTACACGAGCATTCAAAAGTAATAATTTTATCTTATGAAACTTAAGCGTTATTTATGGATAACTATTTTAACCATAACTGTATTATTAGGTATCATTCTTCCAGGGAAAACTCAGCAACATACCTCATCAAGTACCCTATTTCAAACATCTACAATTAGTGCTTTATCAATAGGTATTTATGAGGGAAATACTAATTTTAAGGAATTGAGAAAATACGGTAATTTTGGTTTGGGAACAGTAAATTATCTGGATGGAGAAATGATTGGATTAGATGGCAAATTTTATCAGATAAAATCTGATGGAGTTGCCTCTGTTATTCCTGATTCGATGAAAAGCCCTTTTGCGACAGTCACTTTTTTTAAACCACAAACATTAATGAATCTAGAAGGGCAGATTAATTATCAACAATTGCAGCAATCGTTAGATCAGCGCTTACCGACTAAAAACTATCCTTATGCTATTCGGATTCAAGGTAATTTTCCTTATCTCAAATTTAGAAGTGTTCCGAAACAAACCGCACCCTATCGTCCTTTGGCAGATGCGATCAAAGAACAATCAATTTTTGAGTTAAGGAACGTCAATGGTACTTTAGTAGGTTTTCGGACACCCAAATATATGCAAGGAGTAAATGTTAATGGCTATCACTTTCATTTTATAACTGCTAATCGTCAAACTGGAGGACATATTTTAGATGGACAATTCCAAAATGCTAAAATAGAACTTGATACCTTATCAAACGTTGAGATAAATTTGCCCAAAACTGCTGAATTTGACCAGGCTGATTTGGAAAATAGCAAACCTACTGAAATTAACAGAGTTGAACAGTAACTAAATATTTTTGGATTAAAGCTATGTCACTACCAGAAACTATTGCAAAAGAAAAGGATACCCGTCCCCCTCTGGCGATTGGTCATGTGAGGTTATATGTGAGCAATGTACCGGAGGCTAGCGATTTTTTTGTCAAGATAGGGCTGCGACCGATCGCTCAATCAGAACAATTAGCTGTTTTAGAATTACGGGGAGGAACGCACTTAGTTTTGAGAACAAGTTCAGAGGCGATCGCGCCTGGAATCAATGCGCCTTTTGATCTGATGGTAGATGATGTTTCTGCCACCAGAGATACTTTTAAGAAGTGGGGACTGACTGTTTCTGAGATCGAACCAGGCAGAATCCACAGTTCATTTACTTTGACTGCACCGGACGGCTATCTATTAACGTTAACTTCCTCACATACAGGCGGTAGAGAAGTTTAACAATGTTAATGTCGGATTAGATCACAAGATGAAAATATACTCTCAACGACTCTGTTTAGAACCACTAAAACCGGATTATGCCGAACTGCTTTTTGATGGATTACAGAGTGCGAGTATATACGACTTTATCGAAGATGTGCCGCCAGAAAGTGTTGAATCGCTTCGCGATCGCTACATGATGTTGGCACGTCGTCAATCACCAGATGGGACGCAGATCTGGTTGAATTGGGCTGTTTGGTCTTTTGTAGATAAATGCTACCTTGGATATGTTCAAGCAACAATTACTCTAGATAATAGTGCAATCCTGGGATATGTGTTTTTCCCTAATTTTTGGGGAAAAGGTTATGCACGCGAAGCAGTGAAGTGTATGATTAATTATTTAGTTGAGACATACCAAAATCTGGATTTTTGCGCTGATGTTAATATCCAAAATCACCGTTCTATTACTTTATTGCATAATCTGGGATTTGTCCGCGCGATATGTTTTAAAAATATTGAGTCTAACCAAGATGAATTTAACCACGAAGTACAGTACCGAAAACGCTGATAGATAATTAAATTCAGATTCACAAGAATCAGATCCCCGACTTCTTAGAGAAGTCGGGGATCTCGTTGTTCACGAATGATTACAGCTATTTTCAGGTAAATACACCACGTGGTAGGGGCACAGCAATGCTCATACGTGTCAACTTAACGTAAAAGCCATGTCCCGCAAGGAACTGAAGTTCCTT
>NZ_JABXKJ010000021.1 GCF_017115085.1 Nostoc sp. NMS7 | reverse complement strand
CCCGTTCATTAGTCGCCTCAAAATAGTTTCTTTCATTCATAGCGGGTGGCAGTGCCGCCTGTGCAGTTGCTTCTAAGAAACCAGATTTGCTGAGGGTTGAGGAATAAGTTCAAAACCAAAAGCAATCGCTTTCTTGTGGAGGTTATTGACCATTCGCTCTCGGTAACGCTGCTCATAATAATCCATGCCAGGATCGGTATAATCTCCACCTGATGTCCAAAGTTTGTAAAAAATGCGGGCAATCTTATGAGCGGTAGCAGTAATGGCTTTAGGAGAGCCAAGTCGAGAACGTAAGCGACGATAAAATGCCCCTAAAGCAGAATTACTTTTTCCGGCAGTTTGTGCAGCCATGCGGAAAGCATTGGCTGCACGGTTGACGACTGGACGAGTCTGAGAACTTTTAATTTTGCCACGCTTACAAGGTGCGCCTCGTCCTTTATAAGCGTCAACAACACCTGCGCCGGTCTGAATCCCCGACTGATTGCATTCTGACTCCTGAATTCTTCTTCAATCCATGCCTCATGGCTCTTGACTTCAATAGGTGCCATCATACCGTTGTCTTCGTGTTCCAAGATATGGCAGTGGTAGAGAAAAGTACCTGTAATACTTGTATCCTTCTGAATGCCTCGGAAATCCATTTGCAGTTTAACACTGGGAAACGGGGTGTTTGAATCACCGTTCCAAGTAGGTAGATTGATTGTGTCGCGCAACACCCCGATCTCACTCGCATCGGAACTGTCCAAGACGAGGAAGTGGATTTGGTGAATATGGAAGGCGTGGGCTTCCAAAGTTCGGTTTTGCACGATCCAATCCTCAGTAGTTCCCTCCTCAACCGTGATATCGGGAGTCTTGAAGTTTGGATCGTAAACTTTAGGCTGATTTGGCTCTACTGTGATGTAGAACTGCTCTGGTTCTACATTAGGATCTGTTTCAGAGAAGTAAAGCTTGCGCTCCTTTACAGACTTATTCTGATTTAGTCCAGAGAAGCGATCGCCTGATACCTTGGTTAAGTCAATGCTTAACTCAGGAACTGAGGCTGAAAAAGATGATGCCGCTGTAGCAGTAAGTTCTACTTCCCTCTCAATTCTAGCTATCGTTCGTTGTGGGTCATTATCACCTTGTGTCCCTGTGTCATAATTCAGGGTCAAAAACTTGGCATCCTTGACCGACGCTTTCGGACTCTTGATCATGAACTCTGCCCTTCCGGCTGGGGGTAGCAGAATGTGGTGGACAAATTTAGGCTGGTTATACAGCTGACCATCAGCATTGATAGGAACGCCATCCATCCCTACTAATTCAAGCGGTTGAGCAATGTTATCGTATTGAACTTGCAAGTCCAAGAAGGTATCTGCCGCAGTATTAGCCACACACCAAAACTGTTCTTGATTAGGTTTCATTTGAATGATGCCTGGCGGATCGTAAATACCCCCACCTTTATACCTAATTGGAACTGAGTTGATGGAAATATCCTTCGCTGGTTGCTGAGAGTCAAAATCTTTTAATAGCTCCATAAAGTACGTTGAAACGCACTGAAATTAAAGAAATTAAGATGGATTGGGGCTGATGGGTTAGACCCCCTATCAATTCGCCAACAGTATCCGGTGGGCGGTTACGCCATCGCCATAAAATTCCCGAATGTGGGAAAAATCTCTCATAACGGGACTTAAACATTTTTCCGGGAGAAACAAGCCTCAAACCCATGCAGGGTAAGGAAAATACACCAAATGCTCAAAAATGGCTCAAACCCAGATATATCAATCAACCAAGCAAAACGATGTCAAAGTCTCTCTATATATAGATTTGAGGCTTTTTTATGGGTGTTTTTTGTTTAAGTCCCATTAAGAAAGAATCAGCTTCTTCTTGAGAAGTCGAACATATCTATCAAGTCGCCGATCGCGGGACCGTTAATCGGTACATAAGGATTTGCGCGGCGGGTCTGAGGATTAGGTAGATTGTCACGACTACGATTGGTGAGTGGCGACAGTCCCCAATTCTTCTCAATAAACTTCAGAATCGAAACATGGTCATAATACGTATGAACAACGCGACCACCGCGAGAGTATGGCGACACCACAATTAAAGGAATCCGTGTTCCGTCGCCGAAGAAGTCGAGGGGCTGAATGTAGCCAGAATCGAAATATCCACCACCCTCATCAACTGTGATCAGAATTGCTGTGTCCTTCCAGAGTTCAGGCTTGCTTTGAACCTCTTTGATAATCTTCTTAGTAAAAGCTTCAAACAGACTAAACTTTGACGACCCTGGATGACCGTCAAGTAAGCCACCAGGTTTCACAAAGGAGACTGCGGGCAGCTTATTGTTGTTAATATCGTTATCCAGATCCGTGGTGTCCTTCAAATGCTCCGTCCGTACCTTCTCGTTCGTCATAATTGACGTCACGTACTGGAAGGGGTTGCAAATATTGCAATAGACGTTGGTGTTACTAGTTGGATTTTTAACGTATTGGTTCCAACCTTCACCGTAGTAACGCCACGAAATATTCTTTTCCAACAAGGCATCACCAATGGTGCGAACAGGTGACGGCGGAATCACAAAGCCACTGTTAGTAACCCCGTTGTTAACCGTTCCGTTACCCAAATAGCCAGGATCGTAATTGTTCAGGAGATAGTAGGTATTCGGCGCACAGTTGGACTTTGGTTTGTAGGAGAGAGAATTCAGATAATTCAAAACAGGTCTAACCCCTGGCTGGCTAGGGTTAGAACAATTAGTGTAGGTGCCGCCAGAATAGCCATCCTGTGTGTAGAAGTTGTTGGTTCCAGGCTGCGGGTTGGGATTTTCAATCTCATTTGGCGGCGGTGTGGCTGGATTGCCTTTGCCATTGCTGTACCAAATGGCATCACCGATACCAATCATCACTGAGTTAGCACCAGTACCACCCATGACAGGTTGATGGTAGTTGTCACTGATTGCGTAATTGTCAGCCAGAGATTTGAAGTATGGCACATCTCCGGTATTGACGTTGTAGAAGCCCATAGAGGTGGCACCCTCATGATCGGTGAAAGTCGAAAACGGCTTCCCATTGCTGCCTGCGCCGACGCTCACCTCGACCCAAGGAAAAAGATCCTTAAGACAACCACTGGGATTATTTGCACTCGCATGGCTAATGTCGCAATCCACCTGCTGCCACATCTGATAGAAGCGGTGTACAGGGCTTGCTGCGTAGGCATCATAGGGCACACCAGGCGTTAGTTGGAAAGGGCCACTTCGTAACTTATTCACGTTCCTGATTCGGGTATCCACAGTACCACTCGGCAATCCAGTTGCACCGGTCAGTAGGAGTCCGAAATCCTCCGGCAGCAGCGCAGGTTTGGCAGCTTGGACGGCAGCCAAGGTCTTGAAGGGAGGCGGATTCGTGTCACTTGCAATTTGTCCACCGCCAGCTTTAGGCGGGGGTAGCGTTGTATAGGGTTTTTTGTTAGCAGGACTCAACGAGAAGGTATAGGTGATGGAAGCTTTGTATTGAGTTGCTGCTTGGAAGTTCGGTCCAGGCGTACCATCAGCATTGATAATCCCCTTGGATAACAGATTAGACACTGTTTGACCCGATCGCGGTTGGTAGGCACCGAAGACATGATCAAAGGTTCGGTTCTCACCAACAATGACAATGACGTGCTTGATCGGAGTGAGAGTCTTAGTATCGAGACTCTTAATCTCCTGAGCCTGGGCAAAAGTGGAGACTATCGGTCCTCCAGTAAGCCCCATAATAACTACACCAATTGATGTGTAGTTTAAGCATTTTCTTCTGAGAGATTTGTCGAACATGACATTACTATAATGAACTGCTAAAATTTCAGATTAGTGGTAAATTGTTAAAGTGTGATTATGTTTTTAATAAGTATTCTTTAAAGACAATAGATCAACAGCGACAAATCATTATTGGCAACTCTCAACAAATCGTAATGAAACGTAACATTTGTGGTCTTAGATGAAGATGTGGCTCAGTGGTATGGTAATTCTAAAAAACTAAAACCAGTAATATATCTATATCTTGGACTCTTTTATCTTCCCAAAAGGTATTTAACAGAAAGATTTCTCAGTCTTGCACAAGCTATAGAAGCATTTCATAGGATTCTGTATGGTGGCAGATATATTAATGAACAAGAATATAAAAATGGCATTTATCAAAGCTTTTTACGAGCCATCGAATCAGATTCAAATGTATATAATCTGACTTCAGAGTTCAAAGACTCCCTTAAGCAAAGGCTATCCTATCTATATGAATTTTCTCTTAGAAAACGTCTTAAGGAACTTATTGGGCTTAATAAAACTTGCTTTTCAACAGGGTTTCTAACTAAAAAGGAGTTACGCGACAATTTTATCGCAACTGTGGTTAATATTAGAAATAAACTTACACATCTCAATGAGAATACGGATATCCAATCTATAATTGAATATCCTGAACTATATAGACTTTATAATCACCTAGAAGCTTTACTAAGATGTTGCATTATGAAGTTTCTAGGTGTGAGTGAAGAAGTTATAAAAAGGAGAATCGAGCAAATTTTAATGCGACAATAATAAATCTTTGCTGCCAGACAAAGGGGAGGGAGCATCCAATTCAGGCTTTATTTAATAATTGCCGTGGCAAACAAGTTAAGAAGTTTATAGCTCCGGAGCGAAAAACATCGCTCTCGTATTATTAACTACAGTTATTACCAAACTGAACAACTGTGTTCTATTGGTTCTGGAGCTGTCGAGTCTGCTATTAAACAGATTGGAGCAAGGATTAAAATTTCCGGCGCACAGTGGAATATTGAAAGTGTCAACCAAATCCTTTCCGAACGCTTAAGCTTATCTCAATGGTTTGCTTGCTATTTGAGTCTTTCTGCCAAAACTGGATGCTCCCTCATTTCATGACTAATATCCTTGATTTTTTCATTTTTTAAAGCTTTTCTTACAATCCATAATTTTATTTAATAATTATAGTGCTTTTTAATACTTTAGTGGTACTTAAATTTATGGTTAGCGATCGCCTCTGAAAAAACTTTGCGATTTACTGAAGTTATGCCTCGTTGAGTTGGGCAGACTTAAGTCAAGCGAACGCGAGTAGCGTCTCGTAGAAAGGAAACCCCAAGCGATTGATTGCCCAGCCCACCCAATCTTGACGAAAAGAACTAATTGAAAAATGCCTATTATGTTCCCGGACGAGAGCGAATACGATCGGGTATATGATGGCGATCGCAGCTAGTTCTAGGGGAAAGTCAGTTAAGAGCTTAGTTTACCGCCGTAGGTCTTACCCTGAGCTTGCCGTTCGCGCAGCGTCTCGTAGAGAATGGCTCACTGTCACACCTGTGCCGTACCCTTCTCCTGTCGGAGACGCTACGCGAACGGGATCTTGCTACGCGCAGCGTCTCCAAGAGTTGGGCATCGCCTCATCAAATGGGAATTAAACTCAACGAATCTGTCACCAGACCCGTTGGTCTTCAGAACCGTGCGTAAGACTTTCACCTTACACGGCTCCTCGCTGATTTGGCTCTTGTTATGAGTACCTCTAACTACCATGCGGCTAGCCACTCTTCATCGGCGGAGGTGCTTCCCCTTAGCCTTGAGTCTCGGTTATCGCTGGCTGTTTTACTATCATGGCAGTGACGATGTAATGCTTGAAGGTTGTCGTACCTATCCTTTCCGCCTTCGGACTTGGGTATGATATGGTCAACTTCGATTAAATCGTCTTCCCTAAAGTACAGACCGCAGTGAGCGCATTTACCTTGTTGTTCTTTCAAAAGTTTTGCAACTCTCGTAGGAACCAAGGGATGTTCTCCTCTTCTAGAACTCCAGTATTTCAGGTTTCCGTCGAATGGCGATGCTGTTCCCTTCACTTTGATATGTCTAACAATCTTCTTGCTGACAGGCTATATTCGCTAGTATGGGAGATATTACGCCGCCTTGGGGTGTGCCTTCGTTAGTCTCAAAGAATTGACCATCGTCCATTACACCCGATTTCAACCATGCTTTGATAAGTCTCCGCATTGTTGGGAATGTATTGATTTTTTTGAGCAGTTCTTTGTGGTTGATTTTATCGAAGCACTTTGAGATGTCAGCATCAAGAACGTATTTGTTCGCTTGCTTGATGCTGTTGAATATTGCTCCGATTGCATCATGGGCGCTTCTTCCTGGTCGGAAGCCGTAGCTATTTGGCTCAAACTTAGCTTCCCATTCTGGTTCGAGAGCCAGTTTGGTAAGGGCTTGAGTCGCTCTGTCGTGCATAGTAGGAATACCTAGAGGGCGCTTGGAGCCGTCAGACTTGGGAATCCACACACGGCGCGTTGCACTAACTTTCTTGTTAATGTTCAAGCTCAGTACCAAGGTAAGCCGAGCCTTGGGGGTAAGCGACTTGATGCCGTCTACACCTGCGGTTTTCTTACCCTGGTTATCCTGGGTTACTTTGCGGACAGATAAGGCTTTTCCAGACCAAGACCTCATCAAGGTTTTTTGGAGTCTGCGTACTGCTTTAGTATCACCACGTAGAGAGGCTCGGAAAATTCTCTTTTGAAGCTTATAAACAGCTACTTCTAGCTTATGCCAGTTTATTCTGTTCCATTCCACCGTCTGATTGTTCAGCGTTTTAGACATTTTACTTACTACTTGAGGTTTTCCATCCAAATCATCGTGAGTACGTCAGCCTATCTTTACCATTACAGCCAAGCATTCGCTTCTTACTCAATCTCGCCCGTCAAGGCATCCGGTTAGCACCTACTCAGGTATTCGACCACCTGAGAGCGTTTTGACGGGTTACTTCGTTCCGATTAACAATACTGATGATTTTACTAGCCGTGAGGAGTGCCAAGATTAATCAGGAATGACGACCAACTTAAACTTGGCTGAACTTACCAGAGTAAAGTTCATCAGACACTTCTTTAAGTTCTGGTTCAATCACTGTCAAATGTTGCTCTAAAATTGCCAAATTCCGAATATTAGACTTATAGAAAGCATCAAACAAATCACCCACAAAAGGCACAGTACCCACTACTGTTTCTAAACCAACATTAAAAATCATTTTGGCTAAATCTTGGCGTGGGATGCCGAAGCGGGTAGCTAAAAATATGATGTAAGCTGAAAACGCTGTACTGATTAGATCACCCGCCCCTGGAACTAAACCAATAATTGGGTCTATCCCAATGTGAAAACCTGTTAGAGGGATGCGTATAGATGTATCCATCAAGCGGCTGAGTTTACGGATGCGGTTGAGAGTAGCAAGGCGTTTGGCAGCGTCCATAATTGACCATATTTGCACTACTCTTAAATTGCACCATTTTTAGTTCTTTGTCTTGTACCGTTAGAAATAACAACTATGAATAAAAATCCCCCAATACTGCCCCGAAAGCAGATAAATTGATGATACAATTTCCACGCGATGCCCTTCTCTACGAGACGCTGCGCCGTTCGCGCAGCGTCTCGTAGAGAAGGGTGTTCAGTGCGGTAAACTACGCTCTATTATGGCTTATGACCAAAACTAATGAAAAAATCCTAGATCAGCTAAAATTGGTGTCTGATGGCTTACTCATGATGAGCGAGTCTGAGTACCCCTTAGTGGCATTCCGAGAGGATGTTTTAGTCAGATGATGCACGGATCTTACATAACTAAGATGAAAAACTATATTAAAGAAGTAAGACCACAATAGATAATCAATGCCCAGCAAAACAATTGATGTCCGAGAGTACACCGTCAGAGCGCACAAGCGGGAAATTCATACTCGCGTTTTCAACTTCGTATGTAAGCAGTGTGAGCAACCCACACAACGAGAAACCTTTGGTGTGCGACCGCTTTACTGTGAAATATGTCGTCCGCCACAAGCACCTAATAAATCAGTAGTCCCTCTCAGAAAACGGAAGCCCAGAGCTATGACTTATAGGAGTGACGAGGGTAAGCTAGGATAATTTTTTGTCAAAGATTGCTAGTCAGTGGTGGAGACTCAAATTCAAACTCAACCAATAAGCTTAGAGGATGTTTGAAAAGTTTTTAGAGTTCAGAAATTATGCTAAACGCCTCACCATGATACGGATCATGGCAATATAAATAAAAGTCTCCGATGTTTCAGGTAGTAATTCATAATCTCGAACCAATCGGCGACATCCCATCAACTAACCAAAAGTACGCTCGACAACCCAACGTTTTTTGAGCAAAACAAATCCCTTGGTTTGTTCTGGGCGCAAAACTACCTGCACAATCGGCATCACCGTGCCAAAACGGGAAAATTGTACGCTAAGGCTGAAAAGCTTGCCTAGCAAGCATCTTAGCCACTGATTTTTTACCCTTCACCCGAAGAGCGGCTGATTACCCTTATTTTGTTGGTGCAGAGTAGTATTAGTAATCTGCACCAACTGGAAAGACATTAGACTTGTCTTGGATGAAGAGTAGAGATGTGCCCTTTGCTGAAAAAAACGTATTTTCATGGCGTTAGGTTAGTCTCAATTCCAAGCGCGTACAATTTTCCCGTTTCGGCACGGTGATGCCTAAAGCGCGTAACCTTTCATCATCACCAAAAGTTGCCAAGAACCTTAATTTGGACTTGATCCTCTGGGGTTAAAGTGAAATATTGAATCCGATCCGATTCTGGAATGGCATCCGGGAACTGTCAGGGCTTCACGAACCGATAGGCGAAGCGATCAGTCTCGCCCTTGATCGAGGGATCGAACACCTTGATCGAGTGCGGATCGTCCTTGTTCGCGAGCATGGTGCTTTCCGCGTCCAGTACGAAGCCGGCCGCCTCCACCTCCTCGCGAACGGATGCAGGTTCAATCCGATGCAGCGACTGGGCGTCGCTCGTGCCCGCCCCGACGGCGGCGGCGTGGTCTACGATGACGTAGGACCCACCGGGCTTCAGCCGCTCGTAGACAGCTCGATTGAAGTGGGCCGCTGTCGCGCCCCTGGCCTGGATCAGCGCGGTGTGGAGATCGTGGTAGAACAGGTGCAGCCACAGGACATCCGCTGGTTGCGTGGCCTCTGGCATCGCGACGAGGTCGGCTGAGACGGCTTCGACGTTCTCTCGGCCCGGTTCCTTCGCGAGCGCGCGCATGCGGCCGACCTGATCGTTCTTTAAGTCGGCGATTTCAGTTGGCACGAAACTGAAGACCCGTCCTTCGGGTCCCACGATGTCGGAGAAGAGACGGGTCCAGTCACCGTCGCCTGGGTAAACATCGATGACGGTGGAGCCCGCATCGACTCGTGCGAACCGGATCAACTCGGATAGCTTGGATTGGTCGTACATCGTGATCTCCTTTATGGTTGGGCATTCGACGAGCGCGCGGCGTGCGAGGGGGCGATCCACGGCTGACCCACCGTCTACCCCGGCCCGATGGCTGCAGATGGCCAGCGCTACGCCAGCCCGAACGCGTCCATCTGCGATGCCCGCGCCAGTGCCTGCGTGTCGATATACTCCTGGATGTGCGCCACTTTGCCGTCTCGAACAGTAATGTCGAAGACCCAATCGTCCCTGAACGGCTTATTCGTGGCTTTGATTTTCCCCGTAGCGACGCCGACAACCAGAACCCGGTCTCCCTGCGCCACGAATTCGGGGGGCTTTGGGTATTTCATTTCCACCTCTTCGGACGCCTTCTTTAGCACAGCCGCCAATTCCGCGTGCCCGCGGTGCGTACCTGCCAGCGGCCAGCCTTCGCCCGGAATGATCCATTCAATATCTTCGGCAGCCAACGCAAGCAGATCGTGCTCGTTGTAGCTGCCCATTGCTGCAAAGAAATCCTTCACAATCTGGACATTCTCTTTGATGCTCATCGAATCTCTCCTTTTTCCTTAGGTCGGATTGTGTCCGGTCTAATCGGACAAGTTGTGGTCCACGAGGCAGGATCGCATCGAGATTTGCGATCACGACTCATCAGTCGAACTTGACCAAGTCCTTAAAGATCAGCCGACCCCAACTATTTCCCCGGGCCTGCACAAGCAGTCCGCCTTCCGAAAGCCCGCCAAGTTTGATCGGCGAGAAACCGAGATTTTCCGCGAGCGCACCAATCTCCGTTGCGGCAGCGTCATCGTCGCTCGCCAGGAACACGACTCTCTTTCCGCCATGCACGGCAGGATCTTGGTCAAGGACGGCAGCGCCCAAATGGTTGAAGCCCTTAACCAGTCTTCCACCAGTGAAGGCCTGTGCGACGACCTTGGAAGAAGGCTGTCCTCCCAGTGCCTCAGGGGACACGCCGTAGGCATTGGTCACGTCGATGATGGTCTTTCCCTGCCAGGTCGGCAGCGCCTTCGCGACATCCTGGTGCGACTCGAAACGGACGGCCAAAAAGATGATGTCCGCCTTGACGGCTTCCGCCAGTGTTTTGGGGATGATCGTGGGTCCGATCGCGGCCGCAGCGGATGTGAAGCTTGCCGGGTCGCGCGTGGTCGCAACGAATACTTCGATGCCCTTGCGGGCAAACGCCTTGGCCAGAGCCTGGCCGATCTTGCCGAAGCCGATAATTGCGTAGCTCATATATTATCCTTTGGTTTACCGAATTTGGTCTACCGAACCCTACGGCGCTCTGAATAATCGAAATGGCGCGCCGTAAGGCGAGCGGGTTAGATTTGCGCCAGGCCGCCGTCGACGGCGACCTCGCTGCCGGTCATGAAGCTGCTGTCCGACGACGCAAGAAAGGCAGCCACGGCCCCGAGCTCCGTCGGATCGCCCATGCGCTGGAACCCAGTCATCGAGCCGTAGGCCTTCAGGCCCTCCTCGCCTAGCGATTCCGTCGCGAGTTCGGTCGCTATCGCCCCGGGCGACAGCACGTTTACGCGGATGCCGGTGCTCTTCAGGTCCTCCACCCAGGTCCGCGCGAGGTTGCGCACTGCCGCCTTGCTCGCGCTGTAGGCGGTGAA
>NZ_JABXKJ010000202.1 GCF_017115085.1 Nostoc sp. NMS7 | reverse complement strand
ATGTCAATAATTGCAATGCTTTTAGTAATTTTTTAATACAATTTTTAATATCCTTTTGAATTTGTAACTAATAATTTAGCATAACAAGTACTGAAGAACCAATTAAGTTGATGGTTGGGACTCCTGACGAATTTATTAACTATGTAGTCAGTCACCCAATCCGCTATCGGCTGATAGCAGATCCCGGCGTTGGTAAAACCCCAACCACTGCGGTAATGATTAGCGAAATTGTCAAAGCTGGATGTACTCGCGGCAATACCGGGAAGGGTGAGAAAGTACCTCACACTCTGGTTACGGTATCTTACCCCGGTGCTGTTGCTTCACTCAAAGATAGCAATTATCCATTAGAGCATTTCCTTAAATATGGCGATACCACAGCCGCGATTAAATCTTTTGATGATTGCTTGGATGATGGAAAATTTCGGCTGCAAAACACCCAGTATGCTGCTAGCTTCTTTCAAATTTGGGCATGGGATGAATTAGATAATACGCTGAATTCTTGCAGTGAACCATACAAGGCAGGTGAAAACCTTAAGAAGATTTTTAAACAGTTTGGACACAATAACATCGGCTGGATTGTGTCGGGTCAATCTGTGATGACCAAACAAATCCCAGGTTTTACCAATGATGATCGATCACTGTTCACCGAGATAATCATTGGCATTTCCAAAATTAGACATTACCTAAATACCTACGGGAAGGGGAAAAACAGCGAGTCTAACTTGGCTAAGTTGACCCGTAACTTAGACGCTATAGAAGAATATATCGACCAGAAAAACGAGTTAGTTACCGATGATACCAGATTATTAAGAGTAGCCTTAGTAGTTGACTCTCGCTCACCTAAGCTTTACTTTTTACCTAATCTAGATAGAGTTAGTTTTAACTATCAAGAAATAGAAGAGACAAAGCGACTGGCAAGGCTTGCCAAGTCCCCTGGCACGATTGGCAACGGGCTAGAATCTGAAAGCTCAAACCCTTATACAGCAAGCAATAGTCAAATGGTAAGCTTGCCACCAAAAACGACTATAGAGGGTAGCTCCCAATCTGGCACAAGTCCCCACTGTCCCCACTGTGGAAGCACAAATTTAAGGGTACAAAATGATGATAGATATCGTTGTCTAGACTGCAAAAACCGCACAGTTAGCAATAAGATAATCTGGAAATAAATATATGAATTTTGATGATATTTCAACAATTGTCTATCAGCCCAAAAATGACCATGAGCCAGGGTTTATTTATTTAATGGAAGCGGAGGGATATCACGGGCTAATTCCTGGCTGTTACCTCCGTCGCTGCAAAATTGGGTTATCTCGTAACCCAGAAGCTAGACTTGATAACTTTCACCGAAATCAACCACCTTGCAACGTAAGAATTCTCAAGACTATTTACGTAGAGGACATGGCAGATGTAGAGGGCGAATTGCATCAACAATTTAGCCGATGTAATGTTGACTTAATCAAAAGCCAAGAATGGTTTGATTTTAATACCGTGCAATTTATGATGGTTAATTGGGAGTTTGAGAAGCGATCGCTGTATGTTTTCAGCATTAGTGACTTGCCAATTAAGCTAATCATTTTCAGCATGATTGGGGTATTGTTCGTGGGGGCGATCGCTGGAACTCAGTTAGGTTTTTCTCATCAGCCAGAGAGCCAACCTCTGTTGCAGGATGCAAAACATAAAATCAAAAATTAAGGGTAGGTGTTGAGATTGTGCTAGAAACTGGCTTAATTAAATGTGATTGAGAAAACACTAAACATACAAAGAAGTGAAAATGCTGACTTACCATCGCACAAATGCAAGCGAGGTAATTATGAAGGAAGGCTTTAAAGACGGCACAGGTACTTATATGACTGGAGAGTTTCACACTGGGGTATGGTTCTCCAACTTTCCTATAGATGCGAATGAGGGTGCATTTGGCGATGTAGTTTTGTCCTTAGATATCCCAGAGGAAGTTTTTATTCAGTACGAATGGGTTGAGGAATCACCAGAGGTTGAAAACAAATATAGAGAATCATTGATTCCAGCAAGCATAGTTAATAAATTTGGTAAACCTGAAATTGTTTCAGATGAGGAAGTTGAACAGCTTTCATGCCCTTGGCTTAATGATTCTTAGGCATCGCCCTCATCCTCTCACGCCCAAAAAATGAAGGGTAGGTTGTGAGCCTACCCTTTGGGTTTTAGAACGGTGTGTTACCCGTCTGGTTTATTTTGGCGAGATATCCGCGCCAGTACTCGCCTTCAGTTGTTTTCGGTGGGAGTGCGATCGCCGCGTCAAATTCTCCGTCAAAGTAGTCTTCTTGTGCTTGGAATTGTTGAGGTTTAGCAATTGTGAGTAACATGAGAACAACCTTATTTAATGTGTGGCGGTTAGCAGCCGCCTTTTCTTATCCCTATACTAACCCTCTTATTAATATATTGACAAGTCTTGATGTATAGGGATATTTGATTAATCTTCTGATTCACCCTGAAAATCTTTATAGCTATACAAGCTAGTATGTATTGACATAAGCTTATTCCTTGGTTACTATCTAAATATACGAAATTTGATTTAAGTAACTAAGGAATACTGAGATGTCAAGGCAATTAGAAGACTCAGAAGATTTAAAAAATACTTATGTTGATGAGCGCGTTCAATGGTTACTGCCACAGTTTGAGGCGATCGCACCTTACAAGATGAGGGATCGTAAAAAGGGTAAACACACCGAAGCTTTACTTGGCTGGGAACAGTTAGCGGCGATTGAAGCGAAAAATTTAAAACTGACTTATCCAGACGACCGCCCAGAAGATGAAAAAGAATTTGGAACAGCAACAACACAAATTACAAAACTGAAAAAAGCACTCAAAAGCGCTGCCAAGACTGATTTAAAAGACGATGTTCTTTATAATCCAGTACTCACAATCATTACTCATTTTGGCGATGCCCTAAGCTTCCAATTTAGAAGTTACAGAGAAAATGTAAAAACTAAATACAAAGAAACTGTTGCAGTGCGTAGGGAGCCAATAAATAGGATCGAAATTGAGCTAACAGACTCTTTAAAGTATGCCTACAATATTTTGAACGATATTAAAAAAGGTGAAGATGCTAATTGGCTTAACGTAAGTTGTGCGATCGCACTTGCAACAGGCCGCCGGATGGGTGAAGTGCATCTATCCGCCACCTTTGAAAAAATAGACACTTACACACTGGCTTTTAAGGG
Organism: Nostoc sp. NMS7; assembly: GCF_017115085.1. Classification (GTDB taxonomy): domain Bacteria; phylum Cyanobacteriota; class Cyanobacteriia; order Cyanobacteriales; family Nostocaceae; genus Nostoc. The sequence continues at coordinate 7,792 of NZ_JABXKJ010000202.1, read as the reverse complement.
TCAGTTGAAAGGTAAAAAACGTAGAGTTAGACAAAACAATAAAGATGTTTTACTCCGGGATGTCACTTTTAAAATACCTACTCTTTTACCTGCTGATTTAGTTTGTTATGCCTTGCAGTGGCTTGATGAAAAAGGTAAACGATTCCCACAAACTGAAGACCCCGAACGGGTTAACAGACGGTTTAGCAAAACCTTAAATGAAGCTTGTAAACAGTGGGATATTTTTCCCACAGATGACCGCACTTATCACAAGTTTCGTGCTGCATATTTAAGGGCATCGGTAGTTAATAAATCCGGCAAACTGGATAATTATGATTTTGTAGAGTTTGCTAGAGAAATACTGGGCGACTGGGATCTTAGTACTATCGAAGTCTACGAGCGTTACGTTATCAAGCCCGGAACGATTACCCGTATTTAATAAAATCCCTATACATACCCTCTTGACATTATTTATATAAGAGGGTTAGTATAGGGATAATCAATTAAACAGATGTTTTGATTATGGCTAAGTGGGATGAGGTAGGGCAAGAGTTAGTTAAAAAACTGGGTAGTGTCGAAAAAGAGTCAACTATTCAAAAATTGGCAGTTGCAGTAATTGACCAAATTAGGGAGTCTTATGAGGAGCCTAATAGCCGCAGAACTCCATTATCCAAAGTACGTAAGGCAGTTCTAGAAGCTTTCCCTGATACCGAAACTCAAGAATATCCTTGGCAGTATTCCACTAATAAAGGTAAGGGCAATATCGAGCGATATCAGCATTTAGCCCTTAAATATTTAACTCTTTCAACTGAAGAATGGGACGCTGTAGGGGATGAAGCTAGACAGCAATGGAAAGCACAGCAACAGGCTGAAAAATCAGAACTACGACTTGAGCCAGAAACGCAATTAGAGAAACAGCCTAAGTCACAGACTAAGAAAAAATCTCAAAGTGTAAAATCAACCGAAAAAGAAATCACTCTTAATGATATGAATATTTCACAATTGCAATTAGATGCGGATACTCAGCAGATGGTAGAAGCCGCGATCGCTCACTCCGGCATAAAACTCGCTGATTTTGTACGCCGCGCTTGCCAAGTCTATGCTAAAACCATCACTGGTAAAGTTAAGCAATTTTCAGAAGACTTGACAGCAGTATCTACAGAAGAATTAAAAAGCGACTCTTACAAAACTCACCCTGGTAGGGCTGATGAACTGGCAAGACGGGCTATATACGCTTTGGAAATGCACAATAATACTTGCACTGAGAAAAGCCAAAAATGGATGATTACCCAGACAGCTATACAATCGCTTACAGGCAGCAAGCCAGCTACTATCAAGGCGATTTTAGAGAACTATCAAACCAGACTTGACGACCACAACGCCAAACATGATTTAAATCCCTACGACAATCGCAAAGGTGGCGGTCGCAAAATTGATTTAGAGATTGATTTAGTGGCACTTGTACCAGACGGACTGGTTTTGGTGTAGCGAAGCCTGGGCTATGTCTAGCTTTTAAGCGTTTTTAAGTTGATGTCGGGAAAGAGGTATTTCCCGACATTTTTATAATCTGTATGGGTTTTAATACACAAGCGTAACAGTATATTAAATTTTGGGAATACTACACTTAACCCTTCTTTGAGATGGTGTAATTCATCATGAATATCCAGGATATACTCGGCGCATTCAACCCGCTTAACCAACTACTACCAGAACAAGCAGAAAAAATCAAATCTTTTATTTATGAAAAGTTTAATTATGAGCCAAAAATCGGTATTCTTGGTAAAACTGGTGTAGGTAAGTCAAGCCTTTGTAATGCTCTTTTTGGGGAATATGTTGCACCTATTAGTCACGTTGAGAGTTGTACACGAGAAGCTCAGGAATATTCAATACGTTTCGGTTCAGGAAATATTCAACTAGTTGATTTACCTGGTATCGGTGAAAGTAGAGAGCGAGATATTGAATATAAGGCTTTATATTCTAAACAGTTACCAGAATTAGACGTGGTTTTGTGGGTTCTAAAAGCTGATGACAGAGCTTTTAGTTCTGATGAAGAGTTTTATCACAACGTCATCAAGCCTCACTTGGTACAAGGCAAGCCTTTTATCATTGTGCTTAACCAAATTGATAAAGTTGACCCCTCCTGGGATTGGGACAGAAAAAACTGTATTCCTGGGCATGAACAACAAGAAAATATTGATGCCAAGATAAAATTTGTAGCTCAAATATTTGGTATTGACAGCAAAACCGTTATTCCTGTATCAAGTGCTGGTAAATATAACTTAATAACGCTTGTAGAGACAATCACCTATGCAATCCCCAAAGAAAAAAAGGTAAGCTTTGTGAATGCTGTAAAAGACGAAAATCGCTCAGAGAAATCAAAGGAGGAAGCCAAAAGAGGTTTTTTTGAAGCTTGGGGAGAAGGAATCGGAGAATTATTCTTTGGAGATGTAGGTAAAAATAGTGGAAGAATCGCTGGTTCTTTATACGATCTAACTATTGTTGGTCAGGTAGTCAACTTTTTTGCCAAAACACTTTTCCCCTGGTGGTGATATTTAAAATACGCCTTATGTAAATTAAGTCAGACGACTTCGATTAATCCCCCATTCCTCCATTATCCCAATTCTCACCCCGTATTACCTTGCGTAGCACAGGGTTTTATTTTGATGGTTGAGCGCGATCGCTCTTGAAGGAATTAATTTGATTACTCTCTAGCTTACCTTAATTGTAGATATTTCTGCCTACCTTTATGAGTCAAATAAATCGGATCTACAGCATTAAAAACTTTAGCTGTAAATGAAATTAAATCAATGTCTTTTAAGAATACTAAAGTTTGCTCTAACTCAGCATCACTAAGACCTGCTTCATCAAAAATCAAGGAATAAACCGTTAATTTTTCTTCAGAGCTTTGGATCAATTTAGAAGCAATATCAAAAACTTTGTCTATCTGATTGTTGTCCATATTTATTACATTTAACTATATCCAACACTATCGGTAATAACTTATATATAATTCTACGTCAAGCTGTATGAACACTAAGGAATTTAATGGATAGCTGAGGAATTTAATGGATAGCTGAGGATGACTTACGCCAACTCCTAGAGAACAGTGCGAGTGAACCCACGCTCCTAACGATCAAACCAGAGAACATACGCCGTCTACACGAGTTGTTAAACAATTCTGAAGTTGAGGACTAACCCCGCCCTCGCCACAAAACCGAATAACCCCAGGATTCCCTACAGCGATCGCCGTGGGGAATTATCATTTTTGGGCTTATCTCAGTAGTAGTTTTTTATTTTATGTTATAAAAACTGAATTTTATCTAAGTAGGGTCAGGCGTAGGCTGTAAGCTATACAGAGTAAAGCTTTCAGGCGACGATACTTGATTTTTTGGAAAACGCCAGAAGCGTAAAAAATAAGAATTACGCATTTGACCTATATTAGTGGGGTTGTTATGATTACGCGGCAAACGACACGCAACCCTTACCACTACGCCACAACGCCTGTCAACTGCTATCAAAATGACATTGAGCCGTAAGTAGCCCCAGATTTGCGATCGCTTGGTTTTAAAATGGCTAATCAATGATATGTTTAATAACAGTGTACTCACTACCCCAAGCTACGCAATATTTAGGTCTTCTCAGTCGTAAAATCAATAATCCCCCTTTTCGAGGGTTTGTATAAAAAACCTAAAATTTTTCCATTCATCTACCTGAAGAGTAATATGTCTAATAATTTTTCAGTACGCCAGATTTTAAAAACTGGCGGTAGCTTTTTTGTAGGTGCATCAATAGCAATAGGAATTTTATGTCCTAAAGTTTTAGCGAAATCTACACCTCAACTCGTAACTGCTTGGAAGATTGACGTATCTAATTCTACAAACGATACTGAAACTACGGAAACACTCAGTTTTTATAATGATGGTACTTACACTTCAGCAGTAGAAATTACCACAAGACCAGGGGGTATATATGATTACTGTGCGACGTTTAGTTATAGAAATACAAACGGTAATTTTAGCATAACTGGAAATAAAATAACATTTAAACCCCTAACTCTTTCTGTTACCGATTATGAGGGTTGTGGTTTTTCTATAAGCCAAATCGCGCCAACAGAAACCTATAATGAGCATGGTGAGTATATCGTTGAGTCATTTTCTGAGCCAAGTAATGAACAAACACTTACACTTAATCAAGTTGGAGGTAACATAAATACCATCAGTCAAGGAACTTATCAAAGGAGCAATTAAGTTAGTACAGAGTGGTATTGTAGTAAATTTTGTAGTTGCACTACGGCATGATATTAAAACAGGATTTACTATTGTCAAATTTTGACGTAAAGAATTACCAGATAATAAAAAAAAATTCCGCTAAATGACCACCTTTTCTCCCAATCAATGTAAATAGCAGTAGAAATTTGGTATAAGAATAGGATTACTACTTTTTACACGAACGTAAATGCCTACAAAGCTTATTCGACTAAATGATGGAACTTTAGTTGAGGTTGAAGTACCAGACGATGAGGCTCGCCAAATTTCCGGAGGGCTTGCTGATAAGGTTGATGCAACTTTTGATAAAATCAAGCCCATTTTAGTTAAGACCTGTAAACCTATTGCATCTGCATGGAAAGAACTCAATCAGGAAATGACTATTGACAAAGCCGAAGTTCAAATTGGGTTTAGCTTTGAGGGAGAAGGAAATTTATATATCACTAAGTCAAAGGCAAATGCTAATTTGACAGTCAAACTAATCCTGAAACCTAATAATAGTAAAAGTTAACAGAACCAAACTAAATGAGTCTGATTCAAGACGATCCTATCTATAGCTCTTCAATTGTTTTACTTACCAGCAAAGATCCTGAAAATGAGTCATTTGGTACTGGATTTGTAATTTTAAAGGATTTGTCGGCAACTTACATATTGACCTGCGCTCATGTAGTTAGTAAAGTAGGTGGAAGAGAACAAGTAAAAATTGACACCTACTCAGCCACCGTAATTGCCCAAAGTCCAGATGGTCATGCTCATGATTTAGCTGTGCTTAAAGTTGAAACTCCTTTGGATAATTCTATCCTTCCGTTGGGGATTTTTGGCAAATCAGGTTGGAGTTTTATAATTTATGGTTGTCGGTTATACGATAAACACAGTAAACAGTACAAGTTGGAGAAAATTAACGGGTCTTTGGTAAAATCAGTGAAACTAAAATCAAGATACCAGGCAAAATTTATTGATGCTTGGCAATTGAGAGTTTATGATCAATCCACATTGCAGCCAGGTCTTAGTGGTTCACCTGTTATAGATAATAGAAGCCTTACTGTGATAGGTGTTGTCAGTCATTCAGAAGGTCAAGGTCATTCAGGTCAAGCAGTACCTTTAGTCTACTTAAGAGAGATTTGGACTGAAATGCCGTCTGCTTTTTTAAGGGAAAAGCCATATGATTTAGTGGCAGTTCGGGAGCTAATAAAAGTTGTTTTTCTTAATGAAAATCAATTTTCATTATTTATTGCTAAAAATTTTCCCCAGATCCTCAGTAAGGATCTTCCTTTTCTAATTCAAGTTAATTACTTAATCAATTATTGCCATCAGTCTAATGAAGCAGATAAATTGTTAAATTATATTGAGAGACTTTCTCCAAGACAATATAAAAAATTTATTGCACAGATAAACCAATATTCTAAACATAGCTCATACGACAATAAAAAAATATTTAATATTTGTGAATACTTTCCTTGTCTTAAAATCTTTAGAATTAGACATGAAAAAGCTTTTGCCCCGGTTACAAGTCAATGTGAAATTGAACTTATATTTGAGGATATGTCACAATTTTCACCTGAAGTTAGAGAAGCTGCTATAGGCGCTTTAGCTGGGGTTTTGAACATATCTCGTGAAGAAATTAAGGCGAAGGAAGCGAGAAAAGGAAGCGTGAAACTTATAATAGAACTACCTTCAACTTCTCTAGATAGGCTAATAGAGCTTTATGAAACTGACAGAGTACTGATGAATAATGTTGGTATTGTTTATGTAATTGAGACTTTGGAGGAAAGATACTACTTAGATAAGATCCGAGAATTTCTGAATAGAGGATTTACCCGTGAGGAGTTAGTTACTATTTGTTCTGAAAATTTCAGACCAGTATTTGAACAAATTATTTCAAATGACAGTCAATCTGAAATTATTGACAAGCTCATAGAGTATACGCATAGAGAATTACAAATTCAAAATCTTCTTGATCTAGCTAGAGAAAAAAAGGTTGATATATATGAACAATTTAGACCATATATTAAAATTCCAAGAAGACCCGGAAGGGTAAGACAGTTTACGCAACCGATAAGAGGGTTAAATCATTCTAGGTTAACAAGACAAGAGATTCTAATAGCTTTATTGCTGGGAACTGGGGTTGCAGCTTTGGGTTTCCTAGCATTAGTTATTGGTATCATTACCACTATTTTCTTCAATATCATTCTATTTAAAATATCAGGAATCAGTATAATTTCTTCCTTAGTATCAATTTTCTTACTATTGGGATTCATCTTAATAGGAAACTTGGTTGCGATAGTAGTATCAAGAGTCACAGGACGTAGGGGGGGAGGAGTAGTAAGCCTTATATCAATTACTTCCTATATCATAGGTGTAACACTATTTCCAGTCATACTTCCTTTACTTATTATAATAATTACATATACATATTTGTTATTTACTGACTTTAAACATGCAATTAATTTTCTGCCCTTTGTTATCAACATAGTTCAATTAATGCTAGAAGCGGCAGGGGTATTTGTACATATTTCGTTAATATCAACGTCAACGCTGATAGGATTAGCAGGAGGCGGTGTTACCTCCTATCAGCGTGCTAGATGAATATTTGTTAGGGGGAAAGTAGCGCGTATGACGTGAGCCGCCACGCAACGGCTAAAACCATTGTCCAGAATATGTACTTGGTGAATTTAAACATTACATTAGAGAAAATCCTTACTTTTGGCTAGTTGAAACGCCTTAATGTTACTACTTCTGTTTGCAGCCATATCACGATCCCAGACCACGCCCAAAGTCATCTCGCCAAACTCTCGCTCGGTGCGATCGCACGACGCAAAAGTAAGGTGCGAGTTAATCTCTCACTGCTACCAACGACATTCAAATGGCTGAAAAAACACGACGCCAACGCAAATATGAGCGCTTGTGTTGATGATATTGTCAGACGGGTTATCGCTGGTGAATTGGCAAGAGTATCTCTATTGCAAGATGAGCAAGCTATTGTAAATCCACAACCTGTTATATATTCTCAAAGGATTAATATAACAAGATGAGGAACTTTCACCTTGATTAACCCAGAGATTGCGATCGCATGGAGACGCGGCAACGCCGCCGTCGTTCGGCAACGCAGTTGCCAGTCAAACCTACCACGCCACCACACCGGATACTTTGATAACTGCGCTGACCATTGCCACCACTACGCCGAACGCCGGATAACCGCGCTGATAATTGGGAGCGATCGCCCACAGGAGACGCGGCAACGCCGCCGTCGCTCGGCAACGCAGTTGCCAGTCAAACCCACTACGCCGGATAACCGCGCTGGCAATTAGGAGCGATTGCCCACAGGAGACGCGGCAAAGCCCAATACCCACGCCGTCTATTTGGAGCGATCGCGGATATCCCTATACATAGCCACTAAATAATAGATGCAAATCCAATAATTGATACATAGCTATACGAGAGGGTTAACGCATACATAATAACTATACGAGAGGGATAACACATACATAATAACTATACTAGAGGATATGTATGCGTATACTAGGGGATATGTATGCGTATACTAGAGG
>NZ_JABXKJ010000161.1 GCF_017115085.1 Nostoc sp. NMS7 | reverse complement strand
CAAGCTTTTGGCTTAGAACTCATCCCTATTTCCAACGCTATGGAATGTGTTTCTTAGGAGTAGAGCAAACCTTGGAGAATGCCCCCATTGTGGGTAATTCAATATTTGCTAGACAGCAAGTATTATGCCAGCATGAGGGCAACAATCAGCAAGTTTGAGAAGCAGTGGAATATATCTGTAGTCAATTATCAGGTGCAAAAATCTAGTGAGGCGTTGTTTACCACTGAAGACATCGCCATGAGATCCAAAGCTAGACTATTGCGAATGGAGGAACTGAAGATGGCTTCTCTGGTTGCAAGTCTACCACTACTCCACTTGAACTCACTACAGCAAAGCGGATAAACCGATTTACAGACGAATAGGAAAGACCCAACTGCAATCTAGGATGATTAATGTCCATATGCAAATTCTCTCTAGTTTTATTTTTTTGATGTTCTCTACACACCTAACTCACTTCCACTAGTTCAAAATTTTTTATGTTTCTGAAGTTTTTCGATTTGCCACAGTCCTGAAAGTGGATCAATCAATCTGAGTGAATAGGTTTTATCCTCCTTAAATCGGGCGACTAGGTTTGGGCCATTCGTAATATCATAATCTAACAAAAAGATATTGCTAACTTCTTGGGGTAGGAGAGACAGGTAATCACTTTGTATTGTTACTAAATTGATTTTCGGCTTTAAAAAATGACTTAAGTTTAGTAAGACCCCGATATTTGCAGTACTGTCGCTACTTACTAATAAAGAACTCTCGAATTTATTGATATATTTAGCCGTTGCTATAAAATATTGATTACTTCCTTGTAGCCACCAACTGTCAGCTTTAAAAAACATCACATCTGAGACCAGTCCAGCCAACAAAAATCCGACCATTAAACATTGCCAAATTTTTTGCTGCCAGTTATTCTCAGAGAAGATATAGACACCTAAAATATAAGCCAAAGCAATTTGGATGCTGAGGTATAAAGGTATCTGATACCGAAAATTAATAGATCGAATTCCCCCCCCAATCAGATCTGGTAACAGTAGGCAGATAGATGGAACCGCTCCTAAAAAAATCAGAAACCAACTAAATCTATTTAATCTTTTTTTATAGAGAAAATACAAAATACATAATATTAAAATTTCCGAAAATATCCCAGAAATAACGTTGTAATATATATGACTGTTTTCCCAAAAAGATTTATGAATCCAAGGATTATATGAGCTAAAGTTAATATCAAAAAATATTCGATTAATTTGAGTCAGTAAAATAGCAATTAAATCGAAAGGATTATCTAATTTTAATAATGATAAATGGGACGTTAGCTGTTGCGCTGTGCTGAGATGAACGACGAGTACAAATACCCAAGGAAGAAAAATAAATAACCCGACTGTAGTTCCTAAGAGATAATTTGCAAAAGTTTTGTTAAAGCGAAAGTGTTGTTGAGAAGCCACATAAATGCCATGAGCCATTGCTACTAAAGCGGTGAATAAATGAGTGTACAATCCCACAGCTAAGGCAAAGGCATATATCGCCCAGTTCCAGAAAGTTTCCCGTCGGAGAGTCCGCAACAAGGCAGCACTGCATACTAGAATTGTTACCATCCACAAACCGTACTGGCGTGCCTCTTGAGCGAAGAAAATCTGCAAGGGAGAAACAGCCATTAGAGGGATCGCCACCCATCCCACAATTGGGGACTCGAACAACTCTAGACACAGCCAATACACGCTCGGAAATATCAACAGACTGATCACCGCTGATAAACTCCTCACTCCATCTGGTGAATCTCCAAATACTTGCGTCCACAATCTCACCATCGCATAATACAAAGGGGGATGCTGCGGGTCTGAGGTGATTAAATAGTGAACAGTATCATTGACGCCTCGATCTGGGTTAAGGTGTTGATATTTATCCAAAGCAGCAACAGGAATCACTCGCTCATTAAAGACTTCCTGTCGGACTTCAGCGACAGTATGACCAGAAATAGCGAGAGAGGTAAAAGCTTCATCGTACCAGATTGCTTTTTGACCCAAATGGGCAAAGCGAAAGAAGATTCCTACTCCAATCATGAAAATCACTAATATTTTTAACCAAATTGGGGGATTTTGCTTAGTTATTGGAGTTTGTTTTTCTACATTCATTGTTTATAGGACTACTCACATTTTGCACTTCATAAAGGGGCCGCTGATATTCGTTCACTTGTACTGGTTGGCTCACCAACTCGGCGATCTGCGATCACCTGACTGGGGCTAACTCTATTCTGTCTAACGGGGTACTACAAACTGGACACTGCTCTAAGTTCAGTTCTATTTTATTGATAATATAGGCGTTGATCAATAAAGTTGGAAAAGTAAACAGTGCCATTCACCACAAGAAAGGAACTGCCACCATATTCATGCACACGAGTACGCACATTGAAGCCACTAGGCGTGAGGGACTCGATTTTACCATCTGCATCCCGCCGCACTATGACATTTCTACCTGACTCTGATGGTCGTAGCTCACTCCAGTAAATCTCTTCGCCACAGAGGGCAATTTGTCCCAACCCAATTGTACTTGCAGTAATTAAGTCTGTTGTTATCGGCGATCGCCAACATCCGTAAGACGCTACTTCTGCTTTGATCACGCTTTATTCTGCTCCCTGTTCCCAAGAATCATACATTGTCTGTAAAGGCAAAACTCTGACCAAGCCCCGTTGGGGCGGGTGTGGGGTATAGGGTGTAGGGTGTGGGGGAAGAAATGAGCCCCAACAACCAGTGGGACACAAGCCCCGTTTTTCACTCTGGTTTGCATTGGGCGGAGTCTCAAGCTCCGTCCAATGCCGTATTCCCTACACCCTACACCCTATCCCCTGCACCCTTCTTGTTGACACACTCACTTATACTAATCCGTAATTCGTAATCCTAGCCACAAGGTAGCAGCAAGCTACGTAATTGAAAGTTCTTTAATATAAATATTTTAGGCAACCAGATCATTGGCGTAAGCTCTCACTGCCGGCCAACGGGTGCAAGACTCAAAGGAGGCCACTTGTATAAGAAAAACTGCCCTGAGCAAGGAGTTCAGGGCAGCACTTGAAAAGCGAAATACAGCACTTCCGGCAGCTATGAGGTACATCCTCAAAGCTGAAAGCTATGCTAGGAGAGGGGCAAGGAGAAAAACTGTATTGCATAATAGCGGGAAGCACTGTAAAATAGGGGACTTTTAAAGCCTTGTCTCTTGGTTTATACATAATTCGTTTGGTATGTAATATTCTTCAGCTAGAGTTTTGTGTTTTTATGCAAAACTAACCAAAAATCTTGAAACTGCTGTCACCAAGAGTTAGCTGCCAGCATCAACACCATCCCTTCGGTAAGCAAGTCAGATGTCAAATGCGTATTTCGTTACATACATTAATTACATAGCGTAAGAAGCGTACTGCTTCAACAGCGCGGCTCACTTTGCTGCGATAAGAGGAACCATGCCGAATTTCACGGAGGTTAATTGCCTCTTGAATAAGTTGATGCCACTTTGGTGGAAGATGCACCAAAGCATATCGACCAGCCTCCGTTTTCGAGAGGATTTCATACCACTATCTGTTAATAAATATGCTAATTTACTTGGCGATCGCGTCCAACTCACCCAATAGCTGTTCAGATTTTCCTTCATCTTTCTTTGCAGCAGATTCCAATCAACTGTAAATGCAAGGTTTTCTGGTGGAAGTCCAATCAGACAAATGCCTTGATGTTTCAGCACCCACCAAGTGGTTTGGTTTATATCATGGTATCCAGCAGAGTGCAGAGCGCTGTCATGATAGTAGGGGTAAGGAGCAATTTCTGGTTGCTCCCGCCCGATATCTTCAAGAAGCAAATAACTTCCTTCTAGTTTCCACTGTGGGTAGCTCAGTTCTAGTTTTTTATGGACTGCTTTTAGTTTTTTTACCTCGGATGTTGTAGCCCGTCGTATGAAAATAGTAATAAAATCAATGTCACTCAAGTATGGGTTAAAAGCATTAAGTGCAATAGAACCATGAATATAAAAGCCTTCTATCAGACCCGGAAGTTCGATTTGTAATGACAACAAATAATTATTTAATACTGGACGAATACATTCTGGAATACGAGTATCCATATTTTATAAATCGCATTACCGTTATTTTTAATCTTGCGTTCCCATTTAATAATAAGACCACCTTCATTAGCGGCCTATTAGGCATCACACTCCACTCACGTACCCAAAAAGCAATCCACACCCATCACCCATACAACAATAAGCAAAATGTCTCTGATTCGCTAATAACTTCTTGTATCCTGGAATATCCGTTCTTTATGGAGAGCCGAATGATTCCTATAGATATGAAACGACTGATCAAAAAAACCTCTAACCCAATTCGCAAGGAAACAGAAGTAACCCCACCACCCACTGAACCCATTGAGATGCCTGAGAGCCTAAATATTCCTGAACCAGTGATTGAACCAAATCCACCTGTGTACATTGAAGACTACGTTTCCGAATCCGAATACATTTCTGAACACTATCGCCCCCTACGCTCCGTTGGCAACTCTGGGTGGCAACCGTCTGATGTGTGGCGAGAGTTGAGGGTTGATGATTTCTGTGGGTAATTAAGCTCTGACTGAATAAAAATTAGTATATAATGCTAAATTACCTTCAAAAAAGCCATGAAACCCTTACTAGGCAAGAAAAATCAACATTATTTACTAGTTATTTCTGGGTTTAGCACTGATTCGGGCTTTTAAGTTTTATTTTCGAGCCTAGTTTTGATATCTAACTAATAATTTGGCATAACAGATACTGAAGAACCAAAATTATTAAACCTTAAGCAAGCTAGAAAATTTTTTAGCTTGCTTAAGGTTTTGTTAAGTTATGGAGTTAAATATAGTGCTTGAATGAAAGTCTATATCCAGAGTAGTTAGTCAATTTCACCTTTGGGTAAAGAGCAAATGAATATTAGATGCAATTGTATGAAGATAAGGTTTACTAAATTCAATTGGCAATACTTGCTGATTATTTGCTGATTATACGCCTCTTGCAAGGCTCACTCCAATTGCGCTTTGCTTAACAATATTTACCAAAAATACAAGTTCATTTTAAATGTTCTAAAGTTCATATAAATGATTTATCAGTGAAGTTTTGGGGTACAAGTAAATACTCTGGGGAGGGATGTGCTAAAAATAGTTTTACGGCAAGTATGCTGTGGTTAACATCTATATATTTGTTAAGTATTGCACTTGGCATTTAAAGTCTAGATAATTCATTAAATTTAATTATTAGGGCAAGTCATGAACAAAAAATGGGCTATCAAACGAATCACAATAAATCTTGCATCAGTTGAAAGCGAAAAACTTGAACGATATTGTGCAATGACAGGTAGACCTGCAACTGATGTGATTCGGGAGTTGATTCGCTCCCTCACAATAACCGAGTTGTCAGCGTCTGAACAGACTACACCTACGCTAAAATACGATGTTCCAATTCTGAAATAATGGCAATTGAATGGCTTGGGTTTGTTTGGCGTTATCCAGGTTAGACAAGGAAATTCCCAACAACCTAATACTGCGGTTTTCCAGATCAATCGACTCAAACAGCGCTTTGGCTATCTCAAAAATCGTAGATAGTTCACTAATGGGAGCAAGCATTGTCTTACTACGGGTTATCTGATGATAGTCAGAAAACTTGACTTTCAGCGTTAATGTGCGTCCTCGCGTTTCATGCTGCTCTAACCGTTGCTCGACAATTTGGGCAATCTGTTCGAGTTCTTGTGACATCTGACCGACATCGCTTAAGTCCTGTGCAAATGAGGTTTCTGCACCTATGGACTTACGAACCCGATTTGCTTCAACTGGGCGGTCATCTTCTGCTCTGGCAATCTTATAGTAATACTGCCCTGCTTTACCAAAGTGGTGTGTTAGCTCAGTCAGCGATCGCTCTTTCAAATCAGCCCCAGTGTGAATGCCGAGTGAGTGCATCTTCGCCGCCGTCACCTCTCCAATACCATGAAACTTTTCAATTGGCAGCTGCTCTACAAATGCGATCGCATCCTCTGGTAAAATAACCGTCAGTCCGTTGGGCTTCTTCTGCCCTGATGCCATTTTTGCAAGAAACTTGTTAATTGACACACCCGCAGTTGCCGTCAATTGAGTTTCCTGGAAAATTGCAGTTTTGATGTATCTTGCAATCGTAGAAGCGTAGGTGATATTTTGCTTATTCTCAGTAACATCCAGGTATGCTTCATCTAGTGCAACTCCTTCCACTAAATCAGTGTAGCGTTTGGATATGGCGTGGATTGAAGTGGAAATATCTCGGTAAACATCGAATCTCGGTCTGACAAATATAAGTTCGGGACATTTAGTGAACGCAGTTACTGACGGCATCGCGGAGTGAATCCCAAACTTACGAGCTTCATAACTGGCGGCGGCAACTACGCCTCGCTGATTGGGACTGCCACCGACGACTAAGGCTTTGCCTTGGTAGCTAGGGTTGTCCCTCTGCTCTACCGATGCGTAGAAGGCGTCCATATCCACATGAATTATCTTCCTGGTTCTAGCGACAGATTCTTGTCCCAAGGGTAGCTCCACTACAAGCAGTCTCGCTTTTCACACACTATTTCCAAGCAAATAAAATCCTAAATTACAAATCTTATAGTACACTAGCACTAGTTTAGAAAGAAATTTAACATATCTGCAAATTATTTCAGCCTTGCCTGAACTTTATGCTATCTGCTGCGATTGGTTTTTCTGCTAATGAGTAAGCGTAACAATGTGGCTTAAATTTGGTATAGCCTCAAATGGAAAATTAGTCTGTGTTGAAGATGTTGGTCCAGGGTAAGCGCATCTCAAACCCTATTGACACGGTAGTTTTGGGGTTCACCCAAAGCACAAATAAGTTCAAAATTACTACACTGAGCCAAGGGGTGGGATTGACATTTTCGTCTTTATATGGTTAAAAAACATAAAAAGCTATTTAAACCATGTTTTTTCAATCATTTACGACAATTCGTCCTATTTTGAATGAAAAATTAATATTTAGATAGAGCTTTAAGCTTTATGTCTGTATCAAGAGCTACAAAATTAGATGCGCTTACCCTGGATGTTGGTCGTGGTAAAACCGAGCTTAAATGCCCTTACTTTTACGGTGAGCTAACTGCTAAGAAAGGCAAAGTCAAGCAACATCATTTTGCACATTCTTCAGCGACTTGCCTGCCTGTAGCTAACCGTGATTTTCCGATTTTACCACTCTACGATAATTTCAATATTTACCTATCGCGTAAAGATTTAGCACAGTTAAAATTGCTGTGGAAAGAATACGGCTCAATCAATTATCCTATCAGCCCTGGTTTAGTTACTCCGGGACTTTTCAAGGCTGGAATGTTCCAAAAAAATGTCTATTTAACCCCTCCAGCTTATGAATTTACTAATTTAGGAAAAATTCCTGTTGGGACACTAGAATTCAGTTTATTCAACGAAGTGCAAGAACCCCTGTTGCTCAGAAAGCTACTGAAGCTAGAGCTAGCAGCCAAACACGCATTATACAAAAATGCATTAGATAACTCATATCGGCTCACCGACTTGACACTTTATCGCGCTCAACTTCAACGCATTTTATCTTGTACTCTGTATTTTTTAGAAATTCAAACGCCTAAAGGTATTTTGCACAAGATAGGAGTTACCGCCAGACCCATCCAACAGCGATTGATAGAAATAGAAACGGATTTACTTATCTCTTATCAAACTGTTACTATTCAAATACTTGGAACTTGGCCACACAGGGGGAATGTAGAACTATATTTTAAACACCGCTATCATAATTACAATTATCGCATTGGTAGTTTAACTGAGTACTTCAAATTTGGTGCTACCGATGCTAACGCTGCCCTACATGAACTACAACAAATGAAAGTTAAAGTACTTTTTCCAGTCGAGATAGACATTCTTAAGGACAACATTAGCTTATCTCAAGTTGCTATCTAGCCTATTTGAACAGTTATCAATGATCTATTTTTCCCGCGATCTAAATCCCCCACCATTTAGTAGAATGTTTTAGTGGCGATTCTTTATCCCCCATTAACGCAAAAATAATTGATAACTTTTTAACAGTACTGTCTGTTTACCCCATCTCCTCAATATCCACAATATGAATATCGACTTATTGCAGTCACTTAAGCAAAAACTGACGAATGACGCAGACTTGTCCGATATCTGGCTATTTTATATGGATCATTTTGCGGATCTGCCGGAATTCACTGACCTGGGTGAGCCTGCCTATAATGAATATCTAGATGCTGTCCTCCAAAAAACTTGTCAGCAGATGTTTGGCAGGGCAATAAAGATTAGTGACTTTTTGCTGATATACATTGCAAAGCATCATCTATTTCATGGAGCTTTCCAAATTGAAAGACGTATTGGAGGTGTGATTTATTTCGAGGATATCAAAATTGGATTAATTGCAGTGTCGGCAGATTATCCTCCTACCGATGCAGTTAAGTATTCACGTTTTACTGAGGTGATTCAACTATCGGCTCCTAATGGCAACGATCACAATTGAGATTTACTCTTTAATGTACAGTCAAGGGAATTCCATTATCTTTAGGTTTTAAATTGAGAATAAATGGAACAGCTTTCAATACCCAATCGGACACGGGTGTATAATTAGCAGCTTCTTCTCCAAAGCTAATAGAAAGCATATCAGTATGAATAATACCTGGATTGAGGGGTATAGCTGCCATACCAGTTGGCAATTCTTGTGCCAAAGAACGAGTTAATCCTTCTATTGCCCACTTAGAAGCACAATATGGTGCAACTTGGGCTGAAGTCGAACGTCCCCAGCCAGAACTAAAGTTAACAATAATACCCCGTTTCTTTTTCACCATTGCTGGTACGAAATGGCGAATTATATTTGCTACTCCTTTGATATTAATATCTATTAGATCCGAAAATTCTTCAGATGGTATTTCCCACAAAGGTGCTGGATAATTGGTAATTGCCGCATTATTAATTACTATATCTGGCGGTGAATATTTTTGAAGTACGTCTATTGCCCATTCTTTTACAAGGTGTTCATCTGCCACGTCTACAGATGTGAAGTCGTTGGGCGCACTAAATTTCTGGCGTATTTTATCAATAGCATCTGATGAACGGGCGCAACCAATAACAGTATGTCCCTGTTGAATAAAACCCTCAGCCATTGCATAACCTAGACCTTTACTTATGCCTGTAATTAAGATGAGCTTACTCATATTTTCCTGTTATTCCTGTTCTGAATCAATAATTCGTGGGAAAAAATAACCACTACCTCTTGCTGTGATAATGAATTCTGGGTCGTTGGGATCGGATTCTACCTTTGTCCGTAACCGCGAAATATGCACATCTACCACACGAGTGTCTGTATTCATCTCTGGTACAAAGCCCCACAATTGCTGTAATATTTCAACCCTTGAAAAAATCTTTCCCGAATGATTAACTAACAACTCTAATAAGCTAAACTCCACACCTGTCAATCGAATGCGTTGCTCATTTTTATGAACTTGCCGCCTACTTGTATCGATTTTGAGATTGCCCACATGGATTATAAGAGAGTTAGGAATAGTATTAATACTGGTTTTGTGGGAGCGCCGTTTTAGTACACAGGCAATTCGAGCTTCCAGTTCTTTGGGTGAGAAAGGTTTCGTCATGTAGTCATCAGCACCGAGTTCTAGCCCAGTGATTCGGTCTGCTACATCTCCTAAAGCTGTGAGCATGATAATTGGTACGTCTGATTGTTTCCGTAATTCTTGACAGACACCATAACCATCTAGTTTTGGCATCATCACATCCAGAACTATTAAATCAGGGGTCAAAAGGCGAAAAGCTGACAAAGCTTCTTCACCATCACTAGCTGTAACTACACTGTAGCCAATCATTTCTAGACGCGTCTGTAAAATTCGGCGGATGCTAGCTTCATCGTCAACTACTAAGATTGTGCCTTTATCACCTGATAAGTTTCTCAACGCTGTTCCTCCACAGCGATAACTCTTAACCCTTCATTATCTGCTTATTAGGAGTCAAAACCGCAAAACAATCTTGAGGTACAGTCATAACGAAAGAAGCGATCGCTTTAAGGCATCTGTGCAACTAGATTATGCTAGGGCATCTGCCCGAAAAAGATATTTATGTCCAATTAATAAATTCCTCAACAAGGGACTCGTATTTTCCATAGATTTGGTGTACCTTGTTAATTCTGTGCAATTATTAATACCCATCTTCTCCCAAGTTTACCCATCCAAATTTTAAGCCAATGAAAACTTCTAATGATATAGATACAAAAAAAATCATCAAAAAATCCGACAAGCTTACCCTGAGACAGATGAAGTTAATCGAAGAAGCAGAAGACCAACTTCAAGAAGCTAACACTGTCGATTCTTCAGTCCCTGTGGCTGAGGAGGAAGCAGTAGCGATTTCAGAGCCATTCGTTCCTGACTATATTCCATTCCTTGACAATCCTCCAGTACAGTCTGTTGGCAACTCTGGCTGGCAGATTTCTGATGTCTGGCGGGATTTGCGCGTGGATAGCTTCTCGAATTAAACCGGAACTAAAGCAACCGCCTGAGCAATTTTTGTAAACTATACTTTGCACCAAGTGAAAGTTACAGTTGCATTGTGCCTATAATAATTTACGGCTAACTGTAACTAGAAGTTAGCACCCTGTAAATGGTTATCGCTTGGATTACGCATCAAAGGCGATACCAAAGACAAGCAAAATTTATCGGCAGCGTAATAGTTTCTATTCTCGTTGCCAATATGCTCCCTCCGCGATCGCATATTGGTGAAAGTGTTGTGTCTGGGGAAGTGGTATTAATCGTAGTTTTAGTCGGATAAAAGATAAGGGTATCATATATTACATAAGCAATACAAGGATTTTTAGAAGCTGAAACCCTTATTTTATCGTTGAGCAGTGACTCGACGATCAGCAGAGCGTCAATCACCTTGGTTATCAGAAAAATCTTTATCTAATTATCTAATAAGGCTTTTAAGCTTAACTCGGTTTTCTGTTGCGATGATGATGCTGTTGGCGAAATATTTCTTAACATTGCCAAGCAAGGAAGCGCGATGTCTG
>NZ_JABXKJ010000269.1 GCF_017115085.1 Nostoc sp. NMS7 | reverse complement strand
ATTTTATCAAACCCTTTCTACATAAGCTTTACGTCAAGTGTTTCTTGAAAGAGGGATATAAGAAAATATACCCTTGATCAGCTGATCTCAAATTAACTTGGCACAGTGCGATAGCGAAGCGCTGCTGCCTTCGCGTAGCGTCCGCAGATGAATTACGTCGCCGTGATCCACTACATTTGCGGCAAAAATAGAATGCGTTAGCCTAGCTTACCGTAGGTATCACTTTTTTTTAGAATATCTGAGTATTTTAGCTGATTGACAAAAGGCGCTTTATCTTAATCTCTCACGGATGGGTAGGGATAGGGATAGGTTGAGGTTTTGATGGTTTGACTGACTGGACAGTTGATGCATTCCAAATTAGATTGAATTGATCTGCTGACAACGATTGTAAAAGACTGAGATTAAACCGCTCTTTACTGATGAATATGGCGTAGGATGGCTGCAAATAGGAACGGTATTCAGGGCGGTTGAGGAGATGGGTTTCCAAAAAAGCGACGCTGAGGGCGTTGAGATAGGAATAAACAGCAGCACTATTAGGACCCACCAAAGCAGATGGCACAGGTAAGGCACCGTTTTGAGAAGTAGGTGCGGCGATCGCCGAAAAGTGGGTGGCATTTTCGATCAAAACTAGGTACTTATTGGGATCAGAAAGCCAGGTAAAGGGGCGAATTTGTTCAGATACAGGTGGAGCAAAAATATCTTGACTACCTGCTACCAGCATTACAGGCATTTTAATTTGACTCACTCCGCCCTCACCCAAAATTGAGCTGTCAATGGGATTAATTGCAATAATGGCCTTGATGCGATCGTCTTTGAGTTCGTAATTTTTTGGCGATAACTCACTTGCTTGACACTGCAACAAGAGCGACAAATTAAAGGATGAATTATTGGGATTACAATCTTGCCTCAGTTGGTTAAAGTTAATCTTTGCTCCTGCTAGAGTCAAAACAGTATAACCACCAAGGGACTGACCAATCGCCCCAACTTGCTGAAAATTGAGTTTTCCTTGGAGAGTGGGATCAGATTTTTCTAGCCGTTCCAGTTCATTGAGTAGATACTTAATATCCAAAGGTCGGTTGATAAATTCTGCTGCATCTGGCGGCACTGCCAAACCCGCAAAGTATTGCTGAAAGCGTTTGGCATTACTACCAGGGTGTTCCAGTACAGCAACGGCAAAACCATAGGATGCAAGATGTTGAGCTAAGTAGACAAAGCTAGAGCGGTCTGAGCCAACACCATGAGAAATTACAATTAGGGGAAAGGGAGACGACAGAGAGTTCTGAGTTGTCAGTTGTGAGTTTTGAGTTGCAGGCACATAGATATCCACGGGTAAACGGCGTGAGCGAGAAACGTCATTTAACTCGAAGGTTTTTTTATCCCAGCGGAATTTTCCTGGCGATCGCAAATCTGGCAGTTGGAAGAAGTCAGTAGTTGAATTGGCCGCTTGAGCGATCGCTTCTTTTTCAATAGAGGCAACAACTTCATCCTTCTTTTTGAGCAATTGTGACAAGTCATCGACTATCTTTAGCCCTTGCGTGAAATTCACCCGTATAGTATTGCTAGGAAATTTCCGCAGCAAATTCACAACTGTTAAACCCTTTTGATCAGCAGCAGCCAAAATCAAAGAGGCACGTATAGCATAGAAGCCGTTCTTTCGAGACTCAGTGAGCAGTAATTTTCCCAACTGTTGCATCAGCTGCTCGCCTATCGGTGAGTAGGTAACTTGAGATACTAGTGTAGGAGTGACATTGAAGCGTTGCTGGAGTAGATCCCGCAGTTGAGCGAGTTGTTGAGGAGTAGCACGATTAGCATAAAATGAAAAATCCTGATCGATTTTGCCTTCTTTAGCAAAAGTTTCTAGCGAGTCCACAGATAAGTAGAATTCGCCGAAGGGAGGGTAATAAAAACTAATACGTTCAGCTCCCAATCCGGGAGTAGCAGTGAAAAACGTAGATAGCAAACCTAAACCCAGGTATCTCAAAAATTTTTTCATTAGAAAAACCCACTGTAAAACCCCTTAACCCACATTACCCACCCTAAACTATCACACTAGGAATTTTCGGCTTTTGGAGTTTTGTAAATGCGCGTAGGCGTAACCCTCCCAAGCAACGCGCAGCGGCATGCCCTGAGCTTGCCGTTCGCGTAGCGTCTCGTAGAGAAGGGTCTGGTAGAGAAGGGTCTGGTAGAGAAGGGTCTGGTAGAGAAGGGTCTGGCTGCGCCAACGCCAAGTCCGATCAGAACTTTCCAAGATCAAAAATTTTGAATTGCGATAGTAGTTCTCAATGGCGTGGAATGCAGGAAGGAGCCTACAAATCTGTTAGCAGCCTTGCTTTTCTAAGAATAAATGTCAGTAGGGTTTCTTTTTTGGAAATAATATCAGCTGTAACTTCCATCCCTGGTTGAAGAGGATAGGATTTACCGCTCTTTTTTAAATAAAGTCTCTCTGCCTCAATTGTCACCTCATAGTAAGGCGCAATTGCAACGTTGCTGTTACCTTGAGATGTAATCGCATCGGCACTAATACCTCTGACAGCACCTTTGAGGGTGCCATAATCTGGGTATGGATAGGAAGAAAACCGCATTTGTACTTCTCCCTCTGGACATTTTGTGACTTGTACGACTTTACATACCTTGACTCTACTAATATCAGAAGCGGCAACACGGCCTTTGATTACTAAAGGGGCATTGTTGGGAGCAATTTGAGCGATCACATCCCCAGCACGGACAACTTGCCCAGCATTTCTTAATTCTAGTTTGAGGATAGTACCTGCCTCTGAGGTACGAATTACAGTTTTTTGCAGTTCGGTAAAGACTTGTCTGAGTTCTTGTTGAGCACTGCTAATTTGGTTTTGAATTTCAACTTGACGCCTGATGATTTCCTCTTTGTCTTTGTTCAATTGAGCGAGGGTAGACTCACCCTTTGTCAATTCTTGGGCAATGCGTTCTTGGGCGATCGCCACATTAGCATCACTGGGATTCAGTCCAGCTTTAGCGCGTTCGAGTCTCGCAGTTGCAGCTTTAAAAGCTTGTTCTTTTTCTTTAATTTCGAGAACGGCGATCGCCCCTGTATTTCCCAACTCCTCATATCGCTTCAGTTCTTCTTTAGCTAATTCAACAGAGGCTTGTATTTCTTGTACTTCTGTTTCACTAGTGATTTGCTTATCTTGATAGTCTCTTTTGTTGCGACTGAAGTCTGCTTTTGCGGATGAAATCGCCTGTCCGGTTGCATTGGATTCAGCAGTCATTTGGGCTTTTAGCGCTTTGAGTTGTGCATCGATTTGCGCTCGTTGTAACTGATTCTGCTGGATATTGCCGAGTATTTGGCTTTTTTTACTTTGCAATTGGGAGTTGTCAATGAGTGCGATCGTATCTCCCTTTTTCACAACCTGATTTTCTTTCACCTTAATGCTTATGATTGTTCCCTCAGCTGCTGCTTGCACTAACCGTATTTCTCCGGTTGGGCGGACGCTAGCATCAGCCTTCACGATTATATTGTATTGGATGATACTAGTAATTCCGAAGGTAGCGCCAACACTTCCAATTAAAAATATCCCTCCCAACCTTGTCCAGATGCTGATTGGGGGAAGATATTCGTCGTTTTGGACTAGGCGGAGAAAGTCTGGTTGAGGGTCAATGAGCATGAAGGCTAAAAAACATTTTGGTTGTATAAATAATCTAGCAAAAAAATCTACCTAGGGTTAGGGTGACGACCAAGATTTAGGGACATCCAAAAAATGAAAGCTCTTTTCCATTTCAATGATATTTTTGGCAAAAATTCCAGAATTCTGGCGTTTTTGCTCTCCAGGGCGAAAGCTGCGGCTTTTTTTTTATTACTGATAAGTGCCTTGCCTGGATGTACTTAGTATGTAAATATAAGGTTTGTATACAGCTAAGTTTAAATAACAATTAGCGCATTTGACTGCGATCATCAAATCTTTATAATTTTTATCTAAAATTTCATCCCTTCTTTATTTATTTAAAAATATTTTGTATAATAAATCAAGCTTTTTTGCCATCAATCAATAATTAAGCAACTTTAAGCCTTTTTATATTAAAAGAAATTATACTCAGACAAATAGACTGAGTATAAAATAATTAAAAAATAAGATGCTTACATAGAGATACTTATTCAACAATGCAGAATCCCAGTCTTGAATTTTATAAAACTATTTAAGTATAACTCCTGTAAAAATGTTGTATATTTACTTTACTATATCTTTAAATTCTGGGGATCTTCGGGCTTTTCTCAGTATAATAGGTAACAAATTTAACTTATACATTTTTGGACAAAGTTCAGTTTTTAGATGGTCATAATTATATTAATAGTTGATAAATCACAACTTGTTTTTTAATTAAATTTGTATAAATACTAACTATGTAGTATATTTTCTGAAGAGGCGTAATACATATTTCTTAAGAAATTAGTTGCTTGACCTTTTGAGTAAGAGCCGTATAATACATTTAACGACACGAAAAAGTTACTAAATATACTCTTTCCGTGTATATCTATTAACTTTGAAGTGACGTGACTTTAATCCAACAATCAAGCGAGACTAAGACTATGCAAAGCACATTGTTCACCACATTGACCGCCAACGAAGAAGCTAGTTTGTCTGGTGGTAATAAGAAGAAACCAGTAAAGAAGCCTCCTGCTAAACCTACCACCACCACCACCACCACTACTACTATTACACTTACTGGTGGTAATGGCGGCGCTGGTGGACCTGGTGGAGTTGGCGGCCCTGGCATCTCAAATACCAGTACTGGCACTGTTAGTGTTAGTGGTGGCACAGTTACTGGTGGAGCTGGTGGTAATGGTGGAGCTGGTGGAGATGGTGCGCCAGCCGTTTCATTAGGTTAATCCCAACAAGCAAGCGAGAACTTAAACTATGGAAAGCACATTGTTTACTACATTAACCGCCAACGAAGAAGCCAATTTATCTGGTGGAAATAAGTCTTGGTGGAAGAAACCAGTAAAGACCACCCCCACTACTACCACTACTACTACCACTACCATTAAACTTACTGGTGGTAATGGCGGCGCTGGTGGAGCTGGTGGAGCCGGCGGCCCTGGCATCCTCAATAGCGGCAGTGGCAAAGTTAGTGTCACTGGAGGCACTGTTAAAGGCGGAGCTGGTGGTAATGGCGGAGCTGGTGGAGATGGTGCCCCAGCCGTTTCATTAGGTTAATCCCAACAATCAAGCGAGAACGCCGAACTGGTGCAGATGGTGCGCCAGGAATTGCATATTAGTTTAATCCCAACAATCAACTAAGCGAGGACTAAAGATTATGGAAAGCACATTGTTCACCACATTGACCGCTAACGAAGAAGCTAATTTCTCTGGTGGTTGGTATAAGAAGCCAGTAAAGAAGCCTGCACCTAAACCCACCCCCACCACCACCACTACTAAGACTACTAGCATTACACTTACTGGTGGCAATGGCGGCGCTGGTGGAGCTGGTGGTAATGGCGGACCTGGCATCCTCAATAGCGGCACTGGCAATGTTAGTGTTAGTGGAGGCACTGTTACTGGCGGAGCTGGCGGTAATGGCGGAGCTGGTGGAGATGGAGCGCCAGCCGTTGCATATGGCTGGTAGACGAACTTATGAGGTTGAGTACAAAGGATAGACTAAACGTAAAGATACTATTAACCGCGTCTTTACTCGGATAAAGTGTCCTAAATAAACTACCCTGTTGAAGCAGGTGAAGTTACTATTTGGCGAATGATTAGCTGTGTTGGTTATCGCAGTTATCCTAGCATACGTTTCTGACTAACCAAATACTTTTCTTCAACAAAGTTAATAAAGTATATCAACGGTTGCTAGTATGCAACTGTTGATATTAAGTGTTTCTTTTTCCTAGTTGATTACTCAAGGTGAGGAGTCAACTAGGGAAGTAAGCGTCACTATTTGATTAAGTTAACCAGATTCATCACAATCTAGTAATTTTTGAACGATAACGAAGTTGTTTTTACCTCACTTACTCTAAACGAATAAGCAAGTATATCTATTTGCTTGGAGTAAGTGAGGTAAATATGCCAAAATTGCCGATGTTTTATGGGTTGATATACTAAAGATATAGCGATTTTGGTACGTACTACATCTCGTTATCTTAACTGAAAGCAACTTTCTAAAAACTTCAAAACTGATAATTAGCAACTTAGGTTAAGTATGAAAAGCGCTCAAACATCTTCAATGTTTACCTCACTAACTGAAACCGAAGAAGCAAGCCTCTGTGGTGGTACGGCTAACGTTAGTGTTACGAAAGGTACTGTAAAAAAGGGAACAACTGGGAAAAAGGGGTCATCGGGGAAAAAGGGATCATCTGTGTCAATAAAAAAAGTAACGACAGTCAAATCAACTACAACTAAACCTATAACTACAATTGTAAGTACACCAGGTGGGATTTTAGACTTAGCAAGTCTATTCTCCTAGTGTGAAGATATATGAGAATGATCAGCTAATCGGCATTTATGTTTTCAGAGTGATTCACTTTTAGTAAAGACTTGAGACTTGGTTTTATGCAATTTAAATGCTGATTAGCTTAGTAAAACTAAACTCTTGGTCAAATCTTTAACCACGCAGGGACAGAACCCTGCTATTTTTTTATTTATAGGTTTTGTCACAATGTTATTGGGTATTAGAGTCTGAAATGAAATACCAAGTTGTTACACAACATAGTGAGGAAGATTGTGGAGCTGCTTGTCTTGCTTCCATTGCCAAACATTATCGGCGTAACTTTACACTAAATCGTATCCGGGAAGCAGTAGGCACCGGGCAATTAGGAACAACATTGTTGGGATTGAGGCGGGGAGCGGAGGCACTTGGTTTCAATGCGCGTTCGGTTAGGGCATCAAAAGAAATATTAGACAGAATAGACCAAGCACCACTACCAGCAATCATTCACTGGAAAGGCTACCACTGGGTTGTTTTGTATGGTCAAAAAGGCAAGAAATATATAGTTGCCGACCCAGCAGCTAACATCCGTTATCTCTCTAAAAAAGAATTAATAGATGGTTGGCCGGATATGGTGATGCTTTTGCTAGAGCCAGATTCGGTTCGCTTTTATGCTCAACCGGATGATAAAATAGGCGGTTTTGGGCGCTTTATGCGGCGTGTATTGCCTTATGGAGGCATACTATTCGAGGCTTTTCTGTGCGCCATCATTATCGGTCTGCTTTCCTTAACTTCTCCAATCCTGCTTCAAATTCTGACAGATGATGTACTGGTTCGGGGTGATACCAAGCTGCTTGGTGCTTTGATTATTGCTGTTGTGGCAATGAATCTGGTGTCAAGTAGTCTGCAACTATTTCAATCTAATCTAATTGCTCATTTTGCCCAACGGCTTGAGTTAGGTCTAGTCCTGGAATTTGCCAGAACAATCCTGCGGTTGCCTCTGACTTACTATGAATCACGTCGCAGTGGCGAGATTGTGAGCAGATTGCAAGATATTGAACAAATTAATCAGCTAGTTACCCAAATAGTTGTCAGTCTGCCTAGCCAATTTTTTATTGCGGTGGTTTCTTTAAGTTTCATGCTGTTCTATAGCTGGAAACTCACCTTGGCAGCCTTCATTATTGCTATTGTCATGAGTTCATCTACGGTTGTTTTCCTGCCTACACTTCAACAGAAAGTCAGAGGTATATTAGTTTTAGACGCGGAAAACCAAGGTGTTCTGGTTGAAAGCTTTAAAGGTGCGCTGACACTCAAAACTACTACCGCAGGTCCGCAATTTTGGGAAGAATTCCAGAATCGATTTGGTCGGTTAGCAAATCAAACATTCCGCACAATTCAGATTGGAATTATTAACAATATCTTTTCTGGGTTAGTTTATGCTATCGGCAGTGTTTGTTTAATTGGTTTCGGCAGCACTTTAGTTATTAGTAAGGAACTCAGCATCGGTCAACTGCTCGCATTTAACGCCATGAATGGTAATTTTTTGGCATTCATCGGTACTGTGATCGGATTTATAGATGAATTCATGCGTGCTAAAACTGCCACTGAACGCTTAACAGAAGTTATCGATGCCACACAGGAAACTCAAGGCGATACTAACAAACCCTTTGCTCAAATTCCTAGCAATGCTAATATTATTTGCACAAATCTAAACTTTCACTACCCTGGAAGGTTGGAGTTATTGGAAGATTTCTCCCTAACTATTCCTGGCGGTAAAGTTATTGCCATAATTGGTACATCTGGCTGTGGGAAGAGTTCTTTTGCTAAATTGCTCGCCGGATTATATACACCTATTTCTGGCAACATTCGCATTGGTATTTATAATCTGCAAGACCTAGCCCTTGATTGTTTGCGGCAACAAGTTGCTCTGGTTCCTCAAGATGCTCATTTTTGGAGTCGCTCAATTGTTGAAAACTTCCGGTTAGGTTCTCCTCACGTCACTTTTGAGCAAATTGTCACCGCTTGCCAAATTGCTGAGGCAGACGATTTTATTAGTAAACTACCTGAAAAATATCAAACTGTATTAGGTGAATTTGGGTCAAATATTTCTGGTGGACAACGGCAAAGACTGGCTATAGCAAGAGCGATCGTTAATGATCCACCTGTGCTGATTTTAGATGAATCAACTGCTGGACTCGATCCAGTTAGTGAAGCTCAAGTTTTAGATCAACTGTTGTACCACCGCAAAGACAAAACTACGATCCTGATTAGCCACCGTCCTAGAGTAATTAGCCGTGCTGATTGGATTGTGTTGCTTAATCAAGGTAAGTTACAAATTCAGGGGACTGTGGAAGATTTGCGTGCCCAAGCAGGAAACCATTTAGACTTTTTAACCCCTTAATTAAGTAAGTAGGCGTGAATAATTAAGGGTTTGTAGTAAGCTGTTCCACATTTAACTTGCTCCCATTAGGGCGGGAAAGACTTCGGCGTGAGCGCTCAGTCGAACGCTGCCCACCCCACAAGAGTTCTGTTTAATTCGGTTATGCAAATTAGATGTTTTTCAGCTTAGTTAGTGCGCTGATGGAGGAAACCCCATCAGCGCACTAACGTTAGGGAGTCTTGTCTACATACGACACGCTATTTGCTAAGGAGCGTGAAGTTGTTCCAACTCCTTTTATATTTTAGTCTTCTATGATTAGCTGGTATGATTTGAGCCGACATCTTAAAGTACCAACAGTATTAATCACAATTTCACTGATAGCTGATAGCTAATTATGGTAGTTGTAGCAATTCTAGCGGCGGGACGCGGCACACGGATGAAATCACGCTTACCCAAGATTTTACATTCTTTGGGTGGGCGATCGCTAGTAGAGAGAGTTCTCGAAAGTGTTGAACCACTTTTACCCTCACGGCGAATCGTGATTGTAGGGTATCAATCGGAGGAAGTGCAAGCCGCCATGCATTCAATTCCCAGTTTGGAGTTTGTCGAACAGCCTGTACAATTGGGGACAGGTCATGCGATCCAGCAATTACTTCCTCACTTGGAAGATTACACTGGGGATTTACTGATACTTAACGGCGATTTACCGTTGATACGCAGCGAAACGCTCAAGCAGATGTTACAA
This sequence comes from Nostoc sp. NMS7, assembly GCF_017115085.1. Classification (GTDB taxonomy): domain Bacteria; phylum Cyanobacteriota; class Cyanobacteriia; order Cyanobacteriales; family Nostocaceae; genus Nostoc. The sequence continues at coordinate 1,633 of NZ_JABXKJ010000269.1, read as the reverse complement.
ACTCACGCCCAAAATCAAAACGCCGCCACTATTCTCACCTCCCACCTATCCGACCCCACGGGCTACGGGCGCGTTTTTTGTAACGATGAAAATATTGTGCAGCAAATGGTCGAACATAAGGATTGTACTGCTGCTCAAAGACAAAATCACCGGATTAACGCTGGAGTTTACTGCTTTCGCTGGCCAGATTTGGCAAAGGTGCTGCCCCATCTACAGGCAAACAATGCCCAAAAAGAATACTATCTCACCGATGCCGTGACTCAGGTGGGACAAGTGATGGCAGTGGATGTGGAAGATTATCAAGAAATTCTCGGCATCAACGATCGCCTGCAACTGGCAACAGCATACGAAATTTTGCAAAAACGAGTCAAGGAAAAATGGATGCTGGCGGGTGTCACTCTCATCGATCCTACAAGCATCACCATTGATGAAACAGTGGAATTACAGCCGGATGTAATTATTGAACCCCAAACTCACCTGCGAGGAAATACGGTGATTCAAACCGGAAGTCATATTGGTCCGGGAAGTTTAATTGAAAATAGCCAGTTGAGTGAAAACGTCACGGTGCAATATTCTATGGTAATAAATAGCACTGTGCAAGCCGGAAGCCGAATTGGGCCCTATGCTCATTTGCGCGGTCAGGTACAGGTGGGCGCTGGTTGCCGTGTGGGGAATTTTGTGGAATTGAAAAATACGCAATTAGGCGATCGCACCAATGCAGCACATTTGTCGTATATAGGTGATAGCGTTGTCGGCAATCAGGTGAATATTGGTGCCGGTACAATTACTGCCAATTATGACGGCGTGAAGAAGCATCGTACTAAAATAGGCGATCGGACTAAAACTGGTGCCAATAGCGTTTTAGTGGCTCCAATTACCTTGGGTGATGATGTCTACGTGGCTGCTGGTTCGACGATCACAGAAGATGTTCCTAATGATTCTCTAGCGATCGCTCGTAGTCGTCAAGTGGTGAAACCAGCTTGGCGGAGGAAGAGCCAATAAAGCGATAATTAAATCATCAGATTAGCTGATTTAACTAGAGGTAAAACATGAGGAAAACAAAACAATTTACCGCGATTATTGAGCGTGAGGAAAAGGGCTATGTGTCGCTTTGTCCAGAATTAGATATTGCTAGCCAAGGTGACACCATCGAAGAAGCACACAGTAATTTGGTTGAGGCATTGGAATTATTTTTTGAGACAGCTGACCCCTCTGAAGTCGAAGATCGGCTAATTACAGAAGTCTTTACATCAGAGTACGGCTATTTCATTCTCATCTAGCCCGCCTCAGAATGAATTCTGAGTCTAATAGCTAAAGTCGTCTAAAGACGACTGAGAAAAGGTTATAGTCCGTTTTAACGGACTTTAGCTATGTTTATGTCTAGAACGAAATAGCCCTGACATCAGAGCAAGACAAACAAAATTGAGTATGGAAGAACTGTTAGAACTTAGGCAATCTCTAGAACAAGGCAAAATCCATGAGGCGCTGCTGTTGGTGGATGAGTTAGAAGAAATGAGCCTTAGTGACAAAATCAATAAAATTGATAGTTATGGTGTGATTCTGCTCATCCATTTAATTCAGGACTTACGCAACTGGCACAAGCAATGGTGCGCGAAGCGCACCGAGCGCCCAA
>NZ_JABXKJ010000100.1 GCF_017115085.1 Nostoc sp. NMS7 | reverse complement strand
ATGTCAATAATTGCAATGCTTTTAGTAATTTTTTAATACAATTTTTAATATCCTTTTGAATTTGTAACTAATAATTTAGCATAACAAGTACTGAAGAACCATAACAAATGAGTACCCAAATACGAGAAAGGAGTACCCAAATACGATATCGAAGTACCCAAATACGATATCGAAGTACCCAAATACGATATCGAAGTACCCAAATACGATAAAGGAGTACCCAAATACGATATCGAAGTACCCAAATACGATAAAGGAGTACCCAATTACGATATCGAAGTACCCAATTACGATATCGAAGTACCCAAATACGATAAAGGAGTACCCAATTACGATATCGAAGTACCCAATTACGATATCGAAGTACCCAAATACGATAAAGGAGTACCCAATTACGATATCGAAGTACCCAATTACGATATCGAAGTACCCAAATACGATAAAGAAGTACCCAATTACGATATCGAAGTACCCAATTATAATTAATGCTTAATTTGTTAGCTTGAATTTTAAGTATTTGTTATGCTGAGTACGCGATCGCAGCGATCGCAGCAAATGAGTATCCATTTATAATAAATGCTTAAACTGTTGTTGCTAACAGACAAACATTCGTAACGTCCGCGTCTGTCTTCGTAACGAGTGGACAAGCTGTTGTTATCACGGGAACTTCATTTGTAACGTCGATGCTGCAAAAGTACTCAAATTATTCTTGTGAAGAGGATTTTTTTTAAGCTTTGCATCGCACCAGTAGCAATATTATCCTGATGCCAAGCTTGATAGAATTTGGGGTAAGGCATATTCTGGGCGCACTTCCAGGCTAAATCGTAGTAATCATCATCCAATCGCCAATAACCACTTAAAGTTTTCACTACAGCAAAGCGATGCTGATTATCCTGTATAATTTTCCCTAAGCTATCTGCTGCCAGCCTACGGGTGGTGTAATCCACAGTAGTTGATTGCAGCAGTTGCACCAAGGAACTTATCGCATCTTTATTGCCAGGGTCGATTTTCCCTAAGCTATCTGCTGCCAGCCTACGGGTGGTGTCATCCACAGTAGTTGATTGCAGCAGTTGCGCCAAGGCAGCGATCGCTTTTATACGGTCTGTTTGTTGCAGTGCTGACCTAGCTTCCTGTCCAATTGAACTTAAACCATCAATTGTCCACTTGACAATTTGCGCTACTATTTCATCTGCTCTAGAATAACCTTTAAACTCTGTGATTCCTGCGGCAGCTAAAAAATAAGCGCGATATTCATAAAATCCTTTTTCTTTATTCCACTTACCACATCCATCTTTAAAGTTCACTAAAGCATCGATAAACTGTTGCTGTTGCTGTTCGAGGTTTTCTTCTTCTCGCCCTAACCAAAGTAATATTGTTTGCTTCCATTGCGGTTCAAAGATGCGATAAGTGCCTTGACTGGGATTTTTGGGAATGTGGTTGAGAAAGAAATGCCAGTAATCAATTGCTTTAGCCGCAAAGTATTCTTGAAATGAGGCATGAAAGAAAGCGTAAACAGGTTTTCTATCTCCATCTATCCCTACACAGTTTAGCCAGCCGCGATTTAATGCCAATTTCAGCAGCGAATTTTCATCTTCAACATTTCCCAAAAAGCGATTAACAAAATCCTGCCGCAAGCGAAAACGGGTTGCTTCTTTGTCTATTGCTTCTTTAGCTAATTCCCCCAGCTTGACATTGAGTTGCTGACGCTGGTCATAGTTTGTAGCAATTTCCTCTTTTTTCCACTTGTAGAAGTCATCAACAAATTGCTGATAGAGTCCCGCTTGAGTATCCGGTAATTTGCCATCTCCTGATTGCCAATTCAAGCACAGCAGCGTCAACCGCAGAGGATTTTTCACTAAATCTTGAATCCGTTCTTTACCTGATTCTTTCAGGGCAGTGCATAACTGCTTCCCAGTTTCGGGAATAGCAGCGAACCATATGTGAATAAATTTCTCTACCTGTTCTGGATAAGAATCCAAAGTGTAGTTGCGATGTCTACGACGGGCTACGCCTACGCAGTAGCAACAGCCGTCAGTGTTACAGTTACCATAAATTCACCATAGATAACGCCATGTCAGCAATTACTTCAAGCTTGACAAATACCATTTCGCAAAAGCTTGGCGATTCTTGCCAACGTCACTCAGTATATCACGCAATTAATTAGCAATTATCCAGTTGGGTTCTTAGTTGCAAGGAAGTAGTGAATTGCAAAAATTGTTAATTAACCCTATTGTGAATAGTGGATTGTGGAGAGTGCGATCGCTGAATTCATACTACTCCTCTGTGCGCGGACTAACGAAAAAGTCAAATTCCTAACCCACGGAGGTGGGTTTTGTTTGTGTAGCCGCGATTTCTAATCGCCAAGGCACTTGCTAACGCACCCTACGAAAATATCTGAAACCTAATTCTAAATTCAATTAGACGCGCCCTTTCCTGCGACAGGATGAATTATTTCCTCCAGGGTTTGCAGTAACTCTTGCTCGTTGTAAGGTTTAGAAAAGTAAGCCCTAGCACCCAATTGCATAGCCAGTTGCCGATGTTTATTGCTACTACGAGAAGTCAGCATCGCAACTGGAATATTTTTTGTATCTGCGTCTGAATTTACCTTACCTAAAAAGCCATAACCATCTAAGCGAGGCATTTCAATATCGCAAATTATTGCCTCAACTCTCAATCCATTATGAAGTTTTTCTAAGGCATCTTGACCATCTTTAGCTTGTTCTACTTGATATCCTCCTTTTTCAAGAGTCAGGGCTAAAAAGCGGCGAACATTAATTGAGTCATCTACAATTAGAATTGTGCCTTTCTGTTTAACAGATGCGGCTGAGATTTTCTCTTCATCAAAGATTAGGAACGGTGTTTTTAACCTTGCTGATGGTACTTGAGTGCCTCTCTTAGTCCGCCGATTCGTAGCAATCCAATACAGCAATTCATTGACATTAACTAGTGGCACTACTCGACCATCACCGAGAATTATGCAATTGCTGAAGCCTTCAGGTAAAGGTATATTTCCCTCGACTTGGCGAATAGCAACTTCCTGTTCACCCCAGCAACGGTCTATTTGGATTGCTACTGGCTGATTATTACCTTTGACTACTAACACGCTGTTAGCATTAATTGCTGCCGGTATTTCCAGTTCTGAGCTATCGTAGCGCAGACAATTAAACTCTAAATAGCCAGTCAAGCGAATCAGTGGCAGCATCGTTCCTTGCCAATTTAGAACTTCGCTACCTGCCATTTGGAAAACTCGCTCGTTTTGGAGTAAAGATATTTCTGAAATGACATCTGTGGGAAATGCCAATACCATTTTGTTGATTTCTACTAGCAGAACTCGCGCAACGGAAAGTGCAAATGGTACTGATAAGGTGAAGGTAGTACCAACTCCTGGTTCCGTATCAACTGTGACATCTCCTCGAATTAGTTTGAGGTTGTTACGAACCACATCCATACCGACACCGCGACCAGATAATGCTGTGACTTTTTCGGAAGTGGTAAAACCTGGTTCAAAAATTAGTGATAACAGTTCTTCATCACTAGCATTAGCAAGTAGAGAAGCATCCAATCCCATAGCTAAGGCGCGGGTGCGAATTTTCTCCAGAGAAATGCCCCAACCATCATCACGTATGGTAATCAGGGTGCGATTACTGCGGTGGGTAGCTTTAATTTCAATTAATCCTTGTTCTGGTTTACCCAAAAGGCGGCGGGTGGTATGGTCTTCAATACCATGATCGAAAGCATTCCTTAACAGGTGCATTAAAGGTTCGTTTAAAGCTTCTAAAATGCTGCGTTCAATTAAAGTGTTACCACCTTCAGTTTTTAACTGGACATTTTTCCCATGCTCTATATTTAAATCGCGCAAAGCTCTAGGAAAACGTTCGATTAAATCGGACAGAGGCCGCATCCGAATGTGATTTAGTTGGGTCTGTAACTGTTTTGATGTTTTATTTATTTTACGAGCAATTTGGTCGGTATCATCTACACTGAGTTGCACATCAGTTGTGACTTCCTGTACCTGAACAATGGTTTCCATAACTTCCTGCGATCGCAGGTTTAAATCGTTATAGCGATCCATTTCTAATGCATCAAATTCCCTCTCTGTACCTTGGGTTTGCTGGCCATTTTCCGCTTGCGATCGCACCCCAGCAGACATCGCAGCTTGAGTAGAAATTTTGCCATAGGCTGTACGTAAATTCTGGTTTTCTCGGTCGAGAACTTGGACTCGCTGGTTCAGGTTACGAACAAGTTTGCGTAATCTTTCTAATTGCGAGTTTAACCCATTCCTCTGAAGAACCAGTTCGCCAAATAAATCATTAATTTGCTCTAATTGTTTGCTAGGAACTCGGACGCTATTTTCATGAATTTCGCGCTCTTTACTAACACCAGCCTGTTCTCCTTTGCTTTCGCTAAATCTGCCATCTATAGGATTATTTCCTCTAGCGAATATCGTATTTTCCTCGGTGACATTGCCAGCATTTACGTCATCTGTAAATTCTGCATCCACAAATGTAAAATTAGCTGCAATACCTGCGGTCGGCTGCGCCAACGCTTGATCATTAGTCCAATTTTCTCTGGTGTTTTCTGGTTGCCAAATAGATGTTGATACTACTTCTGTATCTGTGGGGACAAACGGTGGTATTACTTCTGCTGGTAATAGTGGCTGGACTTGAGTATAACTACCCAAATCAATTTCTGTAGGCAAGTTATCTAGTTGATTTGTGAGTATCAAAGCTTGCGATCGCCGCCATGCTTGCAATGCTAACTGGGCAATTTCGGGAATGCGTTCCCCGAAGGGGTTGTCGGAGACATCGCTGCTAACAGTTTCCAATTGCTGCGTTATTGACTCACAAAGCTTGGTAAAAGCTGCCAACTGGAGCATTTCTCCCAAACCGCCCAATTCTACCGCCATAATCACAATTTCTTCATGCAAACCCGGCTGTTCGCTATCTGCCAATATAGATTCTAGACGCTGCAAACACTCTTCTACTTCTGTTCCAAATAGCAAGGGGATAACGTCTTGTCCCTCTTCTGGGGATAGCATGGTTGAAGCATTCTCAGGGCTGGGGTCTCCCAAGCGATCGTGCAACTCATCAAAAATTGGATAACAAAAGGTTTCTAACCATTGATCTTCGACAACATTTCCTTCTGCAAGCAGTTCGACAATTTGACGCAGCCAGTCAACTCCAGATAGCAATAAAGTTTGCAACTGAGTATCAATTTCGAGAGAATTTTTTTTAGTTTTTAAAACCTTAAAGGAATCTTCTAAACGATGGGCTAAATCACTTAACGATCTAAATCCCATCATCCCCGCGCCACCTTTGATAGAATGAGTCGCCCGGAGTGCAGCATTGATTTTATCTAAATCGATGCGGTTAGTAGTATCGATTTCCAGCAATACCCCTTCTAAAGTATTTAAGTAATCAGTTGCTTCTTCCAGAAACTGCATCTGGATTTCTAATTCTTTGTCTTCTAGCATAGTTCTTGTCCTTAGTCATTGGTCATTGGTCATTAGTCATTGGTCATTAGTCATTGGTCACTTGTACTGAGCGTTCGCGTAGCGCGATGCCCTGAGCTTGCCGAAGGGTCTCGTAGAGAAGTCGTTGGCGCAGCCTCTCGTAGAGAAGTAGTGGTCATTGCTAAAAGGACAAAGGACAAATGACAACGGACAAATAACAAAAGTCATTCGTCATTAGTCATTAACAAAGGACAAATGACAAATAACAAATGACAAACTTAACTAACTTTGAAAGTCTCCACAGTCTCTTGCAACTGCTGGGAAATCTCCACAGTTTGTTGCAGAGACTCGGAAACTTGGCGAGAAGAATCGCTGGTGCGTTGTGATACAGCAGCGATATCTTTCATCAATTGGCTGACACTTTGCGATGTTTCTACCTGAGATGCAGTTGCACTGGAAATTGACTGCACTAAGGAGTCAATTTGATGCGATACATCCAAAATTTCCCTCAAACTTTCTTTAGCCTCCTCCACAATGCGGGTACCTTCAACTACTTGGGTGGTTCCTATTTCCATCGCCTGCACCACTTCACTGGTTTCTCGTTGGATATTTTCAACAATTTGTTCAATTTCTTGGGTTGCTGCGGCACTTCGTACTGCTAATTCGCCGACTTCTTCAGCAACTACGGCAAAACCTTGACCTTCTTCACCTGCACGCGCGGCTTCAATACCGGCATTAATCGCTAGTAAGTTAGTTTGAATAGCGATTTGGTTAATCAAGGACACCACGCGAGAAATTTGTTGAGAAGACTCTCCCAAACGTTTGACTTTTTTAGCAGTTTCACCAACTGTTTCCCGCAAAGAGAGGATATTTTGTACTGTCAAATCCATCGCGTGTCCACTCTTGGTAGCGGTGTGAGTAGCATGGTTAGCAATAAAGGCAGCTTTTTCGGCACTTTCGGCTACTGACTTCATGGATTGGGTCATTTTGTCAACAGCATCAAGGGTGCGGTTGATTTCGGCAGCTTGTATGAGTGCTGACTCTGCTAAGTCGCGGATGGCTCCTTCATTAGAGCCGATGGCAGTATTCACCTGGGTAGCAGCTTGTTTAACTTGGGTAACAATATCGCGGAGGCTTTCCACAATCGAGTTGAAAAAGTCGGCAACAGTACCTATTTCCCCAGATGTCACGTCTGCACGCACTGTCAAGTCGCCTCTAGCTGCACCTTCTACATCACTGAGTAGTTCTAAAAGTTGGTGTTGCAGTGCTTCTTTTTGTTGTCGTTCTTCGCCTGACCCGATTACGGCAACATTTCTAGATTGTTCTATCTCTTCTAATAACTTGGCTTGTTCTAAGGCATAGCCGATTTGAGTTGCTATCTGTTGAAACAAGTCAATTTCCGGCTGTTGCCAAACACGATAAGTTTCGCAATTATCAGCAATTAATAAACCTAAAAGTTGCTCTTGGGCAAAAATTGGTACAATCAAATTGGCTTTGACAGCAAATTTTTCTAACAGTTGGATGTAACTGTCGGCATTTTTCAGGCTTTGGTCTTGATAAATATTGGCGATCGCTTGCACCTGTCCATCGTGATCAGTTTCTATATAACGTTCCCGAAAATAGGGATCGTCAATTTGCACTCCAAGCATTTTCGGCCAATTATGATTATCAGTTACCGATTCAGCTACGACAACACCATCCGAAGTATCTGCATTTAGACTATAAATGATTACCCGATCTGTTTTTAGCGATCGCTGAACTTCTTTGACTGCTGCGTAATAAATCTCTTCAGTTTTGAGAATTCGCCGAATTCGGAGGGTAATATCTGCGAGTAATTTTGCCCCTTCAACGTCGAGTTCTTGTTCCTTTAAGACCTGCAATTGTTCGGCCATTTGGTTAATATTTGCACTCAATAACCCTAATTCGTCCTCTGTTTCGATTTCGAGACGGGTATTAAATTTACCTTGACCAAGCTTTGCTAATGCCGCACTTGCATTCAGAATTGGCTGTGTAGTAAGTTTGGCTAACCGAGATGCGATCGCACCGACAATAAATGCTGTCAGTGCTGTACCGATGGCTATAGTCCACAACAATTGTCTTTGCGGCTCAAATACAATTGCTGTGTCTGTGGATAAAAGTACCTGCCAGTTTAAATCAGGTAAGCCGTCTAACTTTCTGGCTGGTACGTAGCTGACTAATTCTTGTTTTTTGCCAGTTTTGGGAACTTCTATAAAACTATCTGCCTTTTTAACTGCTAGTAGTTTAGGTAAACTAGAATACTCTCCCTTGGCCGATTTCCCCAATAATTCCTTTTGTGGACTTAAGAAAACTGTTCCCGAAGCATCAAGCAAATAGTATTGTTGTCCATTGGCTACGTAGTTTTTGATTACTTCCTCTAAAGATTTTACGGGCATACGTGCTTGTACCACGCCAATAGTTTGCCCTGTCCTTGTCTCTTTAACGGGTGCAGCTAGATAAATGCTCACTAAACCTGTATTTTTTGCGGCTTCCGGTTTGCTGATTAGAGGAGCATCTTTTTGCAACCCGGTTTGAAAATAGGTACGGTCTTTTTGATTCTCCAGGGGTTCGCCTGTGGATTGCACAATCAAGTTACCTTGGCGATTAAAAACAGCAACGCTGTCATAAGCTTTGTAAGCTTCAACAAACCGATCTAGAACTGCTTGCTTTTCTTGAGTAGTGGTACTTATACTAGCTTGGGGACTTGTCAAAAATGGCAAACTTGATATTACCTGAATATCGCCGTAGCGTTCCAACATGAAACGGTTAAGTTTATCACTTAAGTCAGTGGCTTTGGCTTGTTGAGATTGAGTAATTTGTTTAGTAATTGATTTGCTGGCAAAACTAAAAGCGATCGCGCATATCCCCAATACTGGTATTGTCCCGATTGCGATCGCTAAAATAGTCGCTTTCTTAACCAATCCCAGCCTTGTAAAATCGGCAATACCCTGATTCGCAGAAGAATTATTAGCAGTTCCAGTAGTCGGCTTATTTGGTAGCTTTACTACAGTCCCAATGGCTTTTTGGGACGAAATCAATGATCCTCGATTTTGAGCGCCACTAGCTTGATTTGTATTGGTTTTATTAAACATAAAAGTAGTTCTCCTAACTATGTGAACAAGAACACTAAAAATCTGTTTTTTAGTAGTACACCTTAATCACTGCGGAGAATAGAAGACTGCACAATTGCCTCTGCATCTAATACCAGTAATATTTCTTCTTCTTGCACAACGCACCCACATAAATAAGGAACTAAGCTTGATGCTACTTGTCCTATAGGAGAATGAATAGCATTAGCTACGAACTTGGTTGTACCTTTTATTTCTTGCACAACTAAGCCTAATAACAATGATTCCACTCGAATAATGATCGCATTGTACTGTCGCAGTCGATAATCTAGAGATTCTAAATTGAGCATTCTTGGCAAATCAACTACCCAAATTATCCGACTCCGCCAATTCATTAATCCTAATATGCAGGGGGTCATATTCGGCATTGAGGTAACAGATTCAATCGGTACAATAATTGCTTCTTGCGTATACATCATTGATAAAACAGCAGTAGTCTGTTGATTTAGCTGAAACTTCAGATAACCATCTGCTAAGTTATTTGGGGTTAGTTTTGGAGAAAGTGTAATGTTTGTAGTAGTCATTGATTTAAATTACCAGTGATTTAATAGTACGTAGGAGATGTTCGCGGGTGTAAGGTTTAGTTATATAGGCATCTGCACCTTGTCTCATCGCCCACAAACGGTCAATTTCTTGATTTTTGGAACTACAAATCACAATTGGTACTTTGGCAGTAATCGGATTTCTTCTTAGAGAACGACACAATTCAAATCCACTCATTTCTGGCATTACTACATCAGTAACTATCACATCTGGCTTTTCTAACACAGCTTTTTCTAAAGCTTCTTTTGCACCAGAAATTTTAATTACCTTGTAACCACTTTCTTTAAGATAATAGCTCATTAATTCCAATTCACTGGGAGAATCTTCTACAATCATAATTGTGCCAAGTAAAGTCAGGCTCACTATTAAATCTCCTAAAAAAAATATATTAAAAATATTCATTTTGTTATTTTTATTGTCTTGTTGAAATCAACCAAGATGCTTAAAAACCATTTTTAGCAATTCTGATTGTGTAAAAGGCTTAGTCAAATATCCTGATGATCTCACCAGTTTGGCCTTTGCTCTGTCGATAAAGCCTGTTCTACCTGTTACCATAATGATCGGTGTATTTTTAAAAGCTGAATGTTTCCGTAATAAAGAACATAGCTCGTAGCCATCTAAACTTGGCATTTCAACATCTAGCAAAATCAAATCGGGTTTACTCCGAATAATTTGCATTAAAGCTTTTACCGGATCGTTGATCATCACAACTGAAAATGTGTTTTCATCCAAAAAGTGTTTAATGGAATTTAAAACTGTTTGGCTATCATCAATACAGGCAATTGTATATAGTTTTTTGCCAACAGGTGGCTGAGTATTTTTATTATTCTCAGGAATATCAAAAATGATTGAAATCGGTGATTTTTGCCCAATTTTTATTTGTAATTGTGTTTTAGACAAAACTTGGGAACCCCGACCAGCCGGAATCGATGACTGGATATTTTGCCGATTTCGTAACTGCTTTTGACACTGTTCAACAAGTAACCGCAAATCTAGGCGACAGAACTTTGGTAGTTCATTTAAAGAGTTTTCTGGACTGAATTCATAGCTACCTTCTTTTAAACACAGAAATGATTCCAGAACTTCTTTTGCCAATTCGTCTATTAGGCTTGCTGCTTGTACAGAGGTGATATAGTCCTGATTTACTAACCAACTAATAGCTTGGTAATCTGCATTTGGTATTGATTGATGTTCATTCTTCGTCTCAAACATCAGCCGCATCTGCACGCGAGTAGCGCTGTTGAGAGCAGGAATTTGCTGACTCAAGCGCCGCAAGTGACTATCAAGGCGCTCAAATAGTTTATCTGAATAGGAGGCATAAGTAAGTTTACCGTCTTCTAGATAGATTGCCCAAGAAACTACCCCAGTAAAAATACTTAAACAGCCTGTAGCCCGCCGACTAGTTAATTGTGCCAACAGAGATAGCGGATGTAGTTTCTGGAACAACCTGTAGCTACCTATAGGAGTTGTGCTCATTTGCTTTATTTCAGCTAAATTCGATACGTGTAAGCTAAATTCGTGCAGAGTTACTCCACGATTAAAATCAAATAAAAAGCATCAAACTTTTGTATTTCAAAGTACATAAGTTTATATCTATGTTTGTGGTGAAACTCAACGACAGCAACGTTATTTTCAAATGATCAAATCTCAGTAAATTCGGAAATTATGATTAATTTACCTACTGTTACGGAGATTTATAGATATCTTTCGAGAATAGGACATAAAAATGCCAAGAGTAGATGAAGCCACTTTCCATTGAGTAACCCCAATCTGACCACAGCAATAATACTGATTTTATTGACGGTAATATATTTAAACGACTGTATTTCTACTTAAGTAAAATCCAGTTTTTAATCAGATAAGGACTATATGAAGCCACTTTGCATTTAGTAACTTCAACTTGACCACAGCAATAATACTGATTTATTCATATTTATAAGTTTATTTTTTAACATTCACATTTAAAAACGTAGATTAAACAGAATGCAAAACTTATCTTTTATAGGGTGTTTTACCGCCGAGAATACGACACCGAAAGCACTCGGAATGATACGTTGGGAATGTAACGCACCTACATTTAAATTTCTTAACATAGCTTCAAATACAGACCTAACCCCTAGGGCGTGTTTTCAAACTCGTTATATCCTAGAAAAAAGGCGATCGCTATATAGT
>NZ_JABXKJ010000076.1 GCF_017115085.1 Nostoc sp. NMS7 | reverse complement strand
ATTGACGCTCGCACCCAGCAAATATGGGCTTTATCCTCTTAAGTTGACACCAATGAGCAATGCTGTGCCCCTACATAGATGTGGTTCAAATATATGAAAACTGCTGTAATTAATTCGTAACGAATTCTCTGCGTGCCCATCGAAGTTCAGATTAAAAGTAGTAGCTGATGGCTAGCAATCAGAATGCCATCACTAATTTACAATCTCCGTTATTACCTTTTTCTTGCCATAGGCATTATGATGAATTCCAAGTTCTGCGTCGGCAGGCTAATTGATCGCAATGTTTTTTATGAATTTAGTCTGGCAACGATTTACTTTATCATCTTTACCGCTCAAAGAATATCTTGCTACCAGTTACGTACATCGTTCTCTGGTGGGACTGTTAAGTTCTTGGCGACAAACCAGCGTCTTACTCCAATGGGGAGATGCGATCGCAGCTGCTTTACTTAGCTTAATATATGCCCTTGCACCTTTTGCTTCGAGTTCATTGGTGGGCTTGTTGCTGGTGGCTTGTGTGGGATTTTGGATGTTATTGACTTTATCTGATGAAGTCACACCAGCAAATATCTCCTCATTCACGCCCATTCACCTGCTGGTATTCCTCTACTGGGGAGTTGCGGCAGTCGCAACAGCATTATCACCTGTGAAAAAGGCGGCGCTTAACGACTTGGGAACGTTGACTTTGTATTTGCTACTATTTGCCCTTTGTGCCAGGGTATTAAGGTCACCTCGCCTCCGATCTTGGATTATCATCCTTTACCTGCACGTATCGTTAATTGTCAGTCTATATGGGTTGCGCCAATGGTTTTTTGGAGCCACAGCACTGGCAACTTGGGTTGACCCAGAATCTCCTCTGTCTAAGACTACAAGAGTCTACAGTTATTTAGGCAATCCCAACTTATTGGCTGGATACCTCTTACCAGCAGTAATTTTTAGCCTAGTGGCAATTTTTGTCTGGCAAAGCTGGCCTAAAAAGCTATTAGCATTAACAATGTTAATTGTCAATACCTCCTGCCTGATTTTGACTTTTAGTCGTGGCGGTTGGATTGGACTAGTGGTGGCATTTTTGGCTGTGATGGCATTGCTAGTTTATTGGAAAAGCGTGGAAATGCCTCGTTTCTGGCGTACTTGGTCGCTACCGATTGTCTTGGGAGGTTTGATCGGGGTATTGGTGTTAGCAGTGATATTTGTAGAGCCAGTCCGCCTGCGAGTGTTCAGTATTTTTGCTGATCGCAAAGATAGCAGTAATAATTTTCGCCGAAATGTCTGGGATGCTGTGTTTGAGATGATTCGCGATCGCCCGATTTTCGGCATTGGTCCTGGTCATGGCTCTTTTAATAAAGTTTATCCGCTCTACCAACACCCTCGTTACACTGCTTTGAGTGCTTATTCAATATTGTTTGAAGTGACTGTAGAAATGGGCTTTGTTGGTTTAGCCTGCTTTCTCTGGCTAATAATCGTCACATTTAATACGGCATTTTTGCAAGTGCAACGAATGCGGCAATTGAAAAGTGTAGAGGGATTTTGGTTAATTGGAGCGATCGCTATTTTGTTGGGTATGCTAGCTCATGGCACCGTAGATACTGTCTGGTATCGTCCTGAAGTAAATACTCTTTGGTGGCTCATAGTTGCCTTAATTGCTAGTTACTGGACACCTTTAGCTCAAAACCAGACAAATTCATCTAACTCAGAACCAACAGTAAACTAAAATCAGTAAGTTGCCAGTTGTTTTTTATTGAACAACTGACAACTGAGCAAATTTTGAATGAGTGAATTTTGAATTGTCTAGTCCTTGTAGGTGGTGCCACCTGGGGCATTAGGGTCGCGATAAGCAGTGGGTTCGGCATCACGCTTTTTCCCAGTCAAACCAGCTAGACCTAATAGACCAATTAATCCTAGCCAACCCCAATCAAAATCATTATGCTCCTCATAAGTGGTCGTTGTTGGAGCAGTACTAACTCCGGGGTTAGGAGTGGTCTGAGCTTGTGCGGATAGAGTTAAGGGCAAAATTCCCATACTCAAGCTGAGAACGCCAGCGCCAACAGCTGTAATGAAATTATTTTTCATAAGTTGTGACAATTCTTCATGCCATCCGAAGTTACCCACTATTATATAGAGTCCCATCCTTAGGAAAATCAATCTGCGGCTATAAATTAGGCATTTTCATAACTCATGCTATAGATAGACAAGATGCTTTTCACCGCAAGCCGTTTCTGACTTTGGTGTGATAGTTTAACTACACTGACCCTCAATAGTTTTTCATTGCCCGTTGAATATCACGCTGGTCTTGGCGTCGTTTCAGGTCTTCTCGCTTATCGTGGAGCTTTTTACCTTTGCCAAGGGCTATACTCACTTTTACCCAACCTCGTTTGAGATACATTTTTAAAGGGATTAAAGTTAAACCCTGCTGTTCTACTGTGCCAATTAGCTTGCGGAGTTCTTTGCGATGCAACAGCAGCTTGCGTGTACGCCGTGGTTCATGATTGAAATATTGTCCACTAGCGGTATAAGGCGAGATATGCACATTGATCAACCATGCTTCACCATTCCGAAGCAATGCATAGCCATCTTGGAGATTAACTTTACCGGCACGAATCGACTTCACCTCGGTTCCGGTCAATTCAATTCCAGCTTCGTAAGTTTCCAGAATTTCATACAAATAACGGGCTTGACGGTTGTCACTAATAACTTTGTAACCTTCGTTCTTGTCGCTCATTGATAATTTTGTGTGCTTTAAATGTACCTAAAAAATTATTGGGATTGCTTTGTGATTTATAGGGTGTATCTTAAAACCGCTATAAATGCTCAAGTGTATATCACTAATTTAACTTTTCTAAGTTGGCAATTAAAAGTTTTCTGAGAACTTGAAGTTACCTGACACCAATAATCCTTAGTGATTGGCTAAGGACTAATCACTAAGGACAAAAAAACAAAAGATATTTATACTTACTTCAGTAAGTAGGCAAGAATAAATTAAACTATATTACGCAATGTAAAATTAATTAAAATTGGCTCTTAGTAAGGACTTCAGCTAGATTTTCCGGGCTTAAGCCCTGACTACAAACCTTTGAGTATTCACGCCCACTTACTTAGCTTTTGGGAAATTATTAATTAATTTAATATTAATTTACACTATCAGGAGTATTTACTCTGCCTTATTGATAAGTTGTTACAAATTACAAAGCTCTCTATCCCTCCCCAGCAGAGGGAGTCAAAGGTGAGTTACACTTCATTAACACATCCTAAAGATTTAAGATTTTCTTTATAAATAAAACTTGAAGCAGTTATTAGCTGGTCATCGTGTCATAGTATGAAACATAAGAACACTATTCTTACCTATCTGTGTTCACTAATGGAGTACGTAAAAGCAAATTTCTGAGTCAAAAAATGCTAGGGGTGTATTGTCCATGCCCTTAACGATCCTTGTAGTGGATGATGATTTGGGCACTCGTCTGTCTGTTAGCGACTATCTTGAACTGGCTGGCTACTCGGTAATCACGGCTAATGACGGTCAAGAGGCTTTGATTATGGTGGATGAGTATCATCCTGATTTAATTGTCACGGATATCGTCATGCCACAGATGAATGGCTATGAACTGGTGCGCCGGGTGCGTCAACAACCAGTGTTTCGTTTATTGCCTGTAATTTTATTAACGGTACGCACTAAGACCCAGGAAAGAATTCTGGGCTACCAGTCAGGGTGCGATTTATATTTACCCAAGCCTTTTGAACTGGAAGAGTTAGCAGCAGCAATCCGCAATCTTTTAGAACGATCGCAAATCATTCAATCAGCGTACCAGTTTTCTCATAAAGAGAGTTTGGGTATTTCCGCCTCGACAAAAGCAGCGAACACCCATAATTCTTTGTCCACTCAAATTCAGAAATCCCATCTGCACTCACCCCTAACTCATAGAGAACAGGAAGTCTTAGAGTTATTGACTCATGGTCTTTCTAATGCCGAAATGGGTCATCAGCTACATCTGAGTCCTAGAACCGTGGAAAAGTACGTTAGCAGTTTATTGAGAAAAACCTCAACCAGCAACCGAGCAGAATTAGTGCGTTTTGCGATTAAGCATGGACTGGTGGAATAAAAGTGAGACGCGATTAATCGCGTCTGTACAAGAGTTAGGAGTTTTAACTCATAACCCTTCTCTACCAGACCCTGCGCGAACGGCAGGTCTTACTCTGAGCTTGTCGAAGGGATCAGGGCATCGCTCATAACTTTTGTCAGCAGACCTTCACAAGCATCGATCAGTAAATCAATAACCTGATTAAATCCCTCTTTACCACCGTAATAGGGGTCTGGAACTTCCTTTAGGGTGTGTCGAGAGCAAAACTCGCACATCAAACGCACTTTATGCTGATATTGCTTAGTTTGATCAAGACTGAGGATATTCTGATAATTTTCTTGATCCATCGCCAAAATCAAATCAAAGTCTTGAAAGTCTGACTTTTGAAACTGGCGTCCTCGGCCACGCAGTTTAATTCCCAACTTTGTAGCAGCCGCAGCACTCATGCGTCTGTCAGGTGGGCTACCAATGTGATAACTAGATGTACCAGCAGAGTCACAGAGGATGCTAGCGCTCAAGCCAGCCTGCTCAATTAGATGATTCATAATGTTTTCTGCCGATGGCGATCGGCAGATGTTACCTAAGCACACAAATAGCAACTTGTAAGGCATGGATATTTTTTATTCTTTGTCAATAGTCATTTGTCCTTTGTCCAGTGACTAATGACTAATGACTAATGACTCTTGACTAAAATCCAGGAAGTTCCAACCCACTGGTTAATTCTTCCATACGTTCCCGCATTGTTGCAGTGGACTTGTTGTAGGCTTCTTTCATTGCCACTGTCACCAGATCGGAAAGTACTTCTGCACCTTCGCCTAAAGCATCGGGAGAAATTTCCACTCGCTTGGGTTCTTGGTTCCCACTGACAATCACCTTTACCAGACCACCGCCAGATTCTCCTAGAATCTCCATTTGCTCCAATTCTTCTTGGAGTCGCTTTGCGCCTTCTTGAACTTGCTGCGCTTTCTTAAAAGCTTCGGCCAGTTCCTTCATTTTTCCTAAGCCAAAGCCGAATCCCTGTCCTTTTCCTGTCATAATTATTTGTACGCGTGTGCGTTGAATAACAAATCAAATTCAATTATAGATGCGGTAAGCAATTTGCCTCTTTTTTTACCAATAATTAATGCGTCATAAAATGGGGAGTCGGGCATTGGGCATTGGGCATCGGTTATCGTAAATTAAAGGGTTTAAGAACCTGCAATCTACATTTAGCACCCATTTCAGTCCTTAGAAAGCGGGACGCTACGCCAACGACAGGTCTTAGCCTGAGCTTGTCGAAGGGCTCAGGAACCATCGGGGTTTAAATCCCCCGAAGTTGCCACAACGGGGGGAACCCCCGCAAGGCACTTCTCTTCGTCTGAAATGTCTTTAATTTTGAATTTTGAATTTTGAATTGTTATTTCTCCCCGTGCCTCCCCCAGTCCCCATTCTTTATCCACAAGCAGCTTGAAACTCTCCGATCATTTTGACTTCTGGCTCTAAATTAATAGACCAATGTTCTTGTACCTGATGTTGGATGTGGCGAATTAGACAGAAGATGTCACTAGCTTTTGCTCCACCACGGTTAACAATGAAATTAGCATGGAGTAGTGCTACTTGCGCTCCACCAATTTGATAGCCTTTCAGACCAGTTTGTTCAATTAACCAGCCAGCACTGTAAGGCTTAGGATTGCGGAACACACTGCCACAACTGGGGAAGTTGTATGGTTGGGTACTCAACCGATGCTTTTTGTGTTGTTTGGTGATTGCCACAACTTTTGCGGGGTCGGCACCTGGCGCGAGTTGTAAGGTGGCTTGGGTGACTATGCGTTGGCAACGCCTCTCGCCGCCAGGAGAAGGAGACTCCCCACTTTGCAATAATGAAGTCCGATAGCTATAACCTAACTGATCGGGGGTAAGAGTTTCCAGCGTACCATCGGGTGAAAGTACCTGGGCGCTAACTAACATATCTGCGATGCAGCTATTATGTGCCCCGGCATTCATCACCACGGCACCTCCTGCTGTTCCAGGGATACCAACAGCCCACTCCAATCCTTGCCACCCTAATTCTGCTGCTGCCCATGCCAAGCTGGGAATTGATTCTCCAGCAGCAACGGTTAATTGACCTGTATCTGGATCAAAGTGGCTGAAGCGGAGATGACGAGTAGCAATGACTAATCCTGTTATACCGCGATCGCTCACCAACAAGTTAGAACCTGCTCCCAGTGTTGTCACCTTTAAATCACGTTCTTTTGCGTATTTAAGACTTGCTTGCAGTGCTTCTAAGTTTCGCGGGGCAACGTACCAATCAGCGGCTCCCCCAACTCTATAGGAAGTAAAGGCTGACAAGGAAGCCTGAGACTTGATCGCACAATCAGTATTGGGTAAGTAAATTACTTCACTCTCCACCGAATTAGTTGTTTGGTGTTTCTTTGTATTCAAAGCAGAAACCGTGCAGACGTTTGCAGCTGCCTGGGAAATTGTCATTTTTACTTTATATTGGTAAAATTTTTACATTTACTTACCGCAAAAATACGGTAATAGAGTTAACTGGGCGCTTTGCTCAGAAATAAAACTTCGCAAAGTCTCCACTTAGGATGTGGCTTTAACAGGTTCGGAAAGTGTCGCCATTACTTCAGGAATCACTTGATTCAAGTTCCCAGCCCCTAGAAATAGCGCCAAATCTCCTGGGCGTAGTGTTTGCACCAAAAACTCACACACTGAGGGTAAAGTTGGTCGATAAACTACCTGCGAATGCTGTTTAGCAATTTCCCCCGCTAGATGTTCACCACTAATTTGCCCTAAATTTGGTTCACCTGCACTGTAAATATCTGTCAGCACAACCAAATCAGCATGGGTAAAGGACTCGGCAAATTCTTCTAAAAAGGTGAGTGTGCGACTATAGCGATGGGGCTGGAAGATGGCAACCACTCTTTGCCCTGGTCTTGCCTGTAAACGTGCTGCAGCAAGAGTAACGCGAATCTCGCTGGGATGATGAGCATAATCATCTATGAAGGTAATGCCATCGACTTCACCCCGGAACTCAAAACGGCGTCTTGCTCCTTCAAAGGTGGCGATACCTTTGGCAATTTCTCCGAATTCTAAGCCCAAGACGCGACCAACAGCCACGGCTGCTAGGGCATTACTGAGATTGTGCCGACTGAGCAGGCGCAACTTCAATACACCCAAAGCTTTGCCTCTTTCCCAAACTAGAGCCGTGGTGCCATCAGCACGATAATCAATATTAGTGACGGTGTAATCAGCGTCTGTATCTAAGTGTAAGCTGTAGCTAATTGTCGGTTGCAAGCGATCGCGCACTGTAACACAATCAATGCTACCTATCAACGTTTTACAACCCTTAGCAAATGTCTGGAAGATGTCAATGACTTCTTCTAATGTATCGTAGTGGTCAGGATGATCGAGTTCAATATTGGTGATGATGCCAATCTCTGGAGCGTGTTTTATCAAGGAACCATCAGATTCATCTGCTTCGGCTACCAAATATTGGCTTTGTCCCAATCGAGCATTACCAGACCAAGCATTAACTTCGCCACCGACTAAAATCGTTGGGTCTAAACCAGCTTGCAGAAGCATATAGCCAATCATGCTACTGGTTGTAGTTTTGCCGTGTGTTCCTGCCACTGCAATACTGTAGTAATCGGCAATTAAAGCTGCCAGTACATCTGAACGATGTAAAATTGGACAACCTAATTCCAGCGCTGCTTTGTATTCTAAATTATTCGTGTTAATTGCTGTTGAACAAATGACTTGAGGCAGTTTTGACTTAGTAGTAGTAGGTAATTGTTCTTGTGAATTTAATACTACTGTATTCGCCAATACCTGAGGGCGAAAGAATTCGAGATTGCTTGCCTCTTGTTTATCAAAAATATGAGCACCGATAGATTCCAACTTGTGCGTAATGTGGTTTGCACGAAGATCCGAACCTGATACTGGAAATTGACGCTTGGCGAGAACGTATGCCAGAGCAGACATACCTATGCCACCGATGCCAATGAAATGAAATGGTCTACCACTAAAATCTACAGAATTAGTCATTTATTGCTCCTCTTACACCAAACCACACCATAATCACAAATGACACGCGTATCATAACAGGAATTTGATTTTCTACCGTAACTGCTTCTATATCATGTTTATGTTTGATACCCGAATGATGTTTCCGCTCTGGTTTTCCTTGTTCAGAATGATTTTACCTTGGTTGGAGGTTTTTGCTATTTTTGAACTGTTGTTAAAATTATTCGGAAAATTTTGGCCGCATCGGGAAAGAAATTCTTGTAATGTCAAATACATATTTTTGGCTACCTTACTGGAATTGGCTACATAATACATTGTTTAGTGAAACTGATTTGAAATTGCATCAAGTCTAAGCGTGAATTGAGTACAATAGTACATTGGTAATGAAACTATTTTTCAATTGCATAAAACCCAGGCATAACTGGATGCAACAACTGGCAATTTTTGGTGGCACATTTGATCCAATTCATTGGGGACACCTGCTCGTAGGCGAGACAGCTTTGCATCAAGTATCCCTTGAAAAGGTAATTTGGGTGCCATCCCTAAATCCTCCTCACAAAGAAGCAGCTTTGTTTGAGCATCGTGTCCAAATGCTGCAATTAGGCATAAAAGATAACCCTGCGTTTACCGTCTCACTAGTGGAGGCAAATCGCTCTGGGACTTCTTATGCCATTAACACCCTGATCGACTTATCTGCTTCTTATCCAAATACTCACTGGTACTGGATTGTGGGCTTGGATACTTTCCAAACCTTACCTCGTTGGTACCGTGGACACGAACTAGCACAAATGTGTGATTGGTTAATCGCACCCCGACTGCTAGGTGGTGAGACTATAACTCAAAGCAAATTAATCTGCAAGCAAGTGGAGGAAAAAATCAGGGAGCAGTCATATAGCATTCATTGGCAACTCTTGAATATACCTTTAGTAGGAGTTTCGTCAAGTCTAATTCGCAAAATTTGCGGTGATAACTTCGTAAACGCCAAGGGCGATCGCCAGTCAATTCGTTATTTAGTCCCGGAATCGGTTAAATCATATATTACTAACAACAACCTCTATTCCCACAAATCTGAATAAATTATGTGTTTTTTTATTGACCTAACACTTTATGGTTAAGAGTCCTTCCCCCCTTTGCGATATGATTGGGGTCAACGATATCAACATATAAGCATAAATACAGAGGGCAAGACACTGTGATTAGAGTTGCAATCAACGGTTTCGGGCGGATTGGACGTAACTTTGCACGTTGCTGGGTGGGTAGAGAAAATAGTAAAATCGATCTTGTCGCTATTAATGACACATCAGATCCTAGAACCAATGCTCACCTGCTAAAGTATGACTCAATGCTAGGGAAGATCAAGGGTGCTGAGATTAGTGCAGATGATAACTCGATCATCGTTAACGGTAAGACCATTAAGTGCGTATCCGATCGCAACCCAGAAAAATTGCCCTGGAAAGATTGGGGAATTGACCTAATTATCGAAGCAACCGGGGTGTTTACTAGCAAAGAAGGAGCGCTCAAGCATGTGAATGCTGGAGCCAAGAAAGTTCTGATTACCGCTCCTGGTAAAAACGAGGATGGTACTTTTGTGATTGGTGTGAATCATCACGACTATGACCACAACATACACCACATTATCAGTAACGCTAGCTGTACAACCAACTGCTTGGCACCGATCGCCAAGGTGTTGAATGATAAGTTCGGCATCATCAAAGGCACGATGACCACCACTCATAGTTATACAGGCGATCAGCGCTTGCTAGACGCTTCTCACCGGGATTTGCGACGGGCGAGGGCAGCAGCAATAAATATTGTACCCACCTCCACGGGTGCAGCAAAAGCAGTGGCGCTGGTTATCCCAGAGCTTAGAGGCAAGTTAAATGGCGTTGCCTTGCGTGTACCTACCCCGAACGTCTCAATGGTAGATTTCGTAGTTCAGGTTGAGAAGCGTACTATTACGGAAGAAGTTAATCAAGCTCTTAAAGATGCTGCTGAAGGTTCACTCAAAGGCATTTTGGATTATAGCGAACTAGAATTAGTATCTTCCGATTATCAAGGTCATGATGCTTCTTCGATTGTCGATGCCAACTTGACTTTTGTCTTGGGTAATGACCTAGTGAAAGTTATGGCGTGGTATGACAACGAGTGGGGTTACAGCCAACGAGTTTTGGATTTGGCTGAATTAGTAGCCGAGAAGTGGGAATAATTAAAAAGTTAGGAGGAGAGACGCGATTAATCGCGTCTGTACAGGAGTGAAGAGTTAGGAATTAAAACTCATAACTCATAACTTCTAACTTTTAACTCTTGAAGTGTTGAAAACCCTGGCTAAGATTCAGAACTTGGTCAGGAAATTTTTTTTGTTCGTCGTGCAATAATACTCTTGATCCGGCTGTAATGCTGCCCGCGATCGCAGCACCTTCACCAAGATGTTGCACTAAGGCTGATGCTAACTTTTGTGGCAAGCACAGCACTAATTCAAAATCTTCGCCACCGTATAGAGCATATTCTAGCGCTTGCTCTGGTGTCAGCCAATGGTTAAAAGTTTTTGGTACTGGAATTTGTCTGCGTTCTAGAACAGCGCCAACACCACTAGCGCGGCAAATTTGGATAATCGCATCAGCCAAACCATCACTGCTATCCATACCAGAAATGGGCATTGGGCATTGGGGAGCCAGTGCGTTGGGCGGCTTTGCCGACTTGAAGCAACTGGCGTCATTGGGCATTGGGGATGGGGATGCTAAGATTTTCCAGAGGATTGGTAAGACATCTAATCGTGGCTGTGGGCGTTGGTGTGCGCGGATTAGAGCCGTGCGTTCTGCATCTTTGAGGTTTTTTCCCAATTCGGGATGCAAAAGCAGTTCTAAGCCAGCGTGGGAGGCTCCATGAACACCTGTAACGATGATCGCATCTCCGACAACAGCAGCAGAACGGCGGATAATTTGACTAGGGTGAAGTTGACCAAAAGCGGTAATTGCCAGAGTCGTCACAGGCGATCGCACAATATCACCCCCGACAATTGAGGTATTGTATTTTTGCAGGCATTCTGTCATTCCCTGGTATAGTCGCTCAACCCAACTCACCCTAACTTCACCGGGGAGTCCCAACCCGACAGTAATTCCCAATGGGGAAGCGCCCATTGCCGCTAAATCTGATAAATTGGCAGCAGCAGCTCGCCAACCAGCATCTTCTGGGGAAGTGGTGAGGTTGCTAAAATGTACGCCATCAACCAGCACATCTGTAGTTACTACTAAAGATTGCCCTGGTGCAGTCTCAAGTACTGCTGCATCATCGCCGATAATTTCTGGAGGACAGAAGCGCTGCAATCTTTCTAAAAGACCTTGTTCACCAATGTCTTTTACTTGTAGAGAAGATAACTCACTGTTCATTGGGCATTGGGCATTGGGCATTGGGCATTGGGCATTGGGCATTGGGCATTGG
>NZ_JABXKJ010000194.1 GCF_017115085.1 Nostoc sp. NMS7 | reverse complement strand
GGAGCAAGAATCTTGTTTCTCATCTGGTATATTTGCTTTCACTGAGATGCTCCCATTTATTTTCTCAAAGCAATTACTTTTCATCACATCAAAGCCTGATATTTTCTTGACTTTACTAGGACTAGGTGTTGACAAATGGTTAAGCGAGTTGTAATCGTAGGTGCAGGGCCTTCTGGAGTTCTTCTTGCTCATTATCTACTACGTCGAGATGATCACTATTATGTTGAACTCTATGAGCGTCGCAGTGACCCACGAACAGTTGCATTTTCTCAATCTAGAACCTTTCCACTCGTCCTGAATGAGCGGGGAATGAAGGCGTTAAGCAAACTTGATGGAATCCTTGCAGCCGTGAAAGCAGTGAGCTTAGAAAGTACTGGCTCACTTAATCATCAAAAAAATGGCAAAACGCAACTTCTTGGAAGACGAAAACCCCTTTTGACTCTGAATCGTACGCAATTGGTGATCACGCTGTTAAAAACTTTGACTGAGCAATATAATAGCGATCGCCTCAATATTCACTTTGACCATCAATGCAAGGAAGTTGATTTTGAGACAAAAACAGTCACTTTTGAAAACACAGCAGCCAATTCTACAGTAGAAGTTACCGTTGATTATGACTTATTAATTGGTGCAGATGGAGCGCGATCGCAAGTTAGAGAGCAGTTTCTCTCAACAAAGGATTTTGAGTTGGAACAAAAATACATTCCCTCTGCTTACAAGTCCATCTTTGTGGCTGGTGAGGGTGTAACATCCCTCAAACCAGGCTACATCCATACTTGGAGAGCGAACAACGGAATTTTAGCAACACTGGTGCATGACATAAATGGCTCGATCGGTGGAGTTGTTAGCTTTCCTCACAAGAACAACACCATCGCTAATCTTTCTACAAAAGAGGAAGTATCGCAATTCTTTGCCGATTACTTTCCAGAAATTGCTCAACTTTTATCAGAATCGGAAGCTGAAGCATTTCTGAATCGTCCAATCTCAACCATTTTGAAGATTCGTTGTAATCGCTATCATCATGGAGAGAGCGTTTTACTGATTGGCGATGCGGCTCATGCGACTTCTCCTTCATTAGGTCAAGGCTGCAATGCTTCCTTTGAAGATGTAGCTTTTTTTGATCAGTTATTAGATGAGTATTCTGATAACATTGCCGAGGCGATCGCGCAATTTACCCTACGTCGAAAGCCAGATACTCACGCCCTAGTCGAGCTAAGTGACTATGCCTTTCCGTTATCTGGCAAACTACTCTTTTTCGAGCTATTTATTAGACTACGAACTGCTCAATTTTTGCATCAACTATTCCCCAAATACTTCTCACCTTCATTGTTTCAACTCCTCTCAGAAACAACCACACCCTACTCAGAAATTTTGAATTCTCATCAGGGTTGGATTTCCAAGGTCAAACAGGCAAACGAGAAGTTCTTACAAACACAACATTAACAATTCAAAATTCCAAAATAAAACTGTCTAAGATGGGAGCAGTGCCAATTAATTTGCACCGCCCAATCCCAGATGGGTTTGTGATCAAACAAGTCAGGGTAATCTCCAAAGCATCGGGATGGTACACTCAATTGATTTTGCAGTGTGATCTTTGTGTCCCCAATATCATACTTCAAGGCTTGTCTATTGATATTTATATGGGTTTGGAAAAGTTTTTGGCTCTATCTAACGGCAAATTAGTAAAAAGACCGCCTTTCATTTTGAATTTTGAATTTTGAATTCCTTACTTATGCCGTCTCCAGCCAATCATAAATTTGTTCTAACTGCTCTAAAGTAACCAACCCATACTGCCAGAGAATCATTGCCAAAGGGCCTGGATCTTGCTCTCGATGTCGAAGTGCCACCGCCAGTGATGCTGTGGAAATTGCCAAATCTTCTTCCAAAAAATGAATCAGTCGGGAATATTTTGATGGTGACATTTGTATCTCACCTCCTTGTGCAGAATGTATTGTCATATATGAGTTCACGATTGCTTGGTAGCCAGTAGCCAGTATTTTATCTATCACTGTGCCGTTATCGGCTATACACCCTAGTACAGTTTTTTTGATCTGCCTTCAACAGAGACTTCTCATAAAAGGTCTGAGAAATAGAAATTTTCGTGCAAATCATCTGCTTGAGAATCGAGCAGTATTTTTACTTAGTTAAATTAGCTCCATCTTGTTTACTTTTGTGCTTTATTTAATTACATATCTAGTAACAAAGATTCCATAGCCTATACTCTCTTATTGGCGACTATTTACACTAACGCCGAAGGGAATATTTTTATAACCAAACCTGAAGACCGCGATTTCAGCTTGGAGACAGTAGAATTTTAGATTATTACCACAGTTTTTAAATAGTAGCGTTACAAGTGACTGTTCTACCACATAAAGTGACATTTTTTACAAAAACAACATATATTGCCACTGTGTGTGTAGGTTTTCAACACAGTAACTACCAAAATCTTTATCCCTGTAAAGTACCGAATCACAACTGAATTTTGACAATATCGCCCACTTTCAACTTCAATTCGGCAGCTCTTCCAGAGCGAAGTTCAATCACCTTATCGATTGGTGTATTGGGGCCATAGGTAGGACAAGGGTCATTTGCACAAGGAGGTGCAGCAGCCTGAATATATTTAACTACACCTTTATGTAGAAATACCATATCCAAGGGCATGGGTGTATTCTTCATCCAGAAACTGACTGGTTGTGCTGAAGGAAAGCCAAACAGCATCCCTCGGTTATCTGGCAAAGCTGGTCGATACATCAACCCCATCTCTTGCTGTTCTGGAGTCTGCGCTACCTCTAATTGAATCGTTGTGCCATTAGGAACAATGGCTTTAGCAGTAATTGGTAGTGTTTGACCTTTAGGTGCTGGAGTTTGAGAAGCAGAGGTGGGAGTGGGAGGTTTAGCCGTTGTTGGTATGGAACAGCCCATCAGCAAAATACTCAGCAACATCGAGAGCAAACTTAACCGACGAGTCATATAGTTTTTTGATTTTGTAATTTAGATTTCAATTTTACAGAATTTACGGCGATTTGTATTTGAATAGACCAGCTTGTAGAGACGTTTGATGAAATGTCTCTAAGATTCTCTTAAAACGTAGCCGACGCCGCGCACTGTCTGAATGAGGCGCTTTTGACCTTCATCTTCAATTTTTAACCGCAAGTAACGGATGTAGACTTCAATTACATTCGACTCACCTAGAAAGTCGTAACCCCAAACATTTTCCAGAATTTGTTCGCGGGTTAACACCTCACGGGGATGTTCCATTAAGAATTTTAATAGTTCAAATTCCTTCATTGTCAAGTCAATTGGGCGTCCGTTGTGTATGGCACGGCGAGTTGCTATATCTAAAATCAGATCCCCAAAGCGTAACTGCTCGGTGGTATCCACATCGGGTTTTAGGTAGAGACGAATCAACTTCAAAAAGTCTTCCGAACGGTAAGGCTTAAGGATGTAATCATCTGCTCCAGCTTCTAGACAAGCTACCCGATCATCGACTGTATCCCTTGCCATTAAAATCAATACAGGCGATCGCAAACCAGTGCTTCTGAGATTTTTGCACAATGAGAGTCCTGATTCTCCTGCTAGCATCCGGTCTAAAACAATTAAAGCAGGTTGGCGATCGCGACAGTGTTGCAAACCACTGGTCGCATCGTGAGCCAAAATTGATTCATAGCCGGCTTCTTGCAAATCGCCAGAAAGCTGATTTGCTAGGCTCTCATCGGTTTCAATCACCAAAACACATGGACTTTGAGCAACTGTCATAAGAATTTGGGATATTAGATTTGGGATTGTAAAGATATTCCAGTGAAAATCTTTACATCAGTTAAAAGTGCAATTACGAGTTTTTAGTGATGAAGCAATCCTGATTTGACACGCTGCTAAGGATCTTTTAGCACGTTCAGGTGTCAGCCATCGATTTCTCCGATGCAATCTTAATAACTAACTCCAAATACCATCCCTACACCAGTAATTCTGGAAGGAAATCAGTAAATTGGGGAGTGGGCTTGCCGTGAGCGTAGTCGAATGGGAGTGGGGAGTGGGGAAGATGAGGGAGACAAGGGAGACAAGGGGGACAAGGGGGACAAGGAGAATAACCAATGCCCAATGCCCAATGACCAATGACCAATGACAAATGACAAATGCCCAATGCCCAAGAACTAAGGCAATTCTACCGAAGTTGGTTTAGCTATATGTGGCAAACCCCAACCTAATTTTTCTCGCAAAATTCGGAAAAACTCAGGCGGTTGTAGGCGAATAAATCGGACACTATATTGCGATCGCTCCATGTACACTCGGTCTTCTGGTAGGATATAGCACCCGCCATTACCATCTACCACCATCACCAGCCGAGGAATATTTACTGGGTAGATATTAACCGATTCCGTATCTGGAAATACCAATGCTCTAGAAGCTAGGGAATGGGGACAAATGGGTACTAGCTGTAAAACAGGTACGCCAGGAGTCACCACTGGGCCACCAGCACTCAATGAGTAAGCTGTAGAACCAGTAGGCGTAGAAACAATCACACCATCCGCCGCAATATCTACTGGCGCATGACGCCCTATGGCAATTTCAAAATGGCACATAGACGTCAAAGGTTCCCGATGCAGAACCATTTCATTCAAGCAGAGGGCTTCCCACAGCACTGAATCTCCCCGAAACACTTTGACGGTGAGCATAGCTCGTTCTTCAATTTCATACTCACCCGCCATCGCCTGTTCTAGTGCTTGGGGCAATTGATTCAGGAAAGTTTCTGTCAAAAATCCCATGTGGCCGGTATTCACTGTTAGCAGTGGAATACCACAGGGGGCTACTTGACGAGACGCTGCTAAAACAGTGCCGTCTCCCCCTAATACCACTGCAAACTTCATATCTGAATCAAAACCAGGAGGTGTCAGACCGTCAATCGGAGTGTGGCACACAGGACTCTCAGGGGTAGAGTAGCCCAGTATTCCACCGATACTCGATGTGATACATACATTCCAACCGGCTGCGGTTAGCTTGTCTTTCAACTCGATAGCGACGCGACCCGCTATCGGTTTAACGTCGTTGTAGATAATGCCTGCTTTCGGCACACTCAAATATCCAAATTTAGGCGATGCTCTTTATTATGTAATCCTTACACATTTTTGGTCATGTAGTCATTAATCTAGAGTCAAATGTCCAGAGTCTAGAGTTTAACGACTCATGTCTGTTTTGTAATGACTATTGACTATTGGCTTTTGAAGACTGTTTAAAAGGAGTTTTTTTAGGTTTCTGCTTTTTGGTTTTGTTTTTCTGGTAGTCTAACTCTTTGAGCTTTTTCATTATTCGGCTGAAGTACTCTTGTAGATAGCTTTCTAAGGTTGTGGTTTGTTGCTGATCTAAACCAAAGACTGTATATACTTCATCCATTGAAGCATTTAACTGTTTACCACTAGCCAAGACTTCTGTAAACGCTAACCTGTCGGCTACGTTCCATCCCCACTGAAAGAACCGCATTAAGCCCCGCACAGCCCGTAGTAAGTTTATTGGCATCCGTGTTACTCTGGCGTCTTTTCCAGATAAGCGTTCGCACAGGCTGATAATTTCTTCTGCACTCCATGC
The DNA here is from genome assembly GCF_017115085.1 of Nostoc sp. NMS7. Lineage (GTDB taxonomy): Bacteria > Cyanobacteriota > Cyanobacteriia > Cyanobacteriales > Nostocaceae > Nostoc. The sequence goes on along the minus strand of NZ_JABXKJ010000194.1, from coordinate 6,004 downwards.
ACGAGTACCGACTACAGGAAAAGCTTGGTTTTCGGTTTCTGGTACACTCAATGCTCGGATCGCAAACTTCGCAATGTCCTGAGTGTCCATATAAGCGATAGGAGAAGAATTGCCTGTTACCCAAACTGGCTGTGCTTCCAAAATGGGAATCCCGTACTGACCGATTAACCCTTGCATAAAACCAGCTAGCCGCAAGATGGTGTAATTCAAGCCCGACTCAGCCAGGAAGAGTTCTGTACACCGCTTAATTTCCATTAGCGGTACTTTTGGGTATTTATCAGCATCTAAAATCGAAAAGAAGATAAAACGCTCTACACCTGCTGCTTTTGCAGCTTGAATCAATGCTACTTTGCCGTCCCAGTCCACTTGTTTGATACTCAGTGAATCTGTAGGGCGAGATGTTGACGCATCAATAACTTGGGTTACACCTTCTAATGCTTGGGCTAGGCTTTCGGGGTAACGCAAATTTCCTGGTACGAGTTCCGCACCCCATTCTTTGAGAAAAGCTGCTTTTTTACTGCTCCGCACAAGACAGCGTACCTTATATCCCTCATCGATTGCACGACGAGCCACTTGTCTTCCTAAGGTGCCAGTTGCACCGACGATTAATAATGTCATGAGGGTCGTAATAAATTTTAATGTTTTATGAAAAGAATGTTATCAGAATAACCTATGCAAACAAAAGTTTACATCTTTTCTCAGAAAATCAATTTATCTGGAGAGATTTATGAGAAAATGGCTGTCCGGTTAACGGACAAGCTTTTTTCCCATTTCGATGAAAAAGGGAGTGGAGAAGGTGGGGCCCCCTCTGGGGATAAGGGGTAATGGGGAGTGGGGAGAATAAAAACTCTTAACTCTTAACTCTTAACTCCTAACTCCTAACTCAATTATTCTTCTGTGCCCTGAATTTTCAGTAACAATGCGCCTAAGCCCCAGCCCACGAAGATTAAACCGAAAGACAATAGAGCTGCATTCAAAAGTTCGCCGCCCATTGGTGTGATTCTCCTTATGCAAAGTGGTGTGTAAACTAGGTCTACCAGAAGCTTTTCAATAGTTGCTGTACGATTAGACCTGTGTAAATAATTTTAAACTACTTTAGTAGGTAATCCCTACTGGTTTGGGGGCAATCCCTACTGTTGAGAGAAGATGAGATGGGTAAATTGGGAAAATTGGATGATAAGAATTATGAAGAGATTTTATGTATCAAAATAATCAAGGTAGTTTAGTAAATTTTAGCCAAGAGAATCGTCCGCGTTTGGCGCTGACGCTGGGAGATCCGGCGGGGATTGGACCAGAGGTGATTTTGAAAGCTTTAGCAGATCCGAAAATTGGTCAAAAATATGACGTTACAGTGGTGGGTAACAGGGATTTGCTGGCACAGACTTATTACAAACTGAATTTAACTGAGAATTTACCACCTTTGGTAAATCCAGACGAGTTGTCAGTCATTGATGTGCAGTTGAATGGAGAAATTAAAGGTGAAATTATCCCAGGAATAGGTAATGCGGCGAGTGGTGCGGCTAGTTTTGCGTATATGGAATGTGCGATCGCTCAAACACTCGCTGGTAAATTTGATGGTATTGTCACCGGGCCGATCGCTAAATCTGCTTGGAAAGCCGCAGGATATAATTATCCAGGGCAGACGGAACTTTTGGCACAGAAATCAGGTGTTGAGCGTTTTGGGATGTTATTCGTAGCGCGATCGCCCCATACTGGTTGGACACTCCGCACCTTACTGGTTACCACACATATTCCCCTACGTCAAGTAGCCGATACGTTGACACCGCGATTGTTGACAGAGAAACTCGATTTGTTGGTGGAGTGTTTGCAGAGGGATTTTGGTATAGATAGAGGGAGAATTGCGATCGCCGGGTTAAATCCCCACAGTGGCGAACAGGGACAATTGGGACGTGAAGAACAGGATTGGTTAATTCCCTGGTTGGAGCAAGAGCGGCAAAATAGACCACAATTGCAACTAGATGGGCCGATACCGCCAGATACGATGTGGGTTAAACCTGGTCAAGCTTGGTATGGAAATTCTTTAGTCCAAAATCCGGCTGATGCTTATCTAGCACTTTACCACGACCAAGGCTTAATTCCTGTGAAGCTGATGGCCTTTGATCGGGCAGTTAATACTTCTATTGGTCTTCCTTTCGTTCGGACTTCACCAGACCACGGAACAGCGTTTGATATTGCGGGTAAGGGAATTGCTGATGCTATGAGTATGAAAGCAGCGATACATTTAGCGGCTGAGTTGGTTAGTCAAAGGTTGGCGATGGGGTGTAGTTAAAAGTTATTTGTTGCAATATTTACTAGGAGTAATGCTTACTTGAATTTTGAAATTATCGGAGACATCACCAATATTGAAATAATTGCTGTTGGTAACTCCATTCGTGAACTCGAACGTTTGCGTAAAACTTATGGTTCAGGACGGTGGCGGAAACTTTAAGGCTTTGCAAGCATTAGCTTAGACGACAAAAGTGTTTATCAAGCCCACAAAATTGGTAAGAAAGAAATCAAAATAAAAAACTCCACCCACAAGGGGATGGAGTTTTTAGTCATTAGCCATTAGTCATTAGTCATTGTTATTTACCAATCTATTTTGAGATTTTATAACTTTATCATCGAAGGTATTTACTAGCTTCAAGTAAAGGCAATTTATAAATACTAGTCATCTATTTTCGGGCGACTGGTATTTATTTTTTTTGATTTCTTGCTTAGAGGAAGAATAGGTTGACCTCTAAAAGTATATGAAGGAAATAAATAAAGAGTTTTACTCCAATAGTCGTGGAGTGGAATAGACTTTAAATATTTTTTTCTGAACGCTTCGCGCTGAAGAAATAAAGAATAGGCTAACAGGCTAACGCCTGGAAAGTGTGAATGAAGAAAAAGATAAATAAAGAGTTGTACTCCAATAGTCGTGGTGTCCACATGCCTTTAAATATTTTTTCTTAAACGCTTCGCGCTGAAGGGGGAGTGAACTGACTAATTGTAACCATATTTCCTATTGAGTCACTCTTTAGCTCATAGAGGTTTCTTTTTTTTGACAACTCATGAGGTTTTAATATGCCAGAATTCTTGATTAATCTTTGTGAAATTCCCGGTGTTCCTGTTGGACGTATCTTTGTTCCTCACTCTTTCACAACTAAGCCTAATTTTCTTCGTTGGTATCAATCTGTTGAGATTCGCCGTGTCACTCCTTATGTTAGTGGGAAAGTGATTTGGTTTATTGCTCCTATTTCTGAATATCATCGTCTTGCATCTTTTTATCCACACCATCGCCATGCAGCTTATACTCACTATCTTTTGAACTCTGCTTCTACATTCTTTAAGGGGCTGAAACCACCGCACCTGCTTGATAGTGAGTATCTTGACTTATCTTAGTTATCACTCTATATTAAATCTTTGTAACTTGCGCTCCCATCGGAAATACAAACTTTCTCCATCCACCTCGTCTGTCTCTTCACTTTCATCAATGAGATCTTGGTTTTTCTCCTCTAATTCGCGCATATACTGCCTGAGTATACCCCCAACAGCGATCGCTCTACTTTTATGCAGTTGACGGGTTAACTCTAAAAACCATTCTCTATCACCCACCAAATCTGACTCTTTTACCTGATACTTGAGGATTTCTGGGATAAGTAGTGACGGGTTATGATGTTTAGCGATCGCGCTAGTATGAATAATTGGCTGGTAATTAATGCGTAAGCACTGCTGCCACAACGCTATCCATTTGGCATGACTGAAATACGAAGGCGGCACCATTACCAAAATATGTAAATGCGGGTGTGCTGAAACTCCATCTCTACCTTTAGTTACTTCTATGGATTTCACCCAACCTTTCCCAGTCCATACCTTCAATTCAGTGAATCGCTTAAAAGCTTTATTCATCGAATCCAAATTTTCCCTGAGTTCCTCAATCTGGCAATTTTTTACAGTCAAGGTAACAAATAGCCAACGGTGCTTAGGGTAATCAGTGACAACCTGTGGGAGAATTTTGTAAGCTCTTGCTTTCCACATGAGCGAGCGTCGCCACTGACAAACCGGACAATGACGAACTCTACAGAATCGCGCATCTAATAACTTTAACTTGAGAATACCTTCCGATTCGTCTGGCACTAATTGAAACTTCAGCAACTCGGAACACATTCTCATCCGCCAAGCATATTGCTGAAAAGAATTTTCGTCTGCTTTGGCGTAATAATGCAAGACTTTATCAGTATTAGCTCTGTGTTTATCCCAGATTTTACCTATACGCGAAACTTCGGATAAGCTCTGTACATTTAGATTTTGTTGGAACTTATCTTGAGACGATATATTAAAAGCAATAAAGTTACTGTCTGAGGCTTGAGCAGACACAAAATTACCAAATCAGTTTGTATCAACTTCCCAAATTAACGCAAGTTAGACAGTCAAGCCTCAGTAAAAGTATTTAGGTAAATCAGATGTGATGAGAATTCATAATTATTACCCCATGCTTAAATAAGATTTTTTCTCTCCATTAATAAACAATGATGCAACTACTCATTAATTACGAATTACGAATTACGAATTACGAATTAGTAATCTCGTCTGGCACTTCAAACTTGTAACCATAGCCCCGCACAGTTTTAATAAACTCCGGTATGCTGGTATCGACTTCCATCTTCTTACGCAACTGACCAATATGCACATCAACCACCCGGCCATCTCCTACGTAGTCGCAACCCCAGATTTTTTGGATTAGCTGTGGGCGACTCCAAGCCTGATTAGGATGACTTGCCAAAAAATGTAAGATATTAAATTCCAGCGCTGTTAAAGTCAGAGGCTTATCATTAAGTGTTACCTCCCGACCCTCTGGGTTAATTGCTAGCTGCTTGAAAATGATACGTTGTGATGGGGAGGGATTGATGTAGCGTATGCGTCTTAACAGAGCTTCTACTCTAACTTCAACTTCTGCAAGACTAAATGGTTTAGTCATAAAATCATCAGCACCTGCGCTTAAGATTTTAATTTTATCAGCCTCGTCAGTCCTACTAGTCAGAATCAGCACTAAAACATTAGTACGACTCTGCATTTCTTGGCAGAGGTTATAACCATTGACATCCGGCAAATTCCAATCCAGAATCACTAAAGCTGGGTTGAATTGCTCAAACAACGATAAGGCGCTCTTACCATCTGCTGCTGACTCTATTTGATATTTCCGACTTAAAAAACGATTGACGAGATTTCGCACGCCGAAGTCATCATCGACGATCAGAATTTTGGGAGTAGTAGCGGTAATCATAACCATAATGCTGCCTATTGTAGATTGAGCGATTCGTTGTTAGTCCAGTTTTGCTTTACGTGTTTATTGAAAGTGTATTCACGCGCGTCTCTGGTGAGTACGATCGCTATTGTAGTACTTGTATACAATTAATTTTCCATGAAGTTTATGAAAACTTCAGCGATCATCATGGTAATAAAATGTATAATTTTTAACTTTCTTACTTAAGGTAAGTGTAATTTAAGACCATCTTGATCACCGCAAATAGTCCAGAGAAACACTAAACGCCACGGCAATTGCTACAACTTTGTCAGAGCAACGCCCTCCCTGATTAGTTAGATATCTATAACGCCTCATAAACGAAGCCATAAGCCAATTGAGATTCTAAACTCCTAGTTACCCAAATGTACTCTAGCCAACGGGTATGTCCTTTTGAAGGGGGTCTACGAAAATTTACTCAGCGTGCATTTACATATAGCTACTCTCTTAAGTATATAGTATACTACAAGTTTCAGCCTGAAACTATGACAAGCCAATGACTGAGAGTATTTACCACAAGGCATAAGGGCAGCAAAAACAGCTTTAACAGACAAAAAGTCAGCATAAACAGGACTTACGCAAACAATAGCCGAAACCCTAATTTTCTTCTTAGGGGTTGTTTGAAAAGATTGGGCGAATAGAATTCGCTACTACACAAACAAAGTCCACACTTCGACCCTTCTCTACGAGACGCTACGCGAACGACAAAGCTCAGGGCAA
>NZ_JABXKJ010000147.1 GCF_017115085.1 Nostoc sp. NMS7 | reverse complement strand
ATGAGCTAAAAGTCATGATTTATACTATGACCTTTGTAATAGTGGCACATGGGAAAGTTAGGAAACCCACCAGTTTCCAATGTTCGGGTTGGGAGTGAAATTCTTGGTAACCATAGCGTTGTTTGATTAACACTGGCGATCGCTCCCCCAATCAAGCGAACGCGAGTAGCGCGTCTCGTAGAGAGGAAACCCCAAGCGACACCGATAGCGTAGCGTTAGCGTTAGCGTTAGTGTAGCGGTAGCGAGTCCGCGAGCGTCCGCAGGAGCGTCACAGCCCCAAAAAGTAGACATCGCATACAAAAGAGCTTGGTCATGTCAGAACCAAGCTCTTAGCTGTCTCAATCAATCATTGTCGGTAGAGTAGTTTCACACTATGCAGCAGGAAGTTCCAGATTAACCTTGACAACTTTGTTCTTTTCTTGCTCGGACTTAGGCAGTGTCAGATTCAAAATGCCATCTTTATAATCTGCGGTAACATTGGTATTTTGAACCCTAGCAGATAGAGTAATTACACGTTGGAATTTACCGTAGTAGAATTCACTCTTGGTAGTACCCTTTTCTTCGGTTTTAGTTTCAGACTTGCGCTCACCGAAGACGTGAACAGCGTCTTCAGTGACTTGAATATCTAGGTCTTTAGCGTCTAGTCCTGGCAGTTCTAGCTTCAGATGAATCGCATTATCAGTTTCTTGTAGTTCAGCAGCCGGAACTCTGATAAAGCCTTTTTCCAACCGTGCAGATGGTACTCTGGTATCTCCAAATAAGCCGTTGATGTGACGTTCTAAAACGTTTAATTCTTGCCAGGGGTTGTAACGAACTAGCATATTAATCTCTCCCTCGTACCAATAGTAGTTTTTGCTCAATTAACTGAGGATTTAATTCCTTGCTTTGATTATTATGTTATTGAGAACTAAGAAGCTTTTAATTCGGTTATTATCACCAAAAAATTGATGATTGCCGCCAGTTTTATTAGGGGGATTACAAGGTGTAGAAAACTGCAAAATTTTTGGTTCGGTAAACCCTATAAATGCTGAATTTAATTTGACTACACATCGCGTTCTTATGTCAGCCAGAAGTGGGTGTATTTTGTTGTCGGCGCAGCCAAAAAGCCGCCCCCATCATGCCTATAAAAGCTAATGCAGTGGTAGTGCTTGGCTCTGGAATGTTTTTTGAAAACACCTGAATGGTTCCACTGACTTTTGATTTGCCTGTGGTAGGAATATTTGGATCTAAACTGATTTGATAAACCTCAGAAAGTGTCAGTGTGCCGACAGCGCCAAAAAATAAACCTTCACCACTAGTAATAGTAAAAATATTCGTGGCAGTGCCTTTTGAGGAGAGAAAGTCAATTACTCTTAAGTATTAAATAAAATTATTACCAATAGTTTAGGAAAAGCAAAGACGTGAACCGTTTCCAAAAGCTATCCTCAATTGTGTTCCTGCTATTAACCTTTATTTATCCACCTGCTTTGGTTAAAGCCAAGGATACTACTCTCAATCATGTTCTCAATGAACAGAGTCTTGATGCACAGACAAAATTAGTTGGAGAGCAAAGTGAACAGCTTTTGTTAGCTCACCGACGAACTCGACGACGTTATCATAGACGGCAACGGACTGGAAAATATTATTATCAACGCCAGTGGAATCGACGACATTATTATAGACGACGCTATCGCTCTGTACGTTATCGCGGACAACCATATCGTCATGGGGAATGGGAACTTGTGCGCGATCGTCATGGACGATTAATGTATGATTGGCAGCGTTATTAGTACACTTTATCCCTAATTTTCCCAGAGAATCTTTATGCGTAAATCCTCATGTAGGCAGACTTGTTCGATTTCTTCCCAGTTAAAACCCCAGCGCCAATGAGTAGGATTATCTGGGTGTCTGTGACCGATTACACGGGGGTAGGATGCGATCGCCCCACTCTTCAACTTCTTATTCTCAATATATTTGTACAAACATCCCTTACGCTGTCTGCCTTTTGGCTTTTTGGTAGAAGCTGGTGCGCGTTCAGTTTCCTCTAAGAAATTTTCGGGTACTACTTGGAATTTTCCTCATAGCGATCGCAAACGTTTCTTATCCGGTTGAGATGACTAATTACTTCATGGAGTGCTATCTCCAACCGCAACACCAACAATTCAAGGATACCTTCGGTTTCTTCTAGGGGATTGAGGTCTTCACGTTGAAGGTTTTCTACGAGGCGCACTTGATACGTAATCGCATCGTCCATCTCCCTAACAACAACAGGAACCTCAGTTAATCCTACCATTGATGCGGCTCTATAGCGTCGTTCCCCCGCGACCAATTCATAATCACCGCCAGAGAGGGGACGCACCAACAGAGGTGCAAAAATACCCAGTTCTTTGACCGAGCGTGATAGTTTCTCTAGTTTTTTAGGGTCGAAGTAGCGGCGGGGCTGTGAGGGAGGTAGTTTAATTAAGTTGATGGCAGTAGCTATATCTATATCTAGGCTACTATCTCAATTAATCTGTAAATTTTTCGGTGAGCAGGCAGACTTAAGTGGGAACCATCATTGCTGCCATTTTCCCTCTTCATCCTGAAGAACTAATTCTACACTAACTTTCATACCTAATTTGCTTTTCCTCTTTCAGTTTGTTTTTTCCGGCGTTGAGCATGGCACCAAATCGAAGCGAAATACGAGCAAGTCCTGAATCTGAATGCTGTTTTCGTAGCTTGGCTTAGGTAAATACCAAAAGTAGTCCTGGCGCACATGATCCATTCGAAATCCGCACTTTTGATAAAAAGCAATGTTGGCGATACTTGAGTTAGACGTGCCGACGAGCATCTGCCTCTTGCCCCGTTGCCTCGCCTCTCGAATCAACCAAGCAACGAACTCTTTACCTAAACCTTGCCTTTGAAACTCAGGGGCTATAGCAAGTTCCATAATTTCGCAGGGGTCGCTGCGCCATTTCATGGTTGCTGCACCAACCAAGTGTTCGCTGTCGTCCATGCGATATACAGCATCGACGAGGTTAGCAAGTCCCCATCGCAGTGCACGCTCGGATTGTTCTGCCAAAAGTAGTATCGGAATCAGCGCTTCAAGTTCGTCGTCACGAGCTTGTCGAATAGCAATCGCCATTCATATTCCCCTTTAATCACAATTTCAATTTATTTTTCAAAACTATAGTACCAAGTTGAATTAATCGATATAAACCAGGAAAAAGGAAATTAATCATCTAAAACTTAGTCCCAGCAAGGCTTTTAGAATTTAACTCTTCCCATTACCTTATATCGCCTGGCATGGCATCGAAAAATATCATCAAGAGCGATCGCTCAAAGTGCCTGCCCTTTCTACGGAACGCTAAGGGTACAGCAATCGCCCTAGCGATGTCGTGCACAATACAGTGAGCGATCGCATCGCATTATCATAACCGCGTAGCTTGCCGCCGCAGGCATCGCTTTTATCCTCTAAGAAAAATTGTTAGTTGAGTGCAGCAGCGATCGCATCCGTGATTTTTTGATGCTCTAAGTTTCTAGTGTAGAGCGCAGCCTTTGCGCCAGCCTCCGCGATGATCGTGAACACTGCGGGGGAGTCTGGTTTCGCCTTGGTTAGATACAACAAAACCTTGATTAAATTATCCTCTGGATTTTCCTTCTCAATTTCTTTGAGAGCTTCGTAATTAGTTCTGGAAGCTAGCGCCAGTTGGTGATATTCAGTTTGGGGTGTGAGGAATCTTAGAATGTTTTGGGTTGCATTGCCTACTGGGTCGTCGGACTCAAAAGCTCGCGCATTCCCATCACTGATTTTATCTTTGGATTTATAACGGGAGCGGCAGCGCAGAGTATAGCTCTGGCAAATGAAGCCAGAAAGTCAAATAAAATTAAATAAAACTCGTTTTAAACTCTCACGAATGAACCTTTGGTGATGAATTTACCTACAAGATTATCAAGCTTGATAAACTTATTTGAATCTTCTTCGGGTGTGTCAAAATTACAAGCGACGGTGCTGTAGTCTATTGTGGCAGTGGCATAGCTATAGTCATAGTCAGAGTTGTAAATCCCGCCACCCTTACCAGACTCTTCTTGACCAGAACTGAGTTCGATGCCGAAAGCTTTATTGTGCCTGATAGTGCTGCTGCCAACCGTTAGGGTGCCGCCATCATTGCAGATCCCACCGCCAAAGTGTGCCTGATTGCCACTAACGGTGCTGTGGTTCACGATAACGATGCCAAATAGATTGTTACTGTACCCAAAGTTGTAGATGCCACCGCCAAAGTGTGCCGTGTTGCCACTGATGGTGCTGTTACTCACCCATAGAGTGCCATTATAATCATTGGCAATGCCGCCGCCGCCGTCGTTGTCACCGGACCTGTCAAATACAGTGTTGTCACTAATGGTGCTGTTACTCACCCATAGAGTGCCATTATTATAGATGCCGCCGCCGTTATAAGTTGCAGTGTTGTCACTAATGGTGCTGTAATTCACCGATAGAGTGCCAAGGTTGTAGATGCCGCCGCCGCCGTTGGGGTTGACGGGGGACCCGTATTCTTTATTGTTACTGATGGTGCTGTAGTTCAGTGTGAATAGACCTCGACCTGCATTCCAGATGGCACCGCCGTTATCATACATTGCCAAATTGCCACTAATGGTACTATGATTTACTGTAAATATACTGTTGCCTTCCTTATAGATGGCGCCGCCGTTATAAGTTGCAGTGTTGTCGCTAATGATGCTATTTTCCACAAGGACGCTTAATTTGTAGCCGACATTCTCTATAAAGATACCACCGCCGTCCTCTGCCGAATTGCCACTAATGGTGCTGTTTTCCACTGTCAGGATGCCAGTGGTGTAAATGCCGCCGCCCTCGCCCAGACCTATTGCTATTTCAAAGCTAGATGATGTTGCAGTGTTGTCACTAATGGTGCTATTTTCAATTGTCAGGTTGCCAGTGTTATAAATGCCGCCGCCCTGGCTTATTTGATTCTGATAGCTATAAATTACATTGTTGTCACTGATAGTGCTGTGGTTGAGTGTAAGGTTGCCAGTGTTGTAAATGCCGCCGCCCTCGCTAGTAGATCGATAACTATTACTGTTGGCGACGGTGTTGGTGCCGGTGTTTACATTGTTGCCACTGATAGTGCTGTGGTTGAGTGTAAGGTTGCCAGTGTTGTAAATGCCGCCGCCCTCGCCGCCAACTAGTTCTCCATTGAGTATTATGTTATTGGTTACAGTGTTACCAGTGATGATGCTGTCGCTCAGTGTAAGGATGCCTTCGTTGGAGATCGCACCGCCTCCACTTGCGCCATCGTATGTATTGGTAATAGTCAGCCGATTGATTGCAGATGTTGCACCTTTGCCAATGTCAAAAACACGGTCAGCACTATCATCCTTAATTGTTAGTAAGCTGGCATTTGTGCCTTCAATAGTCAGGTTATCTGTGATACTCAGACCACTACCAGTCAGATTGATGGTATGAGCCAGCCCATCAGAAAACAGTCCACCAAAATTGATGATATTTGTTCCGCCAGCGAGATCGGCATTTAGAATTTGCTGCCGCAGTGAACCTGCACCACTGTTATTAGTATTAGTGACGGTAAATGTAGACATTGATATGACTCCAATTTTTTCTCGTTGTATAAAAATTGATATCAAGAATCATGCTGATACTACTATGAATCTGCAAACATTTTTTCTACTGCTCACCCGTAGTAAGAGAGCAAAGTCAAGAAAGAAAAACTGCGATGGTCGCTTTTCGTTCCGCCGTAGGTGTTACCCTGAGCCCTTCGACAAGCTCAGGGTAACACCTGCGCCGTTCGCGCAGCGTCTCGTAGAGAAGGGCATCGCCCTACTGGTCTGCCAACCCCAAAATGCGCTTTTTCGGATTGGGGTGCAATACTGCTCAGATAAGCTTTCTTAGGCAGGGGAAGAAGAGAAGCAGGGGAGGCAAAACTCAACGCCAGCCTCCATTTCCCCCCCTGCTCCCCCTGCTTTCTTGCTTCACTCAAGGGCGAACTACTAAGAGGATTTTAAGATTTAGCACCAAAAATGCCTAAATCTCACGCTTAGTTCGTGGTTAGTAATACTGATAATGACCCTTAACCCATACGCGGTGGTGATTTCTGATTACCCAATGCCCAGCTATCCACCGACGACGCTGGGTTCGTCTAGCTAGTAATGTTCCGACTTGTGGTTTTTGAACATCTGGGTTGACTACTGAGAGTGCTGATGCCTGTTTTGGCATTGAGGTAAGCAACACGGGTATTGCCACTATTCCTGCAATAATCTTGTTCATTAATCTTTTCCTTTTACTTAACTCTTGACAATTAAGCCAGTTATTTTTTTGACTTAATTGTGATGAATTTAACTAGATTAATTCATTAACTAACAGTTCTTATTTTTTTAAGATTTTATTTATATCTATGTCTTAGTTGTGTCATTAATATGTCAAATGTGTATATAGAAGTTCCGCTAAAAATCTTTCTAAAGACAGAAGGGCTGCAGTTAGAGTTGATATCACCCGTGGATATTACCAGCGTCAAGGCAAGTATTGAACTGCGGGGAAGGGCGTTGAGTCAGGACGAGATTAACGAGTTAATGACGGTTTGTTTTAGCGATGCCGAAGGAGGCAAGCTATGCACCCCCAACTTACTCGTAATTCCTAAGTCTGCGAACATCCCAAGGTAAGGAGCGCTGGCTTTGCTTGAGGATAGACTGATAAGCTTCGGGCGATAACCAGGAACTGACTTTTCCCGTTAAGTCTCTCGCAAGCTGCCAACCCTCTCTACGAGACGCTACGCGAACACAGAGGTCGTGCAATTTTAACCAGTCTCGCCATAGTACCTGGATACCAATGGGGGTTTTATTTTTTCAAATTGGCGATCGCCTGTACCGTGGTAATTTACGTAATCTCAACATTTATATGGTTATATCAATTGCTTTTACTACTTAAATAGTTTTTCGCTTTTGGTGTCACTTTTTTACGCTCCTATTTGTGTATTAGTGGTTTATCCCGATAGGTGCAAGATATAAGGAGACGCGATAATTGTAATAAAGGCATTTTATTCATTTGGAGGGGAATTATGTCAGCAAGAGTAGAGCGGCAGAATACTATCACTAGAAAGAATCTTGTTTCTAGCTTGATAATTGGGTTAATTGTTGGACTATTGGCTGGTCTTCCCTTGGGTTGGATAGCTCATCGGTTCTATGCTGAACGACGGTTAACTGATGTGTTAGTTTGTCGGGAAAAGAATCGGAACTTGCCGGAAGTTCAACTTCAGTCTCTTTGCGGGTCAAGATTCTAAAGTAAATCGCCAATAATCAATACCTGTCCATTCTCAGTATGTAGGGCAGACGGACACAGGTAGCGTTAAAGGTGCGAAGTCTGTCTTGCAGTCTAGGCTGGCAACCGTAAAGCGAAAACTAGCAAGTATAGTACGGTTGGTTGAGTGCTTTCTACATCAGTATGTAGGACTATTAGCAAAGTAGCAACTCAAATATTTAGGTTCTTCAGTACGTATTATGCTGAACTTTTAATTAAAGTCTGTCACTTGCCTTGAAAATCAAGCCTTAGTTATTAGTCATTAGTCATTGGTACTAATGACTAATGACTAATGACTAATGACTAATGACTTCGATTTCCCCCCGGCTTGAAGCCGGGGGATGAGCAGGGCAAACGCATCTAAATGACTCTTGATCACAACGAAGGTTAAGAACCAACGAAAAAATCTTTCCTTTCGTGTTTGATTATTTTTTAAACCCCAAAGCGATGCCTGCGGTTCTTGCTAGCCAACGCCGAAAGTTTTCGCAATAAGCAAGAGTTAATGACATTACTTTTCACTCTATTGAGAATATACTTTACTTATTGACATAATGCGGCCGCCCTGCCCAGAAGAAGCTTATCGACTTGTACTGTTAGCCATACGGGAGGGTAAAAAGCCAGGATAACATTCCTTTCGGTGTTGATTACGTTGTTCGATAAGTTTTTCTAAACCGACGATGCTGATGATGATGAGAGTGCGGCAGTGGCAGGTTTGGGTTAACAATGATAGCGCATGTACGTCTGTGGTGTGCTTCGGGAAGGTGGTCGTGTAGGGAAACCAGAGAGCAATGGAACATCTTACTAGCGAGGTCGATTTTCTCGCCCGTGATAGATGCGTAAGATTACAACATCATCCTCAAGAATAACGTAGTGAATTATAAAGCCGTATTTTCCAAAATATTCTACAAGTTTTCGTAATCCTGCTATTTCATAGGTATAGCGGCTGCCATAATGGTTAGGACAAGTCTGTTATGAATAGCTGTGACAGCCGCTCTCTTAGGGTTTGCGAATGTCCTAAGCTGTCTGTCTACTGCTATATATCAATACTGATATTCATTGGCGCTCCTGCATAACTACCCTCACTATCTTAACTGACCATCCCGCTTGATGAATCGCCAGTGTGGATTTTGAGACAGCATCTTTTGCAACGCCGGATTATCTATCGAGTCAAGACGACCAGATGAAGATGGGAAACGGGTTTGGTATTACCGACTAAATACTGACAGAGTTGCGCTCTATGCCAGGATGAGTGCGGTAATCCTACTTGATAACAAAGTTAGACGGGTCTTGATCTAGTCGATGTTTAGTGGGAATGGGATCTGGCTGTCCATCACCCGCAAGGGCTGCGGTTTTCTCCAGGGATTCTCTCAATCGCTTGGCTGCGTAGATGGACATATCACGAGGTACATTAATGCGATCGCGCAAATATCGGAGAGCGACATCAGATCCCGATGGAGGTACACAGTCTTCACCTGTCATCATCTGTGTTAAAGCACAACGTAGCGCTCGATCAAATAATTTATCATCTTTGGGGTTGACTCGGATAATATTGATGCGGTGTTCGATAGTTCGTTGAAGAGCTTCCATGCGGGAGTTTTCCGGTTCTGGATAAGTAACATCTGGTAGCCCGAACCAAGGACCGTTATCCACCCGCGCTTTATTGAGAAGCATCTGGGTTTCGCCGTTTTCCCAACAGCCCCCCATCTGCGGCGGTAAATCATGTACGTGGGTGTGAAAGTCGCTCTGAGTACCGCAGTAAGTCGGTCGGCTTTCCATTGCCGCAAACCATGCCCTCAAGTGAGGGTTTTCCGAACGCAGGGAGTAGCCTTTATAGTAGTAAAGGCTCGCATTCATCCGTTCGAGATATGGCGTAAAAATCACATCGACGATACCGAACTTATCTAGAAAATAAGGGCTTGGGGTGCAACCCAGAGCCGACTCAACCCTAGCCACCACTCCGATAAATTGTTCTCGGTTACGTTGTTCTTGTTGACAGGAAGCTGCTCTAGAGCAAAGCCAAGCGCACCATGCTCTAAATAAAAGTCGTTCTAATTGACGTAGAGGAAGTACCGTGCGGTCTTCCATCCCTTGGCTCAATGGCTCAAAAGCCTTTGACAAAGCGATCAAAATGTCATCGCTTTCCTTAATAATCCGTCCATCTAGCTCGATCGCGGGGAGCATTCCTGATGGGACTTTACGTTTGTACCAACTTTCTTTCTCTCCATAGCAGAACATTGTCACTTTTTCGATGCGGTAGGGGATCTGTTTTTCCTCTAGCCATAACCAAACTTTTTGACAGTAAGGACACCAGGCGTGGTTATCGCGGTACAGCGTTACCCGCACATCAGATTCGGGCTGACCAAACAAGCGCAACCTGGCTCTAGCGTTGGTGAGACCATTAACGGTATCTATTTGATAGTCCGTGAGAGTTTCTAGTTCTTCCCAGCTTAAGGGTGCGGTAGTCATAGGGTGAGTGGGGTCTGCTGAATAGCTGTAAAACTCTTATATTCTAAGCTTTTCAGGCTATTTTTGGAGAAAAAAGTGCAATAGAATAGGGGTACAAGGTTTAAAAAGCTTGCATTGACAATTTTTTGGAGTCCAAAAAGTTTAAATCACTGAGTCAAAAATTTGTTGTGCGGTTAGATTCAACAGTGCTGGGGTCAACTTTAACCAACTTTGTGGAGAAATTACTTTGTAATGTGGCTTGGACTTGGGTCAGTTTTCCAAAATTGAGAATCCCCAATTCTTTGAGTACTTCTTTATCTTTTTTAAAGTGCAATGCTCCCAACGGTTCACCATTGAGGAATACTGCATCTCTGGTTTTAGTGGGCGGCATTTCTATGGTAACTTGACGGTAATTTTTGTCATCAAATACCTGAGTGGAAAAATCGTAAAAACTAATTTTATTAATTTTGAGCAGGTTGACGTTGGGAGATTCACCCAAGACAAATGCAAGCGAACCAGTTTCAGAGATAGACGTGAGTTTTAACTTGAGAGAATTGCTATTTTTCAAGTAATTGAGTTTGTCTAATTCTTTGACAGAATCGCTGTCTAACTCACCCAATGTTTTACCCGAAATTTTGATTTTTACAGATTGCTCTGGTACTGGTACAGTGCCAATCTCCAAGGTCACGGGTTCGGAATTAAAGGTCTGTCCAGCGTAAGAGAACTTGCTCAGTTCCCGAATGGTAATTTCAACTGGTTCAATTCCTGGTAATTGAATGGTCGCGTTAGCAGTAAATGTTTCACCGCCAACCATGTTAGCTTGCGCCTTTGTACCAATCGGTAGCTGCCCAGTTCTCGTCTCCAACATGGCGAATTCCTTGTACTCGCCGTCGCTGTCCTGGACAAATACCAGTCTGGATACATGACGTTCATGCCCTGGTGGGTGGTGGCTGGCTCTGATTTCTACGGGGTGTAATTCGAGTGGATTCCAGTCTTTGCCTAAAAATTGGTTTGCTTCGTTAGAGAGCGTGACTAGTTTGAGATTTGTAAATTGCAGCTCGTTTAATCTGGATATGATCTCGTTTGGGAAAGCAGCGAAGGCGAAATTAGAAACTTTTTTAGCAAATGCAAGGCTATCGACATTTTCTTTACGTGCAACTTCGAGTTCATCTTGGCGTGATGCAGCAATATTCCAAGCCGCCGCCGCCGCCGATAATCTCTCTAGTTGTGGGATATTCGCCCGGAATGCTTCGGCTGTTTGGTACGCTTGCTGGAACATCAGCTTGGTTTTTTCGAGGCTCAGTTGGGGTTTAAGTTCAATGAGGCTTGCACCATTGGTAGCCATTCCGGGTTTCAGGTTATAATCTGTCACCGACTGTTGGCTGACTGTTCCCAGTTTGCGGTATTGTTTTTTGCCATCGTCCCCAATTTCATGATCGATTTGAGCAAGAGCTAGTAATTTATGTGGGCGTTCTTTGGTCTGGTATTTTTGGTCAATTGCTTCTAGCTTCAGAAATTGTGTGGACGTAGTGTTCCTTTCCCAAAGCGGTATTTAGTATCTTGTCCATCAGTTTCTTTCCAGCCAAAACGATGTTGAATTATGCGATAACTTTTATCTGATTGTGATTCCCTTTTAGTTAATTGGTCGTAGAGTTCAGTTGAGACTTGCCCGTAGCAATCACCTACTAGCTGACAAGCATCCTTTTGTAGAAATAGAAGAGATTGAAGAGTTGGCTCGCCTCACACTTCTTGAGACCGTCCAACTCAATCGCTTGCATGAATTTTTGCCGGAAATCATCACTGTAAGCTTTAGCCATTGAAATCAGGTAGACGCAATACTAACTCTTATAGTCTACGTCCTAATCTTGATGGCTATAGCTATATCCCTCTTTCAAGAAACACTTGACGTAAAGCTTATGTAGAAAGGGTTTGATAAAAT
>NZ_JABXKJ010000022.1 GCF_017115085.1 Nostoc sp. NMS7 | reverse complement strand
CACGAAATACTTCTTTACCGTTGACCATGACTACCCAGCGTTGCGTTAAGTGGTTGTCGTCATGGGTGATGGTGGCTACCGGTTTGTCATCAGCGTAATATTCGTGATGGTCAAAAGAGATTTCGACTATTGTGAGGGGTTCGGGAGCTATGGCTTGGGCTTGGTCAGCAATGTAGCTGTCGAGTTCGGCTTGAGCGATGTCTTGGTTGTCAACTTTCTGAAGCTGGGTTGATTGGTGGGTGATGATTGCGTTTACCCAGGTTTGGGCCGCTCTTTTGTCTCCGGTGGGTGTAACACCGAGTTCGGCAGCGATTCTTTTGAGGCTCTTGAGGTTATAGCGGCAAAGGGGTTGCTGTGTGTAGGTTGGATGGGTCATAATGGTAATCTCCGTAATACAAAAAGGCGATCGCAATAGTTGTCCAGACCGTGGCGGTCGCCTTGAATTTGGATGAACAAAAGGGCGTTGTGTTAGTAGCACGACGCTCTTTTGCTTTGAGTTTGAATCTCATTTCAGTTCAGCGAAGCTGAAACTCATACTTATTAATTTACTAGTCCCACTTATAAAAGTCAACTGCTAATTATAAATTATTGAGATATAATTTTGGGTGAGCCAAAAACTTCTTGCACATCATGCTCAAGTACCTGACAAATATACCTAAGCAACTGAAAAGACACGTTTTGCGGGGCTTTGGGCATATTAGGATTTTCTAAAAGCTGAATATATTGCTGAGAAACTTTATAGTCAAACCGTCCTTGAATTTCTTCGGCAAGTGAACGCCTAGAGAGCTTTCCACGCATTTGCTTCAACTTTTCTCCAAAAGCTGGTTTCCACGCGACAGTCGTAATTAAATCTAGTTCCAACATAATATATTCTTTACTAGTGTCACTTGACGCACTCATAATATAATTGATAAAGTGATGCTAGTAAAGAGTAAATCACTCACAGTAAAAGCTTTCCAAATCTTTGGTAAAGCTAAACTTTTATGGCAATCACCTCAAAACTAAAAGCGACCGCCCAACGTGAAATTGTACAATCCTTCAAATATGGTAGGTGACACTAACTTATTACTCCCGGTTCGCTCATTTTTTTTGGAGTTCGAGAAATTGCCGAAAAACAGAAAAGCTAGGTGTAGCAATGGTTTTAGCCATTCCCCTAAATTTACCTTGAACTACCACCCTGTTCTAAAAACTCTATTTTTATGCGATGCCTACGGCGGTAAACTACGCGCAAAGTTGGGATTATAGTACGTTTGTATTGTAAATTAGAACCCCTACTAAATCGTTCAGCTTTTTTCTAACTCAATTTAAAATGGGCGAACCGGGAGTTATTACTAATTTATCGGTCTTCACTTTTAAAAGTCTAAGAATTGCCTAAACCACCTTCTAGAACCAACAAAGCCACCTCTGCCGCAAAGAGTGATTCAAGACCACCTGTTAATTCTGCAAATGAAGATATCTCTGTTGAGGAAAATCCAGCTACAGCAACAATTACGGTTAGTGCTGTTGAAGTAGAGGAATTGACCGAAGAGGAACAGAGCGATCGCCTTCACCTAGAGCGGCGTGTGGAGAGAGCAGTTTTTGAGGCGGGTAAGGCACTGGCAGAATTGCGCGATCGCAGACTGTACCGCTCTACCCACAGCACTTTTGAAGAGTATTGCAAGGACAGGTTTGGGTTTGAGCGCCGTCATCCTTATAGATTAATCGAAGCTTCGGCTGTGTTTGATAACCTAATGAAAATGTGTCCAAATTGGACGCAAAATGAAGATGATCTTGATACAGTCCACTCCGAGCAGCTACAAATCTTGCCTACCAGCGAAGGACAAGTCCGACCCCTCACCAAACTTGAACCCCAGGAACAGCAAGAAGTATGGCAACAGGCGGTGGAACAAGCTGGCGGGAAAGTGCCGACTGGTAGAATCGTCAAAGATGTGGTGCAGCGCATAATGGAGAGAACGAAAGTACCAAACACCTACCAAATCGGCGAAGTGTGCCAAATATTAGTTAAAGACAACCCAGAACTCAGGGGTAAAGGAGGATGCTGGGGCATAGTCAACCATGTGGGCGAATTCAGTTGCACAGTCACAATGTGGGATGGCGAATACACCGTGAGAATCGACCACCTGAAGCCACTGAACTACCTGGAGTCGGAATGTCAGCAGATGCAGTTAATCAGCGATCGCATTCATAGGCTACGGGAAAACGAGAATTTAGAAGATGCCCCAACTGCTGTGCTGAAGCACTTGGGGGAGTTGAAGCGACCGTATTTGACTGCGGTGGAGGAGAAGCTGTTAAGTGTGATTGAGAAAGAATACGGTGTTACAGATTGAATTCTAGAAACACCTCGACAATAATAGATACACGTCTTATGATTAGGTAATAAGCTTGATGTTTGGCAAGTCGAAGCGGGGGCTAAAACCCTGGGGGATCTGCCAAAATCGCCAGAACCTTGACAATTGAATAATTCCAGCGTTTCACTAATCCGGGAAGTTGCAAATTAGTTGCAATAAGATCGGCTGAAAATGACCTTTTTTTTCGATCTGCCAAAAACCTTCCCAGGAACCATGCTCCATAACAGTTTCAGATGGAGCGTTTCCGATAACCAAATCCCCTCACGGGGACTGAAACATTTATTTAACTTCTTATATCTAAAAAACTGCTTAAGTTTCCGATAACCAAATCCCCTCACGGGGACTGAAACACGCTGGGACTGATGGTGGAAAAGGCGATAAAGGCGGTTTCCGATAACCAAATCCCCTCACGGGGACTGAAACAGCAAAACTAACGATCGCCGCATAAAGTTCTAAGGCGTTTCCGATAACCAAATCCCCTCACGGGGACTGAAACAACCAAAAACTCCGATCCTACCTAGAGTCTGAATTGGAGTTTCCGATAACCAAATCCCCTCACGGGGACTGAAACCCTGCACTTCCCCTGTGTCAATCTGGTTTTCTAAGGCGTTTCCGATAACCAAATCCCCTCACGGGGACTGAAACATCTCGATATTTACCTCATACCCAAAGGAAATTTCCGTTTCCGATAACCAAATCCCCTCACGGGGACTGAAACGCATTCAGTACTCTTAAATCAGTAGCCTTAGTGTGAGAGTTTCCGATAACCAAATCCCCTCACGGGGACTGAAACTTCGCGGCAATCCAATTATGAGCATAGGCAGTCAATGGTTTCCGATAACCAAATCCCCTCACGGGGACTGAAACTGCTCTCGGATGCTTTTTGAAGCAACGAGCGATCGCACTTTGGTTTCCGATAACCAAATCTGTGACTTGAAGAAGATTTTGGACAGGTTGTCCAAGTTTACCTTCCAAAAATGTATGTCCAAGTTTACCTTCCAAAAACGTCCAAAAAATAACATAAAGGAAAGCTAAACGGCTCAAACTATCTCTCTGTATACAACATAAAGGTTTTGCTCCCTAGCGATGCTTACGGCGGCAAGCTACGCAACGCTAGTAAGTTATCCAAGTTTAAGGTAAAAGTTAGCTAGGAGTAGTATTTATATGGATTTGCGTCCATGTTCTTCTCCCATTTTTGTTACTATGTCCATTTTCTTTATCCAAAAAAAGCGATCGCTTGATTAATGCTTTAACGAAGTTTTAGGTATTTCAGCTTACAACTTGTCCAACTTCTCCTTCCAAAAGCTGTCCAAAATCTTCTTCAAATCACACTTTGTTGTCGCGTTTATCTGCGGCAGCAGGCATCTTCCACAGTGATACAGCGCTTCCGGCTATTATGCAATACAGTTTTTCTCCTTACCCTCTCCTATCAAAGCTTTCAGATTTGAGGATGTACCTCATAGCTGCCGTAAGTGCTGTAAGATATCGGGCATGGGCTGGAGAGTGACAGAAGCTGTTCATGAGCGGATCGCCCAATATGGATGAAAGAAATCATTCTGTTTTCTTAGGAGAGGGCTAAGATTATCGCGCTCAATTTTATCTTGCTGGCGTCTGAAAAGGCTTGATGTTTATATAGAAAAAATATTTGATTGAAGTTCTATAGCTTGAGAAGAGCTTAACCGCTTTAAGGTATGGGCAATCATTTCATTATTTAGCCAGTCTTGGATGAACTCACGTAATTGTAGCTCAAAAGGTAGTAGGGTTTGATAAATAGATTGGTCAGAGGATTGCTCAAATAGTAAATGAAAAATCTGTTCGTATTCTTGGGGATTCTTTGGGATAGATTTCCAGTTTATTGGTGCATTTACTAATAAAGAGATATCATCAATTTCATAGTTGATTTGTTTTGTTATAAGAGCAATAGCTTTGTTGACTAAATATCCTCCAAAAGTGAAATAGCGAATTTTTATAAATGTTCTATTATAAGGAATTTGCTCAAGACTACAATCATGTCTTAGTCTATTAATACTTTCTTCTATACTTGATCGTAAATTTGGATGAAGCATTTCAACAGACAAATTATCATTGTGGATAATTTGCCACATACGAGTACAAACAAAAGCATCAGTCTTTAATCTTTTACCATAATAGTTAAAATCAATTGCATTTTGTTGATTCTGGGCTGGTTCAACAATCATATATTCCATAGAAACTTTACGTACTCTCCATGTCTTGCCTGAAAAACGTACTAGGACTCCTTGTTTAACCCTTAGTAAATTATCAGCAGGAACTTCACCTAAAATTTTAGAGCCATAACGTAATTCTATCGACCGAGAGCCAGAACCAAAGTTGCCGTATATCAATCGATAGTCTACAAGTCTGTATAAATGATGATCGGCTCCATACTGGTTTTTGAATCCATGCCGTTGAAGATAACTATAATTTACTAATTGAGTACAGATATTTTCAACGATGCTGCGTTCTACATAATCCAGATGTTCAAATAAATGACATAAATCAGCTACCCGTGTAAAACGCCCATTATCAGATGCAATAACACTCAGGCATTGTTGCCCAATAGCTCCAAATAACTCATAGGGAGAACGAACTGGTAGCTCTCCTTTTTGGGCTGCGTCAATTAATGCTAAAAATTTCAAAGTATCAATTAGTATGTTCTTAGAAATATCTGGTATTAAACAGATAACATTTGTTTTGTTTTGACGACGGTTACTGCGTCCAATTCTTTGTAAAAAAGATTCAACATTTCCTGGAACTCCCCAAAGAATTACGGCATCAATATCACCAATATCAATACCAAGTTCTAACGTACTAGTAGAAATACAAATAGCAGTTTTTGCTTGCAAAAATTTTTGCTCTGTTTCTAGCCTGACTTCGGAAGAAAGCGAGGAGTAATGTGTAAAAATAGAAAGTTGAAAATACTTATTATATTGTAATATGGATGCTAGACGTTCACATTCTTGCCGAGAATTAGTAAATATTAAAAGTTTAGTTGAAATTCCCTGTGTGAGCTTGATAATCAAGTTTAAAAAGTTTGTCTCATCAGTAATATATCGTATATGAGCATCAATTGGGCGATGACCTGAAAATTTTAGAAAAACACTATTCTCATTTTTGCCAAACAGAAAATTTTGTATATCTTCTAGCCGCCCAATTGTTGCTGATAAAGCTGCCCATTGTAGATTTGTCTCTATAATTTGCTTGAGTCGTTGGAGCAGAATTGACAGTTGCAATCCTCTTTGAGTATTATAGAGAAGATGTACTTCATCAATAATTACAGCCTGAACACTTTGTAGAGCTGTATCTTTACGAAAAATCAGTACTTCTAAAGATTCTGGTGTTGTTACCAAAATGTGAGGTATTTTACCAGAGGTTAAATCATCACGATCTCCATGACGTATACCTAGACGAAGCCCAAGTTTATTCAATATAGGATACAGCCGCTTTTCCAGATCATTAACTAAGGCTTTGGTTGGTGCAATATAGAGTATCCTTAATGATTCTATACTAACTATTTGCCGCCAATAACGACTGATCAGAGGAGCTAAAACGGCTTCAGTTTTACCAGATCCTGTACCTGAAGATAAAACAATATTTTGACCATTTACTAGAGGTTCAATAGCAGCTTCTTGGGCAGGATGAAGCTTTAAAAAATGCCCATAAAATGCAGAAGCAACAGCACGTTCTAGCAGATCAACACCACTCATTAATTTTCCTCAACTTGTTCATCTAAAAAAGTTATAACTGCTTTAATAGTTTGACGAGTACGGTCTTCAACTGCGATATTGCCTGTTTTTTGAATAACAGAAATTATGCCTGATTCAATAAGACTTGAATTAGTATTCCATCCATAAGCAATTCCATGTATATCTTTAACTTTTTTAGCTAAATCTTGTAAATCCGCTAGATTCAGAGGGGTCATTTCAAAAGTAGGAAGATTATCTAATTGAAAATAACTAGAATCCCAGCGATTCTTACTAAGAAGACGATACTTACATTTGTCTATAAATTCAGGTGTAACAGCAAAAAAACTTGTTCCATGAAACTGTATACCAATAAAAAAGTGAAACAAATTTTGAAATGCTATTTCTTGATGTCCTATGTTTGGGATATTAGATAAAACATCTTCAAATTCGTCAAAAAGAATAATTAAACCCCGTAAACCAGCAGCACAGGCGAGAGTTTTAATATCTCGTAAAGCAGCCCATGACTGTATATATCCCTGATCTCTAAAACTAAAAATTTGTGGTTTGCTTGTATAAGCAGCCCAATTCAAATTACCATTTACTGAAAACTCATAACGGTAGCTTGCATTAACTTTATTTACTAGCTCATGATAAAGATAAGTTGTTTTATATGTACTTTTTTGATAAAGCCAATCTTGAATTAAGTTTTTATCACATCTACTACTAAACCAAGCACGTATCGCAATAAAAATTGCTGGAGATTCAATAATCTTAGAATAGTTCCAGTAATTTTTATTAGTAATTTTCTGCCATTCTTCACCAGTTGATATCTTACTATCACGCGCTTGTTGGCATATCCAATCAAAGAAAGGATATACACCTTTGTTTCCTGGTTGATTGGGTACTTCTAATCCCTGCCAAATAGCACCTAATATTTGATCCATGCGATTGAAACGGACAGCAGATTTAGCATCTAGTGTTATCGTACTAACAGCAAACCCTTCTTTCAGGGCAGTTTCACGGATAAATCTCAATAAATGACTTTTACCAGAACCGTAATTGGCTTTTAATAGCAATGCCCCAGATTTACCTTGTTGCAGCCTTGTTGTTAGTTCAGTAATCTCTGATAGCCTACCTACTGTGAAATAGCGTACATGACCTTCAGGTGGAATTCCTGAACGAAGGGATTCTATAAGTCGTCGTGCATCTGCACTCATAAACTATTCCTCCCGCAGGCGATCCATCACATCACCGTATATTGTTTCTGCTGTTCTAATTTCTCCTTCTAAATGGTCATCAAAATAAGTAACAAGTGCGGTTACTAGAATGCGCCAAAAGCGTACACCACTCAGTGCAGGGTGAATATCAAATAACTCTTCAACAAAACTTCCAACCTTTTCTAAGGAAGGTAATTGTAGTCCTGCCTCTGGATATGCACTAGTATAAATTTTGCAAATCTTTCTCGCAGCAATTTGATAATCTGCTAATCCAGTCTCAACTTCATCCAGATTCCAAATAGTGTCTAATGCTCGTGGTTTGCGCGGTTCAGGCTTGCCGATTCTTCCCGCCAAAGCACCATATATTACAATTCCGTGCTTGGGGTCAGTAAAGAAATCAGGAGTAGTAGCGTAAATTAAAAATAATCCATTAAGTAATTCGATATTATTGATTAGAGATAAAAGATTATTATGAGCATCTCTGAGTGAAGATTTCCGCATAATAGAATAAGCTTGTTCTGCCTCGTCAAACAAAATGACTAAGCCTTTATAGCCAGAAAGTTGAACAAATCCTGCTAGAGATTGCAACATTAACTTAGCATTATCTTTATTAACAATTTTGTTAACATCAAATCGTCTACGATATGTAGCTACATTACCTTCGCCACTAAACCACTGAAGAATTTCTTCACGATTTTGCTGTTGTAATACTACATCTGGAGCATCAGGCAGAAAAGTTTCCCAATACTTTTGAACCATCTTTTTAAAATCGATGTCAATGCTACGTTCGAGCATGAGTACTTCCTTAGCTTTAATATATTCAGGATAGGAATAGTGATTACTAAGTAAACGTTTATTTGTACCAAGGTAAGCCAAAGACTCTTGCAATACTTGTCCAAAAGGTGCTATTTCACTTGTTCTGTCGCTAGAGAATGACTCAGGAGTTGAAATATTACGAACTATTGAGTAAAAAACTTTTTCAAATTTATTGAGTGCAGCATCATCAGCGTTCAACTGTACTGTGGAAACTAAACATTCATGTTGAAAAACTACTTCCCTGAGTAACCTAAAAAAATGTGTTTTGCCTGCACCCCATGAGCCACTTGTAAAACGGATAATACCACGTTCTCTTATTCCACTTAAATGAAATTTTTTTATGCCTTCGATTAATTTATCGTTTCCGACAGAATACAAATCAACTCCTCGTTCTGGCGGTATACCTTTACGAAGCGATTCAATAATTTGAACAACGTTTATTTCCATAATTATACCTTTTTAAATACAAGTGAGCCTATATAACGTTTTGGTTCAATATGAAGATACATTCCTTGAGTTGTATCTTTAGTTTGTTGGCAATCCATTCTCCAACCATCTATTTCCAATTCCCCTTTTTCAACTAAACGGGACAAATCAATTAAGAACTCATCTGTCCGAAAACCTTTTTCATTTTTTCCTAAACGGCGAGTAATATGTCGGATTGGAACACTAGCCCCATCTTTCTGTTTGTTCGCTTTTAGTATTGCTAAATAATGACTACGTAATTTCTTTAAAAACTTTTTATCATCAAAGGGTCGATCAAAAATTCTCTTATGGTCTTGCTGGATAGCTTCTACTACAGCCTCAATATCAGCAGGAATATTAAAGAGTTTATTTGATTCAAAATTAGACAATTTAGCAGTTTTCTTCTGATCATCTATATAAAGTTGAAAGAATCCTCTCTCAAATTTATAGTTGGGATGATGAGCGTCTCTGTCTAAAGATAAATTAGCTGTAGCACAAGCTTTTTCTAATTCACTAGGGAAAGAAATATATAGTTTGATTGATGCTGCTTTTTTTTGTGATATTTCAAAGATTTCATTTAATAGTGTAATAGCAGGATGATTTTCATGCCTCATTTCATCCAACAAAGTTTTTTCTTTGTTTATCACATTTAAAACATGGAGTATCCAGCCACGGATTGCAAACATAGTGATGTTTTCCAAAAGTTTTTGGATACGTGTTGCTTTATCAGCTTTTAATTGAATTTCTTGCGCTTCTTGGGTAGCATTTGCTACCTGTTCTTGGGCAATTTGTAACATTGATTCTGCAAATGGATTAGCTGCTGTCATAAATTAAATTAATTTTTATCCCTCTACCAATAAGAAAATTATCTATGCTTTGTATTTATTATTCCCAATTAATTGACAAAATATAAAGGGTAAGAATAATAAATACGAATTATTGGATTACAAACTCGTTAAAATGTTTAACTTTGTTAGCCAATTTTCATCATGGCTTAGATATACCACAATGTAACCATTATTATACCTAAGATTATCCCTCTCGATCTTGTCTTGCTTGCGCTTATCGGGGCTATCATAAACTACAGCGATCGCCTCCTCCTCATAAACAAAATTTGGTTTACAGTTCGCCTCTGGAATTGATTTCTGATCCGCAACATTTATTAGAAACCTGCTTGATACTAGGGTGTTGACTCTGTATCCTTTAGCCCAAAGGTGAGTTTGTGTCTGCTAAATCCTTGCTAAGGACAATCCCGAACTTAGAGTCCAATACGGTTCAGTTAAGGCTCAAACTCTTTATCAAAGTCAATTTTTTTAACGAACCACAGAGACGCAGAGGAAACAGAGAGAAGAAAAAATGCTTAACTGAACTGTATTGACTTAGAGGCAAGGGCAAGTGCTGGGCGATTGTTAGCGCAGTGAATGAGTTCAGTTGCACCGTGAGAATGTGGGATAGTGAGTTTACTGTTGGGCTGAAACATCTGAAATCTTACGAATACTTGCCTGAAGAATGTGAGCAGATGCAGATGATCTGCGATGTCTACGACGGGCTACGCCTACGCATCAGTCGGGTGTATTCTAGTGCGTTGGAGGAGACAGTCAAAAGTCTGTTGCAGTTATTGGGTAAAGTGAATCGCCCTTATCTTACTGCTGTGGAAGAGAAATTATTGAGCGTTTTGGAGTTTGAATACAGAGAAAGATAACCCCTTAACGACTAATACGCATACAGTTCTGTTAAAATCCAAAGGTCATCGGTTTTCTGACAAACTGAATATGACTTCAATCACCAGGACAATCACAATTAACGTTCAAGCTGACAATAATAGACAGTATTTTTGTCAATTATCGTCTTCTCTTGACCAGCCCACAGATGAAATTCGTTGCTGTGGTCAAACCGAAGAACACGCTATAGCCATTGCATTAGAACATTTAGCCAGTAAATATCGTCAAATTGCCGAGGAACGACAAAACGAAGATTGGCTTGCAATAGAGCGTTCTGAGTCGGGAGAAGCAATACAAAAGCATTATCATGTGATTTTACATTATGAACGGATTGGGATAGCAGAGTCTAAATTTGAAGCGATGCAGGACACGCTACTGGGAAATATGGTAGTTGAAAATGCCAAAATCACCCTGATTGAGATTGATGCAAATTTACCAGTCCAGCCTTTAACTTGATGATGTGCTAGATAATTCCAAATGAATCGGCAAGTAGGAGAAAACAGTAATGCAAAGTATCAAATTGCGTTCTCACATAGGATCTGACGGGATCTTACATTTAGAAATTCCACTGGGGATAACGGACAAAGAAATAGAAGTAACAGTAATATATCAACAGCTAGAACCATCAGCACCCGCAAAAACACCAGAAGAATTAGGATGGCCAGCCGGATTTTTTGAACAAACAGCTGGATCATTAGCGGATGACCCAATTCAAAGATATCCCCAAGGTGAGTATGACACTAGGGAGCCATTAGAGTGAGATATTTGTTAGATACCAATGCTTTCATTGTTTATCTGAATCGTCCTATGTCTGCTGTGAGGCAGAGGTTAGAATCGCTATCACCAGCAGACATCGTTGTTTGTTCGGTAGTAAAAGCCGAACTCTTTTATGGTGCAATGCGAAGTAATAATCCCACACGGACTTTAACATTACAAGAAGCATTCTTAAATAATTTTGTATCTTTGCCTTTTGATGATCGGGCAGCTCGAGCTTTTGGCACAATTCGGGCAGAGTTAGGGATGCTTGGTACACCAATTGGGCCTTATGATTTGCAGATTGCCGCAATTGCGCTAGTGAATAACTTAACATTAGTCACGCACAACACGAGAGAATTTAGTCGCGTTAGTGGACTGGTGATTGAAGATTGGGAGCAAGAGTAATAATATCTTTTGTGGACTTGAATGAAAACCAATGCTGCTCGACTACTTGATAAACTAGGTATTGCATACCAAATTCTCACTTATGAGGTAGATCCTGACGATCTGGCAGCTGAGACTACAGCACACAAAGTTGGCCTTCCGCCAGAGCAAGTTTTTAAGACTTTAGTAGTCAGAGGTGACACAACAGGTATTTGTTTTGCTATTGTGCCAGGAAATGCTCAGTTGGACTTAAAAGCCTTGGCACGAATTTCAGGAAACCGGAAGG
>NZ_JABXKJ010000239.1 GCF_017115085.1 Nostoc sp. NMS7 | reverse complement strand
ATTGACGCTCGCACCCAGCAAATATGGGCTTTATCCTCTTAAGTTGACACCAATGAGCAATGCTGTGCCCCTACGACAGATGTGGTTCAAATACATGAAAACTGCTGTAAAACAACACCAGGCTATACACATTTGGAGTTTTGATGAATCCTCATAAGCTGTTACCTACTTTGTCTTCAATCACAACATCTGATCATTGGTACACTTACTACAAAGCCAACGCTGAGTTTCAATTAGAGATTCCTTGGAAGCGTGGTGCAGAAATCACAGAAGATGAACAGAATGCGATCGCAGAATAGAGACGTTACATATAACGTCTCTACATTTATTGTCGGAAATCTCTACTGTAATTGGTATTACGCTGACATCAATTGTTGGATGCGCTGTGGCTCCTCTCCCAGCCAATCTGGATTTTGGGCAGTGCTGTCAAAAATTGATGAGGTTTTGAAAGGCTCAAACTCGCCGCGTGATGCCGCTTCTGCGGTTTTTGCTAAGAGCGATCGCACTTGTTCGTCATTCATTGGCTGGAACGTCTGCACTGCTTCAAAGGCTTGCTCTAGAATCTCCATGCTATCAATTCCGGTAATCACAACCGATGTAGGTAGATTCAAAGCATAGTGTAAACACTCAATTGGTGTTACAGTCTTTGAGCGTAAAAGAATACCGTTCGCCAAGCTTTTCATCCCTAGAACGCCGATGTTTTGTTTAACCAGTTCTGGCACAACTAGCTTGGCAAAGCTCCGGTAGTGGGCATCCATCACATTCAGAGGCATCTGAGCCGTATCAAATTTAAACCCGTGAGTGGCTGCAACTTCCAGCATGTGCAGATGAATATGGGGATCTTTGTGTCCAGTGAAGCCGATGTATCGGAGTTTGCCAGCTTCCCGCGCTTCAATTAAGGCAGCATTTGCCCCTTCTTTATCAAAAATTCGATGCGGATCTTCATACCGAATGATTTCGTGATGCTGCACAAGATCGATGCAATCAACTTGCAGGCGTTGAAGAGATTCGTCTAGCTGTCTTGCAGCTTCTTTCTTAGAGCGGCCGTCAATTTTCGTCATCAGGAACACTTTGTCTCGGTAGCGATCGCGCAACGCTTTTCCCATGCGAATCTCGCTGACTCCACCGTTGTAATCCCAACTATTATCCATAAAGGTGATGCCGCGATCAATCGCGGTTCTCACAATTCGGATACCCAGTTGCTCATCAACGTGCTTCAAACCGATGTGCCAACCACCCAATCCGATGGCGGAAACTTTCTCTGTTGTACTGCCGAGAACTCTGTATAGCATTTCGGAATTTGACATCTGTTCTCCTTGTCTCTCAGCTATTACTTAAGTAGATATAGCTGTGTGACAATTTAAACACAAGGGAAAGTTGACAATATCTTACTGAAGATACACTTTTCAACCCGATCAGCAAAAGACTCAAGAAGCCAAAATACCGATGCCAATTTGGGATGCGTGAGTTGATTTTGTATTAGTCCACGGAGGTGGACTACCCTTCTCCTAAGGGAGACGCTACGCGAACGGGAACGCCTGCCGTAGGATGCCCGAAGGGCTGTAGGGCGAACGTTTGTCTAGCCGCGACTTCCAGTCGCCCTGGCTCTAAGTTGACTGTGCCCCTACAAGATATGTGGTTCAAATAAATGAAAACTGCTGTAAAATATCAACTATTTGCCACTATAGAAAAAGGCAATTTCTTTCTCTTTTAGGGGTGCGAAACCAGCATCTAGAAGTAATTGGTCGAGTTCTGTTTGGGGAATGTGTTTTGCACCAATTCGCACAATGCGCGATCGCATCGTATTAGATACGCCACTGCGCTGTCTATTGCCTTCTAGCGCCATAACTTTACCATAAAGTTCTAGCTTGGCGGGCGGAATGGGAGAACCATCAAAATCGATTCCCTGTGCGATCGCTTCATCAATAGCATCAGCACCTGTAGTAGTTTGATTCCCTGAGTTAGTTTCGGTAGGCATGGTGATTTGTTCTTCTTCGCTATGAGTAGATTTTACCAGCCTTGCTGACACCAAACCCGCCTATCGGCTTTTTTGCTAGTCAACTTAACGTTAAAAGGGCGGTTAGAAACCGCACGCCAATTGCTTCTCCCAAGGGGAGACGCTGCGCGAACAAGTCGGCAAAGCCGGACGCCAGTCGCCTCAAGTCGGGAAACCCGCCCACAGCGCTGGCTCCCCAACGCACTGGCTTGTCTACACAAGCAAAACCCCCCTTTGCGGGTTAAAAAATCTTGATTTTCTCTTAGCCCACGAAGGCGGGCTTTGTTTGTGTAGCCGCGAATTCCATTCAGCCAAGGCTAATCACGAGTTTGTCGCGTCACCAAACCACCAACAAACCCCCCTAAGATAGTGCCTGTCCATAGTCCTGTTGTGCTACCTTGCCATATTGCCCCTGGTGTCATCCAAGCGTTGCACATCTCCTTGAAACCCCAAGGTTGGTTTTGACACTTTTGGCTATGCAGCATCAGGGTAATTTGCCCACTGGTGTAAGCACCAAAAAAACCTGATGACAGCGCCAAAAAAGTGCAAATTAAAATTCTATTTTTTGTCATTTGTCATTTGTTATTTGTTATTTTTTATTGGTTATTCTCCTTGTCCCCCTTGTCCCCCTTGTCCCCCTTGTCCCCCTTGTCCCATGCCCAATCAACCCGTATTTCTCATCCCAGCTGCAATACCATTAATAGTTAACAATGCCCCTCGCAGTAACTCGCCTTTGCTGTAACGAGAGTGGATGACTCCAGAAGTAGCAGTAGTATTTTGGGACTGTCGTAGGCGCTTGAGTAGTGAAACTTGAATAAATCCCAAAGGTACAATTGTGCCATTGCGTAACTGTACAGATCGTTGCAATACAGGATCACCATCTAAGAGTTGATTGTGATCGGTGATTTTTAACACCAAATCCCTTGTCAGATAGAACTCGCTGGCAATTTGGTCAAAAACCTTGGCAAAACGAAGTTGATCTTCTGGTTTTGACAATTCTTGGACATAGTGATGTGCCATTTGCATATCTACTTTTGCCAAAGTCATCTCGGCCTTGGAAATCACCATCTTGAAAAAAGGCCACTTAATGTAAAAGTAGCGCAGCAATTTCAAGTGTTCCTCTGGTTCTTCGTTCAAAAATTCTTGTATAGCTGTGCCAACGCCATACCAGGAAGGCAGCAAAAAGCGAGTTTGTGTCCAGCTAAATACCCACGGAATAGCTCGCAGACTACTTAAATCTTTCTTACCAGATGGACGGCGTGCGGGACGGGAACTAATTTGCAACTGGCTGATTTCTTCAATTGGGGTTACTTCATGGAAGAAGTCAACAAAATCAGGCTGTTCGTAGATTAAAGCACGATAATGTTGACGCGATCGCGCCGCTAATTCTTCCATAATCTCATTCCAGGGTTCAATATCATCAAACCCTGTTCGCAGCAAGCTAGCTTGAATCACCGCAGTAGTGATGGTTTCCATGTGGTATAATGCCAAGTCCAACAAGGAGTATTTGGAAGCCAAAACTTCTCCTTGTTCGGTAATTTTGATTCGCCCATTGATACTATGACCCGGTTGGGCTAAAATCGCTTCGTAAGCTGGACCGCCACCACGTCCCACAGAACCGCCGCGTCCGTGGAAAATCCGCAAGTTTAGATCATAGTTTTCTGCTATTTGTTGCAGTGATTTTTGGGCTTTATGAATTTCCCAGTTGCTACTTAAAAAACCAGAGTCTTTGTTGCTGTCAGAATACCCCAACATGACTTCTTGCAAGTTCGGCGGGAGGGGGGAGGAGGAAGCAGGGGGGGCAGAGGGGGCAGGGGAGGCAGGGGAGGATGAATTTTCATCGCTATCCTGTGCTTTTGTCTGTTCGTAGCCGCCAGCTAACAAAGCGCGATATAACGGGAGTTCAAATAATTTCTGCATGACGCTTCTAGAGCGTTGTAAATCTTCTACTGTTTCAAATAGGGGGACAACTTGAATAGTTCCGACAGCAATGGCGGGGTCAAAAAGTCTGGCTTCTTTGGCTAACAGCAGTACTTCCAGCACGTCGCTGACGTCGCGGCACATACTGATAATGTAAGTTTGGCAGATGTTGAGACCAAATTCTTGTTGGAGCGATCGCACGACGCGAAAAGTCTCAATGACATCGTTGGTTTTTTCGGAAAATGGCAATTCTGCTGGAATTAATGGCCGCCGGGTTTGCAGTTCTCCTGTCAGCCAAGCAACTCTTTGCTCCTCAGAGAGTTCATTGTAAGGTTGAGATAATATTTGCAAGTATTCCAGGATCTCATTGAGCGCATCAGCATGGCGGGACGATTCTTGGCGAATATCTAGCTGTGTCAAATTAAAGCCAAAAATTTCTGCCTGACAGATGAGATTTTCTAATTCTCGACAGCTTAAACCTGTTTCTGTCAAGTTGCGCTCAATCATCCGCAGTTCTGCTAAAAAATCAGCTCCCGAAAGATACAGGGGGCTATCTTGATTTGTTGGCGTTTCCCGATTATATAAAGCGAGATTGCGATCGCGGGTATTTTCCAGCCGTTTCAACACATAAGCCAGTTTCAGCCGATAGGGTTCTTGTCGATAACGCAGCGCCAGTGCGTCGTAGACTTCGCTTAACTGCGACTGATCTAATTCTAGAGATTCTAGTAAGTCTGGTAAAACATCACTCCAATGCATCGATACACTTAACAATTCAATCAGATGTTTCACTGACTGAATATATCTCCCTAGCACCATTTTGCGCTGATAGCAAGCTGTCTGCCAGGTAATTTCCGGTGTAACTGATGGATTCCCATCCCTGTCTGAGCCTACCCAAGAGCCGAAAGAGCAAAAGTTTTTACTCGGTGGTTCTAGCCAAGGAAAGGTATTGGATAGGGTGTGTTTGAAACGTTTATAAAGTTGAGGAATGCCATCAAATAAAACTTCTTGGAAGTAGTGCAGGGCATAATCTACTTCATCTAGTACCGTGGGTTTGAACTGGTGAAGTTCGTCTGTACGCCACCACAGGCGAATTTCTTCGAGCAATTGTTCGCGGACATCTGCGGCTTCCCAAGGATATGCTCCTGGTGTGCTACCAGAGTGGTTTTCCAGGGCATCCAGTTTTTGCAAAAGTTGTACTACCTGTCGCTGCTTATCTCGGATGGTATGACGCACAATTTCCGTCGGGTGCGCTGTGAAAACTAAGCGCACATCCAGATGTGTAATTAGACGTTGAATTTGCTGAGGTGGTACATTCAGTTTGAATAAATAGGGAAATAAGGCAGCGAAAGTACCTTTTGGTTTGACTAATTCTTTTTCTACATAACTCTTTCTCAGCAACTCGGCTGCTATTCCCCTACTAACAGGCGCATCATCTTCTCTTTGATTGGACGAATAATTGACATTGGCTGGTGTTTGCGGTGTTGACTCTATTTCTGCCTCATAGCGACTCAATTGCTGCCGTTGTTCGTATTCCTGCTCAATGATATTAATCAACTGAAAATATAGAGCGAAAGCCCGAGCCGCGCGAATTGCTTCATTGATATTTAATTGCTCAATCAATTTTACGGCTGAGGCTGCTTGGTCATTTGTTGCTTGTCCTTCTGGTGAACATAAATCGCGCAACTGCCCCAATAAGTCTACCATATTTTGACCGCATTCTTGCCGGAGAACTGACTCCCACAATTCTTCCACTACCTGGAGACGATGACGCAAAAATAATTCCGACACCGGGTATATATCCGCAGTTTGAGACGAAGAGTATAAAAGGGAACCCATATTCTCTATTCTTGTAAAGCTAATTACTGTTTACGGTTCTAGGCTTTGCACTTAATGCTCACCGGGTTGTTCCTGAGCAAATAATTATTTGGTGTATATATTCTCATCTGGATTAGTTTCGGGTTCATCTGGGAAGTCAAGGTTGGGTAGGCGATCGCCTCGCAATAATTCTTCACTGGCTTCCCCTATGGCTTCTAGCGCTCTTACTGTTGTTTTTCCGGTAAGGAGCAGCAGTAATATAGACGCTGTACCTATTTGTAAAAGCAAGGACTGGGGAATGCTAAATAAATCCAGATGGGATGCAGGATTAGGTGAGGGCTGTTGTTTGGTAGGAGGCATTGCTAATTTTTGGTTATGGGAATTATTGAGTAGAGAGGCGATTAATCGCGTCTGTACAGGAGAGAGGCGATTAATCGCGGTCTGTACAGGAATTAGGAGTTAGGATGACTCCAAAGATAAAGAAATCGAGTTTAAATGGGATAAGCTTGTTGTTTGTTTAGCCCATCAAGGACGTTAAGGGAGTAGAACGCAAGTCCGGCTTTAAACAAAAAGTCATCAGCGTAGTCATATACAATTATTCTGGCTCTTAACTTCTAACTCCTAACTTCTGATTTTTGACTCCCTATTAGTAAAATAAACGCAAAACTCAACATTAGTCCGACTTGCAACCTGTACAAGACTATCTTGTCCGATTTTGTGAGCTATGAAGGTAACAAAATTGTTAAAAAAAACCGTCAGAGTGTGATAGACCTATGGTTCTAGTTTACAAGTGCAGGCACTATCCCCCAACAATCGCTTCCTGTAAAATTAACTTCCGATGAAAACAGTATTACCAGATCGCCAGCAATCCTTACTGCAATGGGTAAGCCAAGCAACAGGGATCAACACCTTCGGAGTGAAAGTCCGGTTGCGGGGAAATGACCTTCATATTCTTTGTGAAGGTACAGAATGTCCGCAGCGTTGGCGTACTTTGTCTGACTTGCTGCAAGCACTACAGCAAACAGATGTAGATATCCTCACAAGCAAGGAAGAACCCTCAATATATCAAGTATTTGTCTATGGCCGAAGAAAAGGGGAACAGCGCCCCAAATGGTGTCATCGGGTTCACTTGAATCAAATAGATAAGCATCTGGAGCAGGTGCAGCAAGCCTTGCTAGCAGACTCAGAAAAATCAAAACAATCGGGTGGGGCGCTAATTGTCTCTAACGAAAGTTTGGCACGCCAGGGGAACCCAGAAGCGATCGCTCGGTATCTTAGCGAAACCCTGAGTGTGTTAGGTGTATCGGTACAGGTAAAGATTAAGCTATATAAGCCAAAGAACTCTCAGCCAGAAGAAAATCGCCTGTGGATATTTTGCCAGTCGATCTATAGCCCTGATGCATCGTTGCTTGCTGAACCAGTCGCGCAGAAGTTGCGTTATCTGAAGCTTTCCGGCTACAAAGATGCAGTAATTGTTTCCCAGGTAAGCGGCGAAACTGCCCCTGATTGGCTGCTGCGGGTGGATTTGACCCCACCAGAGGTAATGCTGAAAGAGTGGGCGCGATGGGGGGATGTCCAAGCGATCGCGCGATTATTAACTGAGGTATTGTCACAGTTAAAAGTTGCTGTTCAAGCTGATCTTAAGGAATCAACCCTACATATCTTTTGTACTCCAGTTTATGATCCCTTGGGAATAGCCCCAATCCCAGACAAGGTAATGTGCTTAGAGGCGATTTTACCCCAGCTAGAAGCGATCGCACCTCAAGGCATTCTCGCCGCCACCCTATACGGACAAAAAGCAGGCGACAACCAACCAACTTGGATTGATTGGCTGGCTTTACCCGCGACAAAGCATCCCGCCTTTGCCATATCACCGCTAGATTTGGCGAATACTGGCGACGAACCAGCGCTGATATTTTTATTGGAGCGTTTACTCAATCCAGACTTGGATTGGCGGCTATTGACAGGGGGAATTCGCGTACTTCTGCTGAACAAAAATGATTTATTGCATATCATGTGTGATGCGCCTGTTTGTCCAGGGCGTGAACAAGTCGCCAGCAAAATTACGCAGTTCATCCGCCAGTTAAAAATTCCCGGTATTATGGGGGTACGTGTCTACGGTCGCCGTGCTGGGAATAAAGAACCTTTTTGGCACTATGGACTTGATCTTGAGCATCGCCAACGTTTAGTCCCAGAAGCCACCCCAGAATTTGCTGCCACTTCTAAATACGTTAACGATCTAGTAATCTCTGAAACTAACGAACCAATTTTGCGCCCCGACTTAACGACAGAAGAAGTTCAAACTTTTGTGACAGAAGTAGCACGAGGTTGGATAGCAACAGCGAGTGCAACAGCGAAAAAATTCCTGTTGACAAGCCAACTATTTAGCGAAAGCTACCAGTCAGCCGAGGCAAACCCTGATACTCAAGGACTTAAAGTGGTTCTGGTTTGGGGAACGCTGGGATTATTGCTCACCCTCCAAACTGATTGGGCATTAGGTCAAATCATTGCCCGCACTACGCCCAGCAATATCTTACCCCCATCATCCTCTGGGCAAAAGGCATCTTTGACATCTGGAAAAAATCCCAGTGATCAAACGACATTTGTTACCAGCACTTCCAAGACAAAATCTCCTCCAAATCAGAGTTCTGTATTTAATGCTTCGGAATTTACCCAAAGTGATAACACCCCGATCAAGAATTTGGCAGCCGCACCACTGAAAGAAAAAGCAACCTCTACCGCTATTCTTTTAGCAGCGCGATCGCAAATACCAAGTTTCAATGTCAGACAGTTAGACGAGCAACTAGCACTGTATAAACAGCGTTTAGCGAGAACTGGTAGTCCGCCAGATGTGTTGATTATTGGCTCCTCCCGCGCCCTCAGAGGAGTAGATCCAGCAGCACTTTCTAAAGCTTTAGTGACTCAGGGCTATCCAAATCTTGACGTATTTAACTTTGGAATCAACGGTGCAACCGCACAAGTTGTAGACTTTCTGATTCGCCACGTACTCCAACCATCAGAACTACCTAAAATAATTATCTGGGCAGATGGTGCGCGTGCTTTCAACGGTGGACGCGAGGATATTACCTTTAAATCGATCGCTGCATCAGTTGGTTATAAAGAAGCATTTCAAAAAACACCAATAACTACTGCAAATAGCAATGATTTGCCCGAAAGTACCGTAAATTCGGGAGAACAAAAGACAAAGGAAGAAAAACCAGAGATTAGTACCTATGAAGCTATCAATCAGTCATTAAATCAGGCTCTAGCATCTCTTTCTGCTAGCTATCAAAACCGCGACCAAATTAAAAGTTTACTGCAAAAACCACTGCTCATCCTTGGTCATAATCAGACAGTTGCATCAGAAAAACAGCTAACAGACGGTACTTCAGATGAGAGCATTTCCCAGCAAGCAGTTGACGTTGATGGCTTTCTACCTTTATCTATTCGCTTCAATCCCGCTAGATACTATCAAAAACATTCTAAAGTTCCTGGAAATTACGACAACGACTATAAATCTTTCCAAATAGAAGGAGAGCAAGATGCTGCCTGTCAAGAAGTGCTTCAGTTTGCCCAGTCTCAGAAAATTTCCTTAGTGTTTGTGAATATGCCTCTGACAGGAGATTATTTAGATCCAGTGCGGAGACAATATGAGCAAGAATTTCAGCAATATATGTTGCATTTGGCTACTAATCCCAACTTTATTTATCGTGATTTGAGCCAACAGTGGATAAAAACAAACGACTACTTTTCTGACCCCAGCCATCTCAACCGCTTTGGAGCATACGAAGTCTCGAAAAAGCTGGCTAATGATCCGATGATTCCTTGGCCAGTGAAGTAGGGAGTGGGGAGTGGGGAGTGGGGGATGAGGGAGACAAGGGAGACAAGGGGGACAAGGGAGACAAGGGGGACAAGCAGAATAACCAATGCCCAATGCCCAATGCCCAATGCCCAATAACAAATGACTAATGCCCAATGCCCAATGCCCAATAACAAATGACTAATGACTAATGACTAAAATATGAACTTTATATCAATTTTCTATGGGCTGTTCTTGTTGAGTGTGTTAGGAATTTACTGGTCTTTAGCACAACAGAAATTGCGATTATGGACGCTGCTAATTGCCAGTTTGATTTTCTACGCATCTTTGCAGATCCAGTACATACCATTACTATTAGCATTGACGTTTATTAATTTCCGTGTGGGGCTGGAGATTGGCAAAAACACATCACCGGGAAAACATTCTCTTGACTGGCAAATTTCTAATGAAGAGTGGCAATTTGCCCAAGGTGACTGGAATCTTCGTCGTCTAAAACTTTTGTGGCTGGGTATAACTCTAAATGTTTTATTGTTATTAGGTTTTAAGTATTTTACCCCTTTATTTAAGTTTGTTTTTCATCTGGAAACAAACTCACCAGATAGCTCTTTTAAATTGATTGCACCTTTGGGAATTTCATTTTTCACCTTTGAATGCATTGCCTACTTAATAGATGTCTATCGTGGTGCCCCTGCTACTGAGAAGTTTATCAAATTTGCGACATACAAATTATTTTTTGCCAAAATGATTTCCGGCCCGATTACGCGCTACCACAACTTAGCAAATCAATTCAATACAGTAGACTTCCCCAGTAGCGATAGAGTAGCTGAGGCGCTGTGGTTGATTGCTAGGGGCGCAGTCAAAAAAGGTATTTTTGCAGACCACCTGGGAATTTTTGTCGATTTATGTTTTGGTAATCTGCAACGGGCGGGTAGTACCGATCTCTGGTTAGCTACATTCGCCTACGGCTTACAGTTATATCTAGATTTCAACGGTTACGTAGACATCGCCCGTGGTAGTGCTTTGCTTTTCGGCTTGGTTCTACCTGAGAATTTCGATTTTCCCTATTTCAGCACCAATATTGCCCAATTTTGGCGGCGCTGGCACATAACTCTCGGAGATTGGCTACGTAACTATGTCTACTTTCCTTTGGGTGGTTCCCGTCAGGGTTTAGTCCGTACCTGCTGGAATTTATTTTTTATCATGTTAATCGCCGGTATTTGGCACGGTGCAGCTTTGGGTTATGTAGTTTGGGGCATATTCCACGGGTTAGCCTTGGTGGTTCATCGACTTACAGTTGCGATGAGCGATCGCTTTGAAAATCTAGCACAATTCTGGCAAAATCCTCTGGGTATCTTTGTCGCTTGGTTATTGACGCAACTGATGGTTTTTACCTCTTGGATTTGGTTCCGCCTACCTAATCTCCAAGACTCTTCTTTGGTAATTCGGCATCTTTGGGGTTATCCTGCTGATCCCCAGTTTGCTGAAAAGGTCTATGTGGAAGCCTTAAATCTCAGCCAATACCAACTCACTTGGGTACTTCTAGCTTTAGCTGTCCTTATGGCTGTAGTCTATGCTTTCAACCGAATGCTGAAGTTAGAGCTTAACTGGCCGCTTAAGCTTGTCTTCGTCCCCCTATGTTTCTACGCTGTTTGGTTATTAGCTCCTGAAGGTAGTTTGCCCTACATCTACTTTGATTTTTAAAATTCCCCAAAATATAAAAAATTAACTCAAACATTAGACAACAGCAAGAAACCTCGAAGGCGGTTTTATCGAGTTAACTAAGGGATTTCCAACAAATAAATTATTCAATCTTGTAGGGTGGGCTGAAAAGCCCGCCTTTGGCTATGGGCGGTGGTGTCAAGTTAAGAAAAAATCTGCTTTGAGAAGAGGTTTTGCCCTCATCCCCTAATACCATTTCACACAAACCCTGATACATATAGATTTCTCGTAGGGAACATTGCTGTGCCCCTACCAACGTATTTGTATCATTATTAAAGTGAAAGGGTATAACCCCGAATCCCAAGTTGGGATTCGGGGAACTAGAGAATTTGCTCCCCTCTACCAATTTTGGGAGAGGGGCTGGGGGTGAGGGTCAAACCTCGAAAGCTTCCCAAGCCTAACTTCTACGTTAAGTTGACACCAATGACCAGACATCCACCCCACAAGAAGTAGTTGAGTATTTTTTTCTACTTGAAACCAAGTTTTTTCCGTGTTTTAATTCTAAAAGTAGCTTTCCCTGTCTAACCTTTTACTGGCAAAGGATATTGGTTTGAGCGTGGTTCTTCTGGGCGGCATCTGGCTGCTAAAGAAAAATCTGCTCCCAGGTTCAAGCATCAACCTGCTGAAAAAGTAGGGTTTTCTTAATACTACCTAGAATCCGCATTAGGGCTGGAGTTGATCATTGACTCGAGTCTAAAGCTGACCGATCACGGTTGAGGGAGCCATCCAAGTCATTTGTTTCATTAATCAAAGCCTCAATTCATTGAAAGCGGCGGGAAACTCCATCCCCAGGTGTCTGGAGAGGGATAGTCGCCCCGCCGCTTTAGTCATTAGTCAAAAGTCATTGGTCATTGGTACTAATGACTAATGACTTTTGACTAAAAACTCCACCCACAAGGGGATGGAGTTTTTTATAACTATTATTATTTCATAGTAGAAAAAATTGACTGTTTGATCAGCTTGTAAAAGGATTTTGTAACAGAATATTAAATCACAGATTGCATCAAAGTAAATTCATCTAAACTGTAATTCAACAGGCGAAAATAAATCCGCTTGTTCCATTATTAACAACCCAATCGCACTTATAAAACCATGACCACAACCTTACAACGGCGCTCTGACGCTAGCGTATGGGATCGCTTCTGCGAGTGGATCACCAGCACCGAAAACCGGATCTATATCGGTTGGTTCGGCGTTTTGATGATTCCTACTCTGTTAGCTGCGACCACCTGCTTTGTAATTGCCTTCATCGCTGCTCCTCCTGTGGACATCGATGGTATCCGTGAACCAGTTGCAGGTTCTTTGATCTACGGAAACAACATCATCTCTGGTGCAGTTGTTCCTTCCTCCAACGCCATTGGCTTACACTTGTACCCAATCTGGGAAGCTGCTTCCTTAGATGAGTGGTTGTACAACGGTGGTCCTTACCAGTTAGTAGTTTTCCACTTCTTAATCGGTTGCGCTACCTACCTGGGTCGTCAGTGGGAACTTTCTTACCGCTTAGGTATGCGTCCTTGGATCTGCGTAGCTTACAGCGCACCTTTAGCTTCCGCTACCGCAGTATTTTTGATCTACCCCATCGGTCAAGGTTCTTTCTCAGATGGCATGCCTTTGGGTATCTCTGGAACCTTCAACTTCATGATTGTGTTCCAAGCAGAACATAACATCTTGATGCACCCCTTCCATATGTTAGGTGTGGCTGGTGTATTCGGCGGAAGTTTGTTCTCTGCAATGCACGGTTCTCTAGTAACTTCTTCCTTAGTGCGTGAAACCACCGAAACCGAATCACAAAACTACGGTTACAAGTTCGGTCAAGAAGAAGAAACCTACAACATCGTTGCAGCCCACGGCTACTTCGGTCGTTTGATTTTCCAATACGCTTCTTTCAACAACAGCCGTTCACTGCACTTCTTCCTAGCTGCGTGGCCTGTCGTCGGTATCTGGTTCACGGCTTTGGGTATCAGCACGATGGCATTTAACCTGAACGGTTTCAACTTTAACCAATCAATCATTGACTCCCAAGGTCGCGTCATCAGCACCTGGGCAGACGTAATCAACCGCGCTAACTTAGGTATGGAAGTAATGCACGAGCGTAACGCTCACAACTTCCCTCTAGACTTAGCTGCTGGTGAAGTTTATCCTGTAGCAATGACTGCTCCTGCGATCAACGGTTAATATTTCAGTATTAGCTAAATAAAAAGCGTCCTCCAGAAATGGGGGGCGCTTTTTATTTAGCTAAAACGAAAAGAAGCCCCACATCTCACCGTCGATAGGAGTGTGGGATGAATTTTTGGGCGGTGATGAGTTGACCTCTAACCAAATCAATCCTTTTGTTTGAGAGGGAAAGGGGTCAAGGAGGAATCGCCGCTCTCTGTTAACGTAAGCGAGTCAATTAATTCTTCAATGATTTGTGTCATGGTCTTATCAACTGATACAGCGTATTTACGAAGTTTGTTTAATCTGCGTTCAGATAGCCGCAAGTTAAAATATTTCTTCTTCATGTAGGGAGTGCAAATATCACTTATGCGAAAAAGAATTACTATAACCGCCCATTCAAGTATGCTGTGCTTTATCCAGAACCCTTCATGACCAAGCTTTTTGAGACTTAACGGCAAAAGTCAGCTCCATTGATGTATAAAGTGAGGATCTTCCAAGGGGAAACGCTAAATATCTTTTCCTCAATCAATTGCTCAGAGGGCTGAGTGAGTCGCTCTAATATATCGGC
Source organism: Nostoc sp. NMS7 (assembly GCF_017115085.1). Lineage (GTDB taxonomy): Bacteria > Cyanobacteriota > Cyanobacteriia > Cyanobacteriales > Nostocaceae > Nostoc. The sequence goes on along the minus strand of NZ_JABXKJ010000239.1, from coordinate 85,341 downwards.
AGGATGGGAGACTACTAACCTTAAGTCACTCTGCAATGACAACTCGGCTGGCTCTCCGTGGCATTCATAACACCGTAAAATCCACTGCTGGGGATCATCCTCGGACTGCTTGAACGCCATTAAGACTAGATTCTGGGCTGATAAATCTAAGAATCGACCAACTGGCGGTAAAGCCGCTATTCGATTAGCCTCTAAACCCCGGTAGATCATCACTTGGAGTGGTAGATTTAGTTCGTAGCCGCGTCGTACCGTGTGGGCTGCCTGCCAACTGCCTGGGTGAGGATAGACGGCGTAAGTAAATTCATGATATCCTTGATCAGCTTGAGGATCAGGCCAGTTTGGACTACGTAGTAGAGTTAGACGCAATTGATTCGATTCACTATCGTAACCGTATTTGCAATCATTCAGCAAACTCACACCGTATAGAGCATCAGGTATCGGAGATTGGGAATTGCTAGGAAGTTCCGAAACCCCATCCCCCATTTGCTGAGTCAGATCAGCCCATCGCATAGCAGGAACTTCCCATTTTGCCTGCTCTCTAGGTTCTGTAGGTCGGGTTGGACGCCCAATAGCACCGCAGGGAATCTCATAAGTGACGTAATCCGCTTCTAGAGTTAGCGGGAAAGCCGCTTTTACTAGTACGTGGCGCTCTTGCCAGTCTACGGTAGTAGAAATTTTGAGAATCGGCGATCCAACTGAGAGTATGTAATCTTGGCAAAACTCAGATTTCCCCAACTGTCGTACTACCCGCAGACGCTGTTGCACTGGTCCTTGTTCTACCAAATGGATAGATTTCAGATCGGTTGGGGATAAAGGGTGTTTGGCATAGTTGGGGTCAATATTCCAAGCATCCCAGTATACATGACCGCTATCCTCGAATCCTTGCAACTGATTACACCCTTCTTGATTGACAATTTCCCGATGATTAATTTTGTCGAAGATACTGCAACAATCGCCACTTTTAGAATCAACAATTACCCGCAAAAATTCATTTTCTAAAACAAAATCTTTTCTAGTAAAAATGTTTTCACTATCTGAGTTAGGCTCAAGTAGTGCTCTACTAATATTATCTTGAGATTTTTCTGTTTCAGGTGCATCCTGTTGAGGACATAGCCAAAAGAGCCGATAGCCGACTGATGGAATATCAGTCGCTAGAAATAGAAGTACCGCTTCCTCGGACAGTTGGGATGTTAGCTGGTGTCCTTCCAAGTCATAAATTTCCCAGTACGGACTTTTCTTACCACCACTTTCTAAAGGGAGAGTTGGTAAGGGGACAGTAACGACTTCTGAGCGCTGCCAATTCAGAGGGTTAAAAACGATAATTGGCAAGGCGTCGGGCTGTGGCGATGGGGGAAAGGCAATTTGGGATGCGATCACTCTAAGTGAATTATCTAATATCTCCGAACAAACTCGATCTACTTCCTGCCAAGCTTGGTTTGCATCTACATAAACTTCGGGAATTGATGCTCCCGGTAGAATGTCGTGGAATTGGTTAAACAACACCTTCTTCCAAGCGTCTGACAATTCAGCCTTGGGATAAGCTACCCCACCACTCAAAGTTGCCAAAGAAGCAAACAGTTCTGCCTGATATAACAACCCTTCACAATGCCGATTCCAACGCTTTTGCAGAGCATGAGTGGTGTAGCAGCCACGATGGAACTCAAAATACAGTTCATCATCCCAGACAGGAAACTGCTGACTGCTAATTTGTTGCAAATATGCACTAGCTGTGGTAGATTCCAGACGTGGAAAGAAAGGAGACTTTTGCCATCGGCAAGCTACGTTTAACATATCATGGGTGGGACCGCCACCGTGATCGCCACATCCAAAAAGCCAGAGGGCATCTTTCAACCCAGTCTGCTTTTCCCAGTCAAGGGCGTAGTTAGTCATTTTGATCGGGTCGATACTTTCCCCAATCGGGGCAGACATGAGGCTGAGTATCTGAGTGCCATCAGGCGATCGCCAAAAGAATACTCCGTGAGGAAACTTTGTGGTATCATTCCAACTCAGTTTCTGGGTGACAAAGTATTCAATCCCTCCAAGTTTGAGAATTTGGGGCAGAGTCGCACAAAAGCCAAAACTATCTGGCAACCAGACAACTGTACTTAACTGCCCAAACTTTTCCTGCACATAACGCTGACTGTAAAGAATCTGTCGCACAATCGATTCGCCATTAATCAGGTTAAGATCAGGCTCAACCCACATCCCGGCTGCAACTTCCCATCGCCCCAGAGCAACCTGTGCTTGAATAGCAGCAAACAAGTCAGGGCGATGTTGTTCAATCCAGGCGTACAAAGCTGGGCTGGAGTGGCAGTAAATTAGGTTGGGAAACTCTTCTTGTAACAAAAGAACCGATTCAAAAGTCCGCACTGCTACTTCCCAAGTTTCACTTATTGGCCACAACCAAGCCAAATCGAGGTGAGAATGACCCAACAAAAAAATGCGGCGTTCTTGTAGCAGCGGCAATTCATGAATTGCTAGTGCTAGGTTTTGGCGTAAAATCGCAAGTGATTGCTCAAAGAATTGACCGTCTGGCAAAGCTGCCCAATTAATTAGAGTGACAGCTGCTGTGATGATGTCCAATTTTTCTGGTGCTTCGGTTTCGACATAGCGCTGCAATATGGCTAACTCATCAGCGACAAAACTAGGTTCAAGCTGCTGATCATTGGTAGACTCATACACAAGCTGCGATCGCACCAACGCCCCTGCATCATTATCTGGACTAACCATCCGCAATACAACGAAAATCTCCTCCCCTGGTTTTACAGATGGACTAAGCAAAACCCTGGTTGAGGCATCAAACAAATCTCCTTCCTGCACTAAAGAGTCATTCACAAAAATTTTGACATCTTTTGCCCACCAAGTCAGTACCAGCCGTAATGCTAAATCCGTCAAAGGATAGCCATGAAAATCTTCAGGAATGACAAATTGTTGAGCAAGCCACAACACCTGACCGCCTGCGGGTATAGTAATGTGTTCTTTGGCATTGAGTTCTGCGATCGGCCAGCTCAAAAAATTTCTAGTCAGGCTGATACTAGCGTTGGGAGTATCTGAGGAACAATATCGCCAACTGGTTTGAACATTGAGCCGAGACATCTGGCTTAATCTTTGAATGGCTTGAGAAATTAGGCTACTATCCATTTTGAAAAATAAATAATTTTTATAAACTCACTATATTTTTGAGCAACAATCTTACGGACACATAGACCGGCTCCCCAAGGGATGGTTTTGGTTGAGGATCGTAAGTTTGACCACTGATTTTGATCGTGTAAGTAGAACGGCGTGAAAAAACCCAACTGTGAAAACTACACATTTTTATTTTTTGGGCTTAACCGAACCGTATTGTGAGGTATGCAAAGGGTAAATCCCTTTTGAGCCAAGCATAATATTACCGCCTCATTGTAGCTTCATCGATCGCAGTAGCCGTAGTAGCCAAATCTTGTTCATCTATAAATAATTATGTATGGTATATGTAAGACACAGTAATCCTAGCAAGGAACTGTAGATTTAGTTGCAGAGGTACAGTAGCAGTGGGCATAGTAGTTGAGAACGTCTCCAAACAATTCGGGAGTTTCAAGGCAGTTGATCAAGTCAGCCTGGAAATTAAGAGTGGTTCACTAGTTGCGTTGCTCGGTCCATCGGGATCAGGTAAATCTACGCTACTACGGTTAATTTCAGGTTTAGAAATGCCAGATAGTGGCAAAATCCTGCTCACCGGTAAGGACGCTACATATCAAACTGTGCAAGAGCGAAATATTGGGTTTGTCTTTCAGCACTATGCCCTATTTAAGCATCTGACCGTTAGGCAGAATATTGCCTTTGGCTTAGAAATTCGTAAGGCACAGCCAAAGAAGATTAAAGGGCGGGTAGAACAGTTACTGGAATTGGTGCAATTGACTGGATTAGGCGATCGCTATCCATCACAACTTTCTGGTGGTCAAAGACAACGGGTAGCATTGGCAAGGGCACTGGCAGTAGAACCGGAAGTTTTACTGCTAGATGAACCTTTTGGCGCACTTGATGCTAAAGTCCGCAAAGACTTACGGGCATGGTTACGCCGCCTCCATGATCAGGTTCATGTTACCACGGTTTTCGTCACCCATGACCAAGAAGAAGCAATGGAAGTCTCCGATGAAGTTGTGGTCATGAATAAAGGGCGGATCGAACAGGTAGGGACACCAGCAGAAATTTACGATAATCCTGCTACCGCATTTGTGATGAGCTTCATCGGCCCGGTGAACATATTACCCAGCACCTCGAAGATTTTTCAAAGTAGCGGATTTGATGCGCCACACCCACAAGTGTTTTTGCGTCCGCAAGATGTGATTTTTGAAAAGGTTGCCAACGGTGCCACTACACCTGCGACAGTCAGCCGATTGGTACATTTGGGTTGGGAAATTCAGGTGGAATTAACTTTCGATGATGGACAAGTGGTGATGGCGCATTTAACACGCGATCGCTTTAATGATTTACAGTTAGAAACAAAACAGCGAGTGTATGTCAAGCCAAAAGATGCGAAGTCCTTTCCACTGTCTTATTCAATTTAGTTGGCAGTATTGCGCGAAATTCTAAACCATTTACGGACTTGTCTAAATATCCTGGCCTTATAGTCATTGAACTCAGTTTTTAAAATAACTGAGGTAATTTATGATGTCTATATAAATTGTTCGCGGAGAATATCCGCGAACACATCTTTTTTGTTCAAAGTCCAAACTTTCTACATGCCCCGCTATATTTGCCCCTCCTAACAAGGAGTAAAAGTAAACTTAATTTGATAACCACGATCGATTAGAATTTTGGTTTGCTGCCCCGCAGCTACATCCCTGGCACGCGCTATCAAAGTTGTGTTGATGCCGAAAACCGAATTCACTGGGTTAGCACACGCATTTATTGCATCTGGTGTAATAGCTACATTTTTTACCCATCCATTTGAAAACCCAGACGGGAAGTTTGCGTTTGGATCATTACTAGAATTTGGAACATTTTTGCCTTGAAACACTAACGTAACTTTTAGGTCAGCACTGCCTCCCTTAGGCACATTTGTAAAGCCAACATACCTGATGTTAATGGGCTTAACTTTGTAACCCTTAGGCACATTCAGACCAATTCTCAAATTGCAAGATTTTGATACAACCTTAGGAGCTAAAGCTGTAATCTGAAATTGAGGTAAAGTCACAGACAGAGTATCTCCTTTCAAACTTGGTTGGAGATTTCCCGACGGACAGCCATTTCCGAAAAGAGTTACTGGAACTTGTTGAAACTGAAATCCTTGTGATTGAGCCTGTACCTGAGATAAACCTACAACATTTAAACTCAGTAACGTCAAACTAGAAACAAGAGTACTTAAGACTTTCATAATTAAATAAGGAGAGTTTATCAGCTTTGTTGTCAATACTATTTCTAAACACAGATAGTCAAAGATTTCTTCCGAACGATTGGAAGAAATCTTTCGACAAGTTGCTAAAGCAGCTTTAGAGAGTTTAGCTTTTGTGAAAAACTAAATACAAAACTTAACTATGCATTTAAGAAACCTTACAAGGATTAAAATCAAGTTTGATTTGTAACACAAGGAGTAAAATCAAACTTGATTTGGAACAATACAGGACCAATTGTTGTGTCGATTGTATCAATTCTGATTTGAGTTTCTTCATTTGCAGGTATATCTTTAGCTCTTGCCGTCAGAGTTGAATTGATGCCAAAAATTGAACTCACTGGTTTATTACATGCATTTATTGTGCCTAATATAATATCTACATCTTTGCTCCAAACATCTGAGAAACCTGACTTAAACGTTGCGTTTGGATTATCGTTAATTTGAACTTCTTGACCTTGAAAGAGTATTTTAACGTTCAGGTCAGCGCTGCCTTTTTTAGGCACATCTGCAAAGCCAAGATATTTGACGTTAATCGGCTGAACGTTCAATCCAGAAGGTACATTCAGACCGATCCGCAGATTGCAGGATTTTGATACAACCTTAGGAGGTGCAGCTAAAGCTTCAAAATCAGAAAATGTTATTGAAAGAGTATCTCCATTCAAAATTCCCTGTGCTTTTCCCGGTGGACAACCATTTCCTGCAAGAGTTACCGGAATTTTTTGAAACTCAAATCCTTCTTGTGATTGAGCCTGTACTTGAGATAAACCCACAACATTTAAACTCAGTAGCGTCAAACTGGAAATCAGACCACTTAAAATTTTCATCCAATCACTCCGCGAAACGTGTAATTTCCTGTATACATTAAGCTGCAACTGAAAATTCCCTCAGATACTTCTAAACAAAGGAATTTCCCCAGCAGCCTCGCTAGGGTTTGGGGATTTATACCAATTCTTAATTGTGTTTAATACGCTCTAGTTAAGGTAGACAGAAATAGGAAAAAACAAGGAATTTCTGACTCTTAAATTATTTATTAGCGGATTTCATTTATTTAAGAATTGCTATTTTGTTGCCAATACTATTTCTGAAGACAGATAGTCAAAGATTTCTTCAGAGCGATTGCAAGAAATATTTCTAGAAGTTTATAAAGCAGCTTTAGAGGGTTCAGCTTTTATAAAAAACTAAATGCAAAACTTACTCTGCATTTAAAAAACCTAACAAGGTTTAAAACCAAACTTGATTTGGAACAATACAGGACCGATTGTTGTGTCGATTGTATCAATTCGGATTTGGGTTTCTTGATTTGCAGGTATACCTCTAGCTCTTGCCGTCAGATTGGTATTGATACCAAAAATCGAACTTACTGGGTTCTTACAGGCATTTATTGTCCCTAATACAACACCCACATCTTTGCTCCAAACATCTGAGAAGCCAGGCTTAAACGTTGCGTTTGGATTATTGATAGTTGGAATTTGTTGACCTTGAAAGAGTATTTTAACATTCACGTCAGCACTGCCTCCTTGAGGTACATCTGCAAAGCCAATATACTTGACGTTAATTGGCTGAACGTTCAATCCAGAAGGTACATTCAGACCGATCCGCAGATTGCAGGATTTTGATACAACCTTAGGAGGTGCAGCTAAAGCTTCAAACTCAGAAAATGTTATTGAAAGAGTATCTCCATTCAAAATTCCCTCTGCTGTTCCGGCTGGGCAACCATTTCCAAAAAGAGTTACTGGAACTTTTTCAAACTGAAATCCTACTGGTTGAGCCTCTACCTGAGACAAACCCACAACATTTAAACTTAGTAGCGTCAAACTGGAAATAAAAGCACTTAAAATCTTCATACAAGGACTCCGCTAAAACGTGTAATTGCCTCTGGACATTAGCTGCAACTGAAAATTCCCTAAGACACTTATAAACAAAGGAATTTTACCCAGCAGCCTCTTTGGGGTTTGGGGATTTATACCAATTCTTATTTGTCTGTAATACGCTTTGGTTAAGGGAGACAGAAAATAATAAAAAATAATGAATTTATTTTCTGGCTCTTAAATTATTTATCAGCGTATTTTATTTATTTAAGAATTGACATAAGAATAACCTGTTAATAATCATACTGTAACATCATAATTACATTGAATCTCTCCAAAGAGATATGTTTTGTAATTATTTACACAAGTTAACTAATAGCTAACTATTCGCTCATTTTTTATCAAGTTAAAAGAAGAATTGGCTAAAACCTAGACTTTTTTAAAAGATGGGAAATTAACAGCTAGCAACGTATCCAGCTTTTATTTTTTAGCAGTGGCAATACAATCAGCGTAGGCGCAGCCCGTCTTAGGTCTTACCCTGAGCCTGTCGAAGGGCATTGCTAACTTAAAATCATCAAAGTCAGTATAGTACTTTGAATACAAGGATTCATTTCTCACAAAGCACAAAAAGTGTTCAATCAAGTTAAATTTTGGTGAATATAAAATTAAATTTTGGCGAATATGAAGGGAAGTAACAGAGTTCTATACCCAGTTTTTTGGCCTATGTTTGAACAAGTTGGCATAACTGAAATTTGGCGTTATCCAGAATAAATTTTATGAGTATATTCAGTTATTAAACCAGCTACTATAGCAGTCTGCTTTGATTTTTGAAATTATTTGCGTAGACAGGGAGTAGGGAGTGGGGAGTCGGCTTGCCGTGAGCGTAGCCGAATGGGAATAGGGAAAAAGCCTTGTCGGGGTGTACTGATTTTTTTCAAAAATCAAATACGAGTCCTATATAGGAATCATATTTGAGTTCTGAAAAAAATCTCGGTAGTCTTGTAGTGGACTATCTACGCCTAAAATGTTGCAAAAAAATTGTCGGTTGGGGAGCCACTGCGTTGCGCGGGTTAAGAGCGTTGTAGCAAGTGGCGTTGGAGGCTTTGCCAAAGCCAACATCCTGATAATCAGTTGGGTTGCGCTCCGCTCCACCCAACCTACATCTACGTCTAATGCAGTATTTTAGCCAAAAGAGTCCACTACGTGCATTTCAAAAATCAAATACTAGTCCTATATTTAACAGTAGGTGACAAATATTTTCCTTTTTACCTAAGTTACTCTCAACAGTGGTAACATTTCCAAAACTGCAATGCTTAAATCAGGAAACTGTAAAGGTGAAATAATCCCATCTTCCTCTACAATTACTTCACTTTGATAGCCATCCTCAGTCGGTTCTCGAAAGACGTGCAATTGCCGGCCAATCACATCTAGCACCCAATAATCTATAATTCCTGCCTTTGAGTAAGCTTTTCCTTTAGTTTCACAGTCTAGTTTAAAGCTACTATCTGCTACCTCAATAATGAAATAAACTTCAGAAGGGGTAGGATGGTGGTCTGCATAGTCCAGTGGGTCTACTTTAACGACAGCAATATCCGGTTCTGGTTCAGACTGTTCATTTAGCTTTACTGGGTCTTGAATGGATACCCAAGCCCGATTTCCTAACCTATTTTTCAGTAAGTAGTCTGTTCTCCCCACTGCTGACCTATGGGCTGTTCCTTTGGCACTCATCCAGATAATCTTTCCTTCTAGGAGTTCCACTCGTTCATCTGCACTAAAAATCCCAGCGTCAGCCATGCGGTGGTATTCCTCTACTGTCCACAGGCGCAGTTTTAACGTCGTTTCTGTGTTTTGCATGGCTTTAGCAACTGTGAGGAGCAATTAATATCCTAGCATCTTTAACTTGACATACCAGAAATAGTATGATAATAGCAAAATATTTTGCTTAGAAATTAATCCTCTAAAATCTGGATTTCATCAAGTTGATTAATCACCACATCTGCACCTCGGACATTATCTGACTTACCTACCCAAGTGATACCAATACAACCTGCGGCTTTAGCATTACGCGCCATTTGCATATCACCAACTGAATCACCCACCATCAATGTAGCTCCTGGTTCGACTTCCAAAGCTTGGCAAGCTTGCAAAAATAGCACTGGATCTGGTTTACTCGGACCCTCATCGACTCCCATTTCCAACTGGATATAATCACTTAATTGGTGATTAGCGACAAACTTACGTACTTCTTCAGTTGTCGCAGCTGAGAGGATACCGAGTTTTAGTCCGCCTTCTTGCAGGGATTTCAAAACTTCTAAGCTACCCACAAACAGTGGTGAAGGAGTTTGTCCAATGTATTTTTCCGCTTCATCCAAAGCTTGACGGGCTATTTTTAAGGACTCAAACCAACCCCTACCAGTTTCGGCAATATATGCCGCAGCCGCAACTTCTGTTTCACGGCGGCTTGCTACTGATATTAAACCTGCCACATCTAGAAGATTGCCATTGACACCAAATGCCATTAATAGGGGTTCCCCAGTTCCAGGGATTTGAGCATCTATTAATCTTGCTGCTTTTTGTGCGAGCGATCGCAAATATATTTCAGAATCTTCTAGAGTACCGTTTTTGTCAAACAAAATTGCCTGGATATTATTAAAAATGATATTTCTACATTTAATGGTTGCCACAATCTTTAACTCTTAACTTTTACTGATTCTCTACATAAAAAAAGAGGGAAAAACCCTCTTTATAACATGATGTGATACTCTTACTTAAAGACAAGTAAAGCTATAAATGTATTACTCTTCAATAGCTACTGGAATTTCTTCTTCAGTTTCCGTCGCTGCTGGAATCTCCTTTTCAATTTCCGCAACTACTGGAATTTCTTCTTCAGTTTCCGTCGCTGGTGGAATTTCTTCTTCAAGTTCTGCTGCTGGTGGAATTTCTTCGTCAAGTTCTGCTGCTGGTGGAACTTCTATTTCTTCGTCTGCTACAACTTCCGCAGGTGCAGCCGGCGCAGCAGTAGCACCTTGCTGCTTGGCTAACTGCTGTTCACGATACTTAGCAGCCATTTCTTCTGCCTTATCGTAAACCAAATCCCGGTTTTTAATCATGTCGCCGGGTTCGGGTTCTAGCTGCTTGGTAGATAGGGAAATCCGACCCCTTTCTGCATCCAAGTCAATGATCATAACTTTCAGTTCATCATTGACATTGAACACGCTGTGAGGCGTATCAATATGTTCGTGAGAAATCTCAGAAATGTGCAGTAGACCACTGACACCACCGATGTCGATGAAAGCACCGTATGGCTTGATGCCACGAACAGTACCAATCACTACTTCGCCGACTTCTAGGCGGTTCATCTTGCGCTCAACCAACGCCCGACGGTGAGATAGAACTAGGCGATTACGTTCTTCGTCCACCTCTAGGAATTTCAATGGCAGATCCTCACCTACCAATTCTTCTTTAGGTTTGCGGGTACTGATGTGGGAACCTGGGATAAACCCACGTAATCCTTCAATCCGTACTAATGCTCCGCCGCGATTGGTTGCAAATACGCCAGAACGTACAGTAGCATCTTCTGCTTGCAGCTGTCGCACGCGCTCCCAAGCCCGCATATATTCAATACGGCGAATGGAAAGGGTTAATTGTCCATCTTCGTTTTCATCGGTAAGGATGAAAAATTCCCGCGTTTCGTTTGACTGTAAAACTTCTTCCGGGCTATCTACCCGGTTAATAGACATTTCTTGTATAGGTATATATGCTGCGGTTTTAGCACCAATGTCAATCAGAGCGCCGCGCGGCTCTATACTGAATACTGTTCCTGGTACAACATCACCAGGGCTAAAATGATAATCGTATTTGTCAAGTAGAGCAGCGAAATCTTCGTGAGTGAATCCAATTTCTGTAGCGGTTAAATTCTGATTGACCATGCTAATTTGTTCCTGGTTCTAGTCTCCGTAAAGGTTGGACGATAAACGCGATGTCTTATGCAAGCGCTTTTATGGCAGCTTACACTTAAGACCTTTTTCATCCTAGCGCAGAAAAGCTAGTATTAACACATATCTAGTCCAAAGATCGGAAATTATATCACAATCTTAAAATGATTGGTCATTTACTTAGTAGTTAGAACCAACAAAGGACAAATATAATAATATCCGTTGCTACCAAAGATAGTAGCAACGGATATTAAGATTAAATCCGCTTAAAGGTCTGGGAATAGGATCTACTTATCTTTTTTCTCAAAACGAGGGGGTTCGCGAAATGCGATCGCAAAAAAGATAGTACCTATACAGAGTGTAAAAATCAAGATGTACGCAACGCTTTCCATATTACGATTTCCTGCCTATCTAGCCAGTAATTAAACTTATGAGTGCTGAGTCAGAGCCTTAACTCGAAACACAGCACTCATAACTCAGCACTTAAATTAGAGAGCTTCCTTGCGGCGGGTTGACTTGTCACCCACTTTCTGGAACAGACCCCATTCAACTTGTTCTTCTAGATCGGCATCAACACCAGCAAATACGTCTCGGTAGATTGTCCGAGCGCCATGCCAGAGATGACCAAAGAAGAACAGCAGAGCAAATACAGCATGTCCAAAGGTAAACCAACCTCTAGGACTGGTGCGGAATACACCATCAGAGTTCAAGGTTTCCCGGTCAAATTCAAAGATTTCACCGCCTTGAGCCTTACGAGCATACTTCTTTACATCAGCTGGATCTGTAAAGGTCTTACCATTCAGATCGCCACCATAGAAGCTAACGGTGACACCAGATTGCTCGAAGCTATACTTAGATTCTGCCCGACGGAAAGGAATGTCAGCGCGGACAATTCCATCTGCATCAGTCAAAATTACTGGGAAGGTTTCAAAGAAGTTGGGGAGACGACGCACGGTCAATTCCCGTCCTTCAGAATCTTTGAATACGGCGTGACCTTGCCAAGACTGGGCAATGCCATCACCTTTGACCATCGGACCGGTACGGAATAGACCGCCTTTGGCGGGGCTATTACCGACGTAATCGTAGAAAGCCAGCTTTTCTGGAATCTGCGACCAAGCCTGCGTTAGGCTTGCGCCTTCAGCAACGCTAGTTTGAACGCGACGATCAATTTCCTGACGGAAGTAGCTTTGATCCCATTGATAGCGGGTAGGGCCAAATAATTCGATAGGTGTGGCGGCGTTACCGTACCACATAGTACCAGCAACAACGAAAGCAGCAAAGAAGACTGCTGCAATACTGCTAGAAAGTACTGTTTCAATGTTCCCCATCCGCAGGGCTTTGTAGAGCCGTTCCGGGGGTCTGACTGTCAGGTGGAATAAGCCTGCAATAATACCAACAACACCAGCCGCAATGTGGTGAGCCACAATGCCGCCAGGGTTATATGGGTTAAAACCATCTGGGCCCCATTCCGGTGCTACTGCTTGCGCGGCACCAGTTATACCGTAGGGGTCAGTAACCCACATCCCTGGGCCAAATAGTCCGGTGAGGTGAAAAGCACCAAACCCAAAACAAAGTAGACCAGATAAGAATAGGTGAATGCCAAACATCTTTGGCAAATCTAGGGCAGGTTCACCAGTGCGGGGATCTCTAAAGAGTTCCAAATCCCAGTAAACCCAGTGCCATACGGCGGCTAGGAATAAAAGACCGGAAAGAACAATGTGAGCGGCAGCAACGCCTTCAAATGACCAGAAGCCAGGATCAGTTCCTGGACCACCAGTAACATTCCAACCACCCCAAGATTGGGTGACACCCAAACGTGACATGAAGGGCAGAACGAACATCCCTTGACGCCACATCGGGTTGAGAACCGGATCGCTAGGGTCAAAAACAGCCAATTCGTAGAGTGCCATCGAACCAGCCCAGCCTGCAACTAAGGCTGTGTGCATCAGGTGTACAGAAATCAGCCGACCTGGATCATTCAGAACGACTGTATGTACTCGATACCAGGGTAGTCCCATTGACTACGCTCCTCCTCTATGAGTTAGTTTACAAAGCAATTTTCTTACTGAGGTTTTGAGAGACGAAAGCCGCCACTCAGAAAACTCTCTCTTGTTTTTTGTTATTGCCAGAGCCAGAGTCTTACCACAGCTTAATCTTAAAAGTCAGACAGCGTAGGTGTTTTGGCAATGCTTACTCGCTTTGGGAAGTTTACCCCGTAGGGTAGCCATCGCCTAAGCAAAAATGAGAATGTTTTAAAAAGTGTAACTATTGATGGAATTGTTTGCAAGCGTGTAAATTGATGCGATCGCGTAGCATCTGAAAGTTTTTTCGCTACCAACCCCCCTCACAGATTAAATTTGCTTATATTTTCTTTACCAGGAGTGGGGAATGGGGACAAGGCGGACAAGGAGGAATTATTGAACAAGTTTCTTTTCTCCCTTGTCTTCCCCCTCTTCCTTGTCTCCCTTGTCTTTCCCCATGCCCAATGCGCTACTAAACCACCAACTGGATATTTTGCAATTGACACTTCGCCTCAGCCGTACCCAGGCGTTCAATTACCTGTTCAGCACTCATCAGACGCTTGAGTACTACTTGTCCTATGGCTTTACTGGCAATTACTGGTGTTATTGGCTTGACTTCCACGGTTAAAATGGCTTCTTCAACTCGATAAAGCCATAGCAATTCGTTTTGTTCCACTAAACAAATATTCATTTGCTGAATATCTGGTTGGCGTCGCCATGCAGTTATTTGCCATAGTCCATCAGATGCCCAGACTCTAGCAACTGCCCATCCCTCAGATAGAAAGAAATACTTCACGATCTTAGTCTCACTGTTTGGACTTTCTATTTGCTATTTACCATATCGTACATATCTGATTTGTTAATGTATAACTAATGATATTTTAAATTAAGGCTATTTAATTTAGTGTCCATGTTTTAATAGCAAAAATCATTACTTAGATCACTTGGATCGGTACAAAAAATTACAAGATTAGAATATCTAATTTGATAATAGCGATGCAATTAGAGAACTATATGATTGGGCATTAGAAATAGATGATAAAGAATGGAATTATACAATTATAGGACTTACGCAAAACTACACAGCGTAGGGGCAATTCATGAATTGCCCGTACTGTAAAATCTGGGTTTGGGCTATTGTTTGCGTAAGTCCTGAATTAATAGAACCGATGAGCAAAAAAATGGAAAAAGAAAACAAGATAACCTTAAAGGCGAACGATATAAGGGAAAAGAAATTTTTATATTAAACTACTGTTCTCTTAACTCTACGTATCAAAACTGAGAACAATTAATTTTAAATATAGCAATCTTAAATCATTCGTGAAAAGTTAGATCCCTGACTTATTTGAGAAGTCGGGGATCTGGACACAGATAATTTTCACAAATCAGATAGGATTGCTATATCTAATGATTCTATAGAAATAAGTAATCTAAATTCTGATGCTAAAAGTCTACATACTCTAGTTAGCATTTAAGGGAATCAACTATCACAGCTTTCTAAGTATTTTTATTTAATAATCTCAAATATATCTATTTATTAGAGCAAAACCCTGTATCAAAAGTGGGCACATTAGTAATTAATTGTAATAAATGCTATAAAACTAGCGAAGATATAGTATAATCACTGACCGATAATTACATAAAATTTAACTGTATGACCTGGTTTTCCTTGTCCCTGAAACGGTGGGGTCGAATTACACAATTCTTATCTTTGTTCTGTCTATGTTTATTATTCATTGTTAGTTGCGCTCCTCGTCCACAGCTTTCTACGCCACCATCCGGTTCTGTAAATATCCCTACAGGTGATGGTCGGATTACTATAGGTACAACAGCAAAGCCAAGAACCCTTGATCCGGCTGATGCTTATGAGTTAGCATCTTTAGGTTTGGTGTTTAATATGAGCGATCGCCTCTACACCTACGAATCAGGAAGCACGGAAATTAAGCCCCAGCTAGCTACAGCATTACCGAAAGTCAGTCAAGATGGCTTAACTTATACCATTCCCTTACATCAGGGAGTCGTTTATCACGATGGGACTCCCTTCAACGCTAAAGCAATGGCGTTTACCATCCAGCGCTTTATTGAAAATAAAGGAAAACCCTCATTCTTACTAGCTGATATAGTAGATTCGGCAAAAACTACAGGCGAGTATGAGTTAACAATTAAGCTGAAAAAGCCCTTTTCAGCCTTTCCTTCACTGCTGGCGTTTCCTGGCGTGGGTGCAGTTTCGCCAAAAGCTTACGAAGTTGGTGCTGGTAAATTCAAGCCAAATATTTTTGTGGGGACTGGCCCTTATAAGTTAGCGCAATATGGCACCGATTCACTGCGATTTGATGCGTTTGATAAGTATTGGGGAGAAAAACCAGCAAACAAGGGTGTTAACCTCCAAATTCAAACTAGTCCGGTTAATTTGTTTAATGCTTTCCGTACAGGCGCAGTTGATGTAGCTTATCTGTCGTTGCAACCAGATCAAACTCGTAGCTTGGAAGACGGTGCTAAAAAAGGGGATTGGCAAGCGATCGCTGCTCAAGGTAGTGTAGTAAGTTATCTAGTATTAAACCGGAATCAAAAGCCTTTAGATAAATTAGAGGTAAGACAAGCGATCGCCTCAATAATTGACCGTCCACTTTTAAACGAGCGAGTATTACTTGGTCAAGCAGATCCGCTTTATAGTATGATTCCCACGACGTTTAAAGTATCTGTGCCATTATTCAAAGATAAATATGGTGACGCTAACTTTGATCAAGCTAAAAAATTGTTAACTACTGCTGGTTTCTCCAAAGAAAATCCTGCAAAAGTTCAAGTTTGGTATCCTTCTAGTTCGCCTACTCGTAGTTTGGCAGCACAGACATTCAAATCTCTTGTCGATGTCAAAATGGATGGAATACTGCAATTTGAAGTTACCCCCGCCGAAGCCCCTACCTTTTTTAAAGACATCTCCAAAGGATTATATCCAGCAGCTTTACTTGATTGGTATCCAGACTTTTTAGACCCAGATAATTACGTCCAGCCGTTTTTATCTTGTGCCAAAGGTTCAGTTGCCAAAGGATGTGAAGATGGAGGCAGTCAAACTCAGGGTTCGTTTTACTATAGCGAAGCCATGAATAAACTGATTGATCAGCAACGCAAGGAACAAAACCCCGAAGCGCGTCAGAAAATTTTTACAGAAATTCAAACGCAAGTAACTACTGAAGTCCCTTACGTTCCTTTATGGCAAAACAAAGACTATGTATTTGCCCAAAAAGGTGTTAGCAACGTACAACTTAACCCTACTCAAATTCTGGTTTACCAGACAATTAAAAAGTAGTCATTAGTCATTAGTCATTAGTCATTAGTCATAACTGTTGACGATTGACTTTTGACTATTAAATAAAATATTTCATGTTCAATATATTTATAGCTAATAGCTAAAATAGTTCCCAAAAGTGCATTTTTAATTTTGAATTGCTTATGTCTCGCTCTAAAGCTTTACAATATTACATTGTTTCTCGGCTGCTTCTCGCGCCACTTCAGCTATTAACTATTATCACCATTGTATTTCTCTTACTAAGAGCAACACCAGGAGATCCAGCAGATGCAATTCTCGGTGGACGTGCGCCAGAAGCTGCTAAAGAAGAATTGCGAAAACAACTAGGTTTAAACCTTCCTCTGTGGCTACAGTACCTAAATTATTTGGGAAGCATACTGCGTTTTGATTTGGGAACCTCTTTAATGAGTCGCGGAGAGAATGTTTGGGACATAATTGGGCAATATTTCCCGGCGACGGTGGAGTTAGCAGTATGTAGTATGGCGGTTGCACTCATCGTTGGAATTGCGGTTGGAACTCTTTCGGCTTCCCGTCCTGGAACATATTTTGATGTCGGCGGGCGCTTATTTGGGATCATTACCTACGCACTCCCCATGTTTTGGGCGGGAATGCTTTTGCAGTTGATTTTCTCAGTCCAATTGGGTTGGTTTCCTAATTCCAACCGCTTTCCGCCTAATCTTCCGGCTCCCACGAGCGTAACAGGATTGTATACAATTGATAGCTTACTCGGTGGAAACTTTACCCAATTTTTCACATCTTTGCACCATCTTGCGTTACCGAGTCTCACACTAGGAATTTTGTTGAGTGGGATTTTTGAGCGAATTGTAAGAGTGAATTTAAAGCAAACCTTGCAAGCAGATTATGTAGAAGCCGCTAGAGCCAGAGGTATTGGTGAAAATAAGATTTTAGCCTCCCATGCCTTGAAAAATGCGCTAATCCCAGTAATTACAGTCTTGGGATTAACCTTTGCGTCTCTATTGGGTGGAGCGATTTTAACAGAAGTGACATTTTCTTGGCCTGGGTTAGCCAATCGATTGTATCAAGCGATCGCCGATCGCGATTATCCCACAGTCCAGGGAGTGCTAGTATTTTTTGGTGCGATCGTTGTGAGTGCAAGCATTTTGATTGATATTTTAAATGCTTATGTAGATCCGCGAATTCGATATTAAGCTGCTTGAGATTTTATTAATTTTATTGATAAATCCCACTTGCTAAAATACCAAGAATTTTATTCACATCTTTGAGATAATATTCGCTTAAATCAATAGTCAATGTTTGTTCTTCTAGTTTAAGGAATTGCCAAATACTGCCCGTTGTAACTGCTCCGTAAATTGTTTTAATCTCAGTTGCAGCTTGCTCATTAAAAATTTGGGCTGCTACCATTTCTGCTGCACACTGACCCAAACCCGCATTAATATTTTCTTTTTTAGCTTCTACAACTGTAATTACTGGTGCTGTCAAAATTAGAATTTCTGGAGATTTAGTAATAATAAAATCGCAAGTACCGTTTAATCCTTTGCTATTATCGACAGTGAAATCTACCCTAGAAAATAAACCAATTTGTTCTCGTAATTGTCGGCGTAAATCCACTAAAATTGGAGCAATAATTAACTCAGAACGAGCTTTTTCACTATTACTACCTAAAGCGATCTCCAGGTTATAATTGAGTGTTTCTGCAAGTAAATTACTCGCTGTTAATTCAGGAACAGCAGCGAAAATATCGCGTTTTTCTAATGTGATTAAACTCAACTCTTGTTTTGCTTTAGCTAAACTAAAGTCGCTATAAGCCATAAAACAAATACTCCCTTTCGCTTTTAAACAGAAGACTGAAATTACCATCCAACATCCAAGTTAAAGTAGAAACTAGCGTCAACAATTCTGTTGCTGGTATTTCAGCGATCGCCTACGGCTGGCTACACCTACGCGTTTGTTATTTCAGCGATCGCCTATGGCTGGCTACGCCGGAGCATTTGCTATTCTAAGGGCTTATCTTCTTAAACTACGAGGATCAAGGGCATCTCTCAGCCCATCACCAAGTAAGTTGAATGCTAGCACTGTGAGGATAATCAGCACAGCTGGCGGCCAGATTAACCAAGGTTGCAATACCAAAATTGAAGCATTGCTAGCCAGAGAAAGCATATTGCCCCAAGAGGGGTCTGGTTGTTGAATTCCCAAGCCGATGAGACTCAGTATCGCTTCTGCACCAATAAAGCTGGGAATAGCAAGAGTTGCAGAGATAACTATATAACTAGCCGTTTGCGGCAAAACGTGGCGGAGGATGATATAAAGTGGATTACCGCCCATTGCGCGTGCCGCTTGCACAAATTCTCGCTCTTTAATTGATAGTACCTGTCCGCGAATCACCCGTGCTAAACCAGCCCAGCTAATAACCGAAGTAATCACCACAATCAGCAAAAAGCGCTGAGTACTGCTTAAACCAGCTGGCAATACTGCTCCCAAAGTCACCAAAAGATAAATACTAGGGAAAGTCATTAGCACTTCTGCCAAGCGCATAATGACGCTATCAGTCACACCACCGAAATAACCGGAAATTCCACCGATGAGCAAACCGAGGGGATAGGTAATGATAATACCAAAAATCCCGATAAACATACTGATGCGACCGCCATGTAGTATGCGACTAAATTGGTCGCGGCCTTGGTCATCAGTGCCGAAGATGTTGACTTTTGCGCCACTTGTTGTCCCAAATAAATGCCAATTTAAGGGGATACCAGCAAAGATTGTGACCTCATCCCACTTCGGGGGTAATGGCAAACTCATCTGTAACAATCGGTATTCTGCGCCGGAGACAAATAGACGCACTGGTGAAGGCTTTTTGAAGTCTACAATCACTTGGCGATCGCCTGTTTCTAAATTCGTGTCTCCCTGAGTCGTCGGATAAACATGAGGCCCGATAAACTGCCCTGACTGAGAAACCCAGTGTATCTTAGTTGGTGGCAGCAGTGAACCATTAGGCTGTGAAGCATAGGGATCATAAGGAGCCACGAAATCAGCTGCAATTACTGCTATGTAGAAAACTAACAGCAAAATTGCCCCAAATCGTGCCAAAGGATTTTTCTTCAGTCGTCGCCACCAATCCATAGTTGTTAGAGACGCGATTAATCGCGTCTGTACAGGAGTTATAAGTTATGAGTTAGGGACTTCCAAATAAAAAAACATCTCAAATTTTTTTCTGGGATGGGTATCCCCACCCGCCCCACAAGATAGATAATTTATTTCTTGGAAGTCCCTTATCAAAGTTTTATCTTAATTCATAGCTCATTCATGATTAATAATTCTTAACTCCCAACTCCCCACCGTTGTACAGACGCGATTAATCGCGTCTCTCCAAACTCCAAACTTCCCACCCCTGTACAGACACGATTAATCGCGTCTCTCCAAACTCCAAACTCCAAACTCCAAACTACCCACTCCCAACTCCTAATTTTTCTAAATAGCGCTGCTGTTCTTGCTGTTGTTTTTCGTGTTCTACAACAAACACATTTGAGTAGAGATTAGCGAGAATTTGTTTTCCCTGTTGTGTCAGTGATAGATAATGCAGTCCCTCTTGGATATAGGGATAGACGCCATTCCAGTAAAACTTAGCGTAGTTATTCCGTAAATCCGCAGGGGTTTTATAGCCCAAAACTTTATTTACACCAGTTTCTTCAAACTCGTAAAATAAAGAAGTAATTTTCTTCAAGTAACGCGGATCGCTTAGTTGTCCAATCAAATCAGCAGCACGTACTAATCCGGCAAAGCACTTTGTCTCTTGCTGATCTTCTGCCGCAGGCACAGGAAATCGAGTCAATTCAATATTGCTCTTAATTGCCTCAGCATCTATTAACTTGTGACCGCCAAAACGCTCATCAATAAACAGCTTGGCTCTATCAACATGATAGGGTGTGAGACTGGCATCAGAAGCGCCAGAAGCTACAGAAATCATTCTGCCATTTTTACCTGTGGCATATAAGTCTGCTGTTTCTCGATCTTGTCGGCAAACTCCTTTAACGTAGCCAATATCATGACACAGCAAGGAAATGATGCAATGCAACCAATCTTCACTGGAAACACCCCCTTCTCGAATGTGTTTGCCACGTAAGATTTCTTGCCCGACTAGGGTGACAAGGACAGTGTGTTCAACATTGTGATAAAGGGCGTCGCTATTAGCAATGTTTTCCAAAGCCATGTTACCAGCCCAGGCGATAATATCCTGATAATCATTTTTGAAGCAGCCATAGGTGCGACGGTAGCCTTCTCGAATTTCATTTACGAAGGCATCAATTAAAATTTCAGTGACATTGAACATATCTGCTTACTCTGGTAAATACCAATTATTTATTGATTTGATTTCAAAATTCCATAATCAGGGCTACCTTTGCTGGAATTTAGGGCAATGGATGTTTGCTCGTTTGTAACTTATTTGTAGCTGTGGACGCTAGCTTTTTCTCTGCTTGGATTGCATGATGTTGCATGGCTTCCTGGTAACACAAAAGCTTTAGAGGAATTGTGGGTTACGTAGAAAAAAGAATTTGCCCGATTTTAATGACTTCTCTGGCAATGATCGCAGGTATTCTGTCCCCATTCCCCACTCCCTATTTCTTAAGACTGTGCGATCGCCTTTACAAGTGGGAATCATAACAAACAGATTCACCAGAGTAAATATCCAATGTCTTACCAAAATATCACCGCCTCTCTTTCTCCAGCAGATATCCAAGAAATTAAAGCAGCCTTTGCGACTATCCAAGCAAAGATGCCTTTTCTCGTTACTCTGAGTGTAGAAGAACGACGCAAGTTATTTAAGATGGGCGATAAAAGCCTAGCCTTTGTCAACACTAGCCTGACTGCTGCCCAGTCTAACCGAGACATTTTACCAGCTAGCTTTGATGTAGATGAGTTTGTGCGGGATTATCAGCTAGCCGCAACGCTTACCGAACTGTTGATTAAACTGCAACAACTGACAGAACAGGTAGATGATACCCTAATGGCTGTTGGCAGTGAAGCAATGGGTAGCAGCTTGACAGTTTATGATTACGTAAAGACTGCTGCTAAGAAAACTCCAGGGTTAAAAACTGTTGCTGAACAGTTAGGGGAACGGTTTAAAGCTATTAAAAGTAAACCTGCTAAAACTGCTTCTGGTTCATAGGCTGTAAACTTTGCCAGAGATAGCTACCATGTATACCCAAGTTGGCAGACCTCTCCCCAAACCCCTCTCCGACGCGGAGAGGGGCTTTGAAGATTGGCTCCTCTTCCCTCTTTTCGAGACGCTGCGCGAACATAGGGAAGGGGCTGTTCTTGTTAGGTCTGAGAGCGCTTTAAGCAAAATAAGTCACTTGTGTATACATCATAGGCCAGAGATAGGGGGAGGGTGAAAGGGGAAAAGTTAAAGGTAAATGCAATTCCTTTTCTTTTCCCCTTTCTGTTTTCTTAACTCGTGAATGAGTCTTTGATACTCGCGGGAGAGTCTTTAATACTCGCGGGAGAGTCTTTGATACTCACAGACGAGTCTTTGATACTCACGGGAGAGTCTTTAATACTCGCTGGAGAGTCTTTGATACTCGTGGGAGAGTCTTTAATACTCGTAGGAGAGTCTTTGATACTCGTGGATGAGTCTTTGATACTCGTGAGCAAAAATTAAGATTAATTCCGTATACTCAGAACTTGCATCAGTCCCAACAACCGCCTCAGAATTCATTCTGAGGCTGATAGCTAAAGTCTTCTAAAGAAGACTGGATAAGGTTTATAGTCCACTTGAGTGGACTTGCGCTATTAGCCAAGAAATTTATTTCTTGGCGGGATAGTGGGCTGGTGCAGCATATAACTTTAATTACTTATAAATAATTCACTATTAGCCTGACGCA
The DNA here is from genome assembly GCF_017115085.1 of Nostoc sp. NMS7. Lineage (GTDB taxonomy): Bacteria > Cyanobacteriota > Cyanobacteriia > Cyanobacteriales > Nostocaceae > Nostoc. The sequence continues at coordinate 63,035 of NZ_JABXKJ010000239.1, read as the reverse complement.
AGCAAAAACCCTTTACAATTCTTTTACTTTGCGTTCTTTGCGTTTTTCTCTGCGAGATGCTGTGCGTAGCTTGCTTCTTTGTAGGAGTATGCGGTTCGTTTCTTCATTCTCTTATTCCTGGCTGAACGCAGCATAATAGTAAATTTCCAAATTTGGGATGCTCCCACAAATACAAAGCTAAAAACCCAAATAAAATCTGACTTTCTCAATCAGGAATTAGGAGTTGCAAGCTTGTTATTATACCCATAACCGCGTGTAATCTGCTGCCTTGCACCCAATTATGCTCACCATACCCCGACATACCAGCAAGCTCTCGCTCTTTTTCCTTTTCTGTTTAACCGTACTCCTGACTCTTTTCCTCTCTCTACCTTGGTCTCTCATTGGATGTGCGTAGGCGTAGCCCGTCGTAGACATCGCTTTCATCGCTATGATCGGATAAACTTTCAAGGCCAGCTGGAATGTTGAATAACTGGGAGTTGATCTGAGAAATGCCTAACACGCTATACGATCAAGATTTGCAATTATGGATTGAGCAAACTATTCAACAGTTACAAAATCATGAATTTGAGGCGTTGGATATTGAGCATTTGATTGAGGAGCTAGTTGATTTGGGTAAGGCTGAGAAAAATGCGCTCAAAAGCAATCTGACAATTTTGTTAGCGCATTTACTCAAGTTACGACTTGGGCATGATGTACCCGATAGCATGAAAAGCAGCTGGTATAGCTCAATACTTGAACATCGTCAGCGAGTTCTGAATAATTTGGCAGATACTCCTTCTCTAAAAAGTTTTCTGGTAGAGACGGTAGAAAAAGCCTACCCAGATGCTCGAAAGCTAGGGATTAAGGAAGGTAAGCTGGCTAAGTTTGGGGTTAGGATACCCCAGGAAAGTGAGTATCCTACCGTTTGTCCTTTTTCGATTGGGCAGATTCTAGATGAAGATTTTTACGGACTGTAGAAAATTGCTCCGGCGTAGCCCGTCGTAGACATCGCACTCATATTGATTTACATCTAGATCGATAGACAGGTGAACCGAAAAGTTTTACAATCTGACTGATTGCGGTAAATTTACTTATTGCCCAATCCACATAAGCATAGTAAAGATTTTCTAGTGATTGCGTTTGATTACCCAACCACTAAATTAATATAGGAAAGTCTTTAAGTTAAGGCGCAGCAAACAAATGGATGTAAAGCTGATTCTAGCGGGATTAACAGTTATATTTACGCTTTCGTGCTTATTTTTTGGCACGAAAAATGGATTCTATGATTCAGATAACTATCACGGCAATGGCTCTGCACATTGAGATAAATCTGTAGACGCTACGACTTTCCATAGGGTGAGTTGGTTAAGATAGCTCAGAACTTGCAAAGGGAAAATAAACAAGAGGGATCCTTTAGCTCCTAATTTGATCGCTTTCTTGTTAGCCCACCTTTCCGAACCAGTGCGGGTTCGGTAGAGGCGTCCTCCCCAATCAAAAATCTGTATTCTCAGGGTGTAGGGGCGCACAATAAAACTTACCCCTAAGTCACAAAACCAAAATTTGTGTAACTTTTGGCTTTTGGGATATGTCGATGATGATCAGGTTTGAGGGGAGGAAGCATGAGGAATAATCTGTCGGCATCTTCTCGCGTAGATGCTGCGGAAGCGAGTAGTGAATTAGAATGTTTGCCCTATAGTGTCCAGCATGATAATGAGGGCGTGTGTTTATTGGTGAAGATGGGGCCACATCGCATCCTGTTGGATTGTGGTTTGGAGGATATTTCATCGCTGGCTAAGGGGCTTACTAAGTCGGAACGGGAACCTAGTTCGCCCCTACCAGCAGATTTAGTTTTGATTAGTCACGCTCACCCAGATCACGCCAGAGGCTTACTGGCACTGCATAAAACTTTTCCAAACTTACCTATTTATGGTAGTGAGGTGACTAGCAAGTTGCTGCCATTGAATTGGCTAGACCAAGATGCTGAGGAAATTTCTCAATTTTGTCATGCCTTGCCGTTGCGATCGCCTGTGGAATTCCAAGAGGGTCTGGTAGCAGAATTATTTCCCGCCGGGCATCTACCAGGGGCAGTGGCAATTCTACTCACGTACACCACCCAGCAGCGTACTTACAAGCTACTATATACAGGCGACTTTTTCCTGTCAAACTCCCGGTTGGTAGAAGGTTTGCGTTTAGAGGAATTGCGAGGCTTAGACTTGGATGTGCTGATCATTGAAGGCAGTTATGGTACATCCCGTCATCCCCATCGCCGCACCCAAGAAAATCAATTAGCAGAGCGAATTAATCGGGCGATCGCTGACCATTGTTCTGTAATTCTTCCCACCCCGGCTTTAGGATTGGGTCAAGAACTATTAATGCTTTTACGCTCACATCACCACTTCACCGGACGAGATTTAGATATCTGGGTAGATGGTGCTGTCGCTACTGGGTGTGATGCCTACTTAGAACTGCTACCCCACCTCCCGCCATCCGTGCAGAATTTCGCCCGCCATCAACCCTTGTTTTGGGATGAACGGGTGCGTCCTCGCGTACGTCGTTTACAACCAGAACATCGTCCCACAGTGGGCAAGTCACCTTGTATAGTCCTTACGGACTCAACAGATGATTTGGGTAAGCACTGCCAACTAGACACCGGCCCTTGGCTGATCCTCCTACCAGAAAAAATTGATATAAAAGTTAACAAAGAATACTTAGCGCCTACCAATGTCGAAACCTATCTTTTAGCTCAACATAGTGATGGCCCTGGTACTACGCAGCTAATTCATAATTTGCGACCCCAGCACGTCATTTTTGTCCACGGTTCTCCTGGCTATTTGGCAGACCTGACTAGCTTAGAAGAGTTGCAAAACCGCTACCATGTACATTCACCGGCGGCTGACACCTTAGTAGAACTGCCGATCGGCGATACATTTTTACAACCAGCAGCACCAGAAACTAACTACGAAGGCGAATTGACAGAGTTGGGAACAGTAATTACCATCACCCTACCCAATGTGATTACTGGCGATTCGCGTTGGCGGCAATTTGCCGATACTGGTTTAATTGAAGCTCGTTGGCAAGGAGAAGAACTAGTATTAAGGGGATTGTCTCAACGAGAACTGCTCACCCAAAATAGCGATCGCTATACATGGACAGATGTAGACTGTTGCGGTACCTGCCGACATCAAAGAGGCCAGAGGTGTTGGAATCCAGCTTCCCCGTTATATAACTTTAAGGTAACTCTAGAAGGTTACTGTCCTGCCTTTGAAGGTCTAAATGATAGTCAATAGTCATCAGTCCGCTGCCCTTAGTCATTAATGACTAATGACTAATGACCAATGACTAATGACTAATGACCAATGGCTAATTATTCTGGATTCGAGTCAGTGTAACGGTTGTGGATGCGTTCAGCTTCGGGACAATCTTCAGTCATCAAAGGTTCCACATTACCGCGTGGTACTGAAGCCAATTTTTGGGTTACAGCACCAATGCTCTCAAGGCGAACCATTTCTTCCCAAGAACAAACTTCGTCCTCTTCTTCTGTTTCATAGCGTAGGGTCACTAAATCTCCCTCTATGTCGATGATGCGGGCGCGTTCAATCCAGCGTTGCTGGTCCCGCAAGAAAACACATACCTCGCGCCCATCGCAACACAGTTGATAAATCTTGCGGTGTAGCATGTATTGTTTCTGCCTTTTTAAACAACGTAGTTAAACCTGTCAATATCTGGGTTTTATCCCATTACATTACACCTTTAAGAGGTTAATTTCACGGTTGAGAACAAGTACGCTTCATGACCCAATCCCAAGATTTGCTTGTAGTTGTCAAAATATCGGGAAATGTTGGGTCATTAATCAATGATTGCTCTAGCAATGAACTCAATCTCCCTCCGGCTCGTTCTAGGGAATGTCTGCTTTATAAAAGTCAAACAATTCAGTACCTGTCCTAACCAGGTTTATATTTGTTGATGAGTCATTCTTACCATTATGTAATAAAGAATACTCCAAAATAATCGTTGATTGCGGTTGTTTAACTTGCCTACTTTTACTCATTGGCATTACGGGGAAGTCCGGGGACTTGGCTTTACTTTTACCCACTTGTACCTGATCTTAACTCATTCTCTTGCTGACCTTGATGCTTTTCAACAACAACACCCAAAGAGTTTTGAGTTTTTCAGATTTTTGGCTGCTCATGACTAAGAAAAAGCCAACGGATCGGGGAAAGAGGCAAAGGAGATGGGAGGATCAGCAAGATTTATACGGTAGGGGAAATTCCATAGGCACATTCGACGAGGACGCTTCTCGTTTAATTTGACCTGCGCGAACTGCATTATATAGGGTTGCCAGGGCTGACAAATCCTGTTGCTTCCAGCATTTAGTGGCTAGTACTTGCTGGAGTAAACCCTCAGATTCAACACTAAGATATCCAGTTTGGAAGGCAGAGTCAACAAGTGTACGAATCATCTCGATTAGGGCAGAGTAAACAATTTGTGATCTCAAGTGTGGAACATTTTTCTCTGCTACTAATTGATATGGAACATAAGTATTGTGTGATTATAATTACACATAACTAGTGATTCGCATCACAATATTAGCTCTAAGTGCATCTATCTCTTGGTCTACAGAGATAGATGGTTACAAAAATTTTTCGCCTCACCCAATATTGAGAAGGCAAATAACTTAACAATATTAAAACATAAAGAAACTTTTAGGCAAGTATCCAAAAAATCTCGTCAAACATCAGCAATCAAGCAAAAAACTGGCGGAAATCTTCATCCTTTTGACTTAATTGCACCCAGTCTAAGTTTAAAGACTGGAATTTTTGGACTAAGCGATCGCAAGCCGGACGTTCGGTAGCATAATGTCCAGCATCGATTAAAATAAGATTGCAATCGCGGCTTTCTTGAAACTGATGAAATTTACAATCAGAAGTCAGATAAGCTTGAGCGCCAGTTTTCGCTACGCCTGAAATGTAACTAGCCCCCGAACCGCCCAAAAGGGCAACTCGTGAAATTGTTTGCTGTAAATCAGCAGTTGGGGAAAAAATCAAATTAGGGGAAGCAAGTCGGGTTTGAATCGCTGTGAGTAATTCCTGTAATGTCAGAAATGGCTCTAGCAAACCAACACGCCCATATCCTAATCCGGCTTGTGTAGGTACTATGGGAGTAACTTCTTTGAGTTCTAAAATCTGAGCCAAAACGTCAGCAGTACCATCCTGCACTTGGTCAAAATTCGTGTGAGCAGTGTAAATACCAATATTGTGGCTAAAGGCTAACCTTACCATTTCGGCGATCGCTTCACCAGTGCGTAAAGATTTGGGAGGAGTAAAAATTAAGGGATGATGGGCAAATATCAGATTAGCATTCAGAGCGATCGCTTCTTGGATTACTGCCAAAGTCGGTGTCAAACACACCAAAACCCGCGCTTTTTCCTGCAACACTCCCGGTTCAATCTGCCAGCCACAATTATCCCAGCTTTCACACCAAGCGGGATTTGCCCATGCTTCAAACCAAGTTATTAAATCAGCAATTTTCATACTATAATTTCCAGGCAATTATTTTGTATATAGCAAGTAGCTAAATACTTGCCTTTTAAAGGGTTCCATTTTTGAATTTTGTTAGCGCAGCGTTAGCGAGTCCGCGTACTCTTACAGAGAAGCAAGCTACGCTTTTAGCGTCTCGTAGAGAGCGTCATTTTGAATTTTGAATTTATTATCAGTGTCTCTGTGGTTGAATATCTAATTTTAATGCTAATTGCTGGCGCATTTCCTGAAAAGGTTTGTTCCATACAGGGCTAGCATTCCAGTTCCACACTGCCACCGGGATAAGTTGTTCTTCAGCAAGATAAGTTAACAGACGATATTCATCTTTTGGTTCACGAGAAAAAGTGAAGGGATTTCGGTAGCCAGTATCACACAGTTTATAAGATGTGATCTGACCATGATTAATACGTTGTAAAAGTTCTTTACCTTTGACGAGCAAATAATCTAAAAAAACCAGACTAAAAGGCTCTATATGTGCGCGTTTATGTGGCTCTTTTTGTACCCATCTTGCCCAGTCAAATCCATACATAAAATCGTGAACGTAACGAAAGCGCATTTCCGTTTTATTTCCGAACATCTCTGTCAGAGAAACCATCTTTTCGCCAAAAACTGTTAAAAAAGGTATAGCGCCCTCATCTGCTACTAAAGCCTGCCTAAGCATACTACTTACCAGAAAATCAAAATCCCAGAAGATGTTTTCTGGAAAATTTTGCAACTGAGTATATACTATGCATTCGAGAGTTTCTTGAAGGGTTGTGAGGAGTTGAATGTCAGGGTTTTGTTCAGTAATCAAATTTCCCAATTCTGTAAAACTGGTAATTAATGTCTTTTGGGGATTAAGTGATAATAGGTTTACAGACTGCTGGGCAAAGATTTCATCAATCAATCGGAAAGTATGAGTTGGTGTCAGTTCTTGCTTCATAGTAATTGAAATAGCCCAGGCAACTTACACTAAACATTAGTGTATATCGCAATAAGTAGATGATTAAATAATCACAAATAAACTTAACTTTTGAATTTACAAATTTACACAAATTATTTAGGATGTGCCTGATTAATTTTGCACCAATAATTTTCATCAGAAAGTTACCACTGCAAAATTTATTGAATATTTACAAATGGTTACAATATTACACTTACCTACTTACGCAGTAGAAACTGGGTATTTAAACTCTACAAAGCTACACTTTAAATAAATGAAACATGAGAAATTTCTATCCAGAAATATGGACAACCAATTCTCTTAAATGACTGCGCTGGCGGTGTTCCCAAATATAAATTCCCTGCCAAGTTCCTAGCACCAAATGACCACGATTAATGGGGATATGTTCAGAAGTATGGGTAAGTGCGGTACGAATGTGTGCCGGCATATCATCGGTGCCTTCTGCATCGTGGATGTATTTGCCTGATTCTGGGACGAGTTTTGCCATAAAATTAGCTAGATCCACAAGAACATCAGGATCAGCATTTTCTTGGATAACTAAACTGGCTGAAGTGTGGCGTAAAAATAAAGTACAAAGACCAGTTTCAACTCCCGACTCTGCAACTGTGGCTTCAATTTTTGCAGTGATATTGTAAAACGATTTGGCAGTGGTGGAAATTTTTAGTAACTTTTGGTAGTGACTCATTTAAAACAGTAATTATTGATGAAAGTAAAAGCTAATTAGCAGTTGAATCTACTTGATTTGGTTGTTGTTCTGCCGTTGGTTGATCACTAGACTGAGTATCTCTTCTCCTGAATAGGCTTAACACGGCATTTACAGAATTTTTTCGGATATCTGGGATGATCGGTGTGTTAGGCAGATTGTGAGATAAAGCTGTAATGTTAGCCCGATCTGGCTCTGGCAGCTGTAACCTGTTTTTCGAGGATGTTGTATCCTCTTGGTTGGTATTCGTAGTTTTTGTAGTTCAGGAATGAAATAAACTGTTACTTGATGTAACAAGGCAACAAAGGCAATTCCGGCAGTCACAAAAGTAGCATATGTCAAGGATTGAGAAATATCCTCTACTTGCTTCTGGTTTTCATTATATAGCCGTTCTCGGTTAAATGAGGTACAAGAACCCGACCCCCAAACCCCCTCCCCGCTCTTCGAGAGGGGGCTATGATGTACCTCATCTGATTAGGAAACCCTATAAGTCTCTCTCAAGTTAACTAACATCTGTGACTGATACTCTTGAGGTGAGAACTTCAAATATTTATTGTGGTTTTGAATAACTTTATTTTGAGTCGAAATACTTAATAACGGCATGAGCGATCGCTTCATTACCATCCTTAGCAATTGGTTGAGATTGCTTTGGTGATTGAGGTAAATCATGGAGAAAATCCCAAGTTTCTTGAAAAAACTCAGATGGGGTGATGATTTGATGCTGATTATAATTAGTTATACCTTCTATTATAAAAGTTGCTTCGGCAAAGTCCTCACGTGGGATGCTAACAATAGGTACTCCTAGTAGTGTGGCTTCCGAAAAAGTGCTGTAACCAGGTTTAGAAACGACTCGTCCACAAATAGGCATAAAATCTACAGGGCGATATTTACGGTCATTAATTTTCACTAAATTAGGTAAATCAGGGGCAGATTGATCAAAAACGATAAATTGCCAATCTGAAAATCGCCGCAGGTTATGATATGGGATTTGCTGCAAACCCAAGCCGCCAAAGGTCAACAAAATAGTTTTTTCAGCTGGTGCAGTTATTCCCCAAAGAGAGCGTAAATCATCAGCAGAGTGACGGGGAGAACCGCCTGTTAAGCCGACATCTGTGATATTGTTAAAAGCTGGCATTGGTTCGTGGAAGGGAAGACGAAACAGGCGATCGCACTTTGAATACCAATCACTAATCCAATCAGCAATTGTGGTAAATTCGCCTCCCCAATCTCGGTAGATCAAGTCCCAGCCAAAGTTACTCATCATCCAGCAGGGAATGTTTGCAGCTTTGGCAAACCCAGGAGCGAGGAAGGGAATATCTGCCAAGATGAGATTAACGCGATTTTGGCGGATAAAATTCACTTCTGAAGCAATCAGGGAATTTTGATGCTTCTTAATATCGAGCAACTTTTCTAAAGTCGCTACTTTATCCATTGTCAAACTATCCGTTTGCACCACACCCAAATCAAATGCACGGGGACGATAGATAAAATCGCCTTCTATATAGCACTCTAACAACCAGCGTGGGGCAGTAGTCGCTAGAATTAGCAGAACTTCTGGACATAACTTTTGAATTGTCGCAGCGACAGAAGCCGTGCGGGCAGCATGACCAAAGCCGTGGTTAGTTATGGCTAAGTATAAGATTGGACGTTCCATTTTTAAGTTAAGAGTTAGGAGTTTAAAGTCTGATTGACTGACAAAAGTCCTCAAGGTCTTGTTCTTTCGCTTTCATCCCCCTTGGGAATCAATTCCCAAGCTAATAGCTTAAGTCTACTAAAGTAGACTCAAAAGTATATTCAGTCCACTTTAGTGGACTTGAGCTATTAGCCCGCAATTTATTGCAGGGCGGGTTAAGGTGAAACGCATTCATATTAGGACTTACGCAACAAAATATCTATAACTCCAAATTTTTAACTAAGTTTTGCAAAAACCTTGAATCGCCTCAACCAATTGGTCGATTTCCGATTCTAAAGTCAAGTAATGAACAGTGGCGCGTATACAGCTAGGATCGGCAATTGTCCGAGTTAATATTCTTTGTAAGTCTAAAAATTGCACCAACTTCAAATCAGCTTGCGGCTGATTATTTATTAGTTGAAAAGAAACTATACCGCTTTCGGGTGGAGAAGTTCGCAAACATTTAATATCGGGTAACGCCGTCAATTCTCGCCAGAGGTACTCACTATTTTGACAAATTTGCTCGTAACGTTCCTGTGACGTTCCCCATTGCTGATGAATTGCGATCGCCTCGCGTAACCCAACATATAATGGAGAAGCTAATGTAGACACTTCGTATCGTCGCCCATCTGGAAGCCAATCCACAGACTGCTGAGATTCACTATCAAAAACAATACCACGCAAGCCAATAAACGTAGGTTTCAAGCTTTCTCGTGCTTCTGGTCGAACATACAAACCACCAGCACCCGCAGGGCCACATAACCATTTGTGACCAGTGAAAGCATAAAAATCTACTCCCAATTCAGTCAAGTTTAAAGGCAACAAACCAGCAGATTGAGCAGCATCTATCAATAGTAAAGAATGATTATTTCTGCATACTTCGGCAATTTTATCCAGAGGTAAAACTTGACCAGTATTCCAGAAAACATGACTCAATATTACAAGACGGGTATTTGGGCGCAAGTGCTGGGCAATAACTTTTACAGGATCGCCCTCATTTAAAGTCGCTTTTAGAGGACAGGTGCTAACTTCCACAACGAATCTCCGCGCGATTTCCTGGGCTATGGCAATCACGCCTGGGTGTTCGCAGTCTGAGAGCAGCAGATGGTCGCCAGCTTGCCACTCAATGCCCCAGATGGCGATATTACAGCCAATAGTGACATTCTCGGTGAGAGTAATTGTTTCAACTGGTGCATGTAACTCGGAAGCGATCGCAACTCTAGCAGCTTTAGTCTGAGGCGCTATCCAGCGATACGCCTCATTGCCAAAGGGTCCAATATGCTGAATATGAGCTTGAGTTTGGGTCATAACATCCATTGCCCTTTGGGGCATCGGCCCTTGTCCCCCATAATTGAAATAAGTCTTATTCGCTAAAGCGGGAAATTGCTCTCGATGGCTATGCAGCCTAGTTTGTGCAACAGAAGTACTGGTCATACCAATTTTAGATTTTAGATTTTAGATTAGTCATTCGGCGTCGGACATAAAAAAGTGAAGTTCTAAGTTTCGTTAATGGAGTTCAAAGACTCATCTACAAAGCTCGGAGGTTGATTCACAAAGCTCGGAGGTTCATTCACGAGTTCCATTTATACCAATTCGCTAAATTATAGCTACTGACCGAAGGAGGAAAGGATACAGAGCAAATAAATTTATTTATGGGGATTTGAATTTTGAATTTTGAATTTTGAATTCCCCGTTCGCGTAGCGTCTCGCAGAGAAGGGGTTGATCTCTGCTCCCCATCTCCCCTATCTCTCTTGTCTCCCGTACTCCATTATTACAGCAGATTTAAAGGAAAGTGAAGTACACAACGATTCGTCTTAAACCAAGGTATAAAGCCTATTTTACTTCTGAATTCTGACTCCTGAATTCTAACTCCTGAATTTTGAATTGTGCTGTAATTGTCTGAGTTACTCCCAGAGTGTGCTAATTCTTGTTAACTTAAAAGAATGCTAATTAATGCTGAATCCCTACTGCAATACCAACGCTGTAAACGCCGGCCTTTTCTAGATATCCACGGTGACAAAAGTCAGCGCGATGCTCCCAATGAGTTGCTAGGGAAACTCCAACAGGACAAAATCGCCCATCAGCTAAGTGCTTTGGCACAGGTGACTTATGATCAACCAAATTATTCTTATGGAAACTGGGAAAACGCAGAGAAGGCAACTTTAGAATTGATGCAGCGTGGCGTTGAGTACATATATAAAGGAGTACTGTCAGCAACTTATTCTGAAGCATACACCTTACTAAGTCGTCCAGATTTACTCGTGAAACGGCCAGGAAAATCCTGCTTTGGAGATTGGATGTACGTTGCAGCTAGTATTGAACTCGGTAAGCGCCCTAAGCAAGAATATCAAGTTGTTGCCGCATTTCACACGCAAGTATTGGCAACAGTACAGGAGTTTGCACCAGAAACAGCTTGGCTGATATTGCGTACCAAAGATAGAAATTATCCTGTGGATTTGTTTAAATGGATGCCACGAATGCAGCAGATTCTGGAGGAGTTTATTCAAGTTTTAGAGTTACCAAATCCGCCAGAGGTGTTTATTGCTCGGCAAAAGTGCAATCTTTGCCATTGGTATAGTCAATGTTATGCGATCGCACAATCTGAAAAACATCTCTCACTGGTACCAGGCGTAACACCCATTCGCTACACTCAACTGCAAGCCTTAGCCATCACCACACTGGAATCTCTCGCTAACACCAATCCCAGCACTCTCGAAAATCTGCTTGGTTTTGACAGCGAAGTAGCGCCTAAGCTAGTAGTGCAAGCTCAATCTGCACTGGAAAAACGACCGCTTATTTTACCCTACCCGCTACCAATAAAAGATATTACATTTACAGCACCCATAGAGCTTTACTTTGATATTGAGGCACAGCCAGACTTAGATTTAAATTATCTTTTGGGGGTTTTAGTCGTTGATAGACTTGCCAACACAGAACAGTTTTATTCGTTTTTAGCAGACAAACCAGAAGACGAAGAATTAGTTTGGCAGCAATTTTTGGATTTGGTTTGGCAATATCCCGAAGCACCAATTTATCATTTTTGTGTCTACGAGGTTGATACAGTCAAACGGTTAGCAAAACTTTACCGCACTCCCTACGCCTCAGTGCGTCCTGTATTGAGTCAATTTGTGGATGTGTATGAACAATTAACCCAAAGTGTAGCATTGCCGATAGAAAGTTATGCCCTGAAAGCGATCGCTCGTTGGTTAGGATTTGAGTGGCGGGAAAAAGAAGCCAGTGGTGCCAAGTGTATTTATTGGTATGATCAGTGGCTAGAAACAGGCGATCGCACCTTACTAGAAATTATCCAAAGCTACAACGAAGATGATTGCCGCGCTACCCACAGAGTCAAAGATTGGCTTGTCAACTTTTTTCAGGATGAATATGGTTTGCGACGAGCTTAATTAATTTCGTATTTTCTAAAAGTTTTTAATTTGTTGGAATATATATTATACCAATTCAAAATTAAGAAAACCTGATTTCATAAGAGTTTTCAGGCTTGTATCTTTCACATTCTTTTTTTTCATTGGTATTATTTGTAGGGGCGCATAGTTGTCATACGTGTCAACTTAACGTGAAAGTTAGTCTAGAACCAGCTTTTAGAGATTGTCTCGTTAAGAGTCTCTGACTGGGAATGCCTATGCGAGGCTCCGCCTCTTGACTTGCAGCACCGCAATGAGCAACATTTCCAGCCAGAGGCTGGAAACGAGGTTTTAAAAGGGTTTTGGCTTAAGTTGATACCAATGAGCTTTTTCTGTGCCTCCCTACCGCCTTTTAATTTAACAAAAAAATTATATGCAGCTAATTAAAAAAATCTTCGTATTCCCACGAATTATTTACTTCTTTATCCCGATTTTAATTATCATTTACTTCTTCATAAACTTACTTTCAAATGCTGTTGAAGTTAGTAGCATAGAATTTATCGGTGAAGGGACTTTACCGAAAGGTTTAATCTTTAAAACAACTGAAGTTGGAGGTTTATCTGGAATTACTTATGATCCAAAAAGCAACCTTTATTATGCTATTTCCGATGACCGTGGGCAAAAAGCAGCCGCCCGTTTCTACACCTTGAAAATCGACTTAAGCAAGGGTTCCCTACAAAAAGGTGGAATTATTCCAGTCAGTGTTACCACATTATTAAATGAAAATGGTCAAACATTTCGCCCTGGTGAAACTGATACAGAAGGTATTGCCTTAACTAATCAAGCAACTGTGTTTATTTCTTCTGAGGGCGATGTGAGAAAATTAATCAATCCTTTTATTAAAGAGTTCTCCCTATCTTCTGGTAGGGAAATTAAAACACTTCCCATACCAAACAAATTTTTGCCAGATAAAAGTAGTCAAAAAGGTATCCGCAACAATTTGGCTTTTGAAAGCCTCACCATCACACCCGATAAAAAGCATATATTCACAGCCACCGAAAATGCTCTAATTCAAGATGGTATCGCAGCTAAACCTAACATCGGTAGTCCTTGCCGGATTTTGCAATACAACTTGCTCAACAATCAGCCAGAAAAGGAATTTCTTTATCAAACTGAACCAGTTACACCATTTTTGGATCTGACTGGCAAATTCGCTAGTGGATTACCTGATTTACTTGCTCTCGATAATCAAGGACACTTCCTAAGTTTAGAACGGTCTTTTACTGGTTTAGGATTTGCTATTTCCCTGTTTCAGGTTTCTTTAGAAGGAGCGGATGATATTCATAAAATAGATAGCCTTTTAGCAGTTGACTCTAAGAATATTAAACCAGTTCAGAAAAAACTGCTGTTAGATTTGAGAACCCTAGATGTACTGCTAGACAACATCGAAGGCTTAACTATTGGCGCTAAACTACCCGATGGACAGCAATCACTAATTCTCGTCAGTGATAACAATTTCAACTCCTTGCAACGCACCCAGATACTAGCCTTTAAAATTAAAATTGAAACACCATTAATTAGATTATTACGCCGTTTGCTCCCGAATTTTAACCATTAGCTGTACGGAGATAAAAGTGCGTTCGTGTCTTTACTGTTATTTACTTATTTGCAGCCTATTTATGTGTATTTACGGAATCTACTAGACAACTTTTTCTAGCGTTTTTGTAGTTTACGTGTAATTTCTCAACCGGATTCATTAATAAATATGTTATAGAATGTTTAGGAAATTTTGCAGAGTGATTAACTATGATTACAGGAGATAATTAGTTTTTTCCAAATCATGATATTTTTTAGATTTAAATTTAATAATTAGTCTAGACTTATTAAAGGATTTTGCCAACAATATTTTTTATAAATAATTTTTATGTCACAAAATAAAATCGATAAAATGGTAGGGCAAAAAGCAGAGTTAGACAATTACATTGGACAATTTTTAAATAATCGCTATTTAATCAGAGATTTGATTGGCAAAGGGGGGATGGGTAGAGTTTATTTAGCAGAAGATACTGCTAAAGGTGGTATGGCGATCGCAATCAAAATCTTATCACTCAGTTTGGCAAACCAGCAAATGTCCCAACGCTTTGCCAGAGAGATTTTTATTGGCGCTCAATTGGGTCGAAAAAGTGAACATATTGTGCGGATTTTAAGTTACGGAGTTACTGAGGATAAAACTCCGTTTTATGTAATGGAATATCTCCAAGGAAAAAACCTCAAACAAATTCTCAAAATTCAGCCTTTAACATTATCGGAGTTTTTAGATATTTCTACTCAAATTTGTTTAGGCTTACAATGTGCCCACCAAGGAATCAGCCTCAAAGGAGAGATTTATCCCATTGTTCACAGGGATATAAAACCAGAAAATATATTCATTAGTGAAGATAGTAAACAAGGAAAAATTGTTAAAATATTAGATTTTGGGATTGCCAAGTTTTTAACGGAGCGAAGTGGGATGACCTTGACAGATTCTTTTATTGGCAGTTTGCCTTACTGTTCTCCAGAACATATGGAAGGGCGCAAATTGCTAGATGTCCGCTCTGATATTTACAGTTTGGGAGTACTAATGTTTGAGATGCTAACAGGAAAACATCCATTTCAGACAAAAAGTAACTCCTTTGGTACTTGGTATCAAGCACATCGTTTTCAAATGCCACCTACAGTTGAGCAAGTGAATCCGCAAGTCAAAATCCCGCAGATATTAGAAAAAATGTTGATGAGTTGTTTAGCTAAAGAAATAAGCGATCGCCCTCAAAATATAAACCAAATATTAGAAGATTTAGAAAAGGTTAAGATTCAGCTTAATGAAGTTAGTCATAACAATAGTAGTGACATTATTAACCTCTCAATTCCCATCCAATTAGTACCTGTAACATTATTATCAGAAAAAGAGTGTTTGCAGAAAAAATGGCCTAAAAATAAACCAATTGCGCGAATTGGATTTCCCCATTTACTACATACTACTCAAAGACCTATACCAACTTTTTGGGCAATGTTGCCCAAACAAGAGATTACAAACTTTTCGGACAAAATACATGGCACTGAATTTATTACTCAAATGAATGTATACCCGATGCTATTATGGGTTACAGTCTTATACAATTCCCAGCCTTCTCTGACTAAGTGGCTACCTTATTTTTTGGATTTGAAAGATAATAGAGGGGAAAAGATAGCGCGTAGTTTAGCAGAAGTAGGCTACTACCATCTGCTATTTTTTGCCCTAGAAGATCCAGACTGTTGCTCTCACGTAATGACTTTAAGCCTGACGGCTAACCAGCGCCAGCAACTTGTAGATTGCTTAGATATGAATCAACAGTCAAATGAAATAATTTTGCCTAATCAAGCTAAAAATCTGCTAAAAACAGAGTATGAAAAACTGAAATTAGATATCTTACGAAAGTTAGCCGCAAAGCCAAAAAATGAGAAAGAAGTTTCAAAAAATTGGATGGCTAAATTTTTGGAGATTTTTTTAAAACTTTTATCACGTCATTGAAAGTCCGCTATCAAAATAAAAAGCCTTGCCATCATTACCTAATTATATTCTTATGTGTGTATTGCTAACTTTAAATGGACTCAGCAGCAAAGGTGATCAAAGTGAATCAAAGCCTATTTACATCTCCAATTAGTACGGGCTTGCTTGCCAATCGTTATCAACTCAAGCAATTAATTGGCAGTGGTGGCATGGGAGAAGTTTTTTTAGCAAATGATATTTTGTTAGGAGGTATACCAGTTGCTATCAAGTTTTTGACTCAGACTTTTGTCAATACCAAGATGCAACAAGACTTTGCTCGTGAAGCTTTAATGAGTGCAGCTTTGAGTCAAAAGAGCCTACATATAGTACGGGCGTATGATTATGGTATAAATGAGCAAGGAAAACCATACTACGTTATGGAATATCTAAGTGGTAAGAGTTTAAAGGATTTAATTCCGTTGCCCCTGCCCATGTTTTTAACTCTCTGCCGGCAAATTTGTTTGGGCTTACAGTGCGCTCATCAAGGTATTAACATTGATGGCAAAATTTGTCCGCTAGTTCATAGAGATATTAAGCCTGCAAATATATTAGTAATTCCCGATCCGATATTGGGTCAGTTAGTTAAAATTCTCGATTTTGGTATTGCTAGATTTTTGAATTATACATCAACAGCTAGTACAAGTAGGGGATTTAATGGCACCTTACCCTACTGTTCTCCAGAACAGCTAGATGGGGAAAAATTAGATAGTTGCTCTGATATTTATAGCCTGGGTGTGATGATGTTTGAGATGCTCACAGGTAAAAAACCTTGGCAACCAGAAACTGATTACTTTGGTGCTTGGTATAAAGCACATCACTTTGAACAACCAAAAGCGATCGCAGATATTAAACCCACTCTTGAAGTACCTGAAAAACTAAATCATTTAATCATGTCTTGTCTTGCTAAAAAAGCAAGCGAGCGCCCACAAAATATCGCTCAAGTTCTGGAAGTATTAAACAGTTTAGAACAGCCGAATTATCCCAGCTTACCGACAATCTTAGCTCCTACTTCCATCCTTACCCCTCCCTTATACTCTGGATTACCAATCACAGTAGAACAAAGCTGTCAGCAACTTTTGTGGCCTGAAAATAAACCAATTCAAGAAATTGTTTTTCCCCAGCTTTTAGACACCGCACAAGCATCGATGACAGCACTATGGTTGATGTTGCCTAAAGAAGAAATCAAAAAGTATGCCCTTTCTACTCGTTACAACCAATTTATCTTCATGACATCCCCTCACCCAATGCTGTTGTGGGTGACTGTACTGTACAATCGGCAATTGGCTCCTAAATGGCTACCGTG
This sequence comes from Nostoc sp. NMS7, assembly GCF_017115085.1. GTDB lineage: Bacteria > Cyanobacteriota > Cyanobacteriia > Cyanobacteriales > Nostocaceae > Nostoc. The sequence continues at coordinate 45,970 of NZ_JABXKJ010000239.1, read as the reverse complement.
CTACTTTGATATGCAAAATCCCCAAAATCTTCGGCTGGTAAGTTTCCTGGCTGAAAATGAACGCTACCCTTTGATTTTCTTTACCCTAGAAGCACCACATTCCTGCACCAACGTTCTCACAAGTGGCATTGAGCCAACTCAGCGGCAAATGTTGAAAACCTGGATGGAACAGTGTCATAGTCTACCAGCTGCTTCTCAACTCCAGTTGAGCAAACAGCTATTAAAGCAGCAGTATAAACAAATGCAATCCCGGATATTGCAGTATCTGGAATCAGAGCCACTGGTTGTATTATCAGGCTCTATTTAACGAAGAATTTGCACCTTGGAGAGACTGGACAAAAATAAGTTCTAATTCCCAACTCCAAAACACTTGACAAGTAGAAAATAAATAGCGATAATAGCAAAGTTGACAAACAAGGGACTGTAGTTCAATTGGTTAGAGCACCGCCCTGTCACGGCGGAAGTTGCGGGTTCGAGCCCCGTCAGTCCCGTTTTAAATTTATCCTTCTTTGTTTTGGTTGGAGATCCAACTTTAAGTAAAGCTAAGTTTGGGTGCTTCAGATATAAGCTACATTGATCATGCTTTGCGAAAGAGAGAATTAGCTGTGACTGTCAGAGTCCGAATTGCACCGAGTCCAACCGGAAATTTACATATTGGTACAGCTAGAACGGCTGTATTTAACTGGTTATTTGCCCGCCACCACGGCGGGAAATTTATCCTGCGAATAGAAGACACAGACTTAGAGCGATCGCGTCCCGAATACACCGAGAATATTCTTGAAGGACTGCGCTGGCTAGGACTGAACTGGGATGAAGGACCATTTTTCCAATCCCAACGCCTGGATCTTTATAAAGAAGCAGTAGAAAAACTGCTAGATCAAGGATTAGCCTATCGCTGCTACACCACTTCCGAAGAACTAGAGGCTCTGCGAGAAGCCCAAAAGGCTAGAGGTGAAGCTCCTCGCTATGACAACCGTCACCGTCACCTCACGCCAGAACAACGCGCCGCATTTGAAGCCGAAGGTCGTTCCTCTGTGATTCGCTTCCAAATCGAAGATGGGCGGGAAATTGTCTGGAATGACCTAGTAAGGGGAAAGATGTCTTGGCAAGGTAGCGATTTAGGTGGTGATATGGTCATCGCCCGCGCTTCAGAAGAGGCTAGCGGTCAACCTTTATACAACTTTGTAGTTGTAGTGGATGACATCGATATGCAAATCACCCATGTCATCCGGGGAGAAGACCACATTGCCAATACTGCCAAGCAAATTTTACTCTATGAAGCAATGGGTGCAAAAATTCCAGAGTTTGCTCACACGCCACTGATTTTGAATACGGAAGGGCGCAAGCTTTCTAAGCGAGATGGTGTCACTTCTATTTCGGAGTTTCAGCAAATGGGCTTTATTGCTGAAGGCTTGGTGAATTACATGACATTGCTGGGTTGGTCGGCACCAGACTCGACGCAAGAAATATTTACCTTAGAAGCAGCAGCTAAAGAATTTGGCTTTGAGCGTGTAAATAAAGCAGGTGCAAAATTTGACTGGGACAAGCTGGACTGGTTGAACAGTCAGTATGTCCACAAGACACCAGTAGATAAACTCACAGATTTAGTCATACCCTATTGGCAAGCGGCTGGGTATAAATTTGATGGTGGAAGAGAACGCCCCTGGTTAGAGCAACTAGTAACTTTAATTAGCCAAAGTTTGACTCGTTTAGTAGATGCAGTACCTCAAAGCCAACTGTTTTTTAGGGATACAGTTGAATTTAGCGAGGAAGCCAGTACACAGCTGAAGCAAGAAGGTTCGGCTGCTGTGCTTGAGGGGATTGTCACAGCTTTAGAAAACCAGCCGCAACTCTCGGAAGCCGCCGCCCAGGAGATTATTAAACAAGTGGTGAAAGAGCAAAAAGTCAAAAAAGGCTTAGTAATGCGATCGCTCCGAGCAGCCCTAACTGGAGATGTTCATGGCCCCGATCTGATCCAATCTTGGTTACTACTAAATCAGATTGGTTTAGATAAGTCGCGCTTGAGTCGGGCGATAACGGAAGTTAATTAGTGATTACTTCCAGATTTTAGAAATATTTTAGATTTTAGGGGCGCACAAACGTGCGCCCCTAAAATCTAAAGTAGAGCAACTATAGCAACAATAAATCATTGACTAATTACTAATGAATTATCCCCAATTTCCAATCTAAAATAGGTAGTCAATTCTCCTCACATTGGGAACTTGGTGTGTAAAATTCATGTCTTCAAAAACACTTAGAAGCGAAGTAATTACAATGCCGACAAAAGCGCTCAAAAGAGGGATGAGATTATCGTTCATGATAGTTACGCTCTTCATCACACCGACAGTTAATGCTGTTACTGATGCTCAGGAAGCGCCAACGATATTTGGAGATGTCACCATTGACCCCCAGTTTTCGCCAGACCCCCTGACAGTTCGCGGGATGAGTGGTGGTTCAATATCTGGGAGTCAAGTAGCCGGGAGGAGCGAAACAGCCACTGGCCCTTGTACTGGATTTGTTGATGAAACACCAGACCATACATTAGCGCTAACAAGTAAATTTGACTACCTGAAGTTACAAGTGCAAAGTCCTGAAGACACCACCATAATTATCAAGGGACCCGGTGGTACTTGGTGCAATGACGATTTTGATGGCAAAAATGCCGGTATGATTGGCGAATGGCTGGCTGGAAGTTACCAAATTTGGGTTGGTTCCTACGAAAAAGGCAAGTATCTTCCTTACACTCTACAAATTACAGAAGTTAAATAGGGCATTGAGCATGCGGCATTGGGCATTGTCGGGAAATAATAACTCCTGTTACAGACGCGATTAATCGCGTCTCTACTTCAAACTCCTAACTCCCCACTCCCCCAGAATGATGATTGACAGGGACTTAAACGACACGAGGAGCATTCTGGAGAAATTCTCCGTGTCTTTGCATCCCGTTGCGCTCCCTTTTCTGGTGCGATATTGTATTAAAATTAAGTTAACTTTGATTAAGATTCTTGTTGGCATCGCCATAATGCGCCGATCGCTCTATGGGAGTGCATATAAGAGATCAAATTAAACAAAATGGAGTTATAAACATCCGTTTAACAGCCCAAAGTGACAGAGTAATAGAACATTCGGTTGCTAAGGCTGATGAGTTGTATAGGCATCTAGAGGCAAATTAAGATGAAATTCTCTTGGAAAGTACTAGGACTCTGGACATTGCCGGCTTTGGTAATTGGCTTTTTCTTCTGGCAAGGAGCCTTTGCAGGCGCTCCTGTTGACGCCAGTAAGAATACAGCCAATACCCGCATGACCTATGGTCGCTTTCTAGAATACTTGGACGGCGATCGCGTCACCAGCGTGGATCTGTACGAAGGCGGTAGGACAGCAATTATAGAAGCTCGCGATCCTGACATCGAAAACCGTGTCCAAAGATGGCGGGTGGATTTGCCTATTAACGCTCCTGAGTTAATTAGCAAGCTGAAAGAAAAAGACATCAGTTTTGATGCTCACCCGATGCGGAATGATGGCGCAATTTGGGGATTGTTGGGCAATCTCATATTTCCAGTTTTATTGATTACTGGGCTGTTCTTTTTGTTCCGGCGTTCTAGCAACCTCCCCGGCGGCCCAGGTCAAGCAATGAACTTCGGCAAATCCCGCGCCCGCTTCCAAATGGAGGCAAAAACTGGGGTGAAATTTGACGACGTAGCCGGAATCGAAGAAGCTAAGGAAGAATTGCAAGAAGTCGTCACCTTCCTCAAACAGCCAGAAAGATTTACCGCAGTAGGCGCACGCATTCCCAAGGGAGTGTTATTAGTTGGACCTCCTGGAACTGGTAAAACTTTACTAGCAAAAGCGATCGCTGGGGAAGCAGGCGTACCTTTCTTTAGTATTTCCGGTTCGGAATTCGTGGAAATGTTCGTTGGTGTGGGTGCATCCCGCGTCCGCGATTTGTTCAAGAAAGCTAAAGATAACGCCCCCTGCATCATCTTCATCGATGAAATCGATGCCGTTGGACGCCAACGGGGTGCTGGTATCGGTGGCGGTAACGATGAGAGAGAGCAAACCCTCAACCAATTGCTCACCGAAATGGACGGGTTTGAAGGTAATACAGGCATCATTATTATTGCTGCCACCAACCGTCCTGACGTACTCGACTCAGCCTTGTTGCGTCCTGGTCGCTTTGACCGCCAAGTAACAGTCGATCCACCCGATATCAAAGGGCGCTTGGAAATCTTGCAAGTCCATGCGCGGAATAAGAAACTAGACACTAGCGTATCTTTGGATGCGATCGCTCGCCGCACTCCCGGATTCACTGGTGCTGATCTAGCCAACTTACTCAACGAAGCGGCAATTCTCACTGCTAGAAGACGCAAAGAAGCGATTACCCTCCGCGAAATTGATGATGCGGTCGATCGGGTAGTTGCGGGGATGGAAGGTACTCCTTTGGTGGATAGCAAGAGCAAGCGCTTAATTGCCTACCACGAAATTGGACACGCCTTAGTTGGGACTTTGTTAAAAGACCATGACCCAGTACAGAAAGTCACCCTCATCCCAAGAGGACAAGCACAGGGTTTAACTTGGTTTACTCCCAACGAAGAACAGGGGTTAATTTCCCGTTCTCAACTCAAAGCCAGAATTACTGGTGCTTTGGGCGGTCGCGCTGCCGAAGAAGTGATTTTTGGGGCTGCGGAAGTTACCACTGGTGCAGGTGGAGACTTACAACAGTTGTCGGGAATGGCACGCCAAATGGTGACGCGGTTCGGGATGTCAAACTTAGGCCCACTTTCCTTAGAAAGCCAACAGGGAGAAGTCTTTTTGGGTCGTGACTGGACAACCCGATCTGAGTATTCCGAATCCATTGCCTCGCGCATTGATGCTCAAGTTCGAGAAATTGTTGAACAGTGCTATGACAATGCTAAGAAGCTGATCCGCGATCATCGCACTGTCACCGATCGCTTAGTCGATTTGCTGATCGAAAAAGAAACCATTGACGGCGAAGAATTCCGCCAGATTCTGGCTGAGTACGCTGAAGTCCCTGAGAAGCAGGAGTATGTACCGCAACTGTAATAGTTGACTCTTTTCTGGGCTAATACCTGGAAATCAGCAAGGAAGCAAAAAATCGAATGAGGATGCTATGTGCCATCCTCATTTTTTATGTAAAATTTTATAGTTTTAGGAAGACGCTTGCTGCTACGACTCGCTTGTTTATTAGACTTCTTGCATAAATCAAAAAAAGAACCCCACCCCGCCTTTGACTTACGTCAAATTCTCCCCTCCCCGCCTGCGGAGAGGGGCTGGGGGTGGGGTGTTAGGGACTTTTGCAAGAGGTCTATTGATTTCAAAGCTAGTTCTTTCCTTACACTTTTATATTAAAAAGCCAGTCATCTTAGGAGTTTGCGCTTTTCTTAGTGCTATTCGGTTCTAATTACTTAGCTCCTCCAACTGGAATATCTCCACCTATACCCCACAAACGGCTGAAGGAGTTGGTGAAGTTGCTAGAGGATGTAAGCACAAACCACGTACCAAGAGCGCCAGGAAAACCTCCATTGTTAGGAGGCCACACCACCATATCGTCTCTGCCGTCCTTATCAAATTCTAAATTCCCTATAGGAATATCCCCACCTTAGTCAACAGCTTGAAAATCCAAAATTGGCAATATGACTATTGTATATAAATATCTACCCCTTATTATTTGCAGAAAATGAATAGCAAAGTTAAATTATTGACTCTTAGTACCCTAACACTTGCCCTTTCTTGTTTGACAATCGGCACAGTTTTAGCACAGGCAAAATTAACCAACAAATCGAAATTGTCCATCAATGGTATCGGACAAGTTAGAGTTGGGATGACTGTTTCCCAAGCGAGGAAAGCTGCTGGTACTCAGCTAATTGGCGATTCGGCGAATAACAGTTGCTACTACGTTAAGCCACAAAACGAACCCAAAAATCTTTTATTTATGGTTACAAAAGGTCGCATTTCTAGAGTAGATGTGCGGCAGAATACGCAGATTACTACCCTCAAAGGTGCAAAAATTGGCGACAGTGAAGCGCAAATCAAGTCTCTCTACCCAGGACAAATTAAAGTCACATCTCATAAATACGTTCAAGGCGGACACTACTTGACATTTATCCCGAAAGACCGTGCTAACCAGAACTATCGTGTGGTCTTCGAGACTGACGGTAAGCGTGTTACTCAGTTTCGGTCATGTAAATTGCCGGAAGTTGAATTTGTTGAGGCCTGTTCTTGATCTGAGATATCATCAAACTCATTTCCTTAGCTTCCGCAACTTGCGTAGGTTGCCGCACTTCTCTACGAGAAGCTGCGCCAACGGCAAGACTCAGTGACCACCGTAAGCATCGCTGCACTTTACTCCCAAGATGATACAATGCCGTACAGCGCCTTTAATCTTAGCAAAGTAAAAACGGACTTTAAATTAATCTTTGTTGAAAATCAAGATTTATTTGGGGATGTACAGGCAGTTTCGCCTAGTGAATATCTAAATTTGATTTTCTCTGAGCATCTACCTTTGGTGACAGCAATAAATACAGAAAAAGCTCGTTCTGAACTAATTATTATGCCTGTTTTAATTGAAGTTAAACGCTTCTTTAAATACCAAATTAGTATATTTTCTGGTTCAGAATTTAATGTAGATGTTTCTAAAGGCTTAGAAGGACGCTGTGATTTTATTCTGAGTTGCTCACCAGAACAATATGATATTACCAGCCCTGTGGTGATTATTGTAGAAGCTAAAAATGAAAGTATTAAATCTGGTTTAGGACAATGTATTGCGACAATGATTGCATCTCAATTGTTTAACCAGCAACAAGGAAATATTATCAATGAAATTTATGGTGTAGTCACAACAGGAACAGATTGGAAATTTCTCAAACTTTGTGACAATACCATCTTTATCGATAAGAACGATTACTTTATTAAAGAAATAGATAAAATCTTAGGAATTCTGACAACGACTTTGATGGCTTGTCCGCAATTTTAGCTTAGGGATGGTGTGTACCATCCCCATTTTTTATCGTTCCACTTCATCCACTGCCTTGGGAACTCCCGCAGTTAACACTTCATGTCCCCCAGGTGTAACTAACACATCATCCTCAATCCGAATACCAATACCAATCCATCGAGGATCAGTCTCTGGTTGGTCTTCTGCTAGTTTGGTGTCAGGTACAATATAAAGTCCTGGTTCCACTGTCAAAATTTGACCTGGTTGCAAAATCTGCGGTTTATCTTCACCGTGCTGGTAAACCCCCGCATCATGGACATCCAAACCTAACCAATGGCTGGTGCGGTGCATATAATATGGCTTATATTTCTCTTCTTCAATTAACTTATCAATTTCACCTTTAAGAATGCCAAGTTCAACTAAACCTTCGGTGAGGACGCGCACTGCTGTATCATGAATTAATTTGAAAGGATTACCTGGTTGAACTTGAGCGATCGCTTGTTTTTGTGCCTCCAAAACAATCTCATACAGCGTCTTTTGTTCTGGCGTAAATTTACCCCCCACAGGAAATGTCCGGGTAATATCCGAGTTGTAATAACCATAGGTACAACCGGCATCAATTAGCAATAATTCTCCATCCTGCATTTGACGATTATTCTCAATGTAGTGCAGTACGCAAGCATTCACACCAGAAGCCACAATCGAAGGATAAGCCGGGCCTAAACCACCTCGCAGTCGAAAGATGCGTTCCATCTCCGCTTGTATTTCATACTCATAACGTCCGGGTGCGGCGATTTCTTGCGCGTAATTGTGTGCTTCAGTTGCGATCGCAACTGCTTGACGCATCAATTCCAACTCAGCTTCACTTTTAATTAGTCTCATGCTATTGAGGACAGTACCAGTATCTTCAATAGCGATCGGTCCTGTACCGCGTTTTGGATAAGTCCGTAGTAAACTTTGATAATGTCCCAAGATTTGGTCATTAAAAGTGCGATCGCGTCCTAAGTGATAGTAAATGCGGCTGGCTTTTTCCAAATACTGCGGTAACTTTTCATCTAACTCGCTAATCGGGTATGCTTCATCAGCACCATAAAATTCCTTAGCTGCATCTACCCCAGAAAGATAACCAGTCCATACTTCCTTTTCGCGATCCTTCGGTTGGACAAACAGCACAAACCGATGTTCTGAATGATGCGGCGCTAACACTGCAACTGCCTGTGGTTCGTTAAAACCAGTCAGGTAGAAGAAATCACTGTCTTGGCGATAAACATACTCGACATCGTTGTGCATCACTGCCATTGGCGCACTGCGAAAAATGGCTGTACCATCACCAATTTTTGCCATTAACTGCTCACGACGCTGCCGATATTCTGCTTGCATAGCTGATGTATGTATTAAAGTATTGTCTTATTTTACACTTTTGACAACCAGAGGATGTACAGATCATGCCTCTTAATAGTTGCTAATCTAAGTTATTCTAACCAATATTTGTTTCAACTCAAGTTATAAATCCTTGGGGAATAATCAATTATCTCCAAAGTCTCAGATCCCCGACTTTTTTAAGAAGTCGGGGATCTTGTTGTTAATCAATAATTTAGACTTACTATATAAACCACTATGTAATTACATCACAATTATCTCGCATAAATATTTTTTATAGTTGTTATTTAATTACCTAAATGTGTATGGTTTAATTCGATATTTAAAATATCAAATAAAACAGATAAACCACGTCTATCTTGAAATCTGTATTTCTTCGGTGATCAAAAGGATTTGCTCTCATCCCCCAACCCCTTCTCCCAGATATGGGAGAAGGAGAGCCAGAATTTCAAAGTCCCTCTCCCATATATATCTGGGAGAGGGATTTAGGGTGAGGGCAAAAACTACGCTTATAAACTTATACCCTTTCACTTTAATACAGTTCGGTTAAGGTACATAGTCCTTAAAGATCCTCCTTAAAAAGGGGGAAATGGAGTCATTATTAGCCCCCCTAAAAAAGGAGGATTGGGGGAATCAAGTCTGATCAGAACCGTATTGATAAATCATCAGATACAAAAAATATTTTGCAATTGTTTGTATAGAACTTGAAACTTTGATAATAATCATTTAAAGAAAACAAATATTTATCTTCAAAGAATGATATTCACAAAGAAAAAATAGTTATAAAGAAATATTGAAAGTCTAGTAAATGTTATTGGGTTACAGAAAGACATCTCCAAAAAAAGTTAAAAAAATATAACAACCAATCATAAAAATACACCATGTCTGGAAATAGCAATTCCTCACCCTTAACTTTGAATACATCTCAATGGGCATCAGACTCTTTCGCAAAATCACAAATATTGACATCTTCTTTTGAGAATTTAAATTATGATTTGGGGTTTGGGAAAAGTTCCTCACAAGCACTACAAAGTGAACCGTTGACCACACCTGTCAAAACTTCAGCAAATCCTAATCCTAATCCTTACTTAACTAGTGCGGCGATTACTCCTGACTTTAACGGTGATGGCAAAACGGACAAAGTTTGGGCCGATTCTCAAACTGGTGAAATTATCATTCGGTTGATGGATGGAACAAAAGTTTTGGAACAGGGTTCTCTAGGTAAATTCGACCTAACTGCCTATGATTACAAAATTGCTGACTTCAATGGTGATGGCAAAACCGACTTCTTATTACGCAATAAGAAAACCGGTGAGAATACCATTGTGCTAATGGATGGAACCAAAGTTGCTAATGCGACTTCTCTAACCACCGTTGACCCAGCCTGGACTCCTCAGATTGGCGATTTCAATGGCGATCGCAAAACCGATATCTTCTGGCATAATGCCACAACTGGTGAGAACGCTATTTGGGAGATGGATGGCACCACAGTCCTGAATGCAACTGTTCTAGATAAAACAGACCCAGCGCTAACTCCTACCATTGTTGATTTTGACGGCAATGGTAAGAGTGACATTTTCTGGCGCAATCAGACAACCGGTGCTAACAGCGCTTGGTTTATGGATGGTACACAAAAGAGTGAATTTGCGCTGCAATCACAAGACCCCGCCTGGACTGCTAGCCTTGGTGATTTCAACGGCGACTATAAGACTGACATTCTCTGGAGAAACGCTCAAACAGGTGAGAACAAGGTTTGGACGATGAATGGTATCTTAGCCACAGAGGGTACTCTGGGGACACTTGACTCATCTTGGACTTCTAAAATTGGCGATTTCAATGGTGATGGCAAGACCGATATCTTCTGGCACAATGGAACCACTGGTGCGAACACCGCTTGGTTGATGGATGGTACAACGGTTGCTACTGAAGCGTTCTTACCGGCTAATAACGCGGCCTTGACACCAACCCTTGGCGACTTCAACGGCGATGGTAAGACCGATATCTACTGGCGCGATCAGACAGCTGGTGCAGACAAGATTTGGACTATAGATGGGACGACAGCCACTGAGACTCCCATCAGCGATGCAGATAAGCTTGGCCCAGAGTGGTATACGTTCTAAAAGCTAGAGTTAGGAGTTAGGAATTCTTACCCTGCTTCCCCTACTCCTCAAAACTTGTAACTCAAAACCTGAATCACACTATTTTCCGGTAAATCTTTAGGGCTAATGGAAATACTATCTCCGTTGCTACGCCGCACTGTCATACCTTTCATCAAAGTGAGAAAATTATCGAGTGGCGAAATATTGCACGTAGCAGCATCAGCGGCCTGTGTCCGGTAATGGGTCGGAATCACTAACTTGGGATTTAACACTTGAACAGCCTGCTTTGCTTCCTCAGCATTGTAGGCTTTTCCACTGCCTCCCACTGGAATGAATGCCACATCAGGACGCCCCATCAGGATTTTTTGCTCAATGGAAATGGGTGCAGCAGCTCCCCCTAAATGTAAAATATTAATTCCGCCTTGCTTCCAACTCCAAGCAGTATTTAAGCCAAACTGCCTACCACCTTTGCGATCGTGGTCTATGGCAATTCCTTGGAATTTAATGTCTTTGAACTCGTAAACTCCTGGTTCGTAGATCAGTTTTGGATTTCCCGGTAGTACGTCCACAGCCCCTTCATCCAGCAGTTGGCTGCTAATCAGCACCAAATCTGCTGCAACTTTTGGTGGACGATACCCAGCAGTACAACCGACCGCCCGAAATGGATTGACGAGAATTTTCGCACCGCCACCACTAAAAAGAAAGCAAGTATGACCCAACCACTGAACTGATAAACCGCCAGATTGTGCGTCAGCTTGAGATTCCGAATCCAAGGTAGTAACTAAAGCAGTTACCAAACCCGCCCCAGCATAGCCCATCAACTGTCGTCGTTTCATTAATTATACTCTTGACTATAACTGTTCCAGAAAATTTCGCAATAACTGTTTTCCTGAAGATGTCAGGATACTCTCTGGGTGAAACTGGACGCCCTGAATGTGAGGATAGTTCCGGTGTCGGACTGCCATAATGGTGTTATCTTCAACCCAAGCCGTGATTTCTAACACATCTGGGCAAGTCTCACGTTCGATCACCAAACTATGATATCTAGTGGCAGTTAGAGGATTTTCTAATCCCCGGAAAACCCCCACCCCACTGTGAGACACCTGAGAGGTTTTGCCATGCATCAACTCTGGAGCAGCAATTATTTTACCACCGAACACTTGACCGATGCTTTGATGTCCTAAACAGACTCCCAAGATTGGCAACTCTTGTCCTAGCTGTTCAATCAATTCTAAAGAAATGCCGGCATCTTCCGGGCGACCTGGCCCAGGAGAAATAACTACGGCTTCCGGCTTTAATGCCCGAATCTCATCTATGGATATCTTGTCGTTACGAAAAACTTTAATATCATCTGCTACTGGCAACTCTGATGCCAATTCTCCCAGATACTGCACTAAATTATATGTAAAACTGTCGTAATTGTCGATAACTATAATCAAAGCTCATCACTCCTGGTTTTTACCACTGATCAGTTGCAAAAAGCATAGACCAGTATCTCATGCTATTTGTTTGCTAGGGTAAAAATAACGCTAACGTGGATCGACTTAGGTAAGCTTTACAATAAGTCACTTCCTAAAGATTACCAAGTAACCCTTTAACCAGGATGCTTGGCGCCGCAGCTACGCCCGCACTTCTCTACGAGACGCTGCACGAACGGCAAGTGTTACCCTGAGCTTGTCGAAGGGCTCAGTAACCATCGTAGACATCGCATTATTTAAATTTTGAATTGCTGATCATGTGTTCTCCAAAGGGGATCGGACAGAGTTTGATCCTGTTACCAAGTCACTTGGCAATGCCTGGGTTGGGCTAAGTCGAAGCAAATCACATCTACAAAGCCGATATAATTAACCTTACCAGAGGAGGAAGCAATAGTATACCAGCTACCAGCACCGCTACTAAAGCAGAGACAAGGACTGCACCAGCCGCACAATCTTTAGCAATTTTTGCCAAATCATGGTATGTCTGCTTAACGGTTAAGTCCACAACGGACTCGATCGCAGTATTTAGTAACTCTAATGCCAAAACTAAACCGCTAGTTATGCCAATTACGGCTATTTCCACCGCTTGCAGATGCAAAAAAACGCTTAAACCGATCGCTAAAGCGCAAACACTTATGTGGATGCGAAAATTACGTTGAGTTTGAAAACTATAGCTGATTCCAGCCCAGGCATATTTAAAACTAACAAATAAATTAGAGGCTACTTTCCAAGAAAATTCCCGTTCGTTAGACACGAGTGTTTGTAACGAGGTGGGCGTTGGTGATGGAGAAATTTTTTGGGACATAGACTTAAAAACACAAGAACAGAGTTGCTACAGTGGGAATATTCGCCGATCTTAATGGCGGAATTAAGTTTCAGGCAATATTTAAGCAATTTTCCCCAAAAGTATTATAAAAGTATTGCTCAAAATTGGCACTAAGAGATACACATACTGCTATTCCATGTCAATAGCAATACCTATTGCATTCAGCAAATTCACTTGCTGTTCTAACATTCGCCCCAAACTTTCTTCATCAGGATGATCCCAGCCCAACAGGTGTAATAAAGCGTGAGCCGCTAACCAGGCTAGCTCAGTTGGTAAGCTATGTTCTTGCTGTTGAGCTTGACGTTGTGCTGTATCTACAGAGACAATAATATCACCTAAATATAATGGTACAGAGGCAAGCATTTCTTTGCTTTGAGGAAAATCTACCTCCAAAGCAGCAAAGGCTAAAACGTCTGTGGGCTTATTTTGTTGACGATACTGGGCATTCAGTTCTTGAATTTGCGAGTCATCTGTCAAACGCAGCCCGATTTCATAACTTGGCGCTGGCGGAATATGAGGGTGAAGTATTTCTAACCAGTGATTAAACCAATTTTCCCAAGTTTCAGGAGTAATTCGGGGATGAGTGTCCCCAATCTTTACAAATGTCGTCGGGGACAACTCGTAAAAAGAATCCTCCACATATAGTTCAACTCTCAGGGGCACAGAGTCTCCTAGTCTGAGGTTTACGGTTTGTCGTTAGTGAGTTAGGTAAGCAAGACCAACAAGGAGAGCTAGAAGCCCTACGGCAGTCAACGCAAAATGTTTCAGGGAAGTTCCACCCTTCCGCACCATGTTTCGCATGGCAAGCTTTACGTAGCTAGGTTGAGGTTCTGTTGAAGGAGAATTGCTCATAGTTATTTGTCCACAGACTCTTTTATAACTGTAACAGTTGGTCTGGGATAGAATTGCGATCGCCTGTATATTACTAAGGGATATTTTTGAAAAGACACTAATGAGATCGGGTGCTATGCGATGTCTACGCCTACGCGCTCATCTTAGAAAAATAAGGGACTGACAAATAAAAAAAATATTCAATTATTTATTGTGGGGTGGGCGTCTCGCCCGCCCAGTTTATATGGCGGGCGAGACGCCATTGGTGTCAAGTTAAGAAAATTAGAGTCTTGTCAAGAGGGTAAAACTCAATGGTTAAACTCAAGACAGTGGTGTTGATACTAGTCATGAGTAAACCCCGGAAAAAACAAGGGAATCCAGATTTTCGGCATCGAGTCACCTCCCCCGCCCCATCAAGCCATTACCCAATGCGCCAAGTTTCAGTACTTTGGGGTCAAACTTGGTATCATTATTTAACTAATGTCCTTGACCCACAACAGCTTTCTCCACAACAATTATATGATTTGTATCGCCGACGTTGGAAAATTGAGGATGCATTTTTACTCACAAAAAGATTGTTGGGTTTATCTTATCTGTGGGTCGGTGGCACTAATGGCGTACAAATGCTTTCTTTATGCTACATGGATTTTCTATGCTGTCCTCAATGATTTGTGTACTGATGTTGCTGTCGCTTTGCAACAGCCTATTGAACGCATTTCTTTTGAAATGGTCTTTCGTAGTTTATATTTTTTCCACCGCGCACTCCTGAAAAACCCATAACTGCTACTTATCCCTTGGTTGGTTGAGTATCAACGCTCTATGGGCTTGGTCAAAGCCGTGCGTCGGCGACACCGACGCAACGCTGCAACCTCACTTGACATTTGGGCATCTGCCTTAACTTGACACCAATGGCGAGACGCCCACCCCACAAGTAGTAGTAATTTATTTCTTGGAGTTCCCTAAATAACAAGTACTAAGTAATATTAAAAATAATCACTTAGCACTTGTAAATAATCCCCAATTATGCTGGAGTGTTTTCCACTAGTTTATTTTCTTGGCGCAGATAAGCCTGGATGAATGTATCAAGTTCGCCATTCATCACATCGCCGATCCCGGTTGTTTCAGTATTTGTACGTAAATCCTTCACCATTTGGTAAGGGTGAAACACATAGTTACGGATTTGGTTTCCCCAGGAGGCTTCCACCATATCGCCACGAATTTCAGCAATTTCTTGGGCACGTTGCTCCTTGGCTATGACCAACAGCTTTGCTTTGAGACGATTTAGGGCTTTTTCTTTATTTTGCAGCTGCGATCGCTCTTCTGTACAGCGCACGGCAAGACCGGTGGGAAGGTGAACAACCCGTACCGCCGTTTCTACTTTGTTGACATTTTGCCCCCCTTTACCACCAGAGCGAGTTGTGGTGATTTCCAAATCCTTGTCTGGAATATCCAACTGCACAGAGTTATCTATCTGCGGCATCACTTCCACCCCTGCAAAACTGGTTTGTCGCTTGCCGTTGGCATTAAAAGGTGAAATCCGCACTAAGCGATGTGTACCCATCTCCGATCGCAAATAACCATAGGCATAGCGACCAGTAATTTCTAGAGTTGCCGATTTAATTCCGGCTTCATCACCCTCCGACTCTTCAGCTAAAGTTACTTTATACCCGTGAGCTTCACCCCAACGGGTGTACATTCGCATCAGCATAAATGCCCAGTCTTGAGCATCTGTGCCACCAGCACCAGCATTAATTGTCACTACAGCACCTTCAGCATCATAGGGGCCAGAAAGTAACTGTTGTAACTCCCACTGATCCAGGTCACGATTCAGTTTAGTGATGGTAGATTCCGCTTCTTGGAGTAGTGCCTCATCGGTTTCTAACTCTAACAACTCAACAACAGCCTTAGTATCTTCTAGATTCGTATGCCAGCGATCGTATTGCTGGAGGTGGGCTTTCAGGTCGTTGAGTTCTTGCAGCGTTTGTTGGGCTTGGGTTTGGTTATCCCAAAATTCTGGTTGAGCGGATATTTTTTCCAGGTCTTGAATTTTGGCTGTCAGTGCAGGTACGTCAAAGATAGTCCTGGGTTTTACCCAGGCGGCTAGACAACGTTTCGATTTCGCGTTTGAGTTCTAAGACTTCCATAGTGCTTGCTGAATGAGAGATAGAGCGCTTTGGATTTGAAAATTGCTCTTTATTAATTTTAGCTGTAGTTGGGCAAATTCTCTCCGCACTAATTATATAAATCACGTCTATCTTGAAACCTATAGTTCTTCTGTGATCAAAAGGATTTGCCCTCATCCCCCAACCCCGAATCCCAGATTTGGGATTCGGGGAGCCAGAATTTCAAAGTCCCTCTCCCATGTCTGGGAGAGGGATTTAGGGTGAGGGCGAAAACTACGGTTCTCAACTTAGATAAGGTTTAAGTTACAAAAATTACTTGAAATTATCAAGCCTTTCTTGGGTAACAGAAGTGGTTTGATTTTGCTGTTGCAAATAGGCTTTGATAAACAAATCAATTTCACCGTCCAAAACTTCTGCCGCAGCAGGTGTTTCTACATTGGTAACTAAATCTTTCACCCTGATGTAAGGATGTAAGATATATTTCCGGATGAGCTTGTTGAATAGGGATTTTATCTGCCAAGGTTGAATTTTATTAACTTGTTGGACACCTTGGGCTAGTGCGATCGCTGATATTGTTTCTTTTGAGCCTTGAGTGATTCAATTTCTTCAAGTTTCTGATAGAAAGTGACAGAATTATCCCAGAAAGTAGAATCAGAAATTAATTGATTCAAGTCCTCAATTTTTGCACTCAGTTCTCGGAGGTCAAAGACAGGCTTCAGCCTTGGTCAAGATATTAGACAATCTTTCTACTTCGCGCTTGATAGTTAAGAGTTCTAGCATCCTTTTGCTCACCTGAGGCCGAACTTATCTACATATTCCACTATTAAAGCGATGAAAAAAACCGTGGGTGTCAAAAATTTAACCACGGTTTTTACTTTATAAAACTTTACTTTTGTTAGTACCTACAGACAATTAATTGCGGCCATTTAGGGAAATTAGCAACCGCAAGATAAACACAAACAAGTTGATGTAAGTGAGGTACATCGACAAAGCAGCAGGCAGATATTGGTCATCGCTGTAAGTGCGGGGCAAGATATAGAAATCGACAACAGAAACCCCAACAAATAGGAATACTCCTAAACCGGAGATGGCAATTTCTAACCAATTTGGCGTGTAAACACCAAACATGGCAAATCCGAATTGGGCTAGACACACAACCACCAAGGCAATAACGCCGAGATTAATGGTTTTCGTCAAAGCCATGCCGTCTTGTTCAGAAAGATTTGAACCAATTTGACGGGCGAAAATAAAGGTGACGCCACAACCAAGGGCAGCCAACCCAATGCCTTGAATGCCAACACCTTGGGATCTCAAAGCGACAAATATCAAACCACTGAGAGTATATCCAGACAAGAGGCTGTAGGTTGCCAACAGGGGTAGTGCAAGACCCTTGTTACCTTTTTGGGCAACATTTTGGGCAACAAAGAACAAAACTAACTCCAAAATCACCGCACCAATGAAGGTGGGAAAGAATATTCCGGGGTTAGTACGGATAACTCCCAAACCGCCGTAGGTTCCTAATGCCGTTAGCACCAATCCACCACCGACGTAGGGGAGGGCGTTAGCAATCACATTTGGGCCAACGAGGGCGTGAGATTTAGCCTCACGGATAGCTTCACGAAAATTACTGGTATTGCTCATATTGAAAAACTGTTTTTTAGGAAAACGTTCTGCTTATTCCTATTTTTACCAAGATTTAGGGCAACAAACCAGGAAAGGGTGACGCAAGTTAGAAGACAACTAAACAAAAAAGATTATGCAATGTTGAAATTTTTATCTAAAAAACAAAAATAACCTGCAACAGAGAGGTTAGCAAAATCATGCGTAAAAATACTGAACTCTGGAGTGCGACCCCCTGATAAGTTCAGTGAAACGACGATAGCTAATTCCGACTTGACTAGGGAAAATAATGACAGCTTAAAAGAAAATATACGCAACTCCATTTTCTTAGGAATAGGAGTTACAACAAGGGAATGTATATGGCAACAAGTGAGTCCTCTTTACGAATTGATGGTATAGAATTATTACACTTGTACCACCAGAATCCTTCTATAAAACTTCGTAATGAACTTGTAGAGTTACATACTGGCTTAGTGCGAAAGATGGCTCATAAATTCAGCCATCAATGTAATGAACCTTATGAAGATTTAGCACAAATCGGTTATATTGGTTTGATTAGGGCAATTGAGCGCTTCGACCCTAGCCAAGGATTTGCCTTTAGTTCCTTTGCTGTACCATACATTCGCGGTGAGATGCTGCACTTTTTGCGCGATCGCAGTACTCTATTAAGAATTCCCCGTCGTTGGCAAGAACTGTATAATGAAGGGCAAAAGATTCGCAAGGACTTGGCAATGTCTTTAGGTCGCCTTCCCAAAGATGCTGAAATCGCCAAGGAACTTCAGGTATCTCTGCAAGAATGGCAAGAAACCAAGTTAGCTGCTCAAAACCGTATGCCTTTGAGTTTAGATGCGACCGCACTTAACTATGTTGATTCCCAAATCACCTTGGGTGAGGCACTTCCTTGTCCTCGTTCTCATGTTCTCCTCCAAGAAGAAGAAGAACGGCAACAACTCCAAGGTGCAATAAATATGTTAGAAGACAAACCCCGCATGGCAGTTGAAATGGTATTTTTGAAGGAACTTTCTCGCAAGGATGCGGCTAAAAATATTGGCACTAGTCCAATGACGGTAACGCGGTATCTGCAAAAGGGAATTCAAGATTTGATATACTATTTACAACCACAGGTAATGCCCACAGGGTCTTAGTAGTGCTAAGTCAAAAACCCAATGACCAATGACCAATGACTAAATTATCGAGATTTTAAATCAGCGATCGCACCTTTGGTCATAGCAGCAATAGCTTGATCTGTCGCTTTCGGCAAATGATAATATTTACCGCCTGCTGTTTGCGATAATTCCTTAGCAAAGCCCGTGGACACAAATTTACTTTCCGTATCAATTACTAATAGTTGCATTCCTAAAGCCCGGATTCTGGCAGCAATTTCTAATAATTCTCCTTTGATATCTGGCTTTTCTCCTGGTTCTAGTTCTTCACCTAAAGAACGCGCTAAGGGAATATTACCCCGCCCATCGGTGATTGCTACAACCACAACTTGCCCAATATCTCCGCTCATCTGGGCATTTAAGCCGACGCGCACAGCTTGGGTTAAACCATGCGCTAAGGGCGAACCCCCACCACAGGGCAACCTTTCCAAGCGGTTACGCGCTAAGGCAATAGAACGTGTTGGAGGCAATAATACCTCAGCCCGTTCTCCCCGGAAGGGAATCAATGCTATTTGGTCGCGGTTTTGATAAGCTTCTGTCAACAGTTGCATCACCGCACCTTTCGCCGATTGCATTCGATTCAAGGCCATTGAGCCAGAAGCATCTACCACAAATACTACCAACGCCCCAGCTTTGCGTACCAGGCGTTTCGAGCGAATATCACCCTGTTCAACAATAACTTTTCTGTCTGGGTGTTTTTCTCTCCGGGCTTTTTGATAAGGAGCCGCAGCTCTCAAGGTGGCATCTACTGCAATGCGTCGCGCTTTCCCCTTGGGCAACATTGGCTTAATGTAGCGTCCCCTGTCATCGGAAAATATCACACTACGACTACCAGATTTAGCTTGCCGCTTCGCCATTTGAGTAAAGTAAAGCACGCTGTCATCAAGAATTACCCCTTCTGGATCAAAAATGAATTCTTCAGGGATGCTAGGGGGTTCTTGCTCTTGATTTTCTTCTTGTTCTTTTTGTTCTTCCTCTTCTTCCTCTTCTGATTCCTCCTGAGGTTCTTCTTGATTCTGTGGTGGAGGTGGAGGCGGTGGTGGTGATTGTTCTGGTGGTGGTGTCTGCACAATTGTGGCGCGTGGAACAATCACCAGTTCCACAGCACGGCGCAAATCTTCAGCATTGACTGTTGTTCGTCCCTCCAAAGCCGCCGCCGCCTTAGCAACCCGCGTGGCGAATAACTCGGCGCGATGTCCCTGAACTCCACCGCGAATCGCCTCATCTACTAAGTAGGCAATTTGTTCATGGGTGATGATTACTTCTTTCAACCATTCCCGCGCCAAGATGATTTGGGTTTTGAGGGCGTCTAAATCTTCGTTGTACTGTTCGAGGAAGTCTTGGGGAGATTTAGAATAGGCGATCGCAACTTCTACTGCTTCTACTCTTTGATCTAAACCGAGTACACCGTCAGCAGAGAGTGCGATCGCAATTCTATCTAACAAATGCTCCCGTAATCCGCCTTCTTCTGGGTTGTAGGTGGCAATAAATAAGGATTTGCAAGGATGCTGAAAACTAATCCCTTCCCGTTCAATTTGGTTGCGCCCGTCAGATAATACTGTTAGAAGCTGATTTGATATTTGGTCATCTAATAAATTAATTTCATCTACGTACAGTACACCCCGGTTTGCTGTAGCGAGTAAACCGGGCTGAAAAATGGTATCACCTTCTTTTACCGACTTTTCCACATCTACAGAACCGAGGAGTCTGTCTTCAGTGATACCTAGAGGAATTTGCAAAAAAGGCGCTCTGATGATTTCGACGGGAACATCTTGAATATCTTTGTCTGCGTACTCCGCCAACAGTTGATCATCCCATTCTTCGCGGTGATTAGGGTCACAATTGCTGATTGAACCTTTGACAACTTCAATCGGCGGTAGTAGAGCGTGGATAGCACGAGCCATCACAGATTTTGCCGTACCGCGACGACCTGCGATCGCCACTCCCCCCAAACCAGGATCAACTGCGGCTAACAGCAAGGCTAATTTAATTGCTTCTTGACCGACTACGGCACTCAAGGGAAAGGCAGTGATCGTGGAGTTGATAGTAGGCGCAGGCATTGTTTGCTTTTATAGCGAGTCTCGGTCTTTAGCATACCAATTTCTGACACATTTACAATATAGGGGCGATTACGCGATCGCATTTCCCTTGGGAGGATAATTTATGAGTATTGCTCAGACTAAACGCTTCACGCTGGATGAATACCACAGGCTTACTGAATTGGGCTTTTTCCATGAAGATAACCACATTGAATTAATCAACGGCGAAATTATTGAAATGGCAGCCAAAGGTACAGCCCATGAAACTTGTTTGCGAAACTTGTTGCGGAAACTTCCAAAAATTATAGGTGATCGGGCAACTTTGCAATCTCAAGCTCCGATTGCTTTGCCACCTAATAGCGAACCTGAACCGGATTTTGCTATTCTTCAAAACCGAGATAATAATTATCTTTCTGGTCATCCTCAACCTGCTGATGTGTTATTGGTGATGGAGGTTTCAGATTCTTATTTGGGCTATGACCAAGATGTGAAAATTCCTCTCTATGCTAAAGCAGGTATTACTGATTATTGGATATTTAATTTATTCGATAATTATTTGGAAAGCTACAGTGAACCATATCAGAATGTTCAAGGTAAATATGGTTATTTAAATAAACGAATTTTCTTGTCAAATCAGGTAATAAATTTTCCCTGCTTTCCTGATTTATCTCTTGATTTAGTTAGGGTGTTTCCGCCCAAGTAAAGTATTAGGGGAGTATTGGACGAATAGAATTCGCAACTACACAAACCAAGTCCACCTCTGTGGACTAATATAAAATCAAGGTTCTTAACTCACGGAGGCGGTCACTGAGCTTGCGTTGCCCTGAGCTTTGTCGTTCGCGTAGCGTCTCGTAGAGAAGGGTCGAAGTGTGGGTTTTGTCTGTGTAGCCGCGACTTCTACTTGCCAGGGCTTTTCAAACATCCTCTAAGACCAAGCAAAGAGTAATTTTTATGGCTTATAGTGATTTCAAACTTATTGAAGTTATTGATTCTTTTGGTTTAGTTATTCGCGAGTCATCTGGACTATTTGCAAATATACAGGAGCAAGAATGTAGTGATTTATTATCTACTATTCTTAGAGAAAATGTTGATTTAGCAGTAGCGATAAGTACAGAAAAAGCTCGAAGCGAAATGATAATTAGTCCAATTTTGTTAGAAATCAGACGCAAATTTAATTATGAAATCAGCTTTTTTTCTGGAGTTGATTTTACTGTTGATAGCCAACGAGGATTAAATGGCTTTTGTGATTTTATTTTGAGTCTTTCTTCAGAGCAGTTGCTTGTACGTAGTCCGGTGATTGTCTTAGTAGAAAGTAAAAATGAAAATTTGAGGTCTGGTTTAGCGCAATGTATTGCCGAAATGGTAGCTGCTCAGTTATTTAACGAGAGAAGTGTAAATCAAATTAAAGCTATATATGGTGCTGTTACTATCGGTACGATTTGGCAATTTCTCAAACTTGAAGGCAATGTAGTTTCGATTGACTTGAGTGAGTATTATATTAAGGATATTAAGAAAATTTTAGGTATTTTGTATAGTGCGATCGCGCAAAGTAAACTGTAAATGAATAATCATTATAATCAGTTAATATCCTTGCTTTCTTTCCCAATATTGCTTTTTATTTCAATAGGTGTTTCTGCCAGATATATTATATAGTCTAGCAAGTTGATAAATAAAAGATTTAACCAGTACCCATTGACGGTACTCCGATTATATGTGTTATATTTATCGTCAACGTAGCAAAGGAGTCATCATCTAAAAGTTTCTAACTGAGGTTAGTGGTTTCATACAGATCAGCTTTGAACCATTGGAAAAGCGTAAAAATATTTAATTTACGCTCTGCTGATGGCTAGTTGTTTTTACGAATGCAACCCCTGTATACACTCGTCTTTGCACTTACAAAGAGTGAATTTAATTGAATTAGTTATATAGCTATTCGGGCAATAATTTTGCTCAGTGTAAATATAGTACTAAAGCAATTTATTAATGCTAGATACGTGATTTACTAACCCTGCGGAGTAAACACAACGCCAAAAGTTAAGAACAAATGAGCAGAATGAATTCTGAACGAAAACGCCGCAAGAAACAACAAATTAAAGACAGAGATGGAAATTGCTATCACCGGTGTAATAAACATCTCTGGGATTTGCAAATGACTTTAGATCACTTAATGCCTATTAGTTACGGCGGAGGTGACTCGAATGATAACTTAGTTATTTCTTGTTTCCGTTGCAACAATTTACGTGGTAATACTCTCGATTATCCTGACTGCTGTCAAATAGTTTAGATAACTTTTTGAAACTATCTTCTTACAATTTTAGGAATATTTATTGTGAGGTGGGCATCTTTGCCTGCCTTTTCACTCAATTAAATTGACAAACAAGTAAAACTTAAAAATGCACGAACTTTTGATTTTCAAAAATGAAAAACTTTTACGACAAGCACTTACCCACCGTTCTTATGTCAACGAGCATCCTGGAGAAGGGGAACATAACGAACGCCTAGAGTTTCTTGGTGATGCTATCCTGAATTTCTTAAGCGGTGAATATCTCTATAAAAAGCATGGAGAAAAGGGAGAAGATGAATTAACTCGGCGACGTTCTGCACTGGTAGATGAGAAGCAATTGGCAAAGTTCGCCAAGGAGGTAGGTTTAGACTTTAGGATACGGTTAGGAATAGGTGCAATTCGAGACGGAGGCTACCAAAATCCCAATTTACTTAGCAGTACCTTTGAAGCTGTTCTTGGTGCTTACTATTTGGATAATGGTTCCGATATTGGAAAAGTTCGTGCAATTGTAGAACCACTGTTTGATTCTGTACCTGAGAATATTGTTGTGTCTCGCTCTAATGTAGATTCAAAAAATCGCTTTCAGGAATGGGTGCAAAGCAGAGGGATCACTACTCCACCGATATATAATACAAGACAAATAGGTGGTGAATCTCACGCGCCAAAGTTCCAATCCGACGTATTTGTGGAAGGAGAGGAAAAAGCATCTGGAACGGGTGAGGGACGTAATAAAAAAGAGGCTGAGAAAGATGCTGCTGAAAATGCCCTAGCTAAGTTGAAAAAACAAGGTTTGTTGTAGAGATGAGTCAAACAGAGAGCAATACTTCGCCTAAAACTAAAGCTAGCCCTTGGTGGCAGCGTATCCCTCTGACGTTACAAATTGTCATCGCCTTAGTAGCCGCAGTCAGCGTCGGAATTGCCCTTGGTGCAGGGAATCCTAACCCCAGCAATGCCCTCTTAATCAACAATTTAGCAATTCCGGCTGAATTGGTATTAAAGGCTCTCCGCGCCTTGGCTACACCCCTGATTCTAGTAGCGGTACTGCATACTTTGATGACTACCAATATCCCTGGTACAGCCGGACGGCGGCTAGCAGTGCTACTTTTAACTAACACCACCGTAGCTATCTTGGTGGGGCTTTTCGTAGCGAATGTGCTACATCCAGGGACTTGGGGTAATGTAGCCACCTCAACAAGTACACAAATAACTCCTCAGAATCTTGACCCTTGGGGAATACTCAAAGATGCTGTACCGGAATCTGTCCTCAAGCCATTAGTTGATAATAATGTCATCCAACTAATTGTGATTGCCCTGAGTTTTGGCATCGTCCTGCGGGGATTAAAATCTGAACAAATCGTCCAAGGAAAAAACGGATACCAGCCGATAGAGGATGTCATCGGGATTTTATTTGAAGCAGTAGTGCGTGTCCTCAACTGGGTAATTGCCTTAGTGCCTTTCGCCGTCTTTGGAATTGTTGCTAAAACCCTTGCTATGCAAGGATTTACACCGTTTAAATCTTTGGGTGCATTTATCGTGGCGGTGCTGTTGGCACTGGTATTACAAGCATGCTACTACCTAATTAGAGTAAAATTTGGTTCTTGGGTACACCCGCTAAAATTCCTCGCTGGCGGTTCTGATGCCTTTTTGACAGCTTTCTCAACTTCTTCCTCGGCGGCGGCAATGCCCATAACCTTTGAGGTTTTGCAAACAAAAGTCGGTTTAAGGGAATCTTCTGCTGCCTTGGGGGCATTAGTAGGGGCAAATTTCAATAATGATGGCACTGCCCTTTAGGAAGCAATGTCTGCGTTGTATATTTCCCAACTGATTGGGCAACATCTGAGTCTGGGACAGCAGTTAATTGTCATTCTTACCTCGATTTTTGCATCCGTAGGTGCGGCGAACATTCCCAATGCTGGACTAGTAACGATGACACTGGTGTTCACTTCTGTAGGCTTACCTACCCAGTACATCGCTTTGCTAGTTACTGTAGACTGGTTTCTGGATCGCTGCCGCACCGCGATTAATGTCATGGGAGACATGACTGTTAGTGCTTTACTTGACGGCAAAAAGCCCCGTTCTGTAGATGAGGCTTAGTTTGTCAGCTTTTAGTTGAGTGTAGCAGCTTTTGAGATATCTAATGTTGTTGAGGCCCTTTGGCATCACATTCTCTAGTCCAGCAGCGTTCTAGAAGTCGAAGCCGCCAGATCAATGCAAAGCGATGGGGATTCAATACTAATTTAGTCTCCTCACCAAATAAGGGCTGGTTGAGATACTGCCAAAGGGGAAATTTAATCTTGGTGTGTTTTGGAGTCATAAGAACAACAAAATATTATAAAAGTTTAGTGACAATACTTAACATTTTATCTAGGAACTGCCTGATACTGTTTTTCTAGTTAAAGGCTACACTCTGTTTTTGCAATTGTCTTGGTGGCAATTGCGGAATTTTAGCAAGTTAATTTATGTTGTTTACGCTTTAATACTGAAATTGAATGGTAACGCTATTTTTTTAGTTGCTTCTCATCCCATCGTTCCCACCCGCCGAATTTGATCGCTGCAAGACGCTGGCCGGGCGTGGAAGCCAACAGATAAGGGATTTATAGCTGAAGTTGACACCTATGAGCAATGCGCTTTACCCCAATACGGCGCGAATCTATTTACCATCAAAGTAAGGATTAATCAAAGCCTGAAACGACCTATTTTGGTAGAACCATATCTCGACAAAAAAACTGGGACGGGCAAGATGCCCATCCCACAAGAAAAAAGATAATTGATGTCATAAAAGACCTTAGCTATGTTTGATCTAAGGCATTTTCGTTAAGTTAAATTTCTCACTATCTAATAATGAGTGCCGGTTTTGCGATGGTTAATGGCAGTCACAGCATCAGGCTTGAGTAATTTACCTTCGTCCACAGTTGCATACACAACCCAGTGATCGCCACATTCCATACGTTCCTTGACTGAGCATTCCAGATATGCTAAAGCGTCGGTAAGGATGGTACAGCCGTTATCTGCAACTGCTGTACTAAAGTTGGCAAATCGATCTTCCCCAGGTGCGAAAGATTTACGGAAATGCTTCATGTAATCTTGATGATTGCCTTCAGGTAAGATATTTAAGGCAAACTTACCGCCTGGATACATCAAAGATTCGATCGCTCGGTCTTTAGCGATCGCAACGGTGAGTCCCGGTGGGTTGAAGGTAGCTTGAGAAACCCAAGCGCCTAACATTCCGGTAGAGACTTCTCCTTGTTTGGCTGTCACCACGCAGACAGAACCAACGATCCGACCAACAGCCTGTTCCACTGGAGTAGCAGCTTGTTGTGGTACGCGTACCTTTTTAGCCTTTTTCAAACTCTGGGCAAAGTCTGTACCTACTTCTTCACAGAATTTGAGAGTGACATCATCAGGCTTAAACTTCACCTTCAGGGTGTCAAAGCCAAAGCGATATCCAGCATCTCGGAGTTTACCTTCTATTAAGTCAAAAGCTTCGCCACTCCAGCCATAGGAACCAAAGACTCCAGCGAGTTTGCTGTTGTCACCGCTTGATAAGACAATACCTAAAGCAGTATGAATGGGAGTTGGCGCATGACCACCAATGGTAGGAGAACCGATGATAAAACCCTCTGACTGTGCTAGGCTAGTCCGAATTTCATCAGGGGTGGCAAATTCGCAGTTGATCGATTTAACTGCAACTCCACCTTTGGTTAGTCCCAGAGCGATCGCTTGGGCTAAAGTCCCCGTATTTCCGTAAGCTGAGGCATAAAGTAGGGCAACGGAAATCTCGCGATCGTTGTGAGCGTGGCTCCATTCTCCATAAGCTTTGGTAAGCTCGATTAAGCTGGTGCGTACTAGGGGACCATGACCCACAGCATACATTCTCACCTGCAAATCTGATATTTTTTCTAAGGCTGCTTCCACATGAGGAGTTTGGGGAGCCATTAGGCAGTTAAAGTAGTAACGCTGGTCTTCTTTGAGCGCTTCCCAATTATCATCAAACACTTCATCACCACAAAGATGAGTTGCAAATAACTTATCTGTGTAGAGAATTTGAGTTTGCTGATCGTAAGTACAAAGTCCTTCTGGCCAACGTGGACTAGGAGTGGGGAGGAATTTTAAAACATGACCCTTGCCTAAATCCAGAGTTTCTTTCCCCCGCATCACCAAGACTTTTAAATCATGCTCTAAAAAAGCAGCACGCAAATTATTCGCACCCGGAAGAGAACAGACAAAAGTTACCTGTGGTGCCAGTTCTAAAATTGCTTTGAGGGTTGCAACTCGATTGGGATTAAAATGACCCAGGATTATATAATCCAAATGTTGCAAATCTAAAGTCTGGCGCAATGCCTCTAAATAAATTTCGGTAAAGCTTTCTGGCGGTGGGTCAATAAGTGCGGTTTTATCAGCTTCAATTAAATAGCAATTGGAGGTAGTACCTCTTTCAAGTGCGTATTCAATTTCAAACCGCAGACGTGACCAACTACGTGCTCTAAGAGTCTTGGTATTTGTAGCAATTGGTAAAACTTGTACGTCGCGTGGCTTGGAATTGGTCATAGATGTTAAATAAAGTTGGCGAATAGGGCATTGGGCACTTGTACTGAGCGGCGTCGAAGTAGCGACGTCGTTGGCGCAGCCTCTCGTAGAGAAGTATTGGGAATAGGGCATTGGGCATTGCGAATAGGAAGACAAGGGGAACAAGGAGAATAGTCCATACCCCATGCCCCGTGCCCAATGCCCCATGCCCAATCTTTAGTAGTAATTACCCACTTTCCGATGACGAACAGCTGTTAGTCCGTCGTTTTTGGAGACACGACCTTCTTGGACGCTGCAGTATAAAATCCAGTGGTCGCTGCATTCCATGCTGCTCTGTATTTCACATTCCATATATGCCAGAGCATCAGTTAGAATCGGAGAACCGTTTTTCGCAGTTTGAGTTTTCACTCCCGCAAAGCGGTCAGCACCGGGATGCAAGCGCTTGAGAAAGTGCTTTTTCAATTCTTGATAATTGCCTTCTTCCAAAACGTTGAGGACGAAACGATCGCCTACTTGCATTAAGGAATCAATGGCGCGGTCTTTAGCAACGGCAATTGTCAATCCTAATGGTTGCAAACTCGCTTGCGTCACCCAGGACGCCAGCATTGCACTTGACATATCTCCTTTTTTAGTAGTGACTATATACAGTCCACTACTAATGCGACCCAGCGCCTTTTCCATGTTGACGTCGAGGGACTTGATTTGCTTGATGTTGCGATCGCGCACTAGCAATTGTCCGAAATCTTTACCCGCTTCTTCACACAACTGGAATGTGGATGCGGTAGGAGCCTCTCTAATCCGAATCGCTGGGAAAGCTTCTTTGATGCCAGAGTCGAGAAATTTTCTGCGGAGTGTATCGATAGGTTCATCATCCCCACCGTAACATTCAAACAGTCCAACCATTTGCTTGTTCTTGGCGACAGCTAGCACCGAACTGATACTAGCTTGGGCGGCGGCGGCGGAAGTCGGCGGCATACCGATAATGATCCCAGCTGCTCTCCCGGCTAGTTCTTGAATTTCTTGGCTCTCAGCAGTACTCAGATCCAGTACTTCTACCCCAACCCCGGTTTTCAGTATACCTTCGCCAATTGCATGAGCAAGGCGTTCGCCATACCCGTAATCTGAGACAAAAAACAAGCCGATGGTGGTTTCTGCTTTAGTTTGTTTTTGGCTCCAATTTTCGTAGCAACCGGTTAGAACGTCTAGATGGTGGTATAATAATGGGCCGTGACCGTTGGCGATAATATTAATCTTCCCTAGATCACCCATGCGCTTCATCGCATTCAGCAGTGAACGAGCGTTAGGTCCCATCAAGCAGTCGTAGTAAAATCTAAAGTCAGCTTCGATCGCTTCTAAATCTTCGTCGAAGGTGCGATCGTCACAAAAGTGCATCCCAAAAGCATCACAGGTGTAAAGGATTTGGGTTTTGCGATCAAAGCTAAAGATTGTATCCGGCCAGTGCAGGTTAGGCGCACTCACGAATTCGATTTCGTGTCCTTTGCCGATATCGATGCGATCGCCTGTTTTGACAACGCGCTTAGAAAAAGGATCGTGTACTAAGCCTTCCAAAAACTGAAGCGCAACTTTTGAGGCTAAAACAGTGGCTCTAGGAGCTAATTGCAGGACATCTTCTACTAAGCCGCTATGGTCTGGCTCTGTGTGACTAACAATTATGTAATCAATTGTTTTGGGGTTGACAAGACCTTTTAGAGTCTCTAAATACAGATTGCGAAACTTCTGGTGAGAAGTATCAATCAAAACTGTTAGTTCGCCCCTAATTAGATATGAATTGTAGGTTGTGCCGTTTTGCAGTCCGAATTCGATATCGAAGCGATCGCGGTCCCAATCAAGAGAGCGAATCGCCGTTGTGTTAGGGGCAATTTCTACAGTTTGTATAGTTAGCCGATGTTGAACGTTCTCTGCGACCGCTACCATTAT
Source organism: Nostoc sp. NMS7 (assembly GCF_017115085.1). Taxonomy (GTDB): domain Bacteria; phylum Cyanobacteriota; class Cyanobacteriia; order Cyanobacteriales; family Nostocaceae; genus Nostoc. The sequence continues at coordinate 16,710 of NZ_JABXKJ010000239.1, read as the reverse complement.
TCGTCTCCGAGCGCAAATTAACAGGTTTTTCTTCTGCCCCCATTCTCCCTATTATTATTTGTTTTAGTTGTAATGAATGTCAGTTTTTTGAAAATTTAAGTTGTATCAATTATTGCTGTTTTTTAGCAAAAATTATGAATCAATAAATCTACTAAATATTAATTTATTCAGAGAAATTTACTGAGTATTTAATTTTGCTATTTATCTGTTTTTCTCCTAATTCAAAAATATCATGTTACTCACATTATTTGACAATAAAAACTTAAAAATTAAATTTATTTGGAGTTCATACCAGTTTTCAAGCAAAACGTTTTAGATTCCCCTAAATCCCCCGATAAATTGGGTGACTTTAATTCCGGTTCCCCCCTTTTTAAGGGCAGGGCTGTTTCATTCCCTAAAAGATGTAAAATGACAAGCGTCGAGGGGATGAAAACAATGAGTGCAAATCTGAGTCAAAGATGGGCAAAGACATCCCCTGCAAATCTATCGCTACTCCAAACGTTCACACTCAATATTTTGCGCCGAAATGGTTATTCCTCCATCACCTCAGTTCAAAGATTTACCTCTAATGATATTGACAAACTCTTATCCTTTGTGGGATGAAACAGCCCTGCTTTTTAAGGGAAACTAAGGGGGATCAATAAGTGCCTATGCACCTGTAACCGAACCGTATTGGAAGTGGCGAGGTAAAAGTTGAGCCTTTGAGGCTGAAGGTTGAGCCTTTGAGGCTGAGAGTTGAGCTTCAAAGACTCAACTTTTAAGTTTTAGCTCTCCCTACTTCCCCTGTTCCCTCAGATCCTAGGTCAGTTCCAGCCCACCTTGATAACCGGTGACAATGCGGCCACCATCCTTGAGGATGTGAACTTCTATCTGGTCGCTAGCCCAAGTAATCTGGTCTTGGAAAGCCGGGTTTAACACCCGAACCCGTTGATTGCTAGAAGAGACTGGAGAGTTGGGAGAATTAATTGCCAGAGATTGTACAAAAGGCCCGTCAATCAGGATATCAAGTTGTTCTAACAATGCTTGCGAACCTGGCGGCGCAGATTGGGACTGTAGCTGCTTAAGAGTGAACCCAGTAAAAGACATTACATTTAACCCAGCAGCTTTTACCTTCCGAGCTAAAGATGCCAGTGCAGTTGCTTGCCAAAACGGTTCTCCACCAGAAAACGTTACACCCATATTGTGGGGATTGCTGAGAATATTCTCCGCAAGGGTATCAACAGCAATCAATTGATTAGCCTCAAATGACCAAGAGTCAAGATTAAAGCAGCCAGGACACTCACGAAGACAACCTTGTACCCAGACGACTGCACGACAACCAGGGCCATTAACTTCTGACTGATCGACGTAACCCATAATGTTGAGATAGCCTGGGGGAATTTCCATGAGTGCTAGCGATGGGTCAGTTGGCTTAATTTCCATCTCTTTAACTCCTTTTAGCCATTGCCTGTTAACCGTTAACTATAGCGAATCTCCAGTTATATAACCGTGACAATGGTCATATAACTGGAGAAGCAGGAGCAAAGCCGGAGACGTTTCCTTTGTTCTCCGGTCAGGAGTCAAATGAATATGGTTTGGTTAAGCCAAAAACCAGATAGACTGAGGGTTAGTATAAAAGTTTATACTGCCACTGACGCTGGTAATCAGGCTATGTCCGCGTTCCTGATGACGTTACCCACCACATCATTAGGAGAGTTATAAGCGATCGTGCTGTTGTAGTTCACTGTGGTAATGCCAGAGTTATAGTTGTAAATGCCTCCACCATCACCGATCTCGTAACCACTAGAACTGAGTTTGATTTTGAAAGCGGTATTGAGAATGATAATGCTGTTGTCCACCGTTAGAGCGGCATTATTGTAGACGCCACCGCCAAAGTGTGCTTCATTGTCACTAATGATGCTATTACTGAGGGTAACGATACCTAATTTATTAGGGCTGCCGTTATTAAGGGCAGATCCATAGATGTCGCCGCCATCGTCGCCATTATTGTAAATCCCACCGCCGGCTTTGCCTGCGTGATTGCCATTAATGATGCTATTAATCACGTTAACAATGCCTAATTGATTGTAGTCGCCGTACTCGTTAGAGCTAGAGTTGTAGATGCCGGCACCGTAGTCGCTGGCATAGTTATCACTGATGCTGCTGTTATTACTTACCAATAGATTGCCATTATTGTAGATGCCGCCCCCAGTGGATGCATAATTCTTAGTCACAGTGCTATTGTTCACCTTAAAAGTGCCATATCCGAGAATATCTGGGCTATGGTAGCCAACGAGGATAAAGCCCTGGTTATAGATGCCGCCGCCGACCATTGCCGTGTTGCTACTGATGGTACTGTTATTCACGATGATAGTGCCATAACCAGCGATACCGCCGCCGTAGTGGCTGTTGTTGCCATTAATGGTGCTGTTAGTCACGGTTATAGTGCCAGTGATTATACTAGGACTGCCGTCTGTCCCGCCGCCATTATAGATACCGCCGCCAAAGCCGTCTTTCCCTGCAAAATTGTTACTTATGTGGCTGTTAGTCACGGTTATAGTGCCATTGCCCACGTCAAGACTGTTGCCGCGATCATCGATCCCGCCGCCATCATAGATACCACCGCCGTTGTAAGTGCTTTTGTTGCCACTGATAGTACTGTTATTTACCGATAGCGTGACACCAGTGTAAATGCCGCCGCCGTAGTCGCTGTTGTTGCCACTAATGGTGCTGTCACTCACGGTTATGGTGCCTTCATAGATACCATAGATACCGCCGCCGTATGACCCAGTGTTGCCACTGATGGTACTCTTACTTACCAATAGAATGCCAGAACTGAAGATGCCACCGCCGCCGTAGTAGCTGGATCTGAAGTTGACGCTGTTGGCATTGATCAGGCTGTTAGTCACGGTTATAGTGCCAAAACCATAGATACCACCGCCGTCGTATTCCGCAGTGTTGCCGCTAATGGTGCTATTACTTACGGTAAGGATGCCATTGGTGTAGATGCCGCCGCCATCGCGGGACGCGGAGTTATCATTAATGGTGCTTTTACTCACCAATAAGGTGCCAGAGTTGTAGATACCGCCGCCGTTTGCCGCCGAGTTGCCAGTGATGAAGCTGTTGTTGACAGTGAGGTTGCCAGAGTTAGAGTTGTAAATGCCACCGCCGTCCGCCGCCGAGTTGCCAGTGATGGTGCTGTTGCTGAGGGTAAGGATGCCTGCATTGGAGATGGCACCGCCTCCGCCGGGGTTTTTGTAGCTATTGGTAATGGTCAGCCCGTTGATTGCAGCTGTTACACCATTGCCAATGTCAAAAACACGGTCAGCACTATTATCATTAATAGTTAATAAGCTCGGACTTGTGCCTTTAATGGTAAGATTATCGGTGATACTCAGACTACTACCAGCTAGACTGATGGTATGAGCGATCGCATCAGTAAACAGTCCACCAAATTTGATGATGTCGCTTCCTGTAAGGGCATTGGCATCTAGAATTGCCTGTCGCAGTGAACCTGTACCACTGTTGTTGATGTTAGTAACGGTAAATATAGACATTGAGATTACTCCGATTTTTTTCAGGTGTATAAAGGTTGCGCTCAAGGGTCATGTTTTTACTAATACGAGTCTTGAGTATTTTTTCTACTGCTCAATGAATATTTAAGAGTGAGTTTTGTCAAAGAGCATGAACTTTTCCGCTGTTGTAAACAGCGCTGGGTGTTGTGTATCAAAAAATACTCATTTATGGGATTTGCTGAGTTATCGTCAAACCCAACTCCATTTTGGGTTTTTCTATAACTCAATCCAAATTACTGATTTTCATAGCCAAATCTTTAGTACAGCACGGCGTCAATCCAGCTACCCTCTTAATTAACAAGACTTAGGGCTTAACACCCTTGTTAAAGGTAAGCAAACTTACGCCACACTATATTGGGAAATTGCCTTCTCAAACTCTAAAAGGTTCTGAAATATACTTAAATTCCAAACCTTTTGTAGTACAGATTACATACAAGTATGAAGTGATAATTTAAAATTTACTGAGAGTTTATTTTACTTCATATTTGCTTAGTTCGGAATCCGATTTGAGTTTTAAAAATACTAAGCAAGAATTACGATATTCAGCTGAAATCTGCTGTTTAAAGAGTGACTCCAGACGTTGGGTAATGTTCAACTGATGGCTGATGATTAATGACTAATAAGAGAAAAACTTTGAGAGGTTTGGAAAAGTCCGCTTTAACTTACTAGACTGAAGTTAGTTGCCCAATTAGCATTGACTCTCCCATAGATAGAATAGATGACTCAACAAACTTCTAGAATTTGTATCCTTGGCGGAGGCTTTGGTGGTCTCTACACAGCCCTGCGCTTAAGCCAATTACCTTGGGAATCTACGCAAAAACCGGAAATTGTTCTGGTAGATCAAAGCGATCGCTTCCTATTCTCTCCTTTACTTTACGAATTACTCACTGGGGAACTGCAAACCTGGGAAATTGCCCCACCGTTTGAAGAACTTTTACAAGGTACAGGGGTGCGTTTTTATCAAGGGGTTGTGTCGGGAATTGACATCGACCAGCGACAGGTAAATATAGATCAAGGGCCAGAAATCCCTTACGACCGATTAGTGCTGGCGCTAGGAGGTGAGACACCGCTAGATTTAGTGCCAGGTGCAACAGCCTACGCCTACACATTCCGGACAATCTCTGATGCCTATCGTTTAGAAGAACGCCTGCGATTTTTAGAAGAATCGGATGCTGATAAAATTCGGGTGGCGATCGTTGGGGCTGGCTACAGTGGTGTAGAGTTAGCCTGTAAGTTAGCCGACAGATTAGGGGAAAGAGGACGTTTTCGGATTATTGAAATCGCTGACCAAATTTTGCGAACTTCTCCAGAGTTTAACCGGGAAGCAGCAAAGAAAGCAATAGAAGCCCGTGGCGTGTTTCTTGATTTAGAAACCAAAGTGGAATCAATAGAGCAAAATACCATTTCCCTAGAGTACAAAAACCAGTTAGACACGATTCCGGTGGATTTGGTAATTTGGACAGTGGGAACCAGAGTTGCACCGGTAGTAAAATCTCTTCCCCTGAAGCAGAATCAGCGTGGTCAAATCAGCACTACATCTACTCTGCAAGTCTTTGATTATCCAGAAATCTTTGCCTTGGGAGATTTAGCAGACTCTCATGATGCCGAAGGCCAGCAAATCCCCGCTACTGCCCAAGCAGCTTTTCAACAAGCTGATTATACTGCTTGGAATATCTGGGCAACTCTGACTAATCGCCCCCTCCTTCCTTTCCGCTACCAACAGTTAGGAGAAATGATGGCACTAGGAATAGACAACGCCACTCTCACCGGTTTGGGAATTAAACTAGATGGGCGCTTGGCATACGTCGCCCGCCGTATTGCCTATTTATATAGGTTGCCAACTTTAGACCATCAACTCAAAGTTGGTTTTAATTGGCTAGTCCGTCCAATCATTGAAACACTTTCTCGCTAACTTAAAGTTGGGAATTGGGCATTGGGCATTGGGCATTGGGCACTTGTACTGACTTGTACTGAGCGACGTCGAAGTAGCCTTGTCGTTGGCGCAGCCTCTTGTAGAGAAGTATTGGGCATTGATGCCCCAGTCCCGATTCAATTTTGAGTTAGTCAAGTACTAAAGTTTTTAACAAACCAAAATCTAAAATTCAAGATTTTAAATCTTCAGACTTTGATGGAACAACCGAAAGTTATTTTTTTAGATGCTGTAGGCACACTCTTCGATGTCAAAGGTGGTGTAGGTGAAGTTTATAGTCAGATAGCTCAAGAATTTGGCGTTACAGTTGCAGCCGAAAGATTAAATACAAGCTTTATCCAAAGCTTTAAAGCAGCACCACCACCAATATTTCCAGATGTAGAAGTACAAGATATTCCCCAACGCGAGTTTGATTGGTGGCGGATAATTGCCTTGAACACTTTTGAAGGTGCAGGTGTTCTCAAGGAATTTTCTGACTTTTCGGCTTTTTTTAGCGAACTTTACATCCACTTTGGCACAGGCGAACCGTGGTTTGTCTATCCCGATGTCATACCAGCTTTAATTAATTGGCGGCGGTTGGGAGTTAGCTTGGGGGTGCTGTCCAATTTCGATTCGCGGATTTACTCAGTATTGCAAAGTTTGGGATTGAGAGAGTTTTTTACCTCCGTGACCATTTCTACCCAGGTACGTGCAGCTAAACCCGATCCTCAAATTTTTGCTATTGCCTTAGATAAACATAAATGTTCGCCAGAGGCTGCATGGCATATTGGCGATAGCATTAGAGAAGATTACCACGGCGCTAAAGCAGCTGGCTTGAGAGGTGTTTGGATTAACCGTGGGACATGAAGCAGATACGTAAGGTTACGGAAGAATATGGGTTTGTGCTGATGGTTTTGGGCTGAGGCGATCGCTTACCGACTTACTTGATAGCGATCGCAGCTGAGTTACTGATCATCAAATTAGAAGAAGATTCAGCAAATCCTCTACACTGGCTAAAATGAGCGCTTGATCAGACTTCTGAAAATCTTTTTGTTCTCCCATCTTGTTACTCGTATGTATAACAAAATAGGAGGAGGCAGTTTTCCTCCTGCCTCATTCAAGATGATATTCTGACCATAGACTAGATTATTTGCCCTTATACACTGAGGGCTTTAATGTCTTATTATTAGCTCAAAAACCTATGCCAGCCCCGTAATTATCGTTAAATGCTGAAGCAAACTTTTCCTTCTCCGGAAGCACTCCGACGGTTCCCTTTTGGACTAGCTGATATTGCCCTGATTCTTGGCACATTAGTATTACTGGCACTGATTGCGCGTGTCGGTGCTGGAACGTTGGTGAGCTTTGTACCACCAGATGTAGTGCCAGGTATCAGCCTCGACCCGCGTAATCTGCCGTATTATGCTGGGCGCTCAACCCTGCGAATGTTTATTGCTCTGTTTTACTCAACGCTGTTCACCTTAATTTATGGCTACATTGCGGCTAAAAGCCCTCGTGCTGAACGAGTTCTGATTCCGCTACTCGATATTTTACAGTCAGTTCCAGTACTAGGTTTTTTATCGATCACAGTTACAGGTTTTATTGCCCTGTTTCCCGGAAGCCTATTAGGACTAGAGGCAGCATCGATTTTTGCAATTTTCACCAGCCAGGTCTGGAACATGACTTTTTCGTTCTACCACTCACTGAAAACACTGCCACCGGAACTAGATGAGGCGGTAAAACTCTATCGGTTGTCGGGATGGCAGAGGTTCACCAAGCTAGAATTGCCTACGGCGATGATTGGGCTGCTTTGGAATGCAATGATGAGTTTTGGGGGTGGTTGGTTTTTTGTCGCTGCGAGTGAAGCGATCAGCGTACTGAAGCAGCAATACACACTACCGGGAATTGGCTCCTACGTAGCAGCCGCAGTTGTCGCTGAGAATTTACCTGCTCTGGGTTGGGCGCTATTGACGATCGCGGTAGTGATTGTGCTAGTAAATCAACTGTTCTGGCGACCCTTAATCGCCTGGGCGGATAAGTTCCGCCTAGAACAGAGTGCAGCCGCCCAAGCACCCGAATCCTGGGTCTACGATCTGCTAAAAGCAGCCCGAATTCCTCGGATGCTGGGGCGAGTGCTAGATCCTTTGGCTGAAGCGATCAACCACATTCTGTCATTGCTAACGCCACCTCGGACTCCCCGGACTGTGGAGACTAGTCAGCAGGAAGTAGGCGATCGCCTCTACAACTTTATACTGCTGGCTGTGATTGGTGCACTATTGGTTGTCGGGTTGCACTTCATTGTGACAACAGTGGGACTGGGTGAAGTCCTCAAGACTTTTGGGCTGGCATTACTGACTCTGTTACGTGTACTCGTGTTACTAGTATTTGCAACTCTAGTTTGGACACCTGTGGGAGTGGCAATTGGGTTTAATCCCCGACTGGCAACTTTGTTGCAGCCCGTGGTGCAATTCCTGGCCTCCTTTCCAGCAAACTTTATCTTTCCCTTCGCTACACTATTCTTCATCCGTTCCCATATCAGCATTGATTGGGGTAGTATTCTCTTGATGTCTCTGGGCGCCCAGTGGTACATCCTGTTCAACTCCATTGCTGGAGCGATGAGCATCCCAACGGATCTGCGCGAGATGGCAACCAGCCTCGGTTTACGTGGTTGGCGGCTGTGGCGCAAATTAATCATTCCTGGCATCTTCTCCGCCTGGGTAACAGGTGGCGTCACTGCTACCGGTGGGGCATGGAACGCCAGCATTGTCTCAGAGGTTGTCGCTTGGGGGCAAACCACTCTGACGGCCAACGGGTTGGGAGCATATATTGCTCAGGCAACAGCAGCAGGTGACTGGCCTCGCATTACACTGGGGATTGGGATGATGAGCTTATTTGTTGTCGGGTTGAACAGAGTGTTTTGGCGACGACTGTATGAACTAGCAGAAACCAAATACCATCTTTAAAACATCGCTTACTAGAGGCGCAAGCATGACATCTACGCAAGTTACTAATAATGTACTAATCGCTGTCGAACAGGTCAATAAGAGTTTTCCGCGCCCAGAGGGCAAAGGTGAGTTTAACGTTCTCCGCAATATTAATCTGACAGTAGCTACGGGTGAAGTCCTAGCCTTGCTGGGGCGCAGTGGCAGTGGCAAAAGTACCTTACTGCGGATTATGGCAGGCTTGATTCCCCCAAGTGAAGGAAAGGTGAGCAGCAATGGTAAACGTCTGCAAGGTGCCAACCCTGGTGTAGCAATGGTATTTCAAAGCTTTGCACTGCTGCCCTGGCTGACAGTACAAGAAAACGTCGAGTTAGGGCTAGACGCGCAGGGTGTTCGTCGGGATGAGCGACGACAACGAGCGCTTAAAGCTATTGACTTGGTGGGCTTAGATGGTTTTGAGAGTGCCTATCCTAAAGAGTTGTCTGGGGGGATGAGACAGCGAGTTGGATTTGCTAGGGCATTTGTGCTGGAGCCGCAAGTACTATTTATGGATGAGCCGTTTAGCGCTCTAGATGTGTTGACGGCTGAGAACCTGCGCGGTGAAATTGATGATTTATGGAATGCTGGCACCTTTCCGTCCAAAAGTATTTTGATTGTTACCCACAATATTGAAGAAGCGCTGTTTCTGGCGGATCGAGTAATTATCTTGGGATCAAACCCGGGGCATATTCGCGGTGAGGTTGTGATTGATATGCCACGACCTCATGACCGCACCAGCATCCGCTTCAAATCGCTGATCGACTATATCTATACGGTGATGACTAACCCAGAAGTGGAAGTAAGTGGGGCTGTTGCAGCATCTACGTCAACTGTACAAGCACCGCGACCCGGCGCAATCCAACAATCGCCCTATGCCAAACTCCTGCCCCACGTCAGAATCGGTGGTATTAGCGGTCTACTGGAGCTAATTGTTGATCAACCAGAAGGTAAGGATGATATTCCTCGCCTAGCAGAACGAATCCAATTATCAGTTGATGATCTGTTACCAATGCTTGATGCAACTGTGATGCTGGGCTTTGCTGAAGTTGCACAGGGAGATGTCAAGCTGACCGAAATTGGGCAAGATTTCGCAACTACAACCATTCTCCGCAGTAAAGACTTATTTCGGCAGCAGGTGCTGGAAAAGGTGCCAGTTGTAGTTAGCATGGTACAGACATTGCGGGAAAAACGGAATCGGTCAATGCGTGCGGATTTCTTTATCGATTTACTTGAAGAATACTATCCCCATGAAGAAGCGGAGCGGCAATTTGCCACAGCTGTAGATTGGGGGCGTTATGCCGAACTGTTTGAGTATGATGCTAGTGAAGATAGACTGTATTTGCCGGAGCCAGTAGTAGCGCAAACTCTTGAATCTGAAGCGATGGAATGAGGGATGGGGGGGATGAGGGGGATGAGGGGGATGTTTTCAATTCAGCAATGCTAAGTTTTTAAAGTGGAATCCAATCCAATCTATCAATCCACTCTTCTGCCTCAGTCGCTTCCCAAATCAAATAAATTGTTTCTGCCCAAATACTAAATACACGTCACCGTAAAAGGGGTTCGGAAATATTGAGACTTGATGTTGGGTTCCACTTCGTTCTACCCAACCTACGAATAATTAAATTCCATACCCTTTTTGTGGTGTTCTGTACTTAGGCGACAAATTTTCATCAAGGAGAAAACGTACCTTCACTAAGAGTTTAGCAACGCCTGCTCACGTTGCGCCTTTAATGCTCTTAAACGTTGCATCAAAGGTGAAGGATTAGCTGATGATTCTTGATAGCGCTGTTCTCGCCACTTTGCTAGCCGCAACATATAAGCATCTATAAACTTAAGTCGCACACTTCCGCAATGGGAGGATATTTGGGTAAAGGTATGACTATTCTAGCGATCGCCTGATCAATTCTCCACTCATTGCAAAACCTAACTACTCCAAAAACTTCCTATGTTCTGCTCAAACGATGAGGAATAAGGGGATAAGAAAGAGTTAGAACTGCATTAATGAACCTTGGAACTGCATTAATGAATCTTGGAACTGCATTAATGAACCTTGGAACTGCATTAATGAACCTTGGAACTGCATTAATGAACCTCGGAACTGCATTAATGAACCTCAGAACTCCATTAATGCCCCTCAGAACTCCATTAATGCCCAATGCCCAATTCCCAATACCAAATGCCCAATTCCAATACCAAATGCCCAATACCAAATGCCCAATACCAAATGCCCAATGCCCAATGCCCAATTCCCAATACCAAATGCCCAATGCCCAATGCCCAATGCCCAATTCCCAATACCAAATGCTGCCCTAAGACCCGTATGATCAAAATATCAGGAAAACATAACAGCCAGATTTTTACCGCAAAACATGGGCAGTATTTGGGAAATCGATTTTTACTCTCGTCCGATTTTGGACGCTAATCAGAAAAAAATTTGGGAAGTCTTAATCTGCGAAAGTCCCTTAGATATCAGCACAAAACCAGATTCTTTGTTTCGCTATGCTCAATATTGTCCCAGTACCCAGGTAAATTCGGGCTGGTTGCGGACAGCATTGCAGGAGGCTATTAATCAAGCTGGAAAAGCACCAATTAAAATCCGCTTTTTCCGCCGCCAAATGAACAACATGATTACTAAAGCTTGCCAAGACTTAGGCATTCCCCCCCAACCTAGCCGCCGCACTTTGGTTCTCAATCAATGGTTAGAACAGCGCATGCAGGAAGTATATCCTCAAGAACCAGGGTATCAAGAGGGGACTAATCCCTCAGTCCGGTTGGAAAAACCTTTGCCGCAACGTTTACCAGATGCTTTGGAAGGACAGCAGTGGGTATTTGTTACCTTAGATGCTGCGGCTTTGGCAGAAATGCCGGAGTGGGAAATTGGCTTTGGTGAAGCTTTTCCTTTAGAGTTGGCGCAAGTTTCACCCGAAGCCCGGATTCCTGGTATTTTGATTTTCTCATCGAGAGCGTTGCCCTTGGCAGGCTGGATGTCTGGTTTGGAGTTGGCTTTCTTAAGATTTGACACCAGCCAAGAGGCGAGATTGCTTTTAGAAACTGGTGTCACTGAAAGCTGGATTGTGGCGAATATCAAAAAACCTCAAATCTTAGCAGAAGCCAAAGGTTTTGAACAAGCCAAGCAAAAAGCTAACGGAGTGCATTTTATTGGTGTACAGTCTGATCCCAAATCAGAATCTTTTGCTGGTTTTTGGTTGTTGCAAGAGGTTAATCTCTAAAATGGGCATTGGGCATGGGGCATGGGGCATGGTTTGAGAATGACTAATGATCAATGACAAATGACTAATGACTAATGACTAGATCCGTTGAGATATGCCGATGATTTGGGATAATTAACTGCGTCCATCAGCGTTGAGCTGTGGTTCCAAATCACAACTGCCGAAACACGCTGATGATTTTTGGATAGTTATCTGCGTGCATCGGTATAAAGTGCGATCGCTAGGGATCAGACTTTTAAGAGACAGCGTTGATATGCGGTTCAAAATCCACAATTCACTAAGGGGTCATGGGTTCTGAAAATTTGTCACAAGATACACTAGCAGAACAGCTGCTGGAACTAGCTATAAAATCTGGAGCAGAAGCTGCTGAGGTGTATCAGTCGCGATCGCTTTCTCGTCCGGTGTTTTTTGAGGGAAACCGACTCAAACAGCTAGAAACTAACCAATCTGAAGGCACAGCATTACGGCTTTGGCGAAACGGGCAACCAGGGCTGATGGTGGCTTACGGTTCTGTCACAGCCGAAGTAATGGTGGAAAAAGCTCTGGCACTGAGTCAACTTAATCATCCCGAAACAGTAGAATTAGGTTCTAACTTTCAGCCCTCCTACCCAGATTTGGGGGGAAGTGTGTCAATAGAAGTTTTGGTAGATTGGGGCAAAGAAGCGATCGCACTCATCCGTGATGTCTATCCAGATGTTGTGTGCAATGGTGACTGGGAATGTGATCTTGAAACCACTAGACTAGTCAATACCAAAGGTTTAGATTGTCATTACACTGATACTACCCTCAGCTGCTACATATCAGCAGAATGGGTGCGTGGCGATGATTTTTTGAATGTTTCCGATGGACAAACTCAGCGCGGTGAACTCGACCCAGAAAAATTAGCTAATCAAATTTTACAGAGGTTAATTTGGGCTAGAGAAAATGTCTCACCTCCGACTGGCCGGGTTCCGGTTTTGTTCACTTCTAAAGCCGCCGATATGCTTTGGGGTACTGTGCAAGCAGCTTTGAATGGCAAGCAAGTTTTAGAAGTAGCTTCTCCTTGGGCAGAACGCTTGGGTAATCCAGTTGTTGCACCTAGTCTCACCCTTTACCAAGATCCCCAAGCAGGCCCTTACAGTTGCCCTTTTGATGATGAAGGTACTGCTACTAAATTTTTAGTATTTATCGAAAACGGGACTTTACAGCATTTCTATGGCGATCGCACCACCGGGCACCAACTGGGTACTGACACCACTGGAAATGGTTTTCGCCCTGGTTTAGGTAGCTATCCCACCCCTGGTTTATTTAATTTTCTGATCCAGCCCGGTTCAGCATCCCTACCAGATTTGATTCAACAACTAGATGATGGCTTGATTGTGGATCAAATGCTGGGTAGTGGCGGCAGTATTTCTGGAGATTTTTCGATCAACGTTGATTTAGGCTACCGCGTCCAAAATGGTCAGGTAATTGGACGCGTTAAGGATACGATGGTTGCAGGTAATGTCTACACAGCCCTGAAGCAATTGGTTACACTGGGCAACGATGCTGATTGGAATGGTTCTTGTTATACTCCATCTCTGATAGTAGAAGGGCTATCCACCACCGGGAGAAGCAATTAATTCGTAATTCGTAATGACGCTTGCCGATTCGTTAACGCTTGTTAAAAACTCTTGACTTAAACCCTCAGAACTCCGTTAAAAATTCTAAATTGATCGCCACTAACGGGTTTTGCAAGTAGCAAATGTTGCCTTTGATTCGTTGAAAGTTTAGTAAATCATCTCCGAATAACACAAGAAAGTTGACATCATGTGGTATACACCTATCTTCCAGCGCTTTCGGCAGCTGCTACAACCACGGCGTCGTTTAGCAATTTTTGAAGCTTGTCTGATTGGTTTGGTTTCTGCTCTTGCAGCAGTATTACTGAAATGGGGGGTGGGATTACTAGGTTCCTGGCGAGTGCAGACATCGCTGCTGCTACCAGCTTGGTTAGTGTTACCAGTTATTGGCCTCGCCTTTGGATTCCTCGCAGGATGGCTGGTTGAGCGCGTAGCCCCAGAAACTTCCGGGAGCGGCATTCCTCAGGTGAAAGCAGTGCTGGCCGGTATACCAATTGCTCTAAATTTGCGTGTTGCCCTGGTGAAGCTAGTCGGTGGGATTCTGGCACTGGGTTCTGGACTAGCTTTAGGGCGGGAAGGGCCAACAGTTCAGGTCAGCGCCGCTTTAGCATCTCAACTTAGTCGATGGTTTGCGACTTCCCCTGACCACCGTCGCCAGTTGATTGCAGCTGGTGCGGGAGCAGGGTTAGCGGCTGCCTTCAATACGCCGATTGCAGGTGTATTGTTTGTAGTGGAAGAACTGTTACAAGATTTCTCGGAATTTACTCTGGGTACTGCAATTCTGGCTTCTTTTATCGGTGCTGTCGTCTCGCGCGTATTGGGTGGTCGCAGCCTGGATTTGAATCTAGCATTAACTGCTTCCAAGACAGAGTTTTTTGTTCAAGATATTCCCTTCTATTTGGTGTTGGGGATTCTGGCTGGGTTGATGGGGGCGCTGTTCAATCGCGGGATTATTGCCAGCTTAAGTGTTTACCGCCGCTCTCTGCGTTTTGGATTACCTGCTCGTGTGGCACTAGCTGGGTTAGTCTCTGGGGTAATTGTGGCATTACTGCCGGTAGCGTTTCGAGATAACACCGGACTACGGGAAATTTTAATTACAGGTGAGGCTAGCTGGTCAATGGCGGCGATCGCCTTTATCTCCCAGTTTATCCTAACTCTGGTAGCCTATGGCTCTGGTGTGCCAGGAGGATTATTTGCTCCGGCATTGACCCTTGGGGCTGCCCTTGGCTACTTGGTGGGTATGGCAGAACACAGTCTGCTTGTTCCTTTGGGGATAGCGGCTGGATTCCCAATTACCTATGCTTTGGCAGGAATGGGCGCATTTTTTACTGCGGTGGCGAGAGTGCCAATGACGGGGATAGTAATTGTGTTTGAAATGACTACAGATTTCAATTTAGTACTTCCCTTAATGATTGGCTCTGTAACTTCGTATCTAGTCGCCGAAAAGTTGGCGCCAGGATCACTCTATGACCAACTTTTGGCGTGGAATGGCATAACTATCCAAAAAGCAGCACCGGCGGGGGGGATAATGACAAATTTGACTGCCAAAGATGTCATGCAGCAACAAGTAGAAACTCTGGATACAGAGATGCCTTTAGATGAAGTGATGCAGGCATTTGCCCGTTCCCACCATCGGGGCTTTCCAGTGGTAGAGAATAGCAAGCTTGTAGGGATTGTCACCCAATCAGATTTACTAAGTATCCGCGATCGCAACTTACCAAATGACACTCCTTTGCGGGAAATTATGACCGCCGCTCCGATGAGCGTAACACCCATCCACAACTTGGGCAATGTGCTATATCTACTCGATCGCTATCAAATCAGTCGCTTACCAGTCGTAGATGGACGGAAACTGATTGGAATTATTACCCGTGGAGATATTATTCGGGCGGAAGCAGACCATCTCAATGGTGAAAATGACACCCCGAAATTGCGACCAGAACGTTCATATATAGTTTACCAAACGCGATCGCCCAGCACCGGCAGAGGTAGATTATTAGTGCCAGTAGCTAATCCCGAAACCGCCGGTATTTTATTACAAATGGCAGCAGCTATTGCCCGCGATCGCCATTATGAAATAGATTGTGTGCAAGTGATGCTGATACCCCGCCACAGTTCCCCATCGGAAACAGAGGTAAGAACGGCAAAAAGTCGCCGCTTGCTACGACAGGCGGAAGTCTTAGCAAAAAAATGGCAAATTCCTCTGCACACGCAGATTCGAGTTACCCACGATGTCGCGCAGGCAATTTTGGAGACAATCAACGAACAACACATCGACCTAATTTTAATGGGATGGAAAGGTAGCACATCTACCCCGAATCGGATTTTTGGCGACGTTGTAGACAGCGTAATTCGCCAAGCCCCCTGCGAAGTAGTTTTAGTAAAATTAGGCACTACTCCCCTCTTCAATCGTTGGTTAGTACCAATGGCTGGTGGCCCCAATTCGCGGCTGGCGATTAAATTGCTCCCAGCTTTACTGACATTAGGAAATGATCCCCAAATTCGCCTTGCACAGGTGTTTAAGACATCTGAATTAAGGCCAGATATGTCAGTTTCAGAACAAGCCATCCGCCATTTGATGCGGCGTCGCAAATTGTCGAGTACTGTAGTTGCTCTCCCAGTGCAAGCTAATTCAGTTGCTGAAGGTGTAATTAACCTAGTGAAAACCGAAGGCTACGATGTTGTAGTTGTGGGAGCTTCGCGCGAGGGATTGTTGCAGCAGGCGATTCAAGGTAATATTCCCGAAGCGATCGCTTCTGGTGTAGAAAGTACAGTGATTTTGGTTAGGGGTGCAATTAATAATTGAAGAAGAGGGATTGGAAGATAAATACTGATTTTACTAACGATAAAATATACCAATAATCAGAGAAAAAATTATTGGTATTAGGATTGGAATAGCAACTATAAGTCCCCACTTACCAAACTTAATTTCCTCACACTCAGATTTTAAAAACGCAATCAAACCTACAACTCCCATCACAATCCAAATACACCCAAAGGCAAGAAATATAACAAACACTGAATCTTCCATTTTTCATCAATTAATTAATAATTATTTTAATCATAACTTTCTAGTTGTGGATACTTGTTTGACAATAAAAAACAAAGCCTGCCGATGCAGGCTTTACCCGTAATTATCTTTAGAACTTACGCCAAATTGAACGCAACTTGTTATTAATAGTTAGAACGGGAGCCAGAAGAACCTACCACATTAGACTCACCATAATTGACCTTCTAAGTAGCGCTGCTCATCAAAACCACTTGATAGCGATCGCTTCTGTACGGGTGCAAGAGCGCCATCGCTCCTCCTGAGTTTTCCTCTTTGAATTTTTGGAATTGGGGCCTAGGCGCAGCCCGTCGTAGACATCGCTGGTAAAATTATCCTTGCTTGAATTAGAGCGATCGCCCCAGTTAGGGTCGAGGTGTGCATTACTGCATCAC